>JAGQHB010000029.1 GCA_020432045.1 Dehalococcoidia bacterium | reverse complement strand
GTGGGTTGCGGCCGGCTGCAGCCTTCATGAGTTCGTCCCCCGCAAGCTCTCTCAGCGGCTTCATTGGGGCCGGTGGCGGCGCGTCGGGGAGCGGCTTCGATGGAAGCACTTCTGCGCAGCGTTCGTCCATCTCCGGCCCGAAGCCAAAGTGGAAATCGATCCCCCCGGGTCCCGCGATCTCTTCCCGGAAGTACGTCCCAATGGACTTCCCGGTCACACGCCGCACGACTTCGCCGGCGAGGTACCCCTGCGTGTTTGTGTGGTACCCGTGTGCCGTGCCGGGCCCCCACCACGGCGCCTGCTGCGCCAGCGCCTCGCACATCGCTGGCCAGTTGAGCCCTGTGCGGGAGGACAGCGGGCGCTCCACCGCGGGCAATCCGGCTTCGTGCGTAAGCAGCATTCGCACTGGCATCGCCTCTTTGCCCGCCTGCGCAAACTCGGGCCAATAACGGGCGACGGGCTGTTCCAGTTCTACGAGCCCAGCCTCCACTGTCCGGAGCACGCAAAGCGCGGTCAGCGCCTTGCCGATCGAATACAGGTTCACGATTGTGTCGGCTCGCCATGGGCGCGTCCGCGCTCCGTCAGCGAACCCTCCCCACAGATCGATGACCGGTGACCCGCCGATACAAACCGCCAGGGCCGCGCCGACCTCGTTGCCTCCGCTGAAGACCTCAGCGAATGCGTCGCGGACGCGCACAAATCTCTCATCGCACGAGCCATCCACGGGGACCACGTCAGCAACTGTCATGCGGCGGACTTTACGCCCGGCCGGTTCTGCCCGCCAACGAGCCTCTACACGCCGAGTCGCGTCGCCAGGTCCGGGAAGTCCGCCGCCACGACGTCGAACTCCGGCGTACCGTCAGCCCTGTTGGCCGGCGCAAAGATATCCCCCGCCGGGCCATCTCCGCTCTCCGTCGGGCGCGGCACATACGCGGTATGTAGCCCGGCAGCTGCAGCTGCCCGCAGATCGCCGGCATGGCAGGCCACCATCATCGCCTCCTCGGGCTTCACTCCCAGGAGCTTCACACCCCGGAGGTACGCCTCTTTGTCGGGCTTATAGTGGTCGAAGACTTCGCACGACGTGATCGCATCCCAGGAGAGGCCGTTGTGCTTCGAGCTGTCCACGACGATGGCGAAGCTCAGCACCGTCAGTACCGTCGTCGTATAGCGTTGGCGGAGCCGCGGTAGCGTCGCCGGAAAGTCAGGCCATGCACCGAGCCGGTGCCAGATGGTGTTGAGAGCGTCTCTGTCGTCCTCCGAAAGCGCGAGCGCCGCATGATTCGGCGCAACGACATCAAGAGCGCGCCGATGCAACTCGTCAGCATTCATCCATGGCAGCGTCCCGCCGCGCACCTGGCCAAGCTGCACGAACATCTCGCGTCGCCATTCGTTCGCGAACTTCGCCGCATCGACACTTACCCCGCGTGCCGCCGCCAGGCGCGCCACTTCGTCGCGAATGCCGTGGTGCCAATCGAATACGGTGCCGCCCACATCGAACGTCAGTGCACGGATCTTCCCCAGGTCAACGGTCATGGCTCGCCTCCACGGCTGCATCCTACCGGCGTTCAATGCGCGTGTGTGCTACCGCATCGTCACTTCGGCTGTGGGCCAACGCTCGGGCGCATCCGCGCGCACAACCTCCGTGCCTGCGAAACTGCCGGGGCTGGGCCGCACGATTTGCCGGCAAATCCACTGAAGGAGCCAACCGATGAGCGATACAGGTGGACTGAGTGCACAGGAGGCCCTGGCACGCATGAGAGCCGGCAACCAGCGCTTCTCAAGCAACGTCCGCAGCGTCGATGCCCTGCTCTCGCAGCTCCGCCGTGCCGACCTCAGCGAACGCCAGGAACCGTTCGCCGTCGTCCTCGGCTGCTCGGATTCGCGCGCGCCCGCGGAGATCGTGTTTGACCAGGGCCTCGGAGACCTGTTCGTCGTCCGCGTCGCCGGCAACGTCGTCGCCCCTTCCCAGGTCGATTCCGTGGAGTTCGCCGCTGAGCGCTTCCATACGAGGCTCGTCGTCGTTATGGGCCATACTCACTGCGGCGCCATCGCCGCTGCCATGGAGAACGCACTTGACACCCCAGGCGGGTCTGTTCGAGATCCTGGCCCCATCGTTAGCCGTGTGCGTCCAGTCGTCGACGCGCTCATTACTGCCGGCCTCGGAAAGGATCGTGGAGCACTCGCCCGGGAAGCTGTCCGCGCAAACGTCCGTTTTGCTGCCGACCACCTTCGCCATGGCTCTCGCCTGCTCGAATCCCTCATCCGCGACGAGGGCCTCATGGTCGTCGGCGCTGAATACGACATCGAGTCGGGCGTTGTCGACTTCTTCGATGTGCCTGTTACATAATCCGCGAGAGACGGTGTTCGCCGGGTGCGTTCGAGCCATAAGCCGCGTCCGTCGTACGATCGGCGCGTGACGCGCATTCTCCTCGTCCGCCACGGTCAATCCGAGGGTAACGCAGGCGGCATCATCCAGGGCCGCACCGACTTCGGACTCACAGACCTCGGCCACAAGCAGGCACGGCTCACCGCCGGCCGCCTCGCCGGGGAAGGCGCCGTCCGCATTCTTAGCAGTCCGTTGAAGCGAGCGTGGCAAACGGCCGAGCCGATAGCCGCCGCGCTCGGCATCACGGTCGAGCCTGACCCCGACCTCCAGGAATTCGACGTCGGCGAAGTCAGTGGCCTCACCGGTCCGCAAGCACGAGAGCGGTTTCCGGACCTCGCGAAGCTCTGGCCGCATGCCTTGCCCGGTGCCGAGAGCCGCGATGCTTTCCACGAGCGAATCCGTGCGGCGCTGGAACGCATGGTGGCCATGGACACCACGGTAGTCGCGGTCGCTCACGGAGGCGTCGTCTCCGGCATCTGCTATGCGGTGCTGGGGCTCGATACCTCTCGCCGGAGCCTCTTTGAGACTGCAAACTGCGCCGTCTCCGAAATCACGGCGGACCGGAGCGGCCGCCTCGTGCTCTCGCGTATGAATGATACGTGCCACCTCGAAGCACTCGTGACCGCGGCCGACCGCGGCTGAGCAATCAGCGGGGGAGCACGTCGATGGTGATCACCCCGTAGATCAAAGCCGTTCCAGCCACGACCATCGCGTGAAATACTTCGTGGTGGCCGAACACCGATGGGGCCAGGCGCGGCCGGCCCGTGGCGAAGCACACCGCGCCAACCGTGTAGAGCACGCCACTGGTGACCAACAGCGCCATCGGCCATACCCCGAGTTCCAGGGCGGGCACGGCGGCGATCGCCGTCCATCCCACGGCGATATACGACGTCACGCCAAGCCACCGCGGAGCCGCAAACCAGGCCTGCTTGAGCAGGATCCCGGCGAGCGCCAGTCCCCCGATCACCGAAAGCACACTGATCCCCCACGCGAGCGGCATCGCCTGCAGGCAAAACGGTACATATATACCTGCGACCGCGACGAAGATCATCGAATGGTCCACGCGCTGGACGTACGCCTTCACACGTGGCGGCCACGGCAACAGGTGGTACCCGGCGCTCGTCGAGAACAGCAGGATCAGGCTTGCGCCGAATAGGGATGCTCCCACGTAGGCTCGTGGTGAATCTGCAACCAGGAGCAGCACCAGGAGCGCAAAGGGCGCAGCCAGGGCGGCGATGAGGTGTGAGTACCCACGCAGCATCGGACGCTTCCTGTCTACGGACCGGGCAATCGCCATGCTTCCACTATGGGGTGATGGCTCTTTGAGCGCTGCGCGCGTGCTCACCCGCCTTTCCCTCGACAGGCCCTGTGTTACCCCATCACCATGTTGATCCAGCCGTTGACGCTCACGAACAGGAACCCCCGGCCCTCGGCCGGACGAAACACGACCTCCACACCTGGGATGATCTCGACATCGCCGACATTCTTCAGTACCCACGCGTGATTGCCCGTACTCGTCACGTCGACGCGCTGTAACGACGGCCACAGCACCATCGAGATTCCGTCTGCAGCACCGGCGGGGCACAGCCGGAATACCGGCGTCCCATCGGGCGAATACGGCTCCACCGAAGCCTCAGCCCCGAACAGCGCTCCGACCGCCACAACACACCCTTCGTCGAGCGTTTCGAAACGCTGCCGTTCGCTCACAGTCCTGCCGGCCCACGGATGCCCCGCGTCGCCCGGACGATCGCGCCTTTCGATTCCAGCCGCGCCTGGAGAGCCCTCACATCCAACGTTTTCGCCGCTGTACCCGCCATCGCCGCCATCGCCGCCGCGGTCCCGGCGGCCTCGCCCGTCGCCATGCACGCCGGGATCTCCTTTGTGGCGTGGTGCGTCCGGTGGTCCACGGAAATGCACCGCCCGGCCGTCAGCAGATTCGAATACTCCTTCGCCAGCAGCGAACGGTAAGGGATGTCGTAGAGCGACCCGTACTTCGTCCAGTGGCCAGTGACCGCCACCGTGTCATCGAAGGTCTGGTCCATGTCCTCACGCGTCAGTACGTATTCACCCACGAGTCGCCGGCTCTCCGTCACGTCGAGCTGGTCCGCGATATGGCAGAGATGCGCGTCTTCGAAGCCCGGTACTTCCGCTTTCAATCGATCGACCTCCGCCATGACGAGCTTGCGGCACTCGACCGCGGCGAACGTGATGTCTTCGGGCTCTGTCGCATCGATCATCCGCGAGATGCGGTCCGTTGCGCCCCATGGCAGCAGAACGTGGCCACCCCCGATCGTACGCATGAACCGGCTCCCCGCTCCCGTCGCGTCCAACTCGCCCTTCACACCGCCCATCGTGAACCAGAGCCACGGCGCGACCTTCTCTGACGCGTGCTCACACCCTCCCGCCCAGAAGATGTCGCCGTCGCCCGTTGTGTCGATCACCACATCTGCCGCGATCGCGAATCGACCGTTCTTTCCCTGGAAGGTGACGCCCTTGATTCGCCCCCCGGCCGCGATCGGCTCGCATCCCTGCACGCTGTAGAGCAGCCGCATGCCCGCTTCCGCGCACATCGTCTCGAACGCGAACTTCATTTCCTCGGCGTCGTACGCGGCCGCGTAACGCACAGCGTGCGGGCCATGCCCATTCACCAGCCCCCACTTCCGGTACCTGGCCACAAGTGCGTCGTCGGGATCTCCCCACTCTTCCTTTTTCGGAAACACGGCCGCGCCGCGCGCCGCCATCCGTTGGATCGTTTCCTCGCACAGTCCCGCGATTACCTGCGATCCGCGCCCGTCGTCCATGATTAACAAGAGGATGATGAGTCCGCCGGTTGCCAGCCCGCCGAGGTAGTTTGTGCGCTCGACAAGCGTGACATCGGCTCCGTTACGGGCCGCAGCCACCGCTGCCGCGACGCCCGCCGATCCGCCTCCCACCACCAGCACCTGCGTTTCGTAGCGAACGGGCACCTGCCGCTCCGGCTCCGTGATGAACCCTACCCCGGTCATCGCGCTCCCCCTTCTTCGGTCCGGGGCATAGTATCGGCTGGCGTGCTGCAGCGGAGGTTCTGATGGTCGCTCCTCTCACCGGTATCCGGGTGATCGAAGTTGCAAATTACGTTGCTGGGCCCAGCGTCGGCGGCCTCATGTCTGACCTCGGAGCGGAGGTCATCAAGGTCGAACCGCCTGGCGGCGAAGCAATGCGGGCCAGTGTTTCCGGCGGTCAGCGAGCCGCCTTCCTCTTCGACCTCGAGAATCGTGGAAAGAAGTCCGTGACGATCGCGCTCGACCGGGAAGGTGGTCCGGATCTCGTTCACGCGCTGCTCGAACGGAGCGATGTGTTGCTCACCAACCTCATCGCTCCACGTCTGCAGAAATACGGCCTCATGCCCGGGGATGTGCACTCGCGGAACCCGCACGTCATCCACGTCTCCGTCACGGGTTATGGGATTGAGGGCCCTGACGCAGGCCGCCCGGCGTTCGATTTCGCCGCATTCTGGGCCCGCTCCGGCATCATGAGCGTTGTCGGTCATCCCGGAGCGCCACCGGTCATCAGCCGTATCGCCCAGGGTGACCACACGACGGGCATTACGGGCCTCGCCGCCGTCTTTGCGGCTCTTCGCCTCCGTGACCAGACCGGCGAGGGCCAGACCGTCGAGGTCACGCTCCAGCGCACCGGCGTCTTCACGATTGGCACGGATATCGCGCGTGTCCTCATCGACGGCAAGCAGCCATCCCGCTTCGACCGCACCGCACCCTACAACCCGCTCTTCAACACATACCCGACGCGTGATGGGTCGTGGGTCATGCTCGTCCACATGACGCCTGACCCGTATTGGCCGAAGCTCTGCGCTGCGCTCGGTGAGTCCGGCTGGGCAAACGACCCACGGTACACGACGATGGCAGGCCGTTCGGAACACGGCTCGGCGCTCAGCGCGGCGATCGAGGCCCACATGGTGGCCCGTGACCTTGCCGAATGGGCCAGCATATTCGATGCCCACGGCCTCATCTGGGCGCCAATGGCGCAACTCCCTGACGTGGTAAGAGACCCGCAACTCCGGGCGCAGGAAGCGTTCGCCACAGTCGGCGAAGGAGACGCCGCATTCGAGACCGTTGCCGTCCCGTTTCGCATTCGCGATGCCGATGTACGCCCCCGTGGTCCGTCAGCCGAAGCGGGAGAACACACCATCGAGGTGCTGCGCGCGGCTGGCATTGCCGACGACCGCATCGCCGAACTCGCAGCCCATGGTGTCTTCGGGTAGAACGGCGCCACGGGTACGAATCCGGGTGTCGGCGTGCGAGATGGTCTCAGATGGCCGGACAACGACGACCATCCGAAGCTGCCTTCGTCCAGTCGGGGAACAACGGACAGCCGCAGCCGATTGTTTCCCGCTGCGGTTTCGCGTGGCCGTCGCGTTCCCGCAGCGAAAGCACTGTGCGGCCTGCGGCTTCCCCGTGGGTACGATCGATGACGCACCTTTGGAGTCCTCGGGTTCGTCGATGACCACGACGGGCCCCATCGAGTAGTTCAGCTTCTATCAGGACGGTCCGTCGCCCGGCTGGCTAGGACTTCGCTTCCTTTGCCTGCTGTTCGATGATGACGTTAGCGATCAGGCGAGCGTGCGGAAACGGCTTCCAGCCCTCGGCCGTGTTGTAGTAGCGCATCCCGGCCTGGTATTCGTCCGGCTCGCGGTCGCCGTACTCAACATCGAGTCCGTTCACGCGAATTGTGGGGTTCCCCAGGAACCGCTTCGCCTTCGCGTCCTCGCTGTCGGTCACTTCGATGTACTCGACGACGCTCCCGTCGAGGCCCGTGGCCTCCAGTGCCTGTGCGAGTTCGGCGTCCGCCTTAGCCGTGCGGCCATCCTGTCGACCGTAAAAGTGCTGGATTTTCATGGTTGCTCGTGGTTCCCGGTTGTGGATTGCGGCGCTCCACGGCCACGAATCGCTTCGAGCCGCTGCCAGAGTGCCGCTTCGGTGCCGAGCGCGCCCGGCTGGTAAAACTTGGCCGTTGCCAGCCCTTCGGGCAAGTAGCTGACGCCTTCCGCGACATGTCCGGGCTCATCGTGTGCGTAGCGGTACCCGCGGCCATATCCAAAGTCGCGCATCATGCTCGTCACCGCGTTGCGAAGGTGCAGTGGCACGGGGAGATGTGAGGAGTTCGCAGCCGCCTCCTTTGCACGCAGGTAGCCGGCGTAGCTGCTGTTGCTTTTTGGTGCCAATGCCAGGTAGACGGCGCACTCCGCCATCGCCAGCACGCCTTCGGGTAGCCCGAGAAAGTGCACTGCCTGCTGGCACGCCGTCGCCAGCTGCAACGCCTGCGGGTCCGCGAGGCCCACGTCCTCCGAGGCCAGGATGACCATCCTCCGCACGATAAATAGCGGGTCCTCTCCGCTATCGATCATCCGCGCCAACCAGTAGAGGGCCGCGTCCGGGTCGCTCCCTCGCAGCGACTTGATGAACGCGGAGATCGTGTCGTAATGCGCGTCCCCGGCCTTGTCGTAATACGGCCTCCGGTCCGCAATCGCTGCCGAGACGTGTACCGGCATGATTGATTCCGCGCCTTCCGCTCGCGCCAATGTCGCCGCGATATCGAGTGCCGTCAGGGCTGCGCGGGCATCGCCGCCAGCGCCGTCTACCAGCGCTTTCCGGGCCTCGCGGTCCATCGAAAGCGACCATCTCCCCAGCCCTCGCTCCACATCCGTCAGCGCCGCGTCAATAACCTCACCGGCGGCGTCGTCCGCAAGCGCGTGCAGCCGTACGACCCGCGCCCTGCTGAGCAACGGTGCAATCACTTCGAACGACGGATTCTCGGTCGTCGCCCCCAAGAGCACGACCGTGCCGTCTTCCGCGTGCGGAAGGATCACGTCCTGCTGCGCCTTGTTGAACCGGTGGATCTCGTCGACGAATAGCACCGTCCGCCGCCCGAGCGTCCGCCGTTTCTTTGCGTCACCTACCAAGGCCCGCAGGTCAGCCACCCCGGAGGTCACCGCCGAAACCTGCACAAACTCCGCGTCGACTGAGCGCGCCAGGATGCGCGCGAGCGTGGTCTTTCCGCATCCCGGCGGCCCCCACAGAATCACTGACGGCAGCGTCCCCGCCCGCACGCAGGCGCGAAGCATCGACTTTGGCCCGGTCGCGTCTTCCTGTCCCGAGAACTCATCCAACGTGCGCGGCCGCATCCGTGCTGCCAGCGGCGCATCCTCGGGCACGCCTTCGTCGAAGGAGAAGCCTTGCTGCAGGCCGGTGTCCCCAGGATTGCCCGTGGTGCGATCTGGCATCGTGGCGATGATGCTAGCCGATCCCGCGGACCTCAGCCTGCAAGAATCGCGACCGTGACGCCCTCGCCGCCCTGTTCCGGCGGCGCGGATTCGAAGCGGCGCACCAGCGGATGCTCTCGGAGCGCCTCCCGGACGGCACTGCGCAACGCCCCTGTGCCCTTTCCGTGGATGATGCGCACAAACGGCAGTCCGGCCCGGAATGCGTCGTCGAGGTAGCCCTCGAACGCGATCAATGCTTCCTCCGCGCGCTTCCCCCGGAGGTCCAGCTCGATCGGCGCCGAAGGCCGCTGCTCCGGCATGATGATGCGGGCCCGCACGCCGGCGGGAGGTTCCACGCGCTCGACCCGGTCCACTGAGACCTTCATCCGGATGGACCCGAACTGAACATCCACTCGCCCGTCCTCGCCTATCGGGCCCAGCGCATCTCCTGCCTGTGGCATGTCACGTACGTAGACCCGGTCCCCCGTCTGCAAATCCCGGATCGCTGCGACTGGTTCCGGTGCCGCAACGCGCCGCGGCTTCGATTCGCTCTTCAGGCTCGCGAGACGGCTATCAAGCGCCCGAAGCGTCTCGTCCGCAGACTGCGTGTCGTATTCCCGTTTCGTGCCTCGCCGGCGATAGGAATCCACGTCCCGCCGGACCGCGGCAATTTCGTTCTCCGCCGCACGGTGTGCATCGCCAAGGATGGCCGCTCTTTCTTCCTCGATCCGTTCGTGCCGGCGGGCCAACTCCAGCCGCAGTTCGACGATCTCGCGTGCAGCCTCCTGCGCTTCGTCGTGTGCGGCGGCCGCGGCTTTTCGCTCGTCCCGGATCTCCGCCAGCAGGCCCTCCAGCTCGAAATGTCCCGGCGCCAGCTGTGATTGCGCTTTCTCCAGCACGGCATCACCGATTCCCAGGCGCCGGGCGATCGCCAGAGCGTTCGACTGGCCCGGAAGCCCTATTGTCAGGTGATACGTTGGGCTCAGCGTTTCGAGGTCGAACTCCACTGACGCGTTTCGCAGCCGTTCGTCGCTGTGCGCGAACGCCTTCAACTCGCCATGGTGCGTGGTGGCGACGATCGTAGTGCCCGCTTCCAGCAGCGTCTCGATGATCGCCCGCGCCAGCGCCGAACCCTCCGCCGGGTCCGTGCCCGCACCCAGTTCGTCGAGCAGCACGAGCGTGTCCGGCGCCGCCTTGTCGAGAATCGCCTTCACGTTCCGCATGTGCGAAGAAAACGTTGAAAGCGATTGTTCAATCGATTGTTCATCGCCGATGTCCGCGTACACCTGGCTGAAGACACGCATACGGCTCTTGTCGTCGCACGGCACCGGCAGCCCCGCCTGCGCCATCAGCGTTAACAGCCCGACCGTTTTCAGCGCCACCGTCTTGCCGCCCGTATTCGGACCAGTGATTAGCACGCCGCTGTACTCGCCACCTACTTCGAAATCCGTCGGCACGATCGGTTCGCGCAGCAAGGGGTGACGGGCCCGTACCAGCCGCAGCGGCCCCGAATCGAAAAGCCACGACTCGGCATCGCCCGGCGGCGGCAGCCCCGCCTTCAGCTTCCGCCCAAGCCGCACCCGCGCGTGCACCAGGTCCAGCCGTCCCAGCGCGACGATGGTTTCCACGGCTTCTTCAGCCCGCACGCCGAGGATGGCAGTTAGTTTCTGCAGCACGCGACGCACCTCGCGTTCTTCGGCGAGCTGCAATTCCCTCACCTGGTTGCCCGCCTCCACAACAGCCATCGGTTCCAGAAACACCGTCGCGCCGCTCGACGAAACATCATGCACGATTCCCGGCAGCGCCCCCCGGTTCTCCGCGCGGATCGGGATCACCTTCCGTCCATTCCGTTCCGTAAGGAGGCCATCCTGCACAATTCCGCGGCGGATCGCGTCCGCCAGCGCGGCCTGCGCTCGCTGCTCAAGGCGGTCCCTCGCTTGCCGCAACTCGCGACGGACGCTGGCAAGGTGTTCACTGGCCGAGTCCGCGACTTCGGCCTTCGCCGTGATCGCCTGGTCCACGTCATCGCAGAACCGTCGCAGATCGGCCACGCCGCCGGCGATGTCCCCGAGAGCCGGGACCAGGTTGCGGACGCGCTCGATCACCTGGTGTGCCCGCCAGGCGGTGCGCAGCGCCCCCGCTGTCTCCAGCAGTTCGCCAGCGTCCAGGATCCGGTCAATGGATGCCGCATGGGCTGCCTCACGGATGTCCCGCGCAGCCGCGAACGAAATGTCGATGCCCATCTGGTCCAACAGGCGCATTTCGGCGGTTTCCTGCTGCAAACGCCGGGCGTCCGCAAGCCCGGTCGCGGGACGAACCTCCAACGCTAGCTCGTGCCCGACCGAAAACGCGGTCTCTCCGGCGAGCATCGCCAGGACCTTCGGGAACTCCAGCACGCGGAGGGTATGGTCGTCCACCACGGCAGCGTATCAAGCCACCGCACATCCGGCATCGGCACTACCTGCCGGTGAGGCTGCCCAGCTCCCCCGCTGCCGCGAGCCGCTGCAGGTACGCGACCTCCAATGCCAGCGTTTCATCGATTATCCAGCGAAAGACGCCGCGAGCGATCGCCGGGTCAAGTACGTACCGCGTCGCCGTCGCTTCTACGGTTTCCAAAAGCCGCTGCTCCCGTGCCTCGTCGCGTAGTAACGCGGTCAGCGCGTCCCCGTCGTTCACGATGTCCCCGAGGGAGGGATTCGATACGGCCTTTGACTTCGCGACCTGGCGGCCCACGTTGATCCGCTCGTTGAGCAGGTTCAACAGGTCAGCGTCCACGTACGCGGTCTCGCCGTAGGTCTCTGGGTCCTCGCCCGTGGGCGAGAGCCGCCGCACCAGCTCGCGGTAGTAGGTCAGCAGGTTGTCCCGTAGCTGGATTGTCACGTCGGGGTCGCGGACGGCCGCAACCGTCCGCCGCACCGGCGAGGTGTGCACCTCGGCCGCAGTCAGCCGGTACTGGTCTGGGTATGAAAAGCGGCCCAGCGAAGCGTGGTAGATCTCCAACCCTTCCAGCGCAAAATCCAGCAGTGAGATCCCGCTCCGGCCTTCGACTGGGACTCCATCGGGCTCATACACGGCGGGATTGCCGGGAAAACGCGACCGGTCTTTGAGCCGGCTCAGGATCCGTTCCGTCATCTGGTCGAGGCGCACACGCAGGTCGGAGAGGTCAGTCACGGCGGACCCTCGCGGTGGGATGGCTGAGTCTGTCGTGTGAGCGCCATCTGTTCAATCACTCGATGTTCCGGGCCGCGAGCGGGGCGCACATCCGTTCGCATCCAGCTACAATCCCCGAGTGTCCACCCCCATCCGCAGGCAATACCTCGAGCTCAAGCAACGCTATCCGGACACGATCCTCTTCTTCCGCCTCGGCGACTTCTACGAGACGTTTGATGAAGACGCCCGTATCGCCGCGAGCGAACTGCAGATCACGCTCACGTCCAAGCCGATGGGCAAAGATGTCCGCGTCCCGCTCGCCGGCGTCCCCTACCACAGCATCGATGGCCATGTGGCGAAGCTTGTCAGCCGCGGCTACCGTGTCGCGATCTGCGAGCAGATGGCCGACGCGGCTGATGTCAAAGGCCTCGTCCCGCGTGAAGTCGTCCGCGTCGTTACCGCCGGGACGGTGACGGCGGACGCCTCGCTTGTACCGGACGCTCCCAACTATCTTGCCGCGCTCGCCATCCGTCGCAGCGTCATCGCCGTCGCCCTTGCCGATATCACTACGGGCGAGGTTCGTGTCGCGAGCGGTGAGGAAGCGCTGGCTGAGCTTGCCCGTACCGTTCCCGCGGAACTGCTGTGCGAAGACCCGTCAGACGTTCCGCCCGGTCTGTCGCCGCTGCTGCGCAACCGGATGACGGTCAGCGATACGGCAGTGTCATCTGCGCTTTCCAGCCTCTTCGGCGACCACGGCCGCGCCAGTCTCCTGGAAAACGACGCGGAGGCTGCCGCCGTCGCACACCTCGTCCTCTATCTTGGGGAGACCTACCGCGCTGCCCTCGGCGCGATGACCCGTGTCCGCAGGGTGCCCTCGGCCGGAATCCTCACCGTCGACCAGCGCACGCTCCGCAACCTTGATGTCGTGGCCGGGAGCGGCCGCACGGGCTCGTTGTTCCAGGTCCTTAACCACACGCGCACGCCGATGGGCGCCCGCATGCTTCGTGGTTGGCTCACCCGCCCGCTCCGTGACCGCGTGGCCCTCGACCACCGCCTCGATGCCACCGGCTGGGCTGCAACGAATCCCATCGTCCGCGAACAGTCACGTGCCGTTCTCCGGAGCATCGCCGACATAGAGCGGCTGGCCGGGAAAATCGGTGCGCGGTCGGCCGGGCCGCGCGACCTTGATGCGCTGCGCTCCGGCCTCCGTGGCGCCCTCGAACTCGGCGCAGTCCTTGAACGTTCCGATCTGCCCACTGCCCTGGCTGATGCCCGCCGGGGCCTCGCCGCTGCCGTCGACCACCTTGTCGTCCTTGACGCGGCGCTCGCGGACGATCCACCTTCGACGTTTGACGAAGGCGGTGTCATCCGCGGTGGATTCCGTGGCGATATCGATTCGTTGCACGCGATGACCCGCGACGCGCGCGGTTTCCTCCTCGGCATCGAGGGTATCGAGCGCGAGCGCACCGGCATCCGCTCCCTCAAAGTCGGGCACAACCGCGTCTTTGGCTATTACATCGAGGTTTCGACCGCGAACGCCGCGCTCGTCCCGGACCACTACCAGCGCCGCCAGACACTCGTCGGCGCCGAACGGTATGTGACCGAGGAGCTGAAGGAGTACGAATCCCAGCTCGTTGGTGCTCGCGAACGGCTTATTGAACTCGAAAAGCAGGCGTTCGCCGGCCTGGTCGAATCCTTGGCTGCGAACCTCCCGCAACTCCAGTCGCTAGCCGAGGCGCTCGCCACGCTGGATGTCACCCTCGCCCTTGGTGAAGCCGCCGCGACCCGCGACTACGTCCGCCCGGTCTTCGGCGAAAACGACGCTGTCATCATCCGCGGCGGGCGCCACCCGGTTGTCGAGGATGCACTTGGCCCCGGCCGTTTCGTACCCAACGACTGCATACTCGATGCCGATACCCAGATCGTGGTCCTCACCGGGCCAAACATGAGCGGGAAATCGACGTTTCTCCGCCAGGTCGCCCTCATCGCCCTTATGGCCCAGGCGGGCTCGTTCGTGCCCGCTGATCACGCGGAGCTGCCGCTCTTCGACCGCATCTTCACGCGTATCGGGGCTCAGGACGACCTTGCCGCCGGCCAGTCGACCTTCATGGTCGAGATGGTCGAAACCGCCCAGATCCTCCACCAGGCCACGCCGGCATCGCTGGTTGTCCTCGACGAGGTGGGACGCGGGACCAGCACGTTCGACGGCATGGCCATCGCCCGTGCCGTCGTCGAGTTCCTGCACAACCGTAAGGAGGTCGCCGCACGCACCCTGTTCGCGACGCATTACCACGAGCTCACGGCACTTGCGGGTCTGCTTCCCCGCGTCCACAACGCCCACGTCGCCGTCCGGGAAGATGGGGCGGACGTGGTCTTCGAGCATCGCATCGTCCCCGGCCCAAGTGACCGCTCCTATGGCATCCATGTTGCGCGGCTGGCGGGCCTCCCGGCCCCGGTCGTCGCGCGTGCTGAGCACCTGCTCGCGGAGCTCGAAACCGGGCGTTCTGCTCCTAACCCGCAACGCGAAACCTCGCCATCCGCGACCCAGCCGTCGTTTTTCGCCGAACCTTCGGCCGCCGAATCGGCGCTTGCGGAGCTCGATCCGGATGCTCTCTCCCCCCTCGAAGCGATCCAGAAACTGTATGAGCTTCGCGCGCTGGCACGTCCGGATACCCGCAAATGACGCCCGGCGCGATCCGGGTCCTTGCGCCCGAAGTCGCCGCCCGCATCGCTGCTGGGGAAGTGATTGAACGCCCGGTCAGCGTCGTCCGCGAGTTACTCGACAACGCGATCGACTCCGGGGCGAGCCGCGTCTCTGTCGAAGTCGAAGATGGCGGCCTGCGCCTGATCCGCGTCACCGATAACGGCCGTGGGATCCCGCCGGGAGACCTCGAAATCGCGTTTGAGCGGCATGCGACATCGAAGATCTCGGCACTTGATGACCTTGGCCGCGTCCACACCCTCGGTTTTCGTGGCGAAGCCCTGCCCTCGATCGCCGCTGCGGCCGACGTGGAGATCACTACCCGGGCCATCAGCGAACCTGTGGGATCATTTGCCGTACTCGTGGACGCGCGAGTTGTCCGCCGCCAGGCGAAAGCAGCACCCACCGGCACTACGCTCGCCATCCGTGATCTCTTTGGCCGTCTTCCCGCACGACGCAAGTTCCTCTCATCATCTTCCGCGGAAGCCCGTCGCGTCGCGGTGCTCGTGACCCACTATGCGCTGGCCTACCCCGGCACCGCGTTCACGCTCGAAACGGGCGGGCGCACACTCGTCCGCACGGCAGGCGACGGAGATCTGCGCCACGCATTCGCTTCGATTTACGGTGCTGACAGCGGCGAAGCCATGCTCGCCGTTTGCCATGAGGAGTCGGGCGTCGCCGTAGAGGGGCTCGCGGCCCCACCCTCGGTCAATCGTGGCAACCGCTCGGCGATATCGGTGTTCGTCAACGGCCGTTGGGTGCAAAGCCGCCCACTCGTCTTTGCGATTGTCGACGCCTACCAGTCCCAGCTGCCTGTCGGCCGCCACCCTGTTGCGGCCCTTGCGCTTCACCTTGGGGATGATGAGGTCGACGTAAACGTCCATCCCGCGAAGGCGGAAGTGCGTTTTCGCGACGAACGCGCGGTGGCGCGAGCCGTCCGCCACGCCGTTTCGACGGCTATCGAAGGTGCTCCCGCGGTCGGCTGGTCGGGATCGACGGCCATTCGACCGGCCACAGTGCCCCAGCAAGCCCTGGGTCCCGGCCTGCTCCCGCTTCGTGATCGCCTCCAGCCACCGGACATGCTCAAGCCACCAGGGCCGGTCCAGGCCGCCATGGAACTGGCTCGCGGGCCAGTCGTACCAAGAACCTCGCGACCCCAACGGGAGACGCTCCCGCTCCTGCGCGTCGTTGGCCAGCTCGCCGCGACCTACGTGGTCGCCGAAGGACCCGATGGCATGTACCTCGTCGACCAGCACGCGGCTCATGAGCGCGTTGTCTACGACCGGTTACTCGCGCGCGGGATCGCGAACGCCGCCCAGCAGCCGCTCCTCGAACCGCTTCTCCTGGAACTCGACCCCATCGCGGCCGTGACTGCCCTCGAGCACGTCGACCACCTGGCCCGTCTCGGCCTCGAATTGGAGCCCTTCGGCCAGGCGGCGTTCCTGCTCCGGTCGGCCCCGGCCGGCCTCAACGGCAGCGACATCCTTGGTGCGGTACGCAGTCTGCTCGACCAACTACACGCTGACCGCCGCGTCCAGGACCCGTTCGCCCGTGCTGCGGCCACGGTTGCCTGCCATTCCAGCGTACGCGCCGGCATGGGCCTCGCCCTCGACGAGATGCGACGCCTGATCGAGGACCTGGAGACCACCGCCAGCCCGCGCACCTGTCCCCACGGCAGACCGACGCTCGTCCACATGGGCACCGAGCTCATCGAGCGCCAATTCGGCCGCCGCTGATTCGCTCAACCGCACCCGGCTGGATGCTACCCTGCGTACATGGAAGACCCCCCGAAGCGCCGCGTGCGCGTCGATGTAGAGACTCGTCAGCCGGTCGCCAGGCCACAGTTTTCCGGTGGCCCTCTCCCGGACATCCCGCGGCGCACGGAGGATTCCGGGGCTGACCCTGGCTCGCACGAGGACTGCGATTGCCCCCGGCTTGAGGCCGACGACTGGGACGAGGTCGAGAGCGACTGGTCCGACATCGCCTTCTTCGAGACGTCGTTGACTTCGGCGGCGGGTGTGCCGGTGGGCTACCAGGGGGCGCGCAAGAAGCTGATCGAGCGTGCAACCGCCATAGGCGCCACTGTCCCGGACGAACCCATGCTCCTCCTCGGTGAGGGCCGCTTTCGCCGTCCGCTCATGCTCGAAATCGAAGGGGCGCCGGAGAAGGCGAAGGGCCTCGTTCGTCCCGGTGGGGTTGCGTACACGCGGCTGGTCCCAGCGCCCCTCGGTGAGATCCGGCAGGTGGTCAATGAGACCAACCGCAGAGCAGCGGAGCGCTATGGGCGGAAGCCAGATTCAACCTGGCTCTGGTATCTCACGTGCCGCTACTGCTCAGCTCCCCGGGACTACGAAACCCTGGTCGTCGCGCACTACCGCCCGCGCTGATCGCTCCTGTTCCGCCGCTCCGTCCCGTGCTGAAATGACGCCATGTCCAACAGTACGCAGCTCGAATTCGCGCTCTGGGTGCTTTTCGCAATGGCGTTGGGCGCTGTCGTCGGGCTGCAACGGGAGTTTCGAGGCCATGAAGCGGGCATACGCACCGCCGGACTCGTCTGCGGTGGTGCTGCCGTCTTTGGCCGCCTCAGCGAGCTCTACGGTGGGGACGGCCGAATCGCCGCAAGCGTCGTCCAGGGCATTGGGTTCCTCGGAGCCGGTCTCATCCTCCATCGTGAACATGGACTCCGAGGCGTCACGACCGCAGCAACCATCTGGGTGGTAGCTGGCCTGGGCCTCGTCGTCTCGCTGGAACTCTGGCTAACAGCGCTGGTCCTGACGGCTGCCTACGTGGCGTTCCTGGAGCTCGCGCCGGTGTCTGGCTGGATCTACTCGCGCGGTAGCGGCCGGCGTCATATCGACGCTCGTGAATCAGCTGAAGATGACGGCTGAGCCTGCCGATTCGTACAATGCGGATGATGACATCGATGCGGCAGTCCCTCGCACTTATTCTGCCCCGCGGCTACTAGCCGTCGGGGCGTCTCCGCGAGCGCGGACTGGCTCCTTCGCCTGTCCCCTTTTCCCCCAATTTCAGCAGTTGAGAGGAGCACGATCGTGACCGATCGCTACGATCCGCATGTCATCGAACCAAAATGGCAGGCACGCTGGGAGGCTGATGGCCTCTATCGCGCTACCGTCGATGCAAATCGTCCCAAGCACTACGCCCTCACCATGCTCCCGTATCCCAGCGGCAACCTGCACATCGGCCACTGGTACGCGATGACTCCGTCGGACGCGCGTGCTCGCTACATGCGCATGAAGGGCTACAACGTCCTTTTCCCCATGGGCTTCGACGCCTTCGGCCTGCCGGCCGAAAACGCCGCGATCAAGGATGGCATCCATCCGATCGAGCGCACCTACACGAACATCGACCACATGCGGGACCAGCTGAAATCGATGGGGACGATGTTCGACTGGGAGCGCGAGGCCATCTCCAGCGACCCCGAGTTCTACCGGTGGACGCAATGGTTCTTCAGCAAACTCTTCCAAAACGGCCTGGCCTATAAGAAGCATTCGCCCGTCGACTGGTGCCCCCAGTGCCAGACAACCCTCGCCCGGGAGCAGGTCTGGGGGGAGGACCGCCACTGCGAACGCTGCGGCACGCCTGTCATCAAGAAAGCCCTCGACCAGTGGTACTTCCGCACGACCAAATACGCTGACGAACTGCTCGACTTCGACGGCCTCGATTGGCCCAGCCAGGTCCGGGACATGCAGACCAACTGGATCGGCCGCAGCGAAGGTGCATCCGTCGTTTTCGAAACCGAGTCCGGCGACCAGATCGAAGTGTTTACCACGCGCCCCGACACCCTCTGGGGTGCCACCTTCATGGTCCTCGCGCCCGAGCATCCGCTGGTCACACGGCTCACGACCGACGAGCAGCGCTCCGCCGTCGGAGCCTACATCGAGGCTGCAACGCGCCAGACCGAGATCGAACGGGAGTCGACCGAGAAGGAGAAGACCGGCGTCTTCACGGGGGGCTACGCCATCAACCCGGTCAGCGGCGAGCGTATCCCCGTCTGGATCGCCGACTACGTACTGATGACCTATGGCACGGGCGCAATCATGGCCGTCCCGGCGCACGACGAACGCGACTTCGCCTTCGCCCGCATGTACGGGCTGGAGGTGCGTCTCGTCGTCCGGCCCCCGGATTCTCCCGGACTCAACGGTGCCGCGATGCAGGAGGCGTGGGCGGGCGAGGGCGTCATGGTCAATTCCGGCCCGCTCGACGGCATCGCCGCTGGAAAGGGCGACGGACAGAGCGTGAAGGCTGCGATTGCCTGGCTGAAGGAGCACGGCCGCGGCGAAGGCGCCGTGACCTACCGGCTGCGCGACTGGCTGATCTCACGCCAGCGCTACTGGGGTGCGCCTATCCCGATCATCTACTGCCCGGAGCACGGCCAGGTGGCAGTCCCCGACGACCAGCTCCCCGTTGTCCTGCCCGAGGACGTCGAGTGGTTACCCACAGGGCAGAGTCCGCTGAAGCTCCACCCTACCTGGTCCCAGACCACATGCCCCGCCTGCGGAAGGCCTGCGGAACGTGACACCGACACGATGGACACCTTCATGTGTTCGTCGTGGTACCACCTTCGCTACCTCAGCCCCCATTTCGAGAAGGGCCCCTTCGACCCGGCCGAATACGACTACTGGATGCCCGTCGACACCTACACGGGTGGCGCCGAGCACGCGACGATGCACCTGATCTACACGCGCTTCTTCCACAAGGCGTCACGCGACATGGGTGTCACGAAGGGCCCGGAGCCGATGCTCCAGCTTCGCAATCAGGGCCAAATCCTCGGTCCCGACGGCCAGCGCATGAGCAAGAGCCGCGGCAACGTCGTCGACCCCGATGCCCAGGTATCGCAGTTCGGTGCCGACACCGTTCGCGCCTATCTCGCATTTGGTTACGAATGGTCCGAAGGTGGCCCCTGGAGTGACAACAACATCCAGGGGCCGGCGCGCTGGCTCAACCGCGTCTGGGGCATCGCACAGCCGGCAGGATCGGCTGCCGAGCCTGACGCGACCACCGTCCAGTCGCTGAAACGCGCCCAGCATATCGCTATCCGCGACGTGAGCGACGACCTGGAAGCGTTCAAGTTCAATACGGTCGTGTCCTCGCTCATGGAGTACACGAACTCCCTCTATCGCTTCCGCGAAGTGGCTGAGGGCTCTCCGTCGTGGGCAGAAGCCGTCGATACGCTCGTGCTCCTGGCCGCTCCTATCACGCCCCACCTCTCTGAGGAGCTCTGGTCGCTGCGCGGTCACCCGTACTCAGTGCACCAGCAGGCGTGGCCCGTCTTCGACCCGGCCATGCTGAAGGAAGACCAGGTGGAGGTGGTCGTCCAGGTCAACGGAAAAGTCCGCGACCGGATCATGCTCCCGCCAGAAGCGCCAGAGTCCGCCGCGACCGCTGCCGCCCTCGCGGCCCCGCGCGTCGCGGAGCTGGTTGATGGCAAGACGCCGCGAAAAGTCGTCTACGTCGCTGGACGACTCGTGAACGTCGTGGTGTAGCGGCCGGGAGCCCGCTCCCGTTCTTACGGCAGCGGGCTCCCTCACAGCCAGTATCATCACCGGATGCCCGTGCTCTCCGTCCTTGACCAGTCTCCTATTCGCCGTGGCGGCACACCGCGCCAGGCACTGCTCGAATCAATGGAGCTGGCGGAGGCTGCCGACCGGCTCGGCTACCACCGCTACTGGATTGCCGAACACCACAACAGCAGCGGTCTCGCCTCGGCGTCACCCGAGATCCTGATCGCCGAAATTGCTGCGCGCACACAGAACATCCGTGTCGGGTCGGGCGGCGTCATGCTTACCCACTACAGTGCGCTTAAGGTCGCCGAGCAGTTTCGCATGCTGGAAGCGCTGCACCCTGGCCGCATCGACCTCGGAGTCGGCCGCGCGCCGGGCTCTGACACACGGACGATGCACGCCCTCTCCCATGGCCCCGGCAAGCTCCCGCTGGAAGCCTATCCCGACCAGCTCATGGACCTCTACGGCTGGCTCTCCGGTGACATGCCCCCAGGACATCCCTTCGGGGACGTGCGTGCGATGCCTGCTGGCGACACCATGCCGGAGCTCTGGGTGCTCGGTTCTTCGGGGACCAGCGCGATCTACGCCTCTGATCTCGGCTTCGGCTTTTGCTTCGCCCATTTCATCCAACAGGACGGTGGGGAGGCCGCCGTCCAGAACTACCGCGACCGCTTTGAACCATCCCCCGCCTGGCCGCGCCCGGCCGCCAGCATCGCCGTCTCTGCCACCGTTGCGGAGACCGACGAGGAAGCCGAGTACCTCTCCTGGAGCCGCTGGGGCTGGCGCCTGATGGGCCAGCGGGGCATGCGCGGCGACGGCATCCCGTCGCCCGAAGAGGCGATGGCCTTCGAGTACACGGCGCCCGAGCGCGACTATCTCGAGTTCGCGAAGTCCCGTTCCATCTACGGAAGCCCGGAGCGCGTTGCCGGCCGTCTCGCCCAGTTGGGTGAAGCCTTCGGCGTGGACGAGTTCATCGTCGTCACCATCACGCATGACTTCCGTGCCCGTGTGCGTTCCTACGAACTGCTGGCAGCGGCCTTCGGGCTCCAACCGCCGGCCTGAACCTGCGCTGGCCCGCCGCCTCCGCTACGATCGGATCACACCGGAGGAACCATTTTGTCTGATTCCACGAGTGAAGCACTCGGCTTCTTCAACGATCGTTACGCGATCGACCCGGCGGTCCTGTCGTCGCTCCTTGGCACGGCGCTCAGCCGCGGCGGCGACTTTGCGGAACTGTTCTTCGAAAGCGCGACCGTCAACAGCATCGCCTGGGAGGACCAGCGCGTCCGTTCCGCCAACCGCAACGTCACCCAGGGCGTCGGCATCCGCGTGGTCAAAGGCGACGCGATTGGGTACGCCTATACGGAATCCCTCGACATCGACGCGATGCGACGGGCCGCCGGCACCGCTTCCCGCATCGGCCGTGCTGCTGAGCGCCCCGTGCCGGTCAATGCGACCCCCTACATCGCCGGCGGTAACTACTATCCCGTCGGCGAACCCCTCACCTACGCACCGCCCGCGGACAAGGTGGCGCTGCTCGAACGCGCAGACCGTGCGGCCCGGGCGTTCGACACGAGCGTCTCGCGAGTCGATGCCTCCGTCGCCGACGAGCTCAAGCACGTCCTCGTCGCACGCAGCGACGGCCGCTTCGTCGGTGATATCCAGCCACTGATCCGGATCAATGTCGGCGTCCTCTCGGAGCGCGATGGCCAGCGGCAAACGGCCCGTACCGGTGGTGGTGGGCGCTTTGGCATGGACTACTTCGAACGCATTACACCTGAGGAGCACGCTCGCGAAGCAGCCCGCCAATCGGTGCTCCAGCTGGAAGCAGTCGACGCGCCTGCTGGCACGCTTCCGGTCGTCCTCGCCGCCGGTGACAGTGGTGTGCTTCTCCACGAAGCGGTAGGCCACGGCCTCGAAGCGGACTTCAACCGCAAAGGCACCAGCAACTACTCCGGACGAGTCGGCGATGGCGTTGCCAGTCCGCTCGTAACGGTCGTCGACGATGGCACGATCTCTGGCTCGCGCGGCTCCCTCAACGTCGATGACGAGGGCAACGAGACGACCCGGAACGTCCTTATCGAGGGCGGCCGCCTCCGCGGCTATCTCCAGGATGAGATCAGCGCCCGCCACTTTGGTGTCACACCCACCGGGTCCGGCCGTCGCGAAAACTTCAAGCACTACATCATGCCGCGCATGACCAACACCCTGATGCTGCCGGGCGAAAGCACGAAGGACGAGATAATCCGCAGCGTCGACCGCGGCATTTACTGCGTCTCTTACTCCGGCGGCCAGGTCAACATCTCCAACGGTGACTTCGTGTTCTCGGTCACGGAGGCGTACATGATCGAAAACGGGAAGATCACGGCGCCGGTCAAGAACGCAATGATCATCGGCAACGGTCCAGATGCGATGACGAAGGTCACCAGGGTCGGGAACGACTTTGAGCTTTCTGACGGCCGCTGGATGTGCGGTAAGGACGGCCAGTCAGTGCCCGTGGGCGTCGGCATGCCCACAGTGCTCATCTCCGGGCTCACCGTTGGCGGCACCAGGGTTGGCTGAGTCCATCACGTCCAACCTCGACCTCGCGCGCCTCGCCGTTGATGCCGCCCGCCGGGCCGGCGCCGACGCCGCCGATGCCTACCTCGCAGCGTTCGATGAATCCGAGGTGACCGTCCGCAAGGGCGCCACCGATCGCGTTATCGAGGCCGGTTCCCATGGCATGGGGCTGCGCGTGTTTGTCGCGGGCCGGACGGCGGTGTGCTCAACGACGGACCTGCGGCCCGAGGCGCTCGAAACACTCGCCCGCGACGCCGTCGCGCTCGCCCGCATCTCCGAGCCCGACGAATTCGCCGGCCTGCCTGATCCTGCCGACCTTTTTCGTGGCCGCGCCGACACGCTTCAGCTCTTCGATGAGGCAGTCGAGGGCCTCTCCACTGACCAGATGATAGAGCTGGCCGTCGCCTGCGAAGACGCGGCATTTTCCAGCGATAGCCGGATTACGAATTCCGACGGCGCATCGATGTCCAAGCGTTCCAGCGAGGTTGTCCTCGCGAACTCCGCCGGTTTCGTCGGCTCATATCCCGCGACCAGCGTCAGCCTCATGGTTGAAGTCATGGCGGACGATGTTGAGGGCAAGAAGCGAAACGCATACTGGTACACGTCGGAACGCAGCCTTCATCGCCTCACAGACGCCGCCGAGGTCGGCCGCATCGCCGCCCGGCGGGCTGTCGCCCAGCTCGGTGCGCGGAAGACCGGCACAACGCAGGCGCCCGTGATCTTCGAGCCGGTGATGGCCACTTCTCTCCTTGGCCACCTGGCTGCCTGCGCCAACGGCGCCGCCCTCTACCGGCGGTCGACATTCCTCGCTGACCGCCTTGGCGAGCAGGTGGCCTCTCCGATCGTCACCATCATCGACGACCCATCGGAACCCGGCAGGCGCGGGTCCCGGCCCTTCGATGGCGAGGGCGTCGGCTCCCGGCGTACACCACTGGTTGAGGGCGGCCGCTTCATCGCATTCCTTTTCGACTCCTACAGCGGCCGCCAGACAGGGAATCGTGCAACCGGCAGTGCGGCGCGTGGTGTCGAAGGTGGCCCATCGCCCAGCGCTTCGAATCTCTCGATGCTCGCCGGTGACACCCCCACAGCCGAGATCGTTGCCGGCGTCACGTCTGGCCTCTACGTGACCAACCTGATGGGCCAGGGGTTCAACCCGACGACTGGCGACTACTCGCGCGGCGCTGCCGGCTTCTGGATCGAAAACGGGAAGCTTGCCTACCCGGTCACCGAGGTCAATATCTCTGGGCGGCTCGATGCAATGCTCGCCAATATCGACGCAGTCGGCGACGACCACACGTGGTTCGGTGGAGTTGCTGCTCCGACGGTCCGCGTTCGGGAGATGACGATCTCCGGCCTTTAGCTGCGTCTGCCCTACCGGGACGCGAACACCTGTGCCGCCTGGCTCGCCAGTATCCAGTACGCCTGCCCCGGCTCCAACTGCTGGAGCGAATTCGCATACAGCGGCAGCCGCGGCCCAAAGCGCAGCCACGTTTGCGTCGCCGGGTCATACGCGTAGATGACGTCGATCGCGGCGTTGTCCGAGCCGATCTGCGAGGGCGGTGTCTGGTGTCCAGGCCAGGCGATCAGGTTCGCGCCCGGCTGAATGTTTAACAACTCAACTCCCTGTACGGGCGATGGCGAGGGCGTCGCTGTCGCGACCAGCGTCGGCACAGGTGTCACGGTCGGGAATGGAGTCAAGGTGGGCGCCGGAGACGGCGTTGGCGTTGGCGTTGATGGCGGCGGCGGTGGTGCTGTGCTGGTGGGCAGCGGTGTGGTTGGCGCGGCTGGAGGCAGCGTTGGGAGAGCCGGTGTAGGAATAGGCGCCAGCATGTTCGTTCCGTCGTCCACGGTCCCGAAGTCGGTTGCCCAGTACCAGCCGTACTGGGCAACCGCGCTATATACGCGCGCCACCCCAACCTGGGCATATTCCGCGTACAGCATGTTTTCGTTGTGGCCCGGGGACTTTTTCCATGCGTCGAAGGCTTCTTGCGCCGTATCCCAATCAGTCCCAGCGGCGATGTTCTCCCCGGCTGGCGAACCGTAGCCGCAATCGGTGACGCGCACCTGTGGCGATCGGCCCAGGCTGTCGGTATGGCTGAAGTAGTTCTTTGCCGAGAGGTCGATGACGAACCAGGCCGCCGCCCGCGTCAGAGATTCGGAAACGGTGAGCGTTTTGAGGCCGTGTTGCACCCGGTAGTCGTTCAGTAGCTCGACGAATCGCCGCTCTTCCGCGTCGAGCGAGAAATCGCCTACCGTGCAGCCACCGGCGGCACGTGCCTCAGGCTGGTGGCTCAGCAGAGGCGTTCCCATCATCAGTAGCCCAAGGACAAAGAGCGCGGCACCGTAGCGCGACGCGAACCTCGCCAGTCTCATCGACCCCTCCACCGGGTTGCTCATTGGAGGGTTCGGCAGGTGGCTGGCGCGTGGCGAGACGGCGGTCCGTGGACTGCGGGTGGACAGCCGGGTGGTGGTCACCCGCAATCCACCACCGCGGCGAATATGCGCCCCGTAGCGACCAGATGGTCACCGTTTGTGCGGCCGCCCGTACACTGGTTTCATGGCGGATAGGGAGAACGTGTCTGACGATGACCTCGCGCGGTACCGGCGCAACTTCGCAGCCGAAGTGGACGGCGTTGAACTTTATCGTCTGCTCGCCGAAGCCGAGGAGAGCCCCGCGCTAAAAACCCTCTACGGCCGGCTCGCAGAGGCGGAGGTGCGCCACCGCGATCTCTGGGCCGAACGCATCAAGGCGGCGGGACACGCTCTCCCGAAGGCAAAACCAAGCTTCCGCGTGCGCACGCTCGGCTGGTTGGCTCGCAGGTTCGGCACCGGACTCGTCGCACCGATTGTGATGCGGCTTGAGATGGCCGACACGGGCATGTATGACGAACAGCCGGAAGCAGTCGCTGCAGGGCTGCCCAACGACGAACGTTCACACGCGCGCGTCTTTCAGCAGCTGGCGAAGGGCCGCCACCGCGACGACGCCGCCTCCCAGATTGCGCGCATCGAGGGGCGCCACCGGCTTGCCAGCGGCAATGCGCTGCGCGCCGGCGTCCTTGGCGTCAACGACGGCCTCACTTCCACGCTCATCCTCGTTATGGGCGTGGCCGGGGCAGACCCCGGCCGCAGTTTCGTCTTTCTCTCCGGGCTCACCGGACTGCTCGCCGGCGCCTTCTCCATGGCTGTCGGCGAGTGGGTTAGCGTGCGCAGTGCCGCCGAGGCCTTCGAGCGCGAGCTTGAAATTGAACGCGATGAAATCGAGATGAACCCGGAGGAAGAAGTGGAGGAACTCGCGCTGATCTACGAAGCGAAGGGCTTCACCCGGGAGCAGGCCCTCGACGCGGCGCGACGCATCATGGAGAACAAGGAAACCGCCCTCGACACCCTCGCTCGCGAAGAACTTGGCATGTCCCCCGACGACCTCGCCAGCCCATGGGTGGCTGCAGGCACGTCATTCGTGCTCTTCGCCGTCGGCGCCTTTCTGCCCGTCTTCCCCTGGATGATCACGGGCGGTCCCGTGGCAATCGCCGGGAGTGCGCTATTTGCCGGCATTGGGCTATTCCTCGCCGGGGCAGCTACATCCCTGTTCTCTGGTCGCTCGATCTGGCTGACTGGTGGCCGCAACCTCGGCCTTGGCCTCGCACTCTCCGCGTTCACGTACGGGCTAGGCGCGCTCATCGGGGCCGGCATAGGGATCTAAGTAGTGCCGCCTGCGTAGCGAATGAACTCGATCAGGTTTCCGTCGGGGTCACGGATGTAGAGGCTCGTGCCCATGCCCGCACCACCATCACGGCCGACAGGTCCTTCGATGACTGTCACACCGGCCCGTTCGATGAGCCCGAGCAGCGATGCTTCGTCTCCGTCCCACGCGAAACAGAAGTCGCCACACCCCGGCAGCGCGGATGGACCCCGTAGCGTGAACGACTCGCGTTGCCATAACTCTGGCGAGTGAAAATTGATCTTCTGCGTACCAACGTGGGCGCCATACGCCAGCCCGTTGCCGAGCGGCACGATCGTAAATCCCAGCGTCTCGTAGAAGCGAAGCATCGCCTCAACGTTGTCCAGTGGCACTGCAACATGATCAAATCCCCGAATAGCCATGGGCGGACGATACGCCTTCACGCCTCCGGAGGCAGCGACTGCTAGAGGGCCTTCGCGCGCGGTGCGACCTCCGCTGCGATGTACTCCGGGATCGCGTCCGAATCAAAGTCGAAGTGCTGCAGCTGCACCTCCGAGAGCCCAAGTTTCGCGTACTCGCCGAGCCGGTCCAGGACCTCGCTCGTGTCCCCCACCAACAAACCTCGTTCTCGTAGTCCAGCTCTGAATTCGGCCGGAGTCGCGTTCGCGCCGGCGCCGAAGATGCCCATGAGCCGCTCCGTCGCACGGTCCAACACCGGTCCCTCCGGGCCTACCAGCGCGAACATCATCATCGAACGCTTGATCGTCGCCGGGTCGCGGCCCTCTGCGTCGCAATGTCCTTCGAGTACCGAGAGTTTGTGACGGTAGACGTCCACCGGGAGGTTCACCGCATTCCATTCGTCCGCGTACCGGGCGACGAGGTTCAGCGTGCGCCGCTCGCCTCCGCCACCGATGAGGATCGGCGGTCCTCCACGGGAAGGCGCCGGAAGGCAGTGCGCGTCCTGCACCTGGTAGAAGTGGCCGGGATACGTCGCTGGCCCTTCCCAAAGCGCCTTGATCACCTCGATGGCCTCGGTCAGACGGTCGAAGCGCTCCTTTACGGGTGGGAATGGGATGCCATATGCGCGGTGCTCGGATTCGTTCCAGCCGGCCCCGAGGCCCATCACAAAACGGCCCCCGCTGAGGATGTCCACCTGCGCGGCCATCCTCGCCACGTCCGCCGGCGAACGAAAGGTCACCGGGCTCACAAGCGGCCCGAAACGGATGCTCGTGGTCTCCGTCGCGGCCATCACGAACGAGAGGTACGCCTCAAGCGAGTCCTGCTGTGTACCAATGAAGTAGTGGTCAGACCGGAATACCGACGGGAAGTTGAGGCGTTCGGCGAGCGCCAGGATGTGCCGCCACCGCTCCCATGTCAGCCCGTTCTGTCCTTCGACCATCAATCCGATGTCCATGCCAGTCCTCCGGTTCGTCGCGCATCACGATAGCCCTCTGATTGTCCTCCGGGGAACTACCGCGCAGCCGTCGACCCGCGACCGGGCCTGCCGTAAAGTCGGCCCGATCCCGCGCCCCGGAGTCCTGCCATGCCCGAATCCATCCTCGCCTTTGCCGACCGGCTCTGGAACGGTGAGGTCTCAACGCTTGATGTGCACCCTGTTCACGCGGCGCTCCCGGAATTCCGCGAGGGTGAAGAGATCGCCGCCGGTCTTCACTGGTACAAGGGGCTTGCCACCTGCAACACCATCGACAGCGGCGACGGGCTGGTCATGTTCGATACGGGTACACGGCAAGATCAGCAGCCGCTCTTTGAATCCGTCCGCCGTTGGAGAGCAGAGAGCCCGCTTGTTGCGGCCGTGTACTCGCACCACCATGTCGACCACATCTTCGGCACAGCGGGTTTCGAAGCCGAGGCAACGGAAAAAGCCTGGGTCCGGCCACAGGTGTATGCCCACGCCCGTGTTGCCGGGCATTTCGACCGCTACCGCAAGACGCGCGGCTGGAACACGGCCATCAATCGCCGCCAGTTCGCGATCGATGTCGCCCGCTTTCAGTGGCCCGGAGAATATCGCTATCCTGATGTCACGTATCACGAGCGGCTCACGTATTCCCGCGGCGACCTCACCTTCGAACTCCACCACGGCCGTGGCGAGACCGATGACGCGACGTGGCTGTTTGTGCCGGAGCGCAAGTGGCTCTTCCCGGGTGACCTCGTTATCTGGGCGGTGCCAAACGCCGGCAATCCCCAGAAGGTGCAGCGTTACTGCGGTGAGTGGGCCGCTGCCCTCCGTCAGATGGCGGCGCTTAAACCGGAAATCATGTCGGCGGGCCACGGGTTCCCACTAACCGGCCACGACCGCATCCACGCTCTGCTGACGGACACGGCGGAGTTCCTGGAATCGTTGGAGGAGCAGGTCCTCACACTGATGAACACCGGTTCCAACCTCGACCGCGTCCTCCACGAGGTTGAGATCCCGCAACGGCTGCTCGATAAGCCGTACCTGCGGCCTGTCTACGACCATCCGCAATTCATCCTGCGAAATATCTGGCGGCTCTACGGAGGCTGGTACGACAACGAGCCCGACAACCTCCTGCCGGCGCCGCGCAGACAACAGGCCGAGGAATGGGTTGCCCTCGCAGGCGGGATCGACCGCGTCCTCTCACGTGCGGCGGAGCTTGGCGAGGCGGGGGACTACCGGATGGCATGCCACCTGGTGGAGATGGCCGTTATCGCCCGCCCGGACGCCTCCGAAGCCCATCGTCTGCGGACAAGGATCTACCGCTCACGCTCCGAACAGGCGGTGTCATCGATGGAGCGCAACATCCTCAACCACGCCGCGCAGGCGAGCGAGCAGGGTAAACGCGACCTCGCGGGTGGCTGGTAGCTGCGGAGCTACCAGGCGGCCGCCGTCACCGAAACGATCGGCGGCAACGTGCCCGGCAACCGCTGCCAGTGCTCGCCCATGTTATTGCTCCCGAACACCTGGCCGTTGGTGGTCCCGACGTACACCCCTTCGGGGCTCAGTCCGTCGGTATCCATCCCTTCGCGGTAGGCGCTCTGGAAATCGTTGGGCCCGGGGAGTCCGTCAGTCATCCCCTGCCAGGTCTTGCCCTGGTCCATCGTGCGCCACACTGTGAACTGGCCGGGGACCACCCGGAAGTTATCGGCCCCGTACTCGATCGGCAGCACGAACACCGCATCCGGCCCCTGCTTGGTCACTGCCAGCGGGAAGCCATGGAAGGATGGCAGGTTGCTGGTCACATCCTGCCATCCCTGGCCACGATGGTCAGACTTAAACACGCCGAAGTGCGACTGCCCCCAGAGCCGGTCCGGGTTCTTCAGGTCGATACGGAACTTGTGAAACTCGTCCATCGCCGCGGGGTCCACGTCTGGCGGCAGATCCGGCTGCGGGAACATCTCGGCAATCTCTGCCAGGAGCTGTTTCGCGGCCGGCGTAGTTACAACGATTCCGTGGGAGCACAACTCCCAGCTTCCGCCCGCATCCTGCGAGACGTACGTTCCGCCTGAGCTAATGGCGGCGTACACGCGATTCGGCTCACGTGGGTCCACCTGCAAGGAGTGCAGCGAAGAATCGCCGACTGAGCCCGTCGGTCCCCAGAGCTCGCGGTACTTGTGGCGGTTCAGGCTGTCCACCGGCTTCCACGACTCGCCCCAGTCTTCGCTCTTGAAAAGGCCCGCTGGCTGCGTCCCCGTGTAAACGACGCCGGGCTGGTCTGCGTGCCCCGGTTCGATATGCCATGTCGCTGCGACGGCGATGCCCATATCCTCCGGGAAGGCGAGGCCGGGGCTCCGCTTTTCCCACGTCGCACCGCCGTCGTCGCTCCAGGCGACGGATGGCCCCCACGCCCAGTGGTTTGCCGCCGCGTAGATGCGCGGCGGGTCGTGACGCGTGTCGACGGCCATATGGTTCACTGTCCAGCCCGGCATCATCGGCGCGGAAACGGTCCATTGCGCCCGCTTCTCATCCGAGGTGTAGATCCATGCGCCTTTGCGCGTGCCGACCAGGACGTGTGAGTTCATCGCGTTCCCCCTTCCGGTTAGTTGGAAAAATATACCTGTCGCGGGAGAGGGTCAACAGTTCGCTGGCAGCCAGTTCGAGTGATGTTTCGGCGCGGGACACGGGCCCGTCAAGTCGAGGATGTCGCCGGCTCGATCAGATGTCCAGTGTGGTATTCAAGCCGTCGAAGCAGCCCATCTATTCGTTGGCCACACGGTCATCGGCATTCCTGTGCCTCGCCGTTCCCGCATAGCCGGTCCTTCCGCCGAGGTTTCCAAACTCGATGATTGCCATCATGAGGGCTCTTCCGATCGCCTCCAGGCCTCGGTATAGATTGCCGGTCGCATCAAGCAATCGTCACAAAGCGGAGAACCCCGGCCACATTCGGATGGTCCCGTACGGCGTGGGAACGAGTAGACTCGTTTGATGCTGCGGACTTCGATCCGCGCAAAGGGATCCGCGGCGGTTCGTTGCCTGCGGGGTCACTGGCCGGGAAAGGGAATCAGAATATGCAATCAGCAAGCAGTAAGTACGACTGGACAGCAATGTCTCAGCTGGAGCAGGACGCCCAGGACGAAGCAGCGACTGCTGCCTACGCCGCGATCGCTGACTTCGATGAAGCCGATCGGAGGACCGAGCTGGCCAGCGCAATCGAGATCATTTACCGCTTGCCTGACCCACAGCTTCGGTCCATGACCGAAGCCCGCCTGCGGGCATGGCTGGCCCTTCCGCCCGAAAAAGCCGCGATCGTCGGTAACTCCTTTGAGTCCGTAATGGACGCAGGCCCCGCCGACATCGCGATGCGCCGCGTCACGGTCGTGCAATCGGTCGCGTTCAAGCTCACGCCCGAGGAGATCGCTCAGCTGCGCAACGTCGTGCCCCGGGTCCTCGGCGACGCTCCGCCGCCAACGGCGTCGATGAGCGAGGGGACCGGCGCTCCGCCACCGCCCTGGTGGGCGTTCTGGCGGAAGCGGAACTAAGCGCCCCGCAGCTTCTCCTCGCCGCGCGCGCGGAAGGCAGCGATTTGCCACGCGTTCCCGAATGGGTCCTGGACGATCGCCCGGCGGTCACCATAGGGCGTGTCCGTCGGTGCCTCGACTGTCTCTGCCCCCGCCGCCAGCGCCCGGGCGTACGTTGCGTCTGCGTCGTCCACGTACACATACAGGCAGGCGGCCATGGCGGAGCGCACTTCTGTGCCTGAGATCATCAAGATGGAATCGCCGATCCAGATCTCAGTGGGCCGGCTCGTTTGGAACGTGCCGCGAGCGTCGAACACGGTACGGAGAAACGCCACGAGCCCCGCCGGGTCTTCTGCGAAGATCCGCGGTGTGATCGTGTGCCAGCCTTCCGGTGCGCCCCATTGTTGCATGTGCGGAGCATATGGCATGGGGTCAATGGCAGCTCCTCTATCCAGTGCTGGGCACTTCATTGCGGCGCCCGCCGGGCGTCTACTTTAGTGCCTGTATGGACACCGATGGGACGGACATTGAAGCGTGGATCGCCGCCAATCTCAAGGCGCGTCGCGTGGCCGTTGGCCTTTCTCTGGCGCAACTCGCGGAGCGTTCCGGCGTCAGCAAGGCGATGAGTTCAAAGGTCGAGTCGGGCGCCTCGTCTCCGACCGCCGGGCTGCTCGGCAGGCTCTGTGCCGGGCTGGACGTCACGCTCTCCACGCTCATGAATTCCGTCGAAGCAGCCGGGATGACCCACTTCCCCGCCCCCGTTCAGCCGTCGTGGAGGGACCCCGAGAGGGGCCTGGTCCGCACCCGGTTCCAACCAGAGCAAGGTCGAAATCGTTCGCCTTAAGATTCCCGCCGGCACCGTGGTCGAATATGCCGTGGTCCCCGAATCCCCGATCCGCCAGCATCATCATGCTTTCCGGGCAGGTCACGTTCACTATCGGCGGGGAATCGACCCTGCTTGCCGCCGGTGATTGCCTGTTCGCCGTGGTCGACCGGCCGACGCTCTTCGAGGCGCCGTCCGGCTCGCCAGCAGAGTACCTCGTCATCCAGGAGCCGGCATGAACGCATCTCAACCCTTTGAAGTCGTGCGGTTGGACGGGGCAGGCGCGGCCGCCGCGGCCCCCGAGCTCGCCGCGGTCCTGCGCGATTGCGTCGAGGGAGGAGCGTCCGTCAGCTTCCTGTCGCCTTTGACCCCGGCCCGCGCGAAGGCCTTTTGGGCAAGTGTCGCGGCTGCGGTCGCACAAGGCGGAACGGCGCTCATCGTTGCCCGGGATGTGGAGGGTATCCAGGGGACAGTCTAGTTGCTGCTGTCGCTGCCCGAAAACAGCCCCACCGCGCCGAGGTTGCCAAGCTCTTAGTGCACCGCCGCGCTCGTCGCCGCGGTATCGCGGAAGGACTGATGGTTGCCGCCGAACGCGAAGCGATCGGGGAACATCGCGCGTTGCTGACGCTGGATACGGCCAGCGCCGAGGCCCGGCGGGTCTACGAGCGACTTGGCTGGAATCTCACGGGCGTAATCCCCGGCTACGCCCTAAACCCGGACCGGACTCCCTGCGACACGTGGGCCTACTGGAAGGCGCTCACCGCTCCTGCCGTCACGTAGGCAGGGCTGTCGCGGCCCTTTCGACCCCTGCTGAACACGCTGCCTATCATCGTGCCGAGGAGTGCCCCGGCGAGCATGGTGGGCCACGCGAGGAGCCAGCTGCTCACCAGGACATCACGGCTCAATAGCCGCTGCGCGAAAAGCCAGGTTGTGTAGGCGGCGATCGCCGTCAGCGCGAGAACCGTCGCGGCGGCAGCCCCCCCCGCAGTTCCCTTTCCCATCTGCCGCGTGCCAGCTCGTCCGAGTACAAACAGGATTCGATAGCCGGCGCGAATCGACCCTGGTACCGTCCCGCTCACCTTGGAACGGCCACCCATGCGGTGGCGGTACCCGGTCTCGACCTCTTTGATTGTGACTTCTTTGCTTGCCGCCACCGCGAGGAGTTCCACCGTCCAGCCATACGTCATTTCGGACAGCGCAATCGTGTTGAGCGTTTCCCGCGTCAGTGCCTTCAGCGGTGAGAGATCCCTGAGCTTTCGTCCGGTGCCCATGCCGATAAGCGTTCCGCTGAGCCAGTTTCCAAAGCGAGCCGCCGGTGCAATCGACCCGGGAGCGACCCTTGTCCCTGTCCGCACACCGAGGGCGAGTCCTGCTCCGTCTTCCAACGCAGCCAGCAACTCCGGGATGTCCTCGGGGCAGTCGCTGCCGTCAGCGTCCATGAACACGTATGCGTCTGCATTTGGCGCTGCGCGGACGCCCGCCATGCACGCCCTGCCGTAGCCCGGAACAGGTTCGCGAACGACACGGGCGCCCACGGCGGCCGCTCGCTCAGCAGTGTCGTCGCTGCTCCCATTGTCGACGACGATGATCTCGCCGCTAAAGTGTTGCCGTGCCTCAGCAATGACCTCCTCGATGCATTCGGCTTCATTTCGTGCGGGCAAGATAAGTACTGCGTTCATTTCGTCCTCCGGAAAACTTCGACGCCGTTCGCCGAGTACACGAGTTCGGCCGTGGACCGAACCTCTTCGAGCATCGCGTCATATCCAGCCGCGAGCGACTGAGAGCTTCTGAATCCATATTGGTCGACCACTACCCAGTCCGCGCTCTCCGCATGTCCCGGGAACTCGTACGCCTCTTTCCGCTGCGACAGGCGCGGTAACAGCCCCGACTGTGCAGACACTGAGACACCTTCGTCTGAGGGCACAAGCGCCACGCCCGCGAGCACGGCTGCCCTGTGCTCAGCTGACGGCGCCTTCCCCAGGGAAGACCCGAACGGACTCAGCACCACCATGGCGGCTACCGGAGGGCCGGCGACCGCCAGCGCGAGCCATTGCGCGGGTATGCGCGTACGGATCCTTTCCACGGCGAGCACTGTGATCACCAACGCGATGGGGACCATCTCGGCCGCGTAGTGCAGTTCAAGTTGCCGCTGTGGGGGGTGTTGGGACAGCAGTGCGAGCGCCAGCCCCGGCGCCAGCCACGCCAGGCCAACCGGCCGCACGACCCCGATCGCCGCGCTCGTGCCAAGGAAAAGCACTGCTGTGACCATCTGGTCCGGGTGCAGGATCACCTCAGCTGCGCGCCACGGCAGCAGGAAAAGTCCACCGACCAGTCCGCTCCCGTTCCCGTCGTGCCCGGGAAGCAGGTAGCCGTACCGATCGACAAGGTCACTGCCCTCGCCGCCGCGGACCAATGGCATGACGACAAAGACGGCGAGCAATGCGTACGTGACCGCCACGCCAGCCGTGAGCCTGGCCTCGCTTCGCATCCCTCTCATCCACATAAAACCGCCGAGGAAGACGGCGAGGAACGCCGCGTCTTCCTTGAAGAGCAGCGTTGCGAGGCTCGCCGCCACTGCCGTGCGATGGTGCCGTTCCACTACCGCCCAGGCGGCGAGGAACACCGGGAAGGACACCATTACTTCTGGATGGAAGTCGAAGGTGATCGCCCGGAGGAGATACGGGTTCGCCAGGTACGCGACCACGGCCGCGGCTGCAATGACTGCCTGACCGGTCAGCCGGCGGGCGAAGAAGTACAGCGGCACGGCGGCAAACGCCGCTACCACTGCCTGGGACACCGTCAGGAAGAGCGGTCCGGCCCCGAGCCAGTAGGCCGGTACATACGCCAGCAGGATCGGTTCCAGGTGCTGACCTGCGAAGTTGTAGGGTACGAACGAGTTGTCGAAGAGCCGTCCGCGGGACGTGTTGAAGATGATCTGATCGAAGAACGCGAGGTCGAAGGCGTTCGTGACGAATGTCTCCCAGCGGAGCACGGCGATTCGCACAAATGCCGCCAGTGCCAGCCCCATGGCCAGCATCGAACCACCAAACCACAAGGCGCCGGTCCGAGTATCCCTTACAGCGCCCAGGCCGAACCGCAACCTTTGCACGCTTGCGGCGGTTCGTCGGATTGGAGCTTCGACCGCCACTCCTCGTACTGGTTGCCGTTCCATATCTCCTCCAGGCCCATCCGGCCGGTGTTTCCGAGGATGAGCGATTCGTACGGCGCAGACGTAAACGGGGCGATGCAGCAGGGGAGCACATTGCCATTCGCTGTGATGTACATAAGAGAGGTTGGCCTGCGGCAGGCGCTCCAGGGGCGCTCGGCAAGCGAAGGCGCCTGCTCGGCGGGCAACGCCTCGCTCGAACCGTTGAGCGTAACTCCCAGCTCAGCGGCTACACGTTCGGCCGCCGCCAGGCCCTCGCGCTCTGGCGGCCCCATCTGTCCGTACAGTGCCTCCTGCTGGTCCGCGAGGTTTCTGCCGGAGAACACGAGCCGCTGCACGTACACCTCGGCTATCCCGGCCCGTGCAGCAACGCGGACGAGTTCCGGGAGTTCGCGGATATTCGACTTCATCCCCGTCATCCAGAGCGAAAGGCGTGGTGTCGTTGCCCCGAGACGGGCCTTTGTCTCGTTGAGCGCCGCCGCGTTGGCGATCACCCGTGAAAACATGTCCGTGCCCCGAACCAGCTTGTACGTTTCCGGTGTCGCCGCATCGACAGAGATCCGCACCTCGTCGAGGCCCGACTGGACCAGCGTTTCAAGAAGCCTCCCCCGGAGCAGCAGTGCATTCGTATTGAACAATGCGTAAGCCCCCCGCTCCTTCACGACGTCGATGATCTCCGCCAACCTCGGATTCAGCGTCGGCTCACCGATGCCATGGAGTACCACCCTCCGCACCGTGGGGAGCTGCGACAGCAGTTCCCGTGCCGTCTCCGGCGTCAGGTCCGCGGTGTCCTCGGACATTCCCCACGATTGCGGACAGGTCGTGCACTTCAAGTTGCATCGGTTCGTGACTTCCAGGTAGATCTCGCCCGGCATCGACCGCCGGGGGCCTGACGCCGCCGGCTGTACTATCGCTTGTGTCATGCGGGGCCCTTTCTTTGCTCCAGTGCGGAGACAATCCCGAACTCGACCCCGAAGGAATCGGAATCGTCACGTACGAATATCCGGTCAACCTGTCACAGCGGTGCACCCACAATCGCCGCCCAGAGATGCACCTGCACCGGTTTGGCTGCAAACGGCCAGATGTTTGTCGTGTGGTAGTAATAGTGGATCAGCGTGTAGAGGCCGATGAAGTACAGCACGAAGAACTCCGCCGCCAGCAATGGTGAAAGCATCCGCGGGATAAATGACGGCGGCCCCGCTGCCGTGTAGCGGCGCACCCCCGAGTGGTACCCGGCCAGCCGCACGGTGGGGCTTCCGTACTTCGCCGCGAGGATGACGATTGACGCGATCCCCACGTAGAAATGGACAGATCGGACGGGCATAAACCAGGGCCGAAGGTCGTAGCTGAACGTGAACAGGTAGACGAACGCGCCGCTCGCAAACATAGCGGCGAGCATCAGCATGAGGATCAGCCCCGAGCTGTGCTGTGGGCCTCGTACTCGAACACGGCGGGACGTCATGCGCCATCCCCGCCCTCCAATCCGATCCGTTCGACGGCTGCTCTTGTGTGTGACGCCGTTGCCGCCTCTTGTGGCCAGTGCATCGCGATCTCCAGGCTCTCGGCATCGTCGATATCCATCTGCTCGTCCAGAAGCCGCACGGCCAGGCCCAGCTTCCGCACGTTGTGGAGCAACTGCTGACAAACACTCGCCGTGCTCCACTCGATACCATCGAATAGCCCACCTGGCACGGACTCTGTCGCGAGCCCCAGCAGATAGAAGCCGCCGTCACAGGCCGGGCCCACCACCACGTCCGCCTCTGCGAGGCTCTCGAAAGCGTCGTCAAGAACGCCCGGCGGCAGGTGCGGCGTATCCGAACCAATGAGCACGGCAGCGCGCGAATCGCGGAGCGCACAATCGAGTCCCGCACGGATCCGTTCGCCGAGATCCCCTTCTGGCTGTGCAACCAGCACGGCGAAAGGAACGCGATCCGTGAACGTCGCACGAGCCGCTACGGGCGTGAAGGCGATCACCGCTGGCCGGCGGGAAGCGGCCGCCAATTCTAATGTGTCATCAAGGAACGCTTGCGAGAGCTCGGCGGCCCCCGCATCACCAAAGGTCGCCGCCAGGCGTGTTTTCGAAAATCCTGGCTGCGGCGCTTTCGCCAGCACGACGAGGCACTCGTCCGCCCGGGTGGCCGCTTCTCTCGCAATACGCGACGCATCGCGGAGCGAGTCCGCCGGGGCACACAGGCTGAGCCGGTAGCCCGCGGCGGCCCCGAAGATCGCCTCAGGCTCGAGACCGGGATCTAACCCAGCAATTGTGGCAAGGAGGCCAGGGAGCCCGCCAGGTGGCCCGTAATCGAGCCCGGCCTCGGGCAGTTCGTGGAATCGCGGGCCCGATGCCGGGAGGTCGACTATCCCGGGCTGGTAGTGCTCCGCGTAGTAGTCGGGCACGTTGGGCGTGCCAGAGAATTCCATCCCCCGATTCTGTTCTGCGGACGCGACAAGGCGATTACGGCTCGCTTACGGCAATAAACCGGGCCAGCACGGTGCGGTGCGGATGCAGGAGCCGCGCCCTTCCTGCTTTCGAGGCATACTTTCTTGGTCGCAGAACCGCGCTTCGGCGACCACATTCACTCCGACGGCAGCAGCCAGTGGCAGACAACAGGGACAGGGAACGCACGGGAGCGAACACTCCTGTGCTCCTCTCCGGCGGTAACCCCCAGATCCCGAAGGGCGATGGGGACGCGCCGGTTCAGGCGTACATCGCGGCAATGCCCGGCTGGAAGGGAGACGCCGGCGCCCGGCTTGACGCGATCATCACGTCCGCCGTTCCCGGCGTGCGAAAAGCCGTCCGATGGAACTCGCCGTTCTACGGAAGCGAAGGCGGCGGTTGGTTCGTCAGCTTTCATTGCTTCACGAAGTACATCAAGGTGACGTTCTTTGATGGAGCCTCGTTAAGCCCGGCCCCGCCCGTCGAGTCCAAAGATGGGAAGACACGCTACGTTCATGTGTATGAAGACAGCAAACTCGACGAACTCCAGTTCGTGGACTGGGTAATCCAGGCGAGTCATCTGCCGGGCTGGGTGACGAAGTGAGCGTGGGCGAAGGGTCCGTGCTCGGGCTGCCCGCCCGCGCCTAACCGGGCCTTTGGACCGCGGGCTGGAACAGTTCGATCGGATTCCCGGAGGGGTCATCCAGCAGGGTTTGTGCACCGCCGGGTCCGCGGATGACCTCGTTCCGGAAGGGCACACCCGCCGCGCGCAGCTTCGCTGCTTCAGCGTCCACGTCTTCGACGATCAGGTGGATGCGGTTCCAGCCGCCAGGTACGGGCTGGCGGCCGTCGGGCATCGGACGCCCGGCCGAGCTTTTCGGCCCGCTGAGGTGGAGTACGAGGTTCCCGCGCCGCACCGAACCGAACGCCTCCCCGAAGTCCGCTTCGACCGAAAACCCAAGATGCGTCGTATAGAACGCGATCGACGCAGGTACGTCGTGCACCATGTACCGGACATAAACAGTGCTATCCATGTGAGAACCTCTCCATTTGTTGCGGCCGTGGTGGCCGGATGCGGGACGCGTGGGCGGCCAGCTCGATGAACGGCACCAGGCGGATCAGTACCTCGTCACGCGTCCGGCGATAGGCCGCGAGCCGTTCATCGAGAGATCCCATCACCTCGCCCGGATCGTCGAGCCGCCAATGGAGCGCATTGTGCGGGCCCGGAAATGCCGGGCACTGTTCGCGTGCCGCGTCTGACAGCGTGATCACGTAGTCGAACCCCCGCCTAACGAACTCTTCCACCCGCTTGGCGCGCCCGCATGACCAATCGATCCTATCTTCGGCGAGCACCCGGATGGTCAGGTCGCTCACGCCCGTCGGCCTAAAGCCGGCGGACTGCGCTTCGAACGCTGGCCCGCCGTGGCGTTTCAGGAGCGCCTCCGCGATCTGGCTGCGTCCAGAATTTCCGTTACAGAGGAACAGCACGGAGATCGGAGCGACCTTCGCCGCGGCAGGCGCGTTGGCACGGGAGCCGGTCGTTTCGATGGTCGCTTCCAGGTCGGTCAGCTCCCAGTCGAGCCGTTCCAGCTCGATCCGCTGCTGGCGGAGTGCGTGGTGGTGGGCTGCGAGCGCGGCCGGGACTTCAGGGTCTGCCGCGCCTCGTTCGATGCAGAGTCGCGCCAGTCTCCCCGCCTCGGCGGGCGAGAGCCCCACCCGGCGCAACGTCGTGACCAGGTGGAGTAGGCGCAGGTCGCTGTCAGAGTATTCGCGATACCCGTTCTCCTTCCGAGGCGCTGCAGGCAACACGCCGACCGATTCGTACCAGCGCACGCCCGACGCCGAGAGTCCAGTCCGGCGCGCAACCTCTGAAACATTCACGGGCGCACCCTACACCTTGCAGCTACTGCAAGGTCAACGAACTTCTGCACTAGTTGCGTCCGCAGGGGCCCAACGCCGCCATCACTCCGCGACTGGCCGCGGTGCCTTGGATGGCTCCAGCGGCTGGATGCGTACTCGAGTGGTGGAATCGATCTCGCTGGTCACACAGATGGTCGCATTCCAACGCTCCATTGCTCCGCTCAATCCCCAAACCGCCACCGCGTCGCGCCGTGCGGCTCTGCCGTGGCGTTCGCGATGGCCGTGTGGAAGCTGAATCGGTAGACGTTCCAGGGCGGTGGTCCAGCGCTTGGGGCGGCGTACGGCGCCGTCACCGCGTCGCCCTCGACCTGCACCGGCCAGCCACCCTCCCGGAAGCGCGCAGCGGCCCGCCTGAGGGTCGCCGGGTCAGTGACCCGCACCGCCTCGCCTTCGAGGACGATGTCAACCGTGGTAAGCCGGGCGGAGATTACGCAGGCAGCGTTCGTGACCAGGTTGCGAGACTTGCGCGTTCCCTCCCCGCTCGTGAAGTAGATATCGCCGTCGAGCCAGACCGCGCCGATGCCGGCGGAGTGCGGACGCCCGTCCGGCCGCACGGTCGCGAGGAAGGTCGTGCCCAGGAAGATGAGTCCGTCCAGGAGATCCTGCACCCTGCTCCACGGCAGCGGCGCATTGCCGGAGATGTCGAGATTACGGGAAGCGATAGGTGCCCGGTTAGCCATCGTGGAGCGCTCCAGCACGCGGGTCGTGGCACGAGTGCTCGCACCACCCGTGCAATTCTAGGCGGGGGCTGACCGTACTGTACCGGGCTCCCGTTGGATGCCGTTGAGGCCGTCCCGCGTTATCGCCGGCGCCGGTACGCGAAGGTGACGGTTCCTTTCTTGGAAGCGGGTGGGCTGGAGAGCAGTTCGAGCTAGTACGCACTGGGGACACCGTCGAACAGTCGGGTGGCCCTGCCTCACCGTGGACCGCGATGTCAACCGCGATGAACGCTTGCGGTGCCCGGTAGATCTCGGATATTACCGGGATTGATCTATTCTTGGTATCGGAGAGGCCGATGAAACGGATAGCTCTCTTCGTCATGGCGGCAGTCAGCCTGCTCGTGATTCCGCCCGCGTTCGGGGTCCAGGCCGACAGCATGCTGGAAAACGGAGATTTCTCGGCTGGGTTGGCCGGCTGGACTGTTGCGGGTTCGCGAAGTCCGTTCATCGCGACGAGCTCGCAGTGCCTGCCCTCCCACTCCGGGAACAATGCGCTTGCGATGGATGTTCCGAATGGTTGGGCTTATGCCGAACAAACCGTCACGCTCCAGGGCGAGTCCACCCTGAGTTTCCGGACCTGGGGCCAGTTGGACCCAGTGACGGTAGCTGTGTACCTCATGGTTGACGGCGTGCCCACGCCAATCGATACGTTTGTTCCCGTGAGGCTTATCGCAAGCTACACGCTCGACCCGCTCACATTCAGTTGTACGGGCGCACTGCCCGAGACAAAAACCTATGACCTTCCCGACCTCATGGGAGAGGTCACGTTAGTTCTGTATGCGAGTTCTTCCGGCTACGACGGTACGTTCGCCATCTTCGATGACTTCGAACTCAAGACCGGTTGCCCGTCGACGGGACCATGTCCGACGCTGACCGCGTCGCTGCGGAACGGAAACCCGAGTCCCCAAGCTCTCGCGAAGCTGGGCGATAGAGCTTCGTTCGAGGGTTCCGGGTGGAGCGCCACCGGCGGTCCTATCACTGTTAGCTACAACGGGAAGACTCTGAACACGTTTCCCGAGGCAAAGACCTTCAAGGGCACGTTCACGATAGACGGGTTCATCGCAACATGCGCCGTTGAGTTGGTCGCTAGCCAGGGTGAGACGACGAAGCGCGTCGAAATCCCTGGATACAAGATGGAGAAGATTCTGGCTACCGCCGGGTCAGTAAGAGCCGTCGCCACAAATGGTCGCCCGGCAAGAGGCTCTGGCCGGGCTCTCAGCGCAGGAGACATGGTGTGTGGCGGCGAGGAGGTGAGCGTAGGCGGATGGAACTCGGGGTTCATCGCCGAGGCACTCGAAGACACTGACGAGTATAGAGGGTTCCGGGCAGTGGCACCGATGACGGGCGTTGATGTCCGCGGCGTGGACGCCCTCGAGATCCAGCTTTGGACTGGCTTCGGCCGCACGATCAGTGCAGCAACGGGGCATGCGGAGCTCGAGAGCCAGATCCGGAGCAATTATGCGCACGCGCTGACCCTCGAACAGCCGTTCGGGGGAGGTTCTCACATCTTCCACCTGCCACAGTGCGTTAGAACGCTGGCGGCCGGGATCCCGGACAGCATCAACCTAAGCGGTCATGAGCAGAGCTGGATAGGTGAATTCAGCAGGGACTGGGCAGCGGACAAAACACTCATTGCTCGCGGAGACCTGTACTTGGACAAAGGGGGGGCCGTCGAGGGCACGATCGAGGCCGTGGGTGACCTCATCTTGTACGCGGGGAGGGTCGAATTCGAGGGTACGATGGATCCCCCGTCGAGTCCGAGTGCCGACAGCAGAAGGCTCCGTGCCGGAGGAACGCTCAAGCTCATGGGCCTCGCCGTCTCAGATGCCGGGACCGACGAATTCTGCCCCAGGTCGCGCCGCCGGCGCTAGTTTGGCGGTCCGCCCTCGCCGACATTGTCCGCGCGCCGGTCGCCCTATCGCCGCCGCTGGTAGCGCAATGTGACGATCCCATTCTCGGAAGCGGAGCTGGAAACCAGTTCGAGCGCGTAGGACTTCGGAACGCCGTTGAACAGCCGGGTGCCCTCGCCCGCGATGTACGGGAAGACGCTGAATTGGATCTCGTCGAGCAGGTCGCGTTGCATCAGTGAACGCCAGAGACGCACACCGCCCCAGACGATGATGTAGCCGTCGCCGCCCTGCCGGAGCCGGTCGACCTCTTCGGTCGTTTCGCCACTGGCTACCACGGTGTTGTTCCACGCCGCCGAATTCATGGTCCGGGAAAAGACCACCTTGGGCGCCGCGTTCAGAATCGGAGAAAACGGGTGGCCGGTGTTTGTCATCATGGCCACCGAGGTGCCTTCATATGCGCTTCGGCCAAAGACGTGAGCGCTGGCGCCCCGGAGAAAGTCGAGCTGTCTCGCGGCGCCGGGTTGATTGTTTTCGGGCAGGCTGAAGCAGAAGTCCCAGAACGCGGTGCCCTGGTCAGCAAGAAGCCCGTCGAGCGAGTAGTTGAAGACCGTCGCGATAAGCTTCTGCACGGTCGGAACCCCCTGTTTGAATCGTTCGAGGGCCGACTGGCCCAGCGCCGGCGCATGTTAATCCCTTGGATCAAGTTCGTCAGGCGTGGGTCTTTGAAAGGATGCAATCCACGGCGTCATCTGCTCTTCGGTGATATGAAATGCACTCTGCGACGGCTGTGAGTTTCGTTTCGCGAGGCGTTGCACCAGCTCGTCCTTGGATGCATCCAGGAAGTGCACGTCGCTTCGGGCCCCCAACCGCTTCGCTCGCGCGCGATAGTCCTCCCGCTCTTCGCGCGCCCAGAAGCCGAAGTCCAGGATGACGTCCAGTCCCAATTCGAGGGCCCGGCGGGCAGTGCCCCAGAGCATCGCTTCGATCTGCGCATGTCTCTCATCGTGCAGCGGATCTTCGGCATCCTGGCCGAAGAGCGGGATGTGCCATTCGTCGGTCGTCAGTCGAAGCGCATCGCGTTCAAGCTCCAGCTGTTTCGCCAACGTCGTTTTCCCGGAGCACGGGAGCCCAACCATCAAATGAAGCGTGGCCATACTGCTCTTCCGGATTGTAGTTCGTAGCCACGACTGCCCGCCCAGTTGTCGCGGTCCCAGCGGGCTGCCCGCCTGACCCAGTGTATCCTCGAGGTATGGCCCTGAAACGCATAGACAACGTGGGCATCGTTTTCGATGACCTGGAAGCTGCGATCACGTTTTTCACCAAGCTCGGCCTGGAACTCGAAGGCGGGCAAACGGTTGAGGGAACCTGGGTCGACCAGACCGTCGGCCTCACCGGGGTGCGGTCCGAAATCGCAATGATGTGTTCCCCGGACGGGCACAACCGCCTGGAGCTGGCGAAGTACCACGCACCGGCCGCCGTTCACAGCAATCCGCAGGTCCCACCACCGAATACAGTCGGACTGCACCGCGTGATGTTCACCGTAGACGACATTGACGCGGTCCTTGACGGCCTTCGAGAGCTTGGCGCCGAACTGCTCGGTGAGGTCGCGCAGTACGAGGAGATGTACCGGCTCTGCTACGTCCGAGGGCCCGAAGGCATCATCATCGCGTTGGCACAGGAACTCGGCTGACCGCTTCCGGCAAGTTCCCAGGGGCCACCTGGGGAGGAAAAGGAATTCGCCATGCTCTGGAGGGGCAGCCACGCGCAACCAACACTCGCGGCACAATGTGACCGTGGCGCAGCTCGAAGTCCCCGACCTCGTTCGCATGCGTGCCCTGGGATGGGCCAGACCGGCGCTGCCTGGCTTCAACAGCTCGACGCCGCAGTTTCCGGCCTCGCCGCGGACTGGGACCTACGGGTCGGCCAGGTGTTGGGTGGCGGCAGCAGCGCACTTGCTGTCGAAGTCATCATGCCCGGCGGCGTCGCGGCCATCCTCAAAGTCGCTGTCCCCGGCCCGGACTGCAGCACCGTCGAGGCAGACATCCTGCGTGCTGCCGAAGGGCGTGGATACGCCCGCCTCTACCATCACAACCGGGCGAAGTGCGCGATGGTGATCGAACGCCTTGGCCCGCCAATGTGGCAACAAGACTGGCCGCCGGACCAACAGATGCTGCTTTACTGTGCCGCTGTACAGGAAGCCTGGAACGTCCGGTTCGATCCTAGGGGCCTTATCGATGGGGCCGGGAAGGCAGCATGGCTCGAAGACTTCATCTCGCGGAACTGGGACTACCTCGGACGCCCATGCAGCGAACGGACGGTGTCCCTCGCGCTCGACTTCGCCGCCCGCCGCGGCGCTGCCTTCGACCCTGCGCGTGCGGTCATCTGCCACGGCGACGCACACCCCGGCAACCTGCTAGCACCGCTCGACCTTGGCGGGACCTACAGGTTCATCGACCCGGAGGCTGCCTTCATCGAGCCGGAGTACGACCTCGGCTGCTGGCTGCGAGGCTGGCGGCCAGCGCGCCGGCAGGAGTCGGAAGTTGGAAGGCTCGCTCGCGCGGCGGCAGAGCAACTCGCGGCACGGACCGGTACGGACGCAGAAGCGGTCTGGGAATGGGGATTGGTCGAACGCGTCTCCTCGGGCCTGTTGCTGACGCAGCTCGGTCACGAAGAATGCCCGTTGTACCTGTCGATCGCGGAGCAGATCACTAACTCGTGAGTTGATGGCCGGTCATGGGCCGCCGGCCGCCGCCGGCCCCCTGAACAGCCCCGATTGAATCGCCCCGACCTCAACAGGCATGGCAGGGGTCTTGCGCGTCTCCGGTGATGGGTTCGGGCTCCTGCTACTCCGCCACGTTCTCGGCGCAGACCGCTTTGTCCGGCGCGACACTATGGCGATTCCGGACTCGTGGCTGCCGAGCAGGGATTCGAACCCCGACTAAAGGCTCCAAAGACCTCTGTGCTACCGTTACACCACTCGGCAGTGGTGCCGAAAGTGGGACTCGAACCCACACGGGGTTTCCCCCAACGGTTTTTGAGACCGTCGCGTCTGCCATTCCGCCACTTCGGCCAATTCCCCATGCTCGCCGCCAGAAAACGAGCGGGCCGGGTCCCTAAGTATGCCCCCGGCCCGCTTCATGTGCGACGCTCTGCAGTGTTACAGCCGGATGCCGATGTCAAAGGTCGACTCGTAGCCGCTCCCGGCTCCCTTGACGGCAAGTATTCGGGCCGGTTCATGATCGTCCGGCCAGCGCATCGTGTTTATCAATGCTTCCCCAGTTGATCGCCGCGGGAGCCGGGAGGAAACGCGGCTCCCGTGGCCACGTAATCCTCGCTGCCTTGGCTGTGCGAATCCTGTGAGATTGCCGTGACGGTGAGGGCCCGGTAAACCGCCCACCCCTGGGGACTCTGGACAAGAAAAAGCCCGCCGGAGGCGGGCCTGAAATCTCTTGGAGCGGAAGACGAGGGTCGAACTCGCGACCTCCTCCTTGGCAAGGAGGCGCTCTACCACTGAGCTACTTCCGCATCCGCGTCATGATAGCACGGAAGATCGCCTGCTCAACCGCGCCGCCATGCTCGCCCGCTCGCAGTCCGTCGGCGATACTTCGCGTGAACCAAATATCCCGGGGAGCATCCGCATGGGACTTCGCACGCCGCAGCAGTACATCGATTCGTTGAAGGACGACCGCACCGTCTTCTTCCGCGGGGAGCGCGTGGACGACGTCACCACGCACCCCATCATTAAGAAGGCTGTGCACCACGCCGCCCTTGACTACGAGATGGCCGAAGACCCGGCGACTCGTGACCTCTCTGTCGTGACCGAGGACGGCGATTCCTACAGCCGCTACTTCAAGATTCCGGCCAGCACGGAAGACCTCCTCCTCCGCTCAAAGCTCATCGAGACTGCCACTGCGCTCGGCAAGACGCTCGTCGTCCTCGTCAAAGAGATCGGCAGCGATGCGATGTTTGCCCTGCATCGCGTGTCGCGGCAGATCGACCAGAAATACGAGACGGACTACCTCCAACGCGTCGAAGCGTTTTACCGGCACGTTCGAGACAACGATCTCACCCTTTCTGTCGCCCAAACCGACGTCAAAGGCGACCGCTCGCTCGGCCCGACGGCGCAAAACGACCCCGACTACTACACGCGCATCGTCGAACGCCGCCCCGACGGCATCGTTGTGCGCGGTGCTAAGATCCACACCTCCTGCACTACAAATACGAACGAACTGATCGTCCTTCCGACGCGCGCTATGGCGGAAGGCGACAAGGACTATGCCGTCGCTTTCGCCATCCCCGTGAACACCCCCGGCGTGAAGCTCATCGCCAGCCCGTACGGCGCCTCCCCGAAGGAGGAGTACGACGCTCCTCTCAGCGCTGAGCGAAAGATGATGGAGACCATCACCATCTTCGACGACGTGTTCGTGCCCTGGGACCGCGTCTTTATGGCTGGTGAGCACGACTTCGCCGGGGCGATGGCGCTTGGGTTCGTCGAGTACCATCGCTTCACCGCGGTCTCGTACAAACTGCCCCTCGTTGACGCGCTCGTGGGCTCCGCGTTGCTGATGGCAGACCTGAATGGCATCTCCCGCGCTGCCCACGTGCGCGACAAGCTCGTCTGGCTCGTGAGCTACGCCGAGACGCTTCGCGCGCTCACCGAGATGGCAGCCATCCGCGGGCAGGCCGATCAGCATGGGATCTTCGCGCCCGACGCGCTCACGACGAACATGGCCAAGTGGCACTTCGCCCACCATTACCACGAGGCGTTGCAGCACGTCCAGGACATCGCCGGCGGCATGCTGGTCACCGGCCCTGGAGTCGAAGACTTCGCCAACCCCGAGACGGGCGATCTCCTGCGAAAGTACCTCGGAGGGCGTGCCGGGGTCGACGGCGAGGTTCGAACCCGCGCCATGAACATGGTCAGCGACCTCACGACCGGCGAGTTCGGCGGCTATCACGCCGTCCTTGCCATCCACGCCGAAGGGTCACTCGAAGCCGAGAAGCTGATGATCGCACGGGCATACGACTCTCGCCGGGCCCTGGCATATGCAAAGCAGATCGCAGGAATCGACTGAGGAGGTCATCCATGGCAACGAAAGCAGAAGCACTCGCCGAACTCGATAAGGCACACGGCGCGTTTCGCGATAAAATTACCACCCTGCCGGACGACGCCTACCGCGAAGTCTGGCTTGGCGAATGGGACCTCGCACGGCTCCTCGCCCACATGGGCGGCTGGTTCCACGAGATGACCGGCGGCATCGAGCGGGTTGGCCGTGGCGAACGCCCAACGCCCGAAGGCGTCGACTACAGCAACGCCGATACCTGGAACGCTGGGTTCACCGCCACGGCCACCCCGGGGAAGGCATCCCTCGCCGTCTTCGATCTGCGCTATCGCGAGTACCGGGATGCTGCCGCGGCACTCGACGAGAGCTTCTTCGGAGTCAGCGACCAGGGCAAGCCGAAGATCGGGAACCGGCTCCTGGACGGTGCGGGCATTCATCATTTCGGCGAGCACCAGGAGCAGTTGGACGCGTGGCTGGCTCAGCGACGCTGACGCCTGGGGTGGCCCACTCGCCGCGCTGATACATAATCGTTCCGCCGGGGTCAGCCGGCCGGACTGTCGATGGAGCTTCCGCTCTTCCCCTTGCGGACCGTCCTCTTCCCGGGGATGCCGCTGCCGCTTCAGATTTTTGAGCAGCGCTACCGCGTGATGACGCGGGAACTGCTGGAGAGTGGCGGCGAGTTCGGTGTGCTCCTCATCCGCGAAGGGATGGAGGTCGGTGGCGCTGCCACGCCCTTCACGGTTGGCACTACAGCAGTCATCGAAGAGTGCCAGGAACTGCCCGACGGACGTTTCACGCTCACTGCTCGCGGCCGCCGCCGCTTCCGGCTCGACCAGATGCTGGCGCCCCGGCCCTATCCATTCGGCGAAGTCTCACTCATAGATGAAGATCCCGGAGATGCGCGGGACGCACGCCTTTCCAGTGCCATTGAGACAGTCCGTGCCACCTTCCCGCTTTACTTTCGTATGGCACTCTCGCTGACAGACCAATGGGCGCGCGGGATGAAGCTACCGCCCGGCCCGCAGGAGCTCGTGGACTTCCTCGCGCCCTGGATCCAGGTGGACGAACCCGTGAAGCAGCGGCTTCTTGAGATCGAACCGGCGGCCGACCGCGTCGCACACCTTGCGGAAGTGCTTGATGAACTTCTCACGCGGACACGGGAGGAGCTCGTAGAGCACCACCGCCAGAAGTGGGATGCGCTCGGCCGGGGGAATTAGCCACCGGCGTTCGGTTGGGTCATTCCCATGGTGTACATGACGGCACGGACCTTCACTGCCACGCATCCCACAAGACAGCCTCCACTCGTCGTGTAGTGGGGGTCAAGCTTGGGACACATATAAGCATTGTATTGGAGGTGATCACAGTAGACACGCCTTTACGAACAAATGCATCATTTGCTGATGAAATTAGGCAAGACTATGCTGGAGGAGGCTGTAGCGATACAGCGTTAGGCAGGGCCTGTGTTACCCGCTTTCGTCGTCGGCCTTCGCGAAGGACTTGAAGCTGCTCTCATCGTGGGCATCGTGGCGGTGTTCCTCAGAAAGAACGGAAACAGTGCTGCGATTCGCTGGGTGCTCGCCGGCGTGAGTATCGCTGTCGTGGTCTGCCTTGGTTTTGGAATCGCCCTCCGCCAACTGGAACGCAACCTGCCCATCCGCCAGCAGGAGGGACTTGAGACCATCGTTGCGTTAGTGGCTGTCGCGTTCGTGACGTACATGGTCGTCTGGATGCGGAAGAACGGGCGCAACCTGTCAGCGTCAATCGAAGCAGAAACGGGGGCGGCACTTGCAGCTGGCTCCGTCTCCGCGCTAGTCACGATGGCATTCCTCGCAGTCTTCCGGGAAGGCTTTGAGACATCCGTGTTCCTCGTTGCCGTCTTCCAGGACAGTGCGGATCCGCAGGCGACCGGCATTGGGGCCGTCCTCGGCATAGGAACGGCCATACTGGCGGGATTCGCCATCTATCGCGGCGGGATCGAGATCAACCTCGCGAGATTCTTTCGCGTGACGGGCGTTGTCCTGGTGCTTGTCGCGGCCGGCCTCGTCGCTTCTGCTGCCCACACGGCACATGCGGCCGGCTGGGTGCACATCGGCCAGTCCCAGGCGTTGGACCTTGAGTGGCTGGTGCGTCCCGGAAGCGTTGTCTCGGCGCTCTTCACCGGTGTGCTCGGCATCCAGCCACGTCCAACAGTCGCGGAGACGTTGGGCTGGACGCTGTATGCGGCTCCGACTCTCGTCTACCTGCTCTGGCCGTGCAAGTCGCATATGGGTGCCATTTCCCGGCGGCCGGCGGCCGGCCACGCCCCACCTTCGAACTAACCCAAAGGAGTGACCATGCGTACGTTCCCACTCATCCTCTGTGCTTCTGCTGTGCTCGGTTCTTGCCTGGCACTCGTCGCATGCAGCGATTCTGATGGCGGCAGCAGCGGAAGCCAGCGCATCAACGTCAAGTTGACCGCTGATGGCTGTGAGCCCGCGAGTATGTCGGCCACTGCCGGTGCAATTACGTTTGTCGTAACGAATGCGGGCACTGCGAGCGTCACAGAGTTCGAGGTCCTTTGGGTGGGGAACATCCTGGGTGAAGTGGAGAACGTGATCGATGGCCTAACGAGCCGCTTCACCCTCAACCTCGGCCCTGGCGAATACACCACGCTCTGCCCCGGCGGGAAGACATCCGAGCAGGGCTCCCTGACCGTCACCGGCTAGCTCGCGACGGCTGCCGAGGGCTCCGGCCCGGACCTTGAGGCGGCAGTTACGACCAACCGGCCTTTCATTGAGGACACGGACGCGAAGCCGCGGCCGGGGCACACCTTCGCGGATGGACTGTTTCGCTCGGAGAACTCGACGGAGAGCTCTCCTTCATCCGGTTCCAACGCGATGTCCGCACTGGATTATCGCCGTGCAGCGGAAGCTCGCCAAATCTGGCGCGCTCAATGAGCACATCAACCACACCGGCCGCGCGATCTTCGCGCGCCCGCCCGGTGTTGCCGAAGGTGATTGGATCGGCCGCCCGCTACTAGAGGCATGAAGCCCCGAGGCTGCAGCGGACCGCCCTTACAGGTTGAGCATCCGTTCGAGGGCGACCAACGCCCATTTCCGCGTCTCCGCATCGACCCGAATTTCGTTCACCACGTGGCCTTCCGCCAGCCCTTCCAATACCCAGCAAACGTAGGCCGGATGGATGCGGTACATCGTGCTGCAGGGGCAAACCACCGGGTCCAGGCAGAACACCTTCTTGTCGGGGTTTTCCTGCGCGATCCGGTTGACCAGGTTGATCTCCGTGCCGACGGCCCAGGTCGAACCGGCCGGGGCTGCGTTGATGGTCTTCAGGATCTTCTCCGTCGAGCCGTTAAAGTCCGCGGCCTGCACCGTCTCCCAGCGGCATTCAGGGTGGACGATGACCTGCACGTCCGGATATTCCCGGCGCGCCTTTTCGATCTGGTCGACAGTGAAGCGCTGGTGTGTGCTGCAATGGCCCTGCCATAGGATGACCTGCGCCCGCTCCAGCTGCTCTGCAGTCAGGCCGCCGTTCGGCACCCGCCAGTTCCAGAGGACCATGCGGTCGAGCGGGATGCCCATGTCCCAGCCGGTGTTGCGGCCGAGGTGCTGGTCAGGGAAAAAGAGGATCTTCTTGCCCCGTGCGAAGGCCCACTCATAGGCCTTGTCCGCGTTGCTCGATGTACACACGAGTCCCCCGTGCTCGCCGACAAACGCCTTCAGGCTCGCGGCACTGTTCATGTACGTGATTGGGATGACTCCGGAGTCGTCGCCGAGAACCTCGTGGAGAGAGTCCCACGCTTCGTACACGTCGTCGGGTGCCGCCATGTCCGCCATGGAGCAACCGGCCGCCATGTTTGGCAGCACCACGCGCACGTCCTCCGGCGTCAGGATGTCAGCAGACTCGGCCATGAAATGCACGCCGCAAAACACGACATACTCGATGCCCTTCTGGTCCGCGGCATGCCTCGCGAGTTTGAAGCTATCGCCTGTGTAGTCCGCGTACTGGATTACTTCGTCGCGCTGGTAGTGGTGCCCAAGGATCGTCAGCCGTTCGCCCAGTTTCGCCCGCGCAATGCCGATACGGCGGTCGAGTTCTTCCGGCAACAGGCGGAGATAGCCGCGCGGGATGTCCTGCTGCCAGGCAACGAACGCTGCCTCCTCCTCCAGCGGCGCTGGCTTCAGCGCGTCTGTCGGGCAGGTGTCCGGGTCGCTGTACAGTGCGATCTGCTCGTCTTCGATGCGGGAACGGGCGACGGTTGTCATTACGCTTCCTCCATAGTTAGTGTCAAGATGACACGAACTATGCCTATACCTTGCCACTGGTGGTGGTTCGTGTCAAGGCGACACCAACCTCAGAACACACGCCCTCACGCACGGTTCAGAGCCGTGAGGCGCGGGGCTTCACCAGCTTTCGATGGATGAGCCAGCGCACCAGGATCCGGGAGAGCCCCCATCCCAACAGCATCGCAAACGCGCTGAACACCACGATCGTGAACCAGCGGTTTCCCGTCGTGCCGGTGACGACACCGAGGTAGAGTCCGAGGAAGCCGCCAAGCGAAAACGCAAAGAACACCGGAAAGGTCTTCCAGTTCCACTCGCCCATCGCCCGCGGTGTCGCTGCACTCGGCGAGCGCATGGGAGGCTGGTTCGGGCGTGCCAGTTCGGGCCGGGGAGCATTGGAATCGCGCTTACGTCGGCTGGTGCGCTTGGAGGGCATGGAGCGGGTCCTTGGCTCAAATTCCGGTCGTTAACGCGTGAGCGTATCGAGATCTTGTCGTACGAACAGATACGTTCCGGCACCGGTCTTTCGGTGCGCCACCTGGCCCCCGTCGGCTGCCTCCGCGAGAGCAGCCGGGCTAAGGCCCACCACCCCCGCTGCTTCAGCGAGGTCCAGGATATCGTCCAGCCCAGGTGCTGGTGTGTTGATGCACCGGTTGCAGGAAAATTCGAGCGCCATGCTCTCTTCATTTATCCACACATCACCGCAGTCCTTCCCGGGGAGGTCAGAGCGTTGGTTCAGGTGGTAGCTGCCGCCGCATTGCTGGCACCACGCTTCGGTGGTGGCAGTGAGCGGCTCAAGGCAGACGAGGCACGTCAGGGCGTCTGGCACGCGCGAATGGTACTGCTGCCGTCCCGCCCGGGCATCTCGACGCCGTCCACGGTCGTGTTCGCGATTGACGCGGGCTCCCGCCCGTCTATATGATGAGGATACCTTAGCATTTCCTGAGGCGAGGCCGGAGGTAGCGTGTCCGCAGCCGCTGAGTCCGCAGCCGCGGATCTCGTTCCCCGCCTTGGTGTGAAACCATTACCGCCGGAGTTGCTACAGCGTGCACTGACGCACGCCTCGTATGTCAACGAGTCCGGGGAAAGCGTCGAATCCAACGAACGTCTCGAGTTCCTGGGCGATGCACTGCTCGGGATGGTTGTCGGCCACGAACTCTTCCGCCGCTATCCGGAAGCAGGTGAAGGCTCCCTGACGCGTATGCGTGCCGACCTGGTCCGTGGCACCACCCTTGCCCGCGTTGCCGTGCGGCTCGCTCTCGGCGACCACATCGTCCTCGGCAAAGGCGAAGAATCAGCTGGCGGCCGTGCACGCGAGCGCAACCTCGCAGGGGCCATGGAAGCAGTCATCGGCGCCGTCTACGTCGCCCACGGCTATCGCGTCGCACGCTCCCTCGTGTTGCGGCTCCTGGCGCCCGAACTCCTGCAAGTCCGTAAAGAGGGCGCCCGCATCGATGCGAAATCAAGCCTGCAACACATGGTTCAGGCTCGCTGGCACGAACCTCCGAATTATGTGACGGTTGATGAGACGGTTGACGGCGCCGGCCGCAAGTTCACTGTCGAGGTGAGAGTCGGCGCGGTCGCCCTCGGGCGGGGCGAGGGAAGCTCCAAACGGGAAGCGCAGCAGCACGCTGCCCGGTCGGCGGTAGCCGGCCTTCTCGCCGAGTCCGAGGCCAACTGATGTACCTGAAAAAGCTCACCATCCAGGGGTTCAAAAGCTTCGTAAATCGCACCACTTTCGAGTTTTCCGGTGGTGTTACCGCTGTTGTCGGCCCCAACGGCTCCGGCAAGAGCAACGTCGCCGACTCCATTCGCTGGGTCCTCGGCGAGCAGAGCAGCCGCCTCCTTCGTGCCCGCCGGCAGGAGGACGTCATCTTCGCCGGCACGCGCGACCGCGGCGCCGTCGGCATGGCCGAGGTGCTTCTCACCCTCGACAACAGTGAACGCTGGCTTCCGTTGGACTTTGCTGAAGTCGAAATCGGCCGCCGCCTCTACCGCGATGGGAACTCTGACTACCTGCTTAACGGTTCGCGTGTCCGCTTACGCGATGTCCAGGATCTCTTGCTCAAGGCCGAGGTCGGCCAGAATAGCTACACGATTCTCGGACAGGGGCTCGTCGATGAAGTCCTTTCTATGTCGCCGGACGAACGGCGTCTCTTCCTCGACGAAGCGGCCGACGTAAAGCGCTTCCGCATGCGCATCCGTGAAGCCCAGGACAAGCTCGAAGCGACCCGTGAAAACATCGAACGCGTCACGCTCATCGTCGATGAACTCGGCCCCCGGATGGAGCAGCTCAGCCGCCAGGCAGACCGGGCAGCCGAGCACGCACGCCTTTCAGCAGAGCTTTCGAACCTGCTGCGTGTCTACTTCGCGCACCGTTGGAACGCGGCCCAGAACCGGCTCGTCGGCTCCCGCGCCCGCCTCGACCAGGCAAATGCGGAAGTCAACGCCGCCAACGATCGAGTAGTCGCTCTGCGCGAGCAGGTGCGTGCGCTGGGTGATGAAATCCGTCGCCGCCGCGAGACGATTGCCCGGCTGGATGCCGAACGAGCCGAGCGTCAGTCACGTGCCAACGAGATCGAACAGGCTGTCGCGCTCGACCGGGAGCGGCACGCCATGCTTGTCACGCGCCGGACCGAGGTCCTTGCCGAAGCTGACGCCATCGATGCTGAACGCGCGGAACTGGCAGCGGCAGACATTGGCGACGGCCGTCGCGAGCAGGAAATTGCGGACGAAGCCGAAGCTGCGCGGACCTATGTCGCCGAATGCCGTGCAGACCTTGAAACGGCTGAGCGCGAATACACCGCTGCCCGCGCCCGTGTCGATGAACTCCGTTCCGCCATCGAGACCGACCGCAGACGCCGCGGAGGCGTCGAGTCCGATATTCAACGGGCCTCTGCCAGGATCGAACAGCTCGGTCGCGAGGCCATCACGGCCTCACCGCGGCGGACCGAGCTCCTTGGCGAACTCCGCGCGTTCGGAGATCGCTACCTCGCTCACGCACAGCAGGTGGCCGAGGCCGAGGTCGAACTGGATGGTGCCCGGGAAGTCGCACGCCACGCTCGCGAACGTCTGACCCGCGTCTCCGACGAAGTCCGCGGCTTCGACGAGGAATCAGCGCTGGACCTGCGCGAACTCGACTTCCTTGAAGGCCGCCTGGAGGCGCTCATGCGCGTCCAGGCCGAGCACGACGGGATCGCCGCCGGGACGCGGAACGCACTCATTCTTGGCCATGCGCTCATCCAGGGCGTCGATCCCGGTGGCCTTGGCGAACCGCCGGAGGTACCGGGCATCCTCGGCGTCCTCGCTACGCAGCTGCAGGTTCCCGCTGGCCTCGAAACGGCCATCAACGCGGCGCTGGAAGGCCGGCTGCATGCGGTCATCGTCAAGTCGGAGAAGGCAGCACTGGAGGCAATCGCACGACTCCGCGACCGCCGCCAGGGACGCGCCCAGTTCCTCGCCCTTGATACCTTCCGGCACGTCTATCCGCTGAACCTTCAGAAAGAAAACAAGGTCATTGGCGTTGCCGCCAGGCTCGTGCGCTGTCAGCGTGACGTACAGCCGCTGGTGGATACCCTTCTCGGCCGGGTCATCGTGTGCGAAGACGACGAGACCGCCATGCGCATGCTCCGTCGCGGTCTCGGCTCCTGCGTCACCGTCGACGGCACCTTCTTCGAAGGCAACGGCGTCGTCTACGGTGGTGCCACCGGTTCCGATGAGGGCCCGTTCCGCCGTCAGCGCGAGATCGAGGAGCTTCCCGCGCAGATCCAGGCACTCCGCGAGCGGACCAACGAGAACGCTCGCCGCATGAACGAAGCGCGTGCCGCTGTGGCTCGCCTGGAGGCTGAAGCTCGCGAGGCTGAGTCTATCGATACGCGCGTGCGCCGCGAACTCGATATCGGCCGGGCCAGCCTCGAACGTGAGCGCGCAAAGCTGCACCGTCTCCGTGGGGAGATGGGTAACCTCAGGCTGCGCCTCCTCGAAATCGACAATGAGCGGGATCGTCAGCAACGGGCCATCGAACAGGCACAGGCGGCGCTCGACCAGGTCGACAAGAACACTCGCCTGCGCGAGGCATCACTGCAGGAACTTGTGCCCGAGCTGCAACGAACGACCGAGCGTCGCGAGGCGGCACTCCGGGCCACCGCCGATGCTGGCGCACGCCTCGCAGCGGTCGACGGCGAGCGGCGGACGCTGATTGCCGTCAAGGAACAACACGACAAAGCCGTCGAACGCCTCTCCCACCAGGCAGCTGCGCGCCGCGAGCAGGCCGCAACCCTCGCCTCCGACGCGGACGCCATTCATGAGCGTATCGCCGCGGAACTGCTGGAACTCGAAACCGCGCGCGCGCGCCTCGTCGACGACGGCAACGATTCTCCCGATCGCCATGAACTTCAACGACTCGAGACCCACGAACGCCAGGTCCAGGAGGTCTACGCCGAGGCTCAAACGGCGTTGCTCGCAGCTGACCGGATGCGGCTCGATCTCGAGACCGAGACCGGGCGCACTGAAGCTGAAATCAGTGCGCTCGAAGAAGAGATGGAGCACGAAGGCCTTCAGCCTGACCGTCGCGGCAACGTGGTCGGCTTCGACGAGTCAGCGGCACCATCTCCAATCGGTGGCGGGTCGGACATTGACGTGCAGGGCACCCACGCACGCATCACGGAGCTGCGGCGTCAGATTCGGCGGCTCGGACCAGTGAACGCGGAAGCACCAGAGGATTACCGGGAGACTCGCGACCGGCACGAATTCCTCACCAGCCAGCTCCATGACCTCTCAGAGGCGGAGATTCAGCTCCGCTCAGCGATCCGCGAACTCAACGGCGAGGTCAAACACCGCTTCGAGGCTGCGTTCGAAAAGGTCGACGCTGCGTTCTCCGAGTATTTCGCGGCCTTCTTCGGCGGCGGCACGGCAAAGCTGCACCTCACAGACCCGTCAAACCCTGCGGAATCCGGCGTCGAGATCGAAGCCCAGCCGCCCGGCAAGAAGGTCCAGAGCCTGGCGCTGCTCTCCGGTGGCGAGCGCTCGTTGACTGCAGTGGCACTCCTTTTCGCGCTGCTCACCATCAACCCCGCGCCCTTCTGCGTTCTCGATGAGGTGGATGCTGCGCTGGACGAGGCGAACGTTGGCCGCTTCGTGAACTCGGTGAAGCGACTGGCGGAGCGGACCCAGTTCATCATGATCACGCACAATCGCAGGACCGTTGAGGTCGCCGATGCGATTTACGGGATCTCGATGAATGCTGATGGCGTCTCCCGGACGCTTTCGCTGCGACTGGACGAGGTGCCCGAGAACTGACGGCATCGCCGTTCGCTCCTACCATCGTGATGCAGCCATGGGGAGGTCATCTGTGCGGTTCTGGCGTCGAGGCAAGCAGGAAGAAGCAGCACCGGAGTCCGAGGTGGAGGTCGCCCTCGCCGAGCTGGCGCCGATCGAGGAGCCCACAGCAGAAGAACGCGAAGAAATCCACGAGCAGACTGAAAAGGCGCTCCAACGCACACGTCGCGGGCTCTTCGGCCGAATCGGCGGGCTCTTCGAACGTGCTGACTTCGACGAAGACCTTTGGGAGGAGCTCGAAGAGATCCTTGTCGCATCCGATACCGGACTCGCGACGACGGAGGCTCTCATCGAGGCCGTTCGCAAACGTACCCGCGATGAAGGCGTGAAACAGTCCCAAAGAGTGCGCGAGATCCTTCGCGAAGAGCTCATCGAAATCCTGGAGGCTCCCCGCCATCGGCCGCTCGCCTGGCTGTCACCCGAGGCGCCGCCTCGCACGGTCATCCTCGTCGTAGGGGTCAATGGTGCTGGCAAGACCACTTCGATCGCCAAGCTCGCCCATGCCTTTAAGCGCGATGGGGCGATTGTCGTCCTTGGAGCAGCTGACACGTTCCGGGCTGCCGCGATCGACCAACTTCGTATCTGGGCGGAACGGGTCGGTGTCCGCATGATCGGCCATCAGCCCGGCTCTGACCCCGGTGCTGTCGTTTTCGATACGCTTTCTGCGGCAGAGGGCGATGGCGCGGACTTCGTGATCATCGACACCGCCGGCCGCCTCCATACCAAGACGAACCTCATGGAAGAGCTGAAGAAGATCAACCGCATCATCCAGCGGACGATCCCGGATGGCCCTCACGAGACGATCCTTGTGCTCGATGCCACGACCGGCCAGAACGGACTCAGCCAGGCTCGGACGTTTGCCGAAGCCGTTGGAGTGACCGGCATTGTGCTCGCCAAGCTCGACGGCACCGCAAAGGGTGGCATCGCCTTCGCCATCGCTCACGACCTCGACATCCCGGTCCGCTTCATCGGCACGGGCGAGAAGATCGACGACCTTGCGCCCTTCGATGCGCGGGAGTTCGTGGATTCTCTCCTCAACTAGGAGGGCACTTGGACGCCGTCGCGTTCTGGCTCGCCGCCGTGGCCATCGGTGTCCTCGCGCTCCCTCTCGCGGCCGGGCTGTTCAGGCGGTTTCCCGACGGCGGAGCAGGCTTGGCGCTCCCCCTGGGGATGGTCATCGCTGCTTTCGCCTATTTCGTCCTTCGGGTTGCCTCCATCGTCCCCGCCGGACGAGGCGGGTGGTTTGTCGCGTTGCTCATGCTGGCCTGCGTATCTGCAGTCAGCTTGCGGGTGAATCCTCGGCGCGGGGCTGTGTTGCGCCGCTCGCTACCGGGGGCACTGGCCGCGCTCGGCGTCTTCACCGTGCTCTTTTTCTCCTACGTCTGGTTTCGCAGCCACGTTGCCGCCATTGCCGGCACTGAGCAGCCGATGGACTTCCTCTACCTGAACGCCATGCTTGCCTCGCCGTCCTACCCTCCGCACGATCCGTGGTTTGCGGGCGAGGCGGCCAGCTACTACTACTTCGGCTATCTGCATATTGCCCTCCTGACGGCCGTCGCGGACGTGCCGGCTTCCACCGGCTACAACCTCGGCCTCGCCTTCACCTTCGCCTCCGCGGGGACGGCCGTCGCTTCGATCGCGTTCGCGTTGGCTCGTTGGGCACTCCCGCGCCGCAGCATGGGCTTCCCGCTGTCGGGCGCTGTGCTCGCACTTGTGCTGCTGCTCGCAGCCGGGTCCCTATCGGCGCCGCTCGAATGGGCCGCGGCCCAAGAGCACTACAACGAGCCCGTCTTCCGCACCTTCGGGGTCGACTGGATGATCCCTTGTGACGCTGCCGACGCCGCCACCGGCAATGACAACTGCTACTCGGGTGCGGTGAACCCGCGGACCACCGAGTGGTACCCGACGGAATTCTGGTTCTGGTGGCGCGGGACCCGGATCATCCCCGACACGATTACGGAATTCCCATTCTTCAGCTTCCTCCTCGGCGACCTCCATCCCCACGTGATGGCACTACCCCTGGTGCTGCTGGCTGTGGCACTCGCGGCAGCCACATGGCGGGGGCGTGGCCTCGCGTCGCTCGCGAGTCACCGACAGCCCGAATCGCTGCTTCTCCTTGCTGTCGTGTTCGGTGGGCTCGCCTTCATGAACGCGTGGGATGTCATCTCGTTCTTCGCGCTGCTCGCCGCGGCCGCGCTGCTGCGCAACGTCCGTGCACGGCCTTTCCGCCTGGCATTACTCCACACCGCAACATGGTCCGCGCCCGTCGCAGCGCTCGCCGTCGTCTTCTATTTGCCGTGGTATGCCACGTTTTCGTCCCAGGCAGACGGTATCTTCCCCTACATCGGGAAAGGCACCATACCGGCCCATGCGTTCCTACAGTTCGGGACGCTCCTGTCAGCCATCGCCGCTGTGGCGGGTTGGGCGCTTCGACGGCACAGTCGTGGCGCCGCATGGGACGCGCTTGCGCTCGCCCTCTGGTTTCCGCTCGTCCCGCTCCTCGCATGGATCGTCTATGCCATGGCGCGCGGGGAGCTCGATGACGCTGTGGCGGCGCGCAGCAACTTCGGCTGGGTGACGCTGGCTGCCTACGGTATCGTGGCCTGGCTTCTTGCATCGCTGGCGGTGACGCAGGCCCGAACACGGGATCCCGTCGTTATTGTCGCGGGACTGGGCGCCGTAGCAGTACTGCTGCTCTACGGTACCGAGCTGTTCTATGTCGGTGACGTGTTTCGAGGCTTCATCCCGCGGCAAAACACCGTCTTCAAGCTCTCCTACCAGGCGTGGGCCATCCTCGCGGTTGCCGGCCCGGTTGCCATCGTCGTTGCGTGTTCTCGTCTTCGTACGCGGCCGCTGGCGTCATTCGCGGCTGCGCCTGGTCTGGTGCTTGCCGCGGCGGCACTGGTATACCCGCTCCTCGCGCTCCCGAACCGAACGGATGCCTTCGATACGACGACCCACATCGATGGGCTCGCGTTCCTTGCGGAGTCCTCGCCGGATGAATACGCACTCGTTCGCTGGATTGATGCGAATGTGCCCGGTGGTGCAGTCGTGATCGAGGCCACAGGCCGCCAGTACCGCCTCGGAGATGACCGCGTCCCCGTGTTCGACCCCGCGGGTCCTTCCATCGACTACGGTGAAAGCGGCAGAGTGAGTGCCCGAACTGGCCGCCAGACGCCGATCGGCTGGCCGGGCCACGAGGTGCAATGGCGTGGATCCGATGCCATCGGTGGCGAGATCGCCCGCCGGCAGGATCTCGTGGATCACCTGTATCTTTCTGACGTGCCGGGAGACGTGGTCGATGGGATGCGAGCGCTCAACGCATCCTACATCGTCGTCGGGCGCATCGAGCGCGAACGCTATCCGGTCTCAATGGACCCCGTGTTCGAATCCGCTCTCCAACTCGTGTTCGAGAGCGGAAACACGCGCGTCTATCGCGTACCCGTGTACGCCACCGTGAACACGTCGTGACACTTCCAGGAGCGTCCAACCGCATCCCGCCTCCGCGGTCGGTAAACGTGCGGCAGCTCGCGTGGCTTCTTGCCGCCACAGTTTTCGTGCTGACGCGCGTTGTGGCCGCGCTCAACCTCCCTGTCTTTGGCGCCGAACTGGTCCACCTCTCCGGTGCGTGGCAGGCCAGCATTGGCGTGGATGATGCTCGCTTCATCCCAACGCTATTCCAGGGGCTGTCTGCTCTGCAGCTGGAGTTCTCATCGTCCGAGGCAGGGCCACGCGTCATGGCTGTTGGGGTCTCGTGCTCGGTCCCTGTCCTGCTGTGGTTGTATCGCTCAGCACTGGGTCATGACGGGGCGTTGGCGATCCTCCTCCTCCTCGCGATCGAACCGTTCTCGGTCGCGTTTGGCGCGACAGCCTCCGCCATCGCATTTGACGGACCTGTGGCCATCTGGGTCCTCCTCATCCTGGGCTCGGGCCGCTCGAACAAGCTCGCGTTGGCGGTATCCGGGTTCGCCGGAGCGGTCTGTGGTCCCGCCGTGCTCTTTGTGCTCCTCGCCTGGCTCAGCGTCGGAAGGACGCGATTGACACTCCGCACCCTCGCCGCTCTGCTCGGTGGGTTCATCGCGGGAGCCGGATTAGCGAGCTTCGGCTTCGGCTTTGGACCGGTGACGCCCGTCGTTCCCGCGTTAAGCCTCCTCGCCGCCGGCAGCGAGCAGGCATGGTCCACCGGGACGACGCTCGACCTCGTGCTCCTGTACAGCACGCCGTTGTTGTTGGCCGCGGTAGTCGCCGTGCCGGTGGCAGTGCGGAGGCGTTCTCCGCTCCTGCGGTTGGCGCTGGGTTGGGGGGCGTTCGCCCTGGCCTGGGCTCTCTTTTCTATTCCGAGTCACAATCCCGCGGCCGCTGCCGGGCTCACCCTTCCGTTGTGCGTCGTCACCGGGTTCATGGCGCCTCGGGCCGTACGCGCGATCGCCCATGTCCGCCGGGCGGAGGCGCTGCCCTTGCTTGCAGGGGCTGCGGTCTCCCTGGTCCTGGCCTGGGCTGTACTGGCCGATTGGTCTCGGGTCGAACGCACCGGAGATGCCTCAGAACAGTTCCGGCTTGCGCTCTATCTTGGGCTTGCTGCCATCTTCCTCGCGGTGCTGGTGGCCAGGCCTGTACTCCGGCCGGCACTGTTCGCACCGCTGGCCTTTGCGATGGCGGCGCTGCTGTTGCCCGGCGCCGCGGGACTCGTGGCCGGTGGCACTTCGGAGCCGCTCGTCTCGCCAATCAGCCCGGCTCAGGCACGCAAATTACGTGACCTCGCAGTCGCCCGCCGGGACGCAGGCGAGGGCGACATCGTTATCCATCCATCGTTGCAGGACGCGATCACGTGGCCGTTCCGTGGCTCCGGCGTTGTCGTTGTCGCGTCCGTGGCCCCGAAATCGGCGGCGATTGTGCTCTGGCCAACATCGGAGCCCGCGCCCGAAGGCTTCGTCATCGTCGAAGGAAACTGGGCCTTAACCCGGACGATCCGCGCCCCTACCGCAGATCTCCTTGATTCTCTTCACTGGTTCCTGGATCGGAACACCGTGGCGTCGCAGGGCGTTTCCATTTCTGTCTACACAAGGGAGCAGCCGTGACCGTCACCACTGCCCGCTATACGCCCGCTGCGCTCGGCCGTCTCTGGTCAGCGCGAATCCCTTTGACGGCCGAAGTGGGCGCCTACGCAGGGCTGTTTCTCGCCGGTTTTCTCCTCCGCTTCTGGGATCTCGGGGCGCGGGCGCTGCATCACGATGAAAGCATCCACGCCCAGTGGGCCTGGCGCCTCATGCAGGGCGACTACACGCACAGCCCGATTTTTCATGGACCCTTCTACTACCACTTCCAGGCAGCCGTGTTTTTCGTGTTTGGCACGAATGACTACACGTCGCGTGTTTCCGCTGCCATCGCCGGGACGGCCATTGTCCTGTTGCCGCTCCTGCTCCGAAAACGCCTCGGTCCCGCGGGGACACTCTCCGCCGTAGCGCTGCTCGCCTTTTCGCCCACTGTCGTTTATTACTCTCGTTTCCTCCGCGAAGACATCTACATGGCGTTTTTCGTCCTGCTCGTTGTCGCCGCGATGTGGCGCTACATGGCCGAGGGACGCGAACGATGGCTGATCGTCACGGCCATCGGGTTCGTGGGCGGCGTGACCACGAAAGAGGGCATGTTCCTCACCCTCGCTGTCTTCCTCGTCTTCCTCGACCTCTTTGTCGCCACCGAACTCGCACGCATCTCCCTGTCCCGGCAACGCGTCGCTGACGACGAGGCCGACGAAGCTGGTGCGGACATCCAACCCAGAGAGCCATCCGGTCCTCGCCTCTGGATGCTCATCGCGGCGGTCGCACCGTTCTCCGTCCCCGTCGTCGCATTCTGGCCCTTCCTCGGACGGCTACGGACGCGCATGGGCTGGACGACGCTTCCCCGTTCCGGCGACCTCCTGGTATTGCTCGGGACACTTAGTCTCCCGCTGCTCACGCCGATGGTGCGTGGGCCGCTTGAATCGCTCGGGATTGTGAACAAGGACATCCCGCTCGCCGACGGCACGTTCACCAGCCGCCTCGACTGGGACGACCACCTGCTCACCAACATCACCACCAACGACCGGGTCTTCCTCGCCGGCCTCTTCCTGTTCACTACCAGTGCTGCCGCCTTCGTCGGCCTCCAGTGGAAACCGAAGGTCTGGGGGATCTGCTTTCTGCTTGTTGCTGCCGTGTACCTGACCCTCATGACTACGGAATGGACGAACCTCGACGGCCTCGTCAGTGGACCCTGGGGATCTATTGACTACTGGGCGGAGGAGCAAAGCCAGGGATTCCGTGGCGAACAGCCGTGGTACTACTACTACCTGCTCTTCCCCGCGTACGAATTCCTGCCGTTGGCGATCGCCGCCGGAGGCGCCTTCTGGGCGATCTTTCGTGGCGATGCGTTCTCGCGATTCCTCGTATTTTGGTTGGTCGGCCAGTTTGCCGCGCTCTCGTACGGCTCCGAGAAGATGCCCTGGCTGAATACTCACCTGGCGGTGCCCGCCTGTCTGCTGGCGGCGTGGACCGTCCAGCGGGCATGGGCGGCCGTACCCACGGAGTCGCGCCGGCGGATCCTCCCGGCCCTGGGCGCTATCACCGGAATGTCTGCGGGCGCGCTTCTCTTTGTCGTCTTCTTGCCCGGAGGGACCGGGTACACCATCGCCAGGCTGGCGGTAGCAGGTGTCGCAGCGTTTGGCATCACGTTCGCGGCAACGCCGTTCGGGCGGCGGTCCGCTGGCCTCGTGGCAGTGGTTGCCATTGCCGGCGCGCTCTCGTTCTTCTCCGTGCGGACTATGGTCGACGCGAGCTTCGTGCGCGGCGACGTCCCCAAGGACATGCTGATCTACACCCAGAGCTCGCCAGACATCCCGGACGTCATGGCCGACATCGAGCGCATCGCCGATGCGACCGGCAAGGGCAAGTACCTGCCGATCGCCGTGGATGGTCGTGATTCGTTCGCCTGGCCGTGGGCCTGGTATCTCCGCGACTACAAGTGCGTCGCCTATCCCGACCTCTCCGCCGGCGTCGTGGGTCGAAGCCTCTGCCAGGGTGAAGACCAGCCCTATGCCGTCCTCCTCGTCAACAAGTCCAGCGAAACCGCTGTGCAGCAGTGGATCGATGACAACGAACCGGCGACATACGGCGTCCCCTTCGTCTACCCGCATCGGTGGTGGTTCCCAGAGACGTACAAGGATGCTGTCCAGGTCAACGGCAACTTTAGCTGTACCGGACGCTCCGGCGACTGCAGCCCTCGCAGCTTCGACACGTGGAAAGTGATCGCGAAAGGTATCTTCGGGGGCTCGTGGCCGGGGACCTGGTACGACTACTGGCGTGACCATGACCCCGACCTTATTTCCGGCGCGACGGGCGACCGCCGCTGCAACTCATGTGGCTCGGTCGATGCGCTCGCCTACTTCCCGTCGGAGTACGACCGTACGACGCGCGTGTATGCGCCGGCGGACGCCGAACCGCCCCACCCAACGGTCGACGTGGCCGGGCGGCCGGAGTTTGGCGGGCGTGGAAGCCAACCCGGGAATCTCGTCCGCCCCACCGATATTGAAACCGATACCGAGGGCAATCTCTACGTCATTGACCAGGCGCGCCGCATGCTCACGAAGTTCGACGCCGATGGAAACGTCATCGCTTCGGTCGACGTCCGCACCGCTGGAGACACGGCAGAAGAATCGCAGCCGTGGGGTCTTGGGCTCGCGCCGGACGGCCGCATCGTCGTGGCCGATACGTTCGGCTGGCGAATCCGTGTCTTCGATGCAACGCTCCATCTCGAAGGCGTGTACGGCGAGACGCCCCGTCTCGCCGCCGGTGAGCCACCCGGCCTGCTCGAGCTCTACGGCCCACGCGACGTCGCCGTCGATAGCCTTGGCCACGTGTGGATCACGGACACAGGCCAGGACCGCCTCCTCGTCTTCGATCTCGATGGCAACCCGATCCGCGCGATTGGCACCGAAGGCAGCGGCCCTGGCGAGTTCAACGAGCCCGTAGGCATCTCCATCGCTTCGGACGGCACTATCTGGGTAGCCGACGCTTACAACGCGCGCGTGGTTGCCCTCGACGCACAGGGGCAATTCCTCGGTGCCTTCCCGGTCGATGGCTGGGGCGGCGCCGACGCGGAGGACAAGCCGTACATCCGCGCGCTCAGCGACGGACGGATTGCCGTTACGCTTCCTGTCGCGGGCGAAGTCCGGATCTACACGCGCGACGGCGTACTGGACGGCACGATAAACCCGCAGGATGTTCCGCTTGACCGTCCTTACGGGGTGGTAGAGGGCGGCGGTGGTACCCTCTGGGTGGTCGAAGGTGGCGCCTCGCGGGTGCGAAAGTTCGTGCTGCCATGACCGTGGAGGTCCCGCGCCCGCTGTGATTCGCTCCGCTCGCTTCTGGCTCGGCGTTTTCATTAGCGCCATCCTCATCGGACTCTTCCTGAGGGCGACGCATCCCCGCGAAATCGCCGATGCCCTCGAACAGGCGAACTACTGGTACCTGTTCCCTGCGCTTGCAGTGTTTTTCGTTGGCATTGGCGTTCGCTGTCTCCGCTGGTCCGTCCTCATGCGCCCCGTTGCGCCGCTCAGTCCGTCGCGCCTGTTTCCCTACGCCGTCATCGGCTACATGGCCAACAACCTTCTCCCGGCACGAGCTGGCGAAGTTGTCCGCGCGTATGTGACCGGCGACCGCGAGCACATCTCACGGATGGGCGTCTTCGGCACCATCGCCGTCGAGCGCCTGTTCGACGGCTGCATCCTGGTGCTCATGCTGCTGGTCGCCGGGACGGTGGTTGGATTCGAAGACACGCGCCTGCAGGTGGTCGCCGCGGCGTCCTCCGCCCTTTTTCTTGCAGCCATTACGGCGTTCTACATACTCACTCTCAAGCCGGAACGAGCGAAGCGGCTCGCCCACCGTGTCCTCCGCGTCCTGCCCGAGCGTTTCGAGCACCGCGCCGATGAACTCGCGGATTCGCTCGTCGGCAGCCTCCGCTCTGTGCATGACTGGCGCTCCCTGCTGGCGGTGGCCGCGCTCACGGCCATCGCGTGGACCGTTGAGGCGGGTTCATACGCGATCATCGGGCAAGGGTTCGACCTCGGCGTCGGCTTCGGTCACTACTGCTTGCTGCTCGCCGCCGCCAACCTCGCGATTATCGTGCCCACGTTCTTTGGCGGGACGGGCCCGTTCGAATGGGCAGTCAAGCTAGTCCTCGTAGGTGCTGGAGTCGGTAGCGGCGTCGCCGGCGCCTATTCCGTCATCGCACATGCGTTCATCCTCGTGCCCACGACGATTCTCGGGCTGCTATTCCTCTGGATGTGGGGAATCTCGTTCCGTGGCATCACCCACGGCCGTCCAGATCCGTTGGAAGAGGGGGCGGCATGAACATCGGCATCGTGGGCGCCGGCGTCCTCGGCCTCGCAGCCGCCCGCAAGTTTCAGCAGGCCGGGCACCAGGTCACGATCTTCGAGAGCCGTGACGATGTCGGCGGCCAGGTCGTCACCTTCGAAATTGGCGGTGAGCGCATTGAGTGCTTCTACCACCACCTCTTCACTAATGACACCGTCGCCGTGCGCTATATCGAGGACATGGGCCTCGGCGATCGACTGCGCTGGATAGAGCCGAGCAACGCCATCCTCCGGAACGGCCGTATCTTCCCCTTCGTCAGCCCACTCGACCTCCTGCGCTATACGGCCGTACCCCTGGCCGGCCGTATCCGTCTCGGCCTCGCCGCGGTCTGGCTCCGGCGGCAGAAGGACTACAAGAAGTACGAGCAGGTGACGGCGCGACACTGGATGGAGCGTGCCGTTGGCCGCCGCGCATTCGAAGGCGTCTGGGGGCCGCTCCTTCGCGGGAAATTCGCGGACCAGGCCGACAACGTCGGGATGACCTGGCTCTGGGGCAAGATCTATCTCCGCTTCGCCTCGCGCTCCGGAGCAGGCGGCCACAAGGAGCAACTCGGGTATCTCGAAGGTTCGTTCAACACCTATATCGAACGGATCGCGGAACGCGTCCGTGAGGCTGGTGGGACGATACGGCTAGAGACGCTGGTGGATGAAGTAACGATTTCCGCGGGTCGCGTCTCGGGCATCCGGGCCGGCGGCGTGGACCATGCGTTCGATGCCGTTTTGATGACGACACCGAACATCGTCACCCGCAAGATCGCACCGCAGTTGCCAGTGCCGTACCAGGAACAGCTCGACAAAGTGCGGTACCAGTGGGCCACCTGCCTTGTGCTCGCGCTCGACCGCAAGCTCAGCGATGTCTATTGGCTCTCCGTTGCAGATGACCTCCCCTTCGTTGCCGTCGTCGAGCATACGAATTTCATCCCGGCGTCCCGGTATGGCGGCAACCATATCGTCTATCTGTCCAACTACGTCTCTCCGGGCGATCCCGTGCTGGGTATGGACGCTGGCGAGGTGTTCGAGCACTATCTGGCGGGCCTGAAGGCGGTGAACCCCGTGTTCGATCGCTCCTGGGTGCGTGAGATGTGGCTTTTCAAGGATCCTGGCGGCCAACCGGTGATCACGACCAACTACGCCAGCACGATTCCGGACATGCGCACCGGCGTCGATGGCCTCTACCTGGCCAACACCACCCAGGTCTATCCAGAAGACCGCGGCCAGAACTACAGCCTCCGCCTTGGCGAGCGCGTCGCAGAGCTGATGATGAAGGATGCTGCCACGTCAGCCTGAGGCTCTCCCGGCCTGCTTTCTGTTCGTGCGCTCGCGGACTCCGCCAGCGTCTACAGTCCCGGACGCTATACTTGTGCCCGACTTCACAATTCCGAGGCTGCCCATGCACGCCGAGCCGTCGTTGCAGGAACTACGCGCGACCGTCGCCGAATTCGGTCCGGGGAAGGGCCACGTGCTCCCTGCGCTTCACAAGGTCCAGGAGACGTACGGGTACGTTTCCGCACAGGCGATGGAGATCATCGCCCGCCAGCTGAACACCACGGCAGCGCTGATCTACGGCGCCGCTTCGTTCTATTCGGACATACGGACATCGCCGCCGCCTTCCACGGAGATTTCGTGGTGCAGCGGCCCCACCTGCCGGCTTCGTGGCGGTGACCGCATCCGCGAAGCGATGCAGCACGTGCTCGAACTCCCGCTCGGAGGCCACAGCGACGACCACGCCTATGGCATCCACGTGGGCCAATGCAACGGCACGTGCCACGAAGCCCCAATGGTCTGGGTGAATGGCGAAGTCACTGGCCCGCTGACCGTCGCCTCCGCGATCGAACTTGCTCGTGCTGTGAAGGAAGGTACCGCATGAACGCAACCCTCCAGGGACTCATTTCGAACGCAGAACGAGCATGGTCGGAACGCCAGCACGACGGCAAGACGCACGTCACGGTCGTCGTCGACACCTCGTCCCTTGCCCGTGGCGCACGCGAGACGTTGGCCGCCCTTCAGTCTGCCGCCGCGAACCCCGCGAATGACATGGTGGTCCACATCACCGGCTCCTGGGGGTTCTGCTGGATGGAACCCTGCGTCACGGTCCGTTCTGCGGCCGGTACGCGCTCCGTGCTCTATCACGACATCACCGCGGACCTTGTCCCGGAGCTGGTCGAGCGCTGCGTCACCAACGGAGGTGACTGGCCGGAGATGGCCCTCGGCATTGTCGAAGGCACCGCCACGGCCGATATCCCGCTCCTCAGCGACCACCCCTTCATGCAGGGCCAGGTCCGGCGCCTCATGAAGAACACAGGCACCACGGACCCTGAAAGCATCGACGACTATCTCGCCCAGGGCGGCTATTCCGGGCTCCTCCGCGCCCTTGAACTGACTGACGAAGAAATCATCAAAGAGATGCTCGACTCAGGAGTTGGCGGCCGCGGTGGCGCGAATTTCCCGGTCGGCCGCAAGTGGGACTTCCTGCGCACCGCAACGGCAGCCCCAAAATACCTCGTCTGCAACGCCGATGAGGGCGACCCCGGCGCGTGGGTGAACCGGACCCTGCTCGAAGGCGACCCGCATCTGATCATCGAAGGCCTGGCAATCGCTGCCCGCGCCTCGGGCGCACGCGAGGCCTACGTCTACATCCGCTACGAGTACCCGCTGGCCATCACCCGCATGCAGAACGCCGTTGAGCAGGCCAAGGCGAAGGGCATCCTCGGCGAGAACATCCTCGGCCTCGGATGGGACTTCGATGTCGTCATCTTCAAAGGCGCCGGCAGCTACGTCTGCGGCGATGAAACCGGCCTCATAAACTCGATCGATGGCTTCCGCGGCATGCCTCGCATTAAACCGCCGTTCCCAGCGCAGGCTGGCCTCTGGAACAAGCCGACGAACGTGAACAACGTCGAGTCCTACGCCAACGCGCCGCTCATCCTTCGAGAAGGTGCTGCCTGGTGGTGCAACGTCAACCCCGGCGAACAGCCGGAAAAAGGAACCAAGATGTTCTGCCTCTCCGGGCAGATCGTGAATGCGGGCTGCACCTTCGAAATCCCATTCGGCAGCAGCACCATGCGTGAGGCGCTGGAACGTTACGGCGGTGGCATGCTTCCCGGCAAGGAGCTGAAAGGCTACCAGCCCGGTGGTCCGCTCTCCGGCGTCCTCCCCGCCTCGGAGATCAACAATGCTATGCAGCTCGCCCCATTCCGCGAGCGCGGCATGTTCCTCGGCGGCGGCGGTATCGTCTTCTTCGACAACGGGGAAAGCATCCTCGACCTTGTCATGTGGATGACCGGCTTCTGCGAGGACGAATCATGCGGCCGCTGCACGACCTGTCACGGCGGCAACCAGCGTGCTGTTGAAGTCTTGCGCCGGATAGCCATGGGTGGTGGCCGCGAAAACGACATCGACAAGCTCGAGGGCATCGTGAAGACGCTCGTCTGGTCCAACTGCCAGCACGGGCAGCTTTCGCCGACCGCGATCAAGCTCATGCTCAAATACTTCCGCGGCGAGCTGGAATCGCTAATCCATCACAAGGTGGACCCGACCCGTTCACTCCCGGGCTTCATCGAGTATCGCGTCCGTTCGCAGTCCGATCCTGATCTCGAAAGTGCCGTAGCCATCTGTCCGACTGTTGCCATCGTCCAGGACGGTCAGCAGCAGTGGATGGTTGACCAGCGGCTTTGCATCCTCTGCGGCGCCTGCAAGGAAGTCGCGCCCTCCGCCATGGAGGTCGTGGACCGCTTCGCCCCCGTGCCGGTTGGCGCGATCGCGGCTGGCGGAGGCTAGCCAATAGGGCCTCGGCCGTTGCGGAACGGGGTCTCTCGCCCCGCAGTCCCCTGTTGGCGGCCTCTCAGGTACAGTACCTCGCCGGAGGCGGGCTCATGGTGTTCAAAAAAGTCCTCGTCGCCAATCGTGGTGAAATTGCCCTGCGCATCGTCCGCGCGCTTCGTGACCTTGAGATCACGTCGGTTGCCGTGTATTCGGAAGTGGACCGTCTCAGCCAGCACGTCCGGTATGCGGACGAGGCTCGGCTCATCGGCCCGGCGGATGCGCGCCTCAGCTACCTCGACGGTGCGCGCATCATCGAGGTAGCCAAAGCTTGTGGCGTCGACGCTATCCATCCCGGGTATGGATTCCTGGCTGAGAATGCAGACTTCGCCGAGGCTGTCGAAGCTGCCGGCATGACGTTCATCGGCCCGTCGCCGCAGTCGATGCGCCAGCTCGGCAACAAGATTGCCGCGCGTGAGCTGGCCCTCCAGGCAGGTCTCCCGGTGGTCCCGGGGTCTGAAGAAATTACTTCGATGCCGGACGCCATCCAGTTCGCTGAGAGCATTGGTTTCCCGGTAATGGTGAAGGCTTCCGCTGGCGGTGGCGGTCGCGGGATCCGCATCGTCGGTTCCGCTGGCGAGTTCGAAGCCGCCGCCCAACAGGCCATGTACGAGGCGAAGGCGGCATTCGGCAATGCCGCAATCTACGTAGAGAAGCACCTCTCGCCTGTCCGCCACATCGAAGTCCAGATCATCGCGGATAAGCACGGGAATATCGTCCCCGCGGGTGAGCGTGAGTGCTCAATCCAGCGCCGCCATCAGAAGATCATTGAAGAATGCCCCAGTTCGGTCGTTTCGCCCGAACTGCGTCGCAAGCTGGGCCGAGCGTCTGTCCGTCTCTCCCGGGCAGCGAATTACCATAACGTTGGTACGGTCGAGTTTCTGCTCACCGAGGACGGTAGCTTCTACTTCCTCGAGATGAATACGCGCCTGCAGGTCGAGCACCCTGTCACGGAGATGGTCACCGGCATCGACATCGTTAAGGACCAAATTCTCGTTGCCGCCGGCGAAGAGCTGGCCTACGAAGAGGCTGACCTCCTTAGTCGCGGCTGGGCCATCGAATGCCGGATCGTGGCTGAAGACCCGTTCAATGGCTTCCTTCCCTCCGTGGGCAAGGTTGTGTTTGCGCGCGAGCCTGCCGGGCCAGGGATCCGCGTGGAAAGTGCCCTCTACGATGGCATGGAAGTGACGCCGTACTACGATTCACTGCTCGCCAAGGTCACCGCCTGGGGAAGGAACCGTGAAGGCGCGCGGAGCCGTATGAAGCGAGCGCTAGCCGAGTTCCGTATCGAGGGCGTCGCCACGAACATTCCCTACCTCACCCAGATCCTCGATATTCCGGACTTTGTGACCGGGTCAATCGATACGGGTTTCCTCGACCGCCACGCCGTCGTCGCCGAAGAGCCGTTGCAGCGGCAGAAGACCGCTGCGGAGATCGGTGCCCTGCTTCTCATGATCGTGCCGGAATCTGCTCCTGAGCCGGTTCCAGGGGGCAATAACCACCGTGGCCCGGTAGCGGGCTCTGCCTGGCGCGAGCGCATGGGCAACTTCTCAGGAGTCTCACAATGGCGATGAAGTACCTGGTGCGCCTTGAAGAGGACGAGGCGAGCTACGAAGTCGAAGCCGCTAATGGCCAGTTCCGTGTCCGCCGTGACGAAGGCGAGTGGCGCACCTGCGAACTCGCCCGCGTCGGCGACGCTGACCTCTATTTGCTGATGCTCGACAACCAGCCTACGGAACTGTACCTCTCGCGCAGGCGCGGCGGCGCGACCGTCACGATCGGCCGCCACACCTTCGACTGTGATGTCGGCCCGTGGCGGCCTGCCGGGCAGCGCGGAAAGAAGAGCGGTGCAGTATCCGGTGTGGCGCGCGTCAACGCCCCCATGACTGGCTCCATCGTCGAGGTGCGCTGTCAGCCCGGCGACGGTGTGCAGCAAGGGCAGGTACTGCTCGTCATCGAGTCAATGAAGATGAACAACGAGCTTCGCTCGCCGGTGGCCGGTGTTGTCGAGGCGGTGCCCGTCGTCGCCGGCCAGCGCGTACAGGCTGCTGATCTCCTGGTCGCGATCAGGGCCGGATAGCACCCCCGGGAAAGGATCGACTGATGCGCGTCCTCGTCACCGGCGGCGCCGGGTTTATCGGCTCCCACATCGTGGACGCGATGCTGGCGGCCGGGCATGAGGTGTCCGTCGTCGACAACCTCTCCACCGGCAAGCGTGTGAACCTGAATCCCGGCGCCCGATTCTTCGAGGCCGACATCACCGGGCCAGGCCTCGAGTCGGTCTTCGAAGCATTTCGCCCGGAAGCGGTCGACCATCACGCCGCCCAGGCGAGCGTCAAGGTCAGCATCGGCGAGCCCGCGCGCGACCTCGCCGTAAATGCCGGCGGGACGGTCGCATTGCTCAGCCTCTGCCGGCAGTACGAAGTCCGGCGGTTCGTCTACGCCGCCTCGGGGGGTACGGCCTACGGCGAGCCGCAGACCCTCCCCATTACGGAAGACCACCAGGTACGCCTGCTTTCGAATTACGGCGTCTCCAAGTACACAGGAGAACTCTACGTGGACCTTGCGAGGCGCACATGGGGGATCGAGACGGTCGTCCTTCGGTATGCCAACGTCTACGGCCCGCGCCAGGACCCGCACGGAGAGGCCGGTGTCGTCGCTATCTTCACGGGCCTGATGCTCGCCGGACAGCCCTGCACCATCGACGGGGACGGCGAACAGGCCAAGGACTACGTCTACGTCACGGACGTCGCGGCCGCCAATGTTGCAGCACTCGCCGCCGCATCCGGGGCCCTGGTAAACATTGGCACCGGCACGGGTACATCCGTAAACGCTATCCATCGTGAGCTGGCATCCGCGATACCAACGTCGGTCCCCAGCCGTAACGGCCCTCCCAGGCCGGGCGACGTTCGGAATACATGGCTCGACAACCGGCTTGCGAAGGATGTCCTTGGCTGGTCCCCCGCAGTAGATTTCGCGCGGGGAATTGCGGAGACGGTCGCCTGGTATCGAGAACGTGCGGCCACCCCACCATCGTAGCGATCGCACCCGGAGCACCGTCGGAGAACGCCAGATGACACTCTTGGGAACACAGTGAACACTCAGGGGCCAGGCAAGAGCGTCACCGCACGGCGGACGCAGGTGATCGCTGCCATAGGCGTCCTCGCCGGAATTGCCCTTGCCGCGGGGGCGTACGTCGTGGGCAACGGGAAACAGTCCAATGCGAGCGAGCAAGTGGTGATCCCGGTCGTGAATGTCGCACGAGACAACGGTCAGCCCGGCACCCCGGCGACAACTGATTCGCCCGGAACCAGTCCGGCGCTCAGTGCCACCGGTACAGCGGAGTCGACGGTATCCTCGCCCGCGGTATCAGCGGCGGCGCCTGGCGTGACGCCGACGCACCCCGGTGTGACTGCCACGCCCACCATCGACGGATCGGGGAGCACGCCCACCATACCCGCGGATCCGGGCACGACGCCGAGCCCGGTCGGTGATGACTCCACGATCACGCCTACGGGCGATTGATTCGCCGGCGCAGCCCGGTCTGCCTTCATTTCGATTGCCAGACCGGCGGCCGCTTCTCGGCGAACGCAAGCGGACCTTCTTTTGCGTCCGCCGAGTTCAGCACAGTGCGCCCGACCCATTCGCCGAAGCGGTAGGACTCGTCGATCGCCAGTTGCCGCCATTGCTGGGCGACAGCTTTCGTCCCTTCCACGGCCAGCGGCGCATTGGCCGCGATCATCCCGGCGATCGAAACGGCGCGCTCCATGAGCTTCGGGGGAGTGACGATTTCGTGGACGAGACCCCATCGCAGTGCCGCTTCTGGCTCGATCCGATCGGCAGTCAGCATCATGTACATTGCTTCGCCGAATGGCACGAGCCGCGCGAGGTGGTGGATCGCGTAACCGGGCAGAATCCCGCGTTTCACCTCGAACAGGCCGAAATACGCATCGCTCGAACAGATCCGGATGTCACAATCGAGCGCACGTTCCAATCCCCCAGCGAGACAGAGCCCATTGATGGCCGCGATGAACGGCTTCGGGTGCCTGGAAAACTGCACTGTCGTTGGCGTGAGCGTGCTGCCGCGAGCCGCGCCCGCGGCCATTCCGGAGTTGCGCTCACTCATCTCCTTCAGGTCTGCTCCCGCACTGAACGCCCGGCCCGCCCCCGTGATGATGCCACAGCGCATTTCAGGGTCACTGCCGAAATCCTTCAACGCTTCGGTCAGTTCAGCCTGCATCGTGCCGCCGAGCGCGTTCAGGCGGTGCGGCCGGTTCATCGTGAAGACGGCATAGTGCTCATGTTTTTCGTACAGAAGGTCCGGCATTGTGCTCCCTCTGGGACCAAAGTTGGCCAGAGCTTACGGGAGCCGCGACGTCACAGGTAACGCGGACTTCCCGCCGGGATAGACGCCACGGCCATACTTCTGGAACATGGGCTTTCGCACGATCCCACGGAAGCCCGCCGGGCACGGAGAATCGATGAAAGCTACATATCGCTTTGGTGCTGCTGGCGCCTTGCTGGTCCTCGTCCTCGGAGCCGCGCTGGCCGTGACCTTCGGGGCTTCGGCCCAGTCGAACCTCCCGCGGCGGGCGATCATCGCCGTTGCCGCTGCCGATGGCACGCCAGAGCCAGCACCAACCGTGATACTGCCGCCTCCCGACGCCAGCTATTGCGCCGGCTCCCAGGGGCCGTCCGTGCCGCCGAACGCCGTCTTTGGCACCGTGTCGATCGGTGGCGCCCCCGCACCGCAAGACACCATCGTCCAGATCTTTTTCGACGGCAAAGCGGGCCCCGCGGATGCGGCCACGCGCGGCAGTTCGTCGTCTGGCTACGGCATCGATTACGCGGCGGGTTCGGCAACCTCCTGCTCAAACAAGGTTGGCGCGGCCATCCAGGTGGTCGTCGCCGGCAAGCTGTTCGACACGGGACTCAAGGTTGGCGACGAAGCCGCCAACCCCGTGTTCCGCTACGACATCGTCGTGCCCTGATAGGCGTCTCTAGCTGCGCGCCCCCGCCATCGCGAACTTGGCCCGCTTCGCTTCTCGCGCGCGAATCGTCGGGTTCAGTTCGGCCTTCCGAAGGCGAATCGTCTTTGGTGTCACTTCGACCATCTCATCGTCTGAGATCAGGGACAGGCTGCGTTCCAGGCTGGGCGGCTGCGGCGGCGTGAGCTTGACGGCGATGTCCGCGTTCGAGCTACGGATGTTCGTGAGCTGCTTCGCCTTGCAGACGTTTACCTCGAGGTCGTTCTCCTTGGCGTGGAGCCCGACGATCATGCCCGCGTACACCTCTTCACCCGGGTCGATGAACATGATCCCGCGCTGCTGGGCGTTCGCGATCCCGAAGGCGAGCGTCTTTCCGGTTTCCGCTGCCACGAGTGCGCCGTTCCGTACGCGCGCGATTTCACCGACCGTGGGCCGGTAGCCGGCGAACTCGGTGTTCATGATGCCTTCGCCGCTCGTGCCGCTGATGAACGAGTCGCGGTACCCGATGAGCCCGCGGGTTGGTACGACGAATTCCAACCGGACGTCGCCGTCGCGGTCGCTGTGCATGCCCGTGAGCTGCGCCCGCCGCCCGGAGAGCGACTCGATGACGAAGCCCGTGGCAGGCTCCGGTGCTTCGATGTAGAGCTGTTCGAATGGCTCTTCCAGCCCGCCCGGACCCTGCCGGAAGATCACTTCGGGCCGCGTGACGGTGAACTCGAAACCTTCGCGGCGCATCGTCTCGATCAGGATGGCGAAGTGCAGTTCGCCGCGCCCGCTGACGACGAATGACTCCGGGCTTTCGCCATCTTCGACGCGAAGCGCAACGTTCGTCTCCACCTCGCGGTACAGGCGCTCCCGTAGTTGACGGCTCGTCACGAACTGGCCCTCGCGGCCCGCGAACGGCGAATCGTTGATCCGGAAGGTCATCTGCATCGCTGGCTCTTCGATGATCACGACAGGCAGCGGTGTCGTCACCGCGGGGTCTGCCAGCGTCTCGCCAATGAGGATGTCCGGGATGCCTGTGATTGCGACGATGTCGCCCGCCTGCGCCTCTTGCAGTTCCATCCGGCCGAGGCCCTGGAACCCGAAGAGCTGTGCAATCTTGTGCTGGGATGTCTGTCCATCGTGATCGAACCGGATCAAGGACATACCACTCTTGACCACACCCTCACTAATCCGCCCGATGGCCGCGCGGCCCCGGTAAGTGTCGTAGCTCAGCGTCGTTGCCAGCATCCGGAACGGTGCATCGACATCCGAGACGGGCCCCGGGATGTGTTCGAGGATCGTGTTGAACAGCGGCTCCATGGAACCGGACGTTGCCGCCGGGTCCAACGAGGCGTGTCCATCCCGTGCGTTTGCGTAGAGCACCGGGAAATCGATCTGGTGGTCGGCCGTTGCAAGGTCCAGGAACAGGTCCTGTGTCGCCGCCACGACGTGTGCGATACGCGCGTTCGGCCGGTCGATCTTATTGACAACCACGATCGCGTTGAGGCCCGCTTCCAACGCCTTTCGAAGCACAAACTTGGTCTGGGGCATCGGGCCCTCGACCGCGTCGACCAGGAGGAGGCAGCCGTCCGCCATGTTCAGGACGCGCTCCACCTCGCCGCCGAAGTCGGCATGCCCGGGAGTGTCGATGATGTTGATACGGACGCCTTTGTAGTCGACAGCCGCGTTCTTCGCGAAGATCGTGATCCCCTTCTCGCGTTCGAGCGGGTTTGAATCGAGGATCAGCGTTCCGACGTGTTCGTTCTCGCGGAAGATATGGGACTGTTTCAGGAGAGCATCGACCAACGTGGTCTTGCCGTGGTCGACATGGGCAATGATTGCGATGTTTCGGACATCGGACCGGCGAAATTCCATGGATCCATGATGGGGCCGTTGCAGTCGTACGGACTACCACGGCTTCCCGTCATGGCCGGCATGCACCTTGCCCGCCCTTCTGCCGCTGGCCGGGACACCTGGCTGTGGAAGGGTTCGCGACCGGCGAGTCAGGTTTCCCGGGCGGCTCGCTACGTTCTGCTGCGGCCTGTCAGCCGCCGCCAGCGCTCGGCAGATCCACTCGCACCGGATACGCAGCCTGGCAGAATCCGTGATTGCAGTAGCCGCCGGGGTTCCAGTGCAAGTACTGCTGGTGGTAAGGCTCGGCGTAGTAGAACGGCCCCGCGTCGACGATCTCCGTCACGATCTTGTCGAATCCGGCGGCGTCCAGTGCCCGCTGGTAGCGCTCTTTCGATGCGATGGCCGCCTCGCGCTGGTCCTCCCCGTCAACGAAGATCACGGACCGGTACTGCGTCCCTATGTCGTTACCCTGGCCCATCCACTGTGTTGGGTCGTGGTTCTCCCAGAAGACCTTGAGGAGATCCTCATAGTTGACCGTCCTGGGGTCGTACATCGCGACCGCGACCTCGGCATGGCCCGTCCGCTGCGAGCACACCTCTTCGTACGTGGGGTTCGGTGTCGGCCCTCCCGCGTACCCGGCAAAGGTCGAATAGACGCCCGGGACCTTCCAGAGAAACTTCTCTGTGCCCCAGAAGCAGCCCATCCCGAACATGGCCTGCCGCATACCGTCCGGCCAGGGACCCACCAGTGGCGTTCCAAGGACGAGATGGCTTTCGGATACGGGCATGCGCTCTGCGCGGCCCGGAAGCGCATCCGCGGCCGTCGGAATTTCCAGGATTCGCTTGCGGAACATCATCGGTGCCTCCACTGCCGGTTACCGGCACAGCTACGTCTTGAAAACGTACCGTACTCGGGCCGCATTCGACAGGGATACTCGATGGACGGCGACAGCCGCCACGTTGGACCCGCCGGCGTGCTTCCAACGTTCGGTTGGCACTTTCGTTTCCGCGTCGGCCCAATCGGGCCCGCATACTGTAGACGGTGAGCGAACCCACCAGTCCAGCGGTCGAAGCGGTCGCCCTCTCGGCCGCCGCGTTGCGGGAGACCCGCGTTGGCCGCGGCGAACCTGAATTGGCCGCTATCGCCCGCCTCGCACTTCCGCAGCTTTACCGTTCGATCCAGATGGATGAGCAGAAGCTCGCGTTCTGGATCAATGTGTACAACGCGGGTATCCAGCGGGAACTCCGCCAGAATCCGAGAGCCTATCGTTTCCGCTGGTGGTTTTTCGCACGTAGCGGCGTCACGGTTGCCGGACGCCACCTCAGTTTCAACGCCATTGAGCATGGCTTACTGCGGCGCTCGATGTTCGCGTACTCGCTTGGCTACCTGGCGAACCCACTCCCGGGCAACTTCGAGCGCCATTTCCGGCTCGCGAAACGAGACCCGAGGGTCCACTTCGCACTCAACTGCGGGGCCGCGAGCTGCCCGCCCATCGCCGCCTACGATGATGCCAGGATCGATGCCCAACTCGACCTTGCCGCCAGCGCATACCTGCGGGCCGAGTGCCGCTACGACCCGGCCAGCAACCGCGTCGAGGTCCCGAGGCTGCTCCTCTGGTTTCGCGGCGATTTCGGCGGCTCGGAGGGTATCCTCCGCATGCTGAAACGCTCCAACATCATCCCCGCTGGCGCATCCCCGGGCCTGCGCTATAGGACTTACGACTGGTCGTTGAAGCTCGACTGAGCCCCGCCTTTACGCCTCGACGTCGGAGGCTGTAGCCCGGCGAAGAGACGCGGCTCAAGCCGTTCAGCGCTTCGTGGGGGCCACCAGGTACTTGGCGCCAGTTGCCTGCCGGCCATACACGGCGACCTCCTCGAGCTGCAGCATCCCTGCCAACGAGACCTCTTTTGTATAGCTGCTCGCAAAGGTCGTCTTCACCCCCGCCGCGACACGCTCTCGCAGGGCTTGCGCTGCCGTCGCGCCGATCTTCTGCAGGAACGGCATCAGCAGCCATCCGCCAAGCCCCCACGACATGCCGAACGCACGGGTGAACTCGGTCGGGCTGCGGTCCAGGCCACCGTAGATATAGACCTGCTTGTGGACCGTCGACCCATAGCGGCTGAACTCAGTCGCGGACCGCGTGAGTGCGCTCTCCATCGCAGCGAGGACCTGTCCCGCGAGGCGCCCCCCTCCCGTCGCGTCGAAGCCAATGGTGGCGCCAGTCGCTTCGATCGCATCCGTTAGTTCGGCGATGAAGTTTGGCGAACTGGAGTCGACGACGTGCCGTGCCCCCGCTTCGCGGAGTAAGGCAACCTGCTCGGGCCTCCGCACCACGTTCACGAGCCCGATGCCATCCTTGATGCAGAGGCGGTTCAGCATTTGGCCGAGATTGGAGGCCGCCGCGGTGTGGACCAAGGCGGTGTGCCCCTCCATCCGCATCGTCTCCACCATGCCGAGCACGGTCAGCGGGTTCACAAAGCAGGAAGCGCCTTCTGCGGCCGTTGTACCCGGCGGCAGCACGAGACACTGCGACGCCCGGAGCGTCCGGTATTCGGCGTACATCGCCCCGCCGAAGATTGCCACGGTTTTGCCCAGCAGCGCCTGGGCGCTCGGGTCCGGTCCCGCCTCGATCACGACGCCCGCGCCTTCGTTCCCGGCAGGAAGCGACTGACCGACCCGCGCTGCCATCGCAGCCATGACGGGTGGGGACAGCGGGGCCCGGACGACCGGGTTTTCTGCCGTCCCTAGTTGCTCGGCAGCGGTCATGTCCGCGCCGCCAAACAGTAGCCCCTGGTCTGAAGGGTTGATAGGGGCTGCCTCGATCCTGACGAGCACCTCATCTCCAGTTGGCGCGGGAACAGGTACCGGTACGAGGGCAAGTTCCACGACCCCCTCCGGCTTGATCGTCGATCGGAGCTGGAGCCCCGTCCTCTCGTGCTGTGGCATTTGGTTTCTCCATTTCGCCGCGCGGCAAGGCTGGCCACGCATGGCTCAGTTATACCGCCGGGTCTGGCGTTTCATACGAGCATACGGGTTCTACCCGCCACGGACTCTGACACGGCACCCTGTCCGTACCTATCACGTACCATCCCCGCGTATGCGTCGCGATCGAATCGCTGGCCCCGCCAGGGGGCTCCGTCCTTCGGAATCAGCAGTTGTGCGGGAACCCCGGCGGTTCCAACTCGGTGGCAGGACCGTTCCCTACACCGTGGTCCGCAGTGCCCGGCGCACACGGACTATCCAGCTCTCGATAGAAGCCGGGGCCGTCGTTGTCAGGGCACCCGCCGCGACATCCGAGGCCGCCATCGAGTCGCTACTCAGTCGCCGCGCCGCCTGGATCACTTCGCGGCTGGATACCGCCCCGCCACCCGTGCGGTTGGAATCGGGCCATTCGTTGTCTTTCTTCGGCCGCGATATTGCGCTCACCGTGTCCGTCGCTCAGATCCGCTACCCAACGGCCCGGTACTGCCAGCAATCGCTCCAGGTGGATGTCCCAATCGGGAAAACGGGGTCAGAGGGCGAGGCAGTGGTCGCATTGGCGATTTCACTGTGGTACCGCCAAAGGACCCGGTTCCTCGTGCGCCGCGCACTCGCTCGTTGGACACCGGTCGTCGGCCGTTCGCCGGTCACCTGGTCAGTCCGCGACCAGAAGCGGCGCTGGGGTAGCTGCTCCGCAACGGGTGTCCTGCGCTTCAACTGGCGCCTCTCGATGCTGCATCCGCATCTCACGGATTACGTCGTGGTCCACGAGCTCTGCCACCTTCGCCACCCGAACCACTCGGCATCCTTCTGGCAGCTCGTCGAGCAGGTGATGCCGGAAGCCCCGCGGCTCCGCCAGGAGCTCAGGCGCATCATCCTGCCGTTCTAAGGGCAGTTCAGTGCAGGTCCATGACATCTGCGATCCCGGGAGGCATCAGCCGGTTCAGGACCATCGTCCCCCCGGACTGCGGGATCAGCTCGAGGGAGAACTCCTCGTTCGCATCCAGCGTGATCCCGGCTGGCATTGCGATCGTGAGCTCAAACAGCTCGCCCGTTTCGAGGAGGTCGTCAGCGTCCCCGAGCGTCTTGGCGACCGAGTAGTTCAGGCCTGCGACGCGTCCCCCCGAATCAACAAGGTTCACGACGAGCGTATTGGTCGTCGCGGCCGGGTCGATGAGGACAGGGCGGCCGCCCGCCGCCGTACTGAGCGTGACGATGAAGACGTCCGGGTCCGTGCTGTCGATCAGGCCGTCGGAACCCACATCCTGGAGGATGAGTGACCCGCGCACTTCAATGTTGCCCGATACTCGATCGAGCCCCGCGAGCACCGTCTGCTTGCCGCGTTCAGCAGCGAAGAGCCCGGTGCTCAGCACCATGAAGGCGAACGAACTGGCAACAATCACGAAGGCGATCAGGATGATCGCGGTTTCGAGGCCTGTGATGCCCTCTTCACCGCGCATGACGTCGAGTCGCGTGTATCGCTCGTTACTGCGCGTCGGAGATGGCATGTGGTGTCGCGTGTCGTTCTCCCGTAGTGATGGTGATCACTTGACCGGCCCGCCTGCTTCGCGTCCGCAGGGAGAAGCGCGGGTGCCCGGGACGGACAGCCGAACTACGCAGCCATGGAAGCCATTGGACGGGGGGTGGCCCAGATCGCCTTCCCTGCCTGCCTCTACTGTCGTCTGCGGCGGGAACATGCAGTAGGGTGAATACTCGGTGAGTCCCGTGTGCGCTGTGGGCCAGTCCCGCACAGTGGAGGGGAGTAAGTGATTCAGCTTCGGCGCAGCATGATTCCCGTTCTTTCGATCGCTGCGGTGAGCCCGGCGGTCGCACTCCTGGTGTCGATAGGTACCGATTCACTCTCGTCGCTTCCGGCGTGGTCACGCGCCGAAAACGTGCGTGTAAGCGGACAGATATCGTCGGAAGCGGCCGTGACCGGGCCAGCTACATCATTCGCACAGGCGCAGTTCGACCGGATGAATAGCTCGCCGGAACCGGGCCGTGCCGCCGGCGAACCGTTCGCGCGGCTGAACGGAAGTGCGCTGGCGGCGCCCGACCTCGACATCATCGATGTCCAGTTCGTCCCCGCGGCTCGGGATGGCACCGACCGGATCGTCCGCTCGGCGTATTCCGGCTCTGCCTATGAGCGTAGCAACCTCGCCGAGGCTGTGTGGCTTGTCGTCCTGCGCCGGACGGGCGCGACGGACGCCGCCGGTGTGCCAGCGACGGTCACGGTGGAAGTGATCATTGGCGATGTCACGGGCGAACATCTCTCGTCGACGGTTATTATCGACCCGCAGGAATAGATTCCGCCCGGTCCGTTCGGGGCGTCCCGCTCGGCCTTGTACAATGCCCACCCGGCCCCCGGCAAGGTTACGCCGGTCGCTTCGGCACCATTACTTTGCGCTTGAAGTAGCAGACCTCTTCGCCGCGCTGGTTCACCCCGCGGGTCTCGACCGTGACGATACCCCGGTCCCCTGCCGACGTTTCGCGCTTCTCCAACACCGTCGTCTCCGCGCGGATGGTGTCGCCGTGGAACGTCGGCTTCGCGTGCTTGAGCGATTCCACTTCGAGGTTGATACCCCGGCCGGATACGTCGATTACGCTCATGCCGAGAATCACCGAATAGACAAGGTTGCCGACAACGACGTTCTGCTTGTACTGAGACTCTTCCTCGGCGTACCAGCGGTCGCTGTGCAGCGGATGGTGGTTCATGGTGATGTCGCAGAAGAGGTGGTCTTCGGCTTCGGTAATGGTCTTGCTCGGCCAATGCTTATAGACATCGCCGACAACGAAGTCCTCATAGTAGCGGCCGTAACGGTCTCGTCCGTCATAAATGGTCATCGCGGTCTCTCCTCGGCTCGTGCGTGCGTCTCTCCGGCTCCCGGACAGACCTAGATCGGGTATTCCTTGACGATGTTGCGGGCGATCACGGTCTTCTGAATATCGCTTGTGCCCTCGGCGATGATCATCAGCGGCGCGTCACGGTAGTAGCGCTCCACCGGCAATTCCTTCGAATAGGCCACGCCGCCATGGATGCGCATCGCGTCCAGCGCGCATTCGTTCGCAATCTCTGTTGCATAGAGTTTCGCGATCCCAGCATCAAGGTCGCTTCGTACGCCCGAGTCCTTCTTCCGTGCGGCGTCCAGCGTGAGCAAGCGGGCGGCCCGGATTTTCACGATCATCTCTGCCAGCCGGATCTGCTGCGCCTGGTGCTGGAAGATAGGCACACCGAACGCTTCCCGGTGCTGCGCATACCGGATCGAATCGTCAAACGCCGCCTGGGCGACACCCACGCCGCGGGCCGCAACGTTGATCCGGCCGACCTCCAGCGCACTCATGATGTGCTGGAAGCCCCTGCCTTCGTTCCCGCCGAGGACCGCGGTGGCCGGCACGCGGGCATCTTCGAACGCGAGTTCAGTCGTCTCCACGCCCTTGTAACCCAGCTTTTCGAACTTCTTGCCCTTGATGAAGCCCGGCGTTTCGTGCGGCACAAGGAACGCCGTGATGCCCTTGTGGCGGGGTTGTGCCGTCGTGTCCGTCTTCGTCATCACGAGGTAGACGCCCGCGCGGTGGCCGTTTGTCACCCACATCTTCTGCCCATTGATGACGTAGTCGTCACCGTCCCGGCGGGCAGTCGTCTTGATTGCCTGGGCGTCCGAACCGGCATCCGGCTCGGTGATGCTCAGTGCGCAGCGCATGTCCGGCTTCACGAACTTCGGCAGGTACATGTCTTTCTGTTCCTGCGTGCCGTACTCATTGATCGCATACCCGACCAACACGTGCGTGTTGATGATTCCTGCGAGGCTCATCCAACCCCGCGCAAGCTCCATGCAGACGCCGGCGTAGCACTCGAACGAGAGGTCCAGACCGCCGTACTGCTCCGGGATCTTGATCCCGAAGAGTCCCATGTCAGACATCCCCTGGAGCAAAGGCTCCGGGAACTGGTCAGCATGTTCGAACTCGCTGGCCTGGGGCTTCACCTCTTTGTCGACCCAGACGCCAACGTTCGTGACGATCTCTCCGGCGATCGGGTCCTGGATATCGGCTGCGAAGTCTCGGGCCATGGGCCACCTCATTGTTCTCGGGAGTGGTTGGCATTATCCCCGTCATAGGTGGTAACGCACAGCAGCCGGGCTTACGTGGCGGCCACGCGTTTCGTACGGTAGTCGCGTGACCCAGCCTGCGAATGCAGCTACTCCCGTTCCGCTCGCGTCGAGGCTCTTGATCGGCGTGACCGCGATGGCCGCGGCGCTTGTCGCGCAGTGGCTCCTCGCGCGCGCGATCGACCGTGCTCCATTCCCGCCCTTTTCTTACGGAGATTGGTTCATCCGCCGGACGCCGGGCCCCCTGGCCACCGAAGCCATCGAACAGCTTGGGCCGCTGGCCCGTGAATCCATCGTCTTCGGCGGGGTCGTCACCCTGCTCGCACTTGGGGCTGCGTTGAGCATCGCGCGTGGCTGGCTCGTCCCCGGCGCTGTCTTCGTGCTGACACTGTTGGGCGCCGCCTTGGCGCCTGCCACTCCTCCAATCGGACTCACTTTGGCGGCCGCTGTCGTGGGCGCCTTCGCGGCGGCCGCCATCCTGGGGCTCGCGAATACCACGCATCCAGTGACCGGTGGGTCCCCGTCAGGTCGGCGGCGGACGCTTCTGCTCGGTGGACTCTCGGCCGGCTTCCTGGGCCTCACCGGCCTCATGGTCATCGCCCGAGTCCGGCGCGAACCTCCCCGGGGCATCGCGTCGGCACGTCAGCTCACAGCCAAGGAGGATCCCGGTTTCGCTGCCCTCCCCGGACTTCCCCCGCTGATCACCGCCCCGGAAGACCACTATCTCGTCGACATCAACCTTCAGCGTCCACGTATCCCCCGCGAAGATTGGGAACTACGCGTGAACGGGCTCGTCGCCTCTCCGTCTGCCTTCACTCTTGACGACCTGCTCTCGTTCGAGCTCGTGGAGCGTGCGGTCCTGCTTCAATGCATTTCGAACTGGCCCGCCGGTCCGCTCATCGGCAACGCAACCTGGACCTGTTTTCCGTTCACGGCACTCCTGGAACGAGTGAAGCCATTGCCCGGCGCAACGATGGTGTCTGTACGCGCACACGACGGCTACTTTGAATCGTTTCCGCTCTCGGAAGCGGAGACCTGGTTTGTGGCTGTTGGGATGGGTGGCCACGAACTGCCCGCTGATCACGGCTTTCCCGTGCGGCTGCTTCATCCCGGCCATTACGGCATGCGAAGCGTGAAATGGGTCTCCAGCTTTGAATTCACGGCTGAGGACCCGGGCAGCTACTGGCACGACCGCGGCTGGGACCGCGAAGCCAGGATGCGCATCGGCTCCAGCATCGAATCGCCCACCGGGAGAGGAGACCGCCAAAACCCCGTGACCATCGCCGGCACGGCCTACGGTTTCGGGCCCGTCACCGCCGTCGAATTGTCGTTCGATGACGGCGTCACCTGGGCTGCTGCTTCCGCTGAGCTGGAACCACCGCCCGGCGAGTACTCCTGGACGCGCTGGAAACTCACAAGCGACCTGGCCGCTGGACGCCACGACGTACGGGCCCGCGCCTACGTGGGCGACGACGTGCAGGACGCCACCCAACGCGCACCGCATCCGTCCGGCTCGTCGGGACTGGACCTCCAGCTGATCGATGTAGCCGGCGACTCGCCGCCTCAGCCCTAGCTCTTCGCACCCACCAGGATTGCCATGTTTCCGTCGGGATGGCGGTTTTCATACATGAGCTGGTGGCACTCCGCGGTCCCGTCAAACGGGAACACGCGAGAGAGACACGGGTCGATCTTGCCGGCCAGCACCAGTTCGTTGAACTCGCGCGAGTTGTCGTCGTTGGCGAAATGCGAGCCCTGGAGTCGCTTCTGGCGCATCCACAGGTAGCGCAGGTCGACATCAGCGTTATAGCCCGTCGTGCCGGCGCAAATCACCACCATCCCGCCACTATCCGCCACGAAGACGGATGTCGGTACGGTGTCCTGGCCCGGATGCTCAAACACGATCCGCGGGTTCTTGCGCTCTCCAAGGATGTCCCAGATCGCCTTGCCAAACGCTCGTGCTCCGGACGTGAAGCCGCCCATCGCCCCATTGTCTTCCCAGTCGGGCAGCCGGCCCCAGTGAGTAAAGTCTTTGCGGTTGATGCAGCCCACCGCGCCGAGCTGCTGACAGAACTCGAACTTCTCTGTCTTGGAGACGACCGCGATCGGCTTCGCACCGGCCAGCGCTGCGATCTGGATCGCCATCGAGCCCAGTCCGCCAGCACCACCCCAGATGAGGACCACGTCGCCTTCGCGGACGTCGTGCGGAGCCCAGTTGTGCAACATCCGGTACGCCGTCGCACCGACGAGCATGTAGGCGGCAGCCGCGGCCCAGTCGAGGTGCTTCGGCTTCGGCAGGCACTGGTGCGCCTGAACCTTCGTGAACTGCGCGAACGAGCCCCAGTTGGTCTCGTAACCCCAGATCTTGAAGCTGGGGCTGAACATCGGGTCGTCACCGGCCACAACGTCTGGAGCGTTCACGTCCCACTGACCGCAGTGCACCACCACTTCGTCGCCAACTTTCACGTTGGTGACCCTGTCCCCGACGGCCCAGACGATGCCCGAGGCGTCGGAACCACCGATATGGAAATCTTCCTTTTCGCCGCCCTTCATGCGGGCGCCGATTACATCGACCGGGCTGCCGAGCGAAGCCCAGACGTTGTTGTAGTTCACTCCCGCGGCCATTACGTACACGAGCGCGTCGTGCGGGCCGATTTCGGGCACACCAATGACCTCGCGCTGGAACGCCTTCATCGGCTCGCCAAAACGATCCTGGCGGATTACCTGCGCATGCATCTGTTTCGGGATGTAGCCAAGCGGCGGCTGTTCCCCCAGTTCATACAGGTCTTTCTCAGTCATCTCGGCCTCCGCGCCTCGGGGTGAAGTGCATGGATCCTACAGGGTACGGGGATGGTCGCAAGGAAATCGCCCGGATCGTAGCCGCCGAGGCTCTACACTCAGTTCGTGGACCAGTCCAAGATCCGCAATTTCTGCATCATTGCCCATATCGATCACGGGAAGTCGACGCTCGCCGACCGCTTGCTGGAACGCACCGGGACGCTCAGCCACCGCCAAATGGCCGAGCAGGTCCTTGACTCGATGGACCTCGAACGCGAAAAGGGCATCACCATCAAGGCTGCCGCAGCGCGGATGAAGTATGTTGCGCCCGATGGTGAAGAGTTCGAATTCAACCTTATCGATACACCGGGCCATGTGGACTTCGCCTACGAGGTCTCCCGCAGCCTCGCGGCCTGTGAAGGCGCGCTGCTCGTGGTCGATGCATCGCAGGGGATAGAGGCCCAGACACTCGCCAACGTCTACCTCGCGATGAACCAGGATCTCACGCTCATCCCCGTGCTCAACAAGATCGACCTTCCCCACGCCGAACCACTGCGCGTCGCACAGGAGTTGGAGCGCGTGGTCGGGTTCTCCCAGGACGAGATCATCCTCGCGAGTGCAAAGGAAGGCAAAGGCGTCGACGAGATCCTCTCGGCTATCGCAGGGCGAATCCCGCCTCCGAAAGGGAACCCGGATGCACCCGTACAGGCCCTGATCTTCGATTCAAAGTACGACGCGTATAAGGGCGTACTCGCGTACGTCCGCGTCTTTAACGGCGAACTCAAGGGCCGCGACCCACTTAAGCTGATGCAGACGGATGTAACCTTCGACCCGCTTGAATTTGGCGCCTTCATGCCCGTGATGCGGCCCCTTCCCATGCTTCACTGCGGTGAGGTTGGCTACGTCGCGACCGGCCTGAAAGACGTCGCCGAGTGCCGCGTCGGCGACACCATCACGCTCGCGGCACATGCTGCTTCCGAGGCGCTCCCCGGCTATCGAGCGGTCAAGCCTATGGTATTTGCCGGCATCTACCCCACGGACTCAGACGAGTACCAGGACCTCCGCGAAGCGCTTTCCCGGCTTGCGCTCAACGACGCGTCACTCGTCTACGAACCGGAATCCTCAGCCGCCCTCGGGTTCGGGTTCCGCTGTGGCTTCCTTGGGTTGCTCCACCTGGAGATCGTCTCCGAGCGCCTTGAACGAGAGTACGGCCTTTCGTTGCTTACCACCGCTCCGAGCGTCGAGTACCGCGTTATCCTCACCACCGGTGAAGAGGCGGCGATCGACAACCCCTCGCAGCTCCCCGACCCCTCGCGCATCGGCGAGATCCTGGAGCCGTGGGCAAAAATCGACGTCATTACGCCGAGCCGTTACATCGGCCAGGTGATGGAACTCGTGACCACGCGCCGCGGCCAGTTCATGCGCATGGAGTACCTGGAACCCGAAAGCGAAATGGCACAGGGCGAGGCCCGTGTCCTCCTCGAATACGAAATCCCGATGGGCGAGATCCTCGTCAACTTTTACGACCAGCTCAAAGGCTCCACCAGCGGCTATGCCAGCCTCGACTACCACCTGCTCGAATATCGTGCTGCCAACCTCGTGAAGGTCGACGTCCTTGTCAACGGTCAGGCGGTCGATGCACTCTCGCTGATCACCTACAGCGGCAACGCATCCCGCGAAGGCCGCGTGCTCGTTTCCAAGCTCCGCGAGCTGATCCCAAGGCAGATGTTCGATGTGCCGATTCAGGCTGCGGTCGGAGGTCGAGTCATAGCCCGCGAGACGATCCGCGCCGTCCGCAAAAACGTGCTTGCGAAGTGCTACGGCGGCGATATCACGCGAAAGCGAAAGCTCCTGGAGAAGCAGGCCGAAGGCAAGAAGCGGATGAAGATGGTCGGCAACGTCGAAATCCCGCAGGAAGCGTTCATGGCCGTTCTCAAGCTCCGCGATGACTAGGATGGCCTCACTCCGCCTCGCGAAACGCGCACGAAACGTTACGGCCCTATGCTCCCTCTATCGTAGTGGCAGTGGCCGCAGGGAGGTTCGTCGCACATGTCCGTCAAAGCATTTGTCCTGATCGTCGTTGATCCGGCGAAGACCATCGAGGTTTTTGAAAGACTCTCGAACGTGGATGGCATCAGTGAGGTGCACCAGGTCATGGGCCCGTACGACATCGTTGCTGTTGTCGATGTCGCGAACCTCAGCGAGGTCCCGTCGGTCATCAGCCGGCATATCCGCGCAGTTGAGGGCATCGAAAGCACGACGACCTGCGTGACCTTCCCCGGAGCAAGCTAACCGCTACCGGAGCCATCACGTAAAGGTCGCACGACGTTGTCACCGGCCGCCGTGGCGAAGCTGGGACGATGTTCGGGTGCGCAAACCGTGGTGATACCCAGCAATAGAGTTGCTGCCCGCCAAGCAGAACGGCGTCATCGTGGTCCGGGTCCGTCGATGCAATGCGCTGTCGCGGTTCCGTTGCGAGTGCTCGCGAGTGTCCCTACGGAGTCCGCGGGTCAGGGACGTTCACGACGACCTGTTCTTGGGCGTTCCGGGCGAGCAGCAGCTCAGCTTCGCCCGCGGTATCCAGGTTTTCTTCCAGGTGCACCTCGTACGGGGGTACGAAAACGAAGTCGCCGGGTTCCGTGTCGACCACGTTCTCCAGCTTTGAGCCCCAGCGGAAGCGGACGCGGCCGCGCAGGATGTAGATGCCGCTTTCGTTCGGTCCGTGGTGGTGCGCGCCCGAATTCTGGCCGGGTGCGTTCACAGCCGTGCCCATCCAGAGGCCGTTTGAGCCGCTCAGCCTGTCGGAAATGCCGGCCTCGCGCTTCATCCCGGGCGTCTGCGCGGTGCCGCCATCACGTTCGTTCGGACGAGTTACTTTCACCATCGCGCTATCCTACGGAATGGGCGCACCCTGGTGCGCCGGCCTCAGAAGATCGGGCCTGCGTCCTCCGCCGGTTCGGCCTGTCCCAGCGCGATGCCGGCCTCGATAAGGCCGCTCGAACCAAGTAACCTGCGCCGGATGCCTGACAACGCCGCCTCATCGGCCCCGCCAAGGGCCCGCTGTGCCAGCGTGAACAGTGTCTCGCCGGTCAGGAGCCCGTAACGGTAATTCTGGCAGGCGATACGGAGCGGCTCACTATGCTGGACCGGCCGGTCATCGGGCGCCTTCGCTCGAAAGCCGTTCACGACAACCAGCCCACGGGCCGTCTCGCCCGACTTCAATAGCCGCTCCTCCAGCCGCCGTTGGAGCCGGATATACGGCCACTCTACTACTTCGCCGAGGCTGCCCTCGCACTCGACCACTGCCTTCATTCCCTCGGCCTCGACCTCGATGGCCGAAGTGTGTCGTTCGCTAACCTGGAATCCCAGCAGCAACAACGCATCCGCCACGGCCTCGGTGAGCGTGGCGCCCTCCCGCGTGACGAGTCGCCGGTGCGCGCGAAGTGCATCGGCTCGCGACTGCGCCGTGGCGCGGTGTTCGTTCGCGTCAGCAACGACCTTCTCAGCCTCATCCAACTCGGCCTCCACCTGTTCGAGGCCTGGGACCGCTACCGTCCGCTCCCAGTGGGGCGCGTTCTCGGCCGCGGCGGTCGGGCGCATCTGTTCAAGCGCCGTGATTATTCGAGTTGCGATCTCAGCCCGTATCGACCCGCCATCGTCGGGCAGGATCGGGAGGAACACCACGCGCCCGCCCCCCACGGCGAATTCCACCGCGACGGGTGCACCGACCCCACCCTGGGCGATTACGCGGGTCCCGCTACGAAGGACCGCCTGGGCTTCGTCGAACACCGCGCGATAGTTCATCCGCTGCCGGTAGTCCCGCAGCACCGGCGCAAACGGATGGTCGTCGGCGACAATGCGGATAGTCTTCCCTTCGGCCGCGCGAAGGTAGGGCGGGCCCCAGGAAATCCCCGCCGGTGCCGGCAGCCACGAGTACCGGTCGCATCCTTCGAACCCGACGAGTCCCGGTTGGGTGGCGTTCGGCCGGGCCAAGACCACCACCGTTCCGCCGGCCGCCAGCAGCCGCTGGGTCTCATCCGCCCGTCGCCGTAGCTGGTCCGCCGCCGACACGACACTTGCGCTCGTTGGTACGTTAAGCACTGGCCGCCCGTCCTGTGCTTCGAACTCGCGCGTTCCCGCGAGCAGGTCAGCCGTTACCGCCGTGAACGAAGCAGGGTCCACGACCATGGCGTCGTAGTCGAAGAAGCTCGGCGCGTTGAACGGGTTGTAGTTGTCAATCCGCGGCTCCGGCATGGGAAAGCCCACGACTAGCAGTCTCATCTCGGCGCTCCTTCCAGGATTGACGAAACACGAGCGCGTACCTGCTCGCCCAGGTCCGGCCGCCGCAGTGCTGCCGCGACGCATGCGGCGATGTAGCCAGCTGGCCGGCCAGTATCGAATCGGTCGCCGGAATAGGTGGAGGCGAATACGCCCTCACCTGCTGCAATCTGCCCCTGCAAGGCCTCGGTGACATATTTCTCGCCGCCTTTGCCCGTCGGTGCGCGTTCGATATGGTCCAGGATCGAGGGCGTCAAGACGTACCTGCCGACGATGGCCAGGTCCGACGGCGCTTCCGCAAGGGGTGGCTTCTCAACAAGATCTTTGAGCGGGATCGGGTCGCCTTCCCCCGCCGGCGCGACGATTCCGTATTGCGGGATCTCATCCCGGGGCACGCGTTCGACGGCGACGATGCTGCCGCCGGACTGTCCGTAGGCCGCGACGAGTTCGGCCGTGCATGATGCTCCGAGGATAAGGTCATCCGGGAACATCAGGACAAACGGTTCGCCTTCGATCAGTGCGCGCGCGCAGAGCACGGCGTGGCCCGGCCCGCGTGGTTCGTCCTGGTGCACATAATGGAAACGAGCGAGTCCTGCAGGTTCCGTCACGAGTGCGTCCAACGACGCGTCGCCCTTCGCCCTGACCAGATGTTCCACGCGCCCGCCGAGCGAAAAGTGATCGCGGACCGATTCTTTCCCGTCGGCCACGACAAAGATGATGTCCGTGATACCCGCTTCTACCGCCTCCTCCACCGCGTACTGGATAAGCGGCCGGTCAACGATCGGAAGCATTTCCTTTGGGACCGACTTCGTGGCAGGGAGCATGCGCGTTCCGAGACCGGCAGCGAGGATTACCGCACGGGTGACTGGCATGTCCTTATCGTACGGTGCGGCCGTTCATATACACGAACGCCTCTAATTTGCTATGCTTTACACCTCTGAATCTAACTGGGAAGTAGTTTGAGGAAACGACCAAAGCCGCCACCAAAGCCCACACCGCCCGAACCACGGATCAATGAACGCATTCGCGTGCCGGAACTCCGGCTGATTGACGCCGATGGAAAACAGGTCGGGATCGTCCGAACGCCAGAGGCGCTCGGGATGGCCCGCGAAGCAGGAGTCGACCTGGTCGAGGTTGCCGCTCAGGCAAGCCCGCCCGTCGCCCGTCTCATGGACTACGGCCGTTACAAGTACGAGCAGTCCAAGAAGGATCGCGACGCAAAGAAGCACCAGGCGAACGTCCAGCTCCGCGAAGTGCGGATGAAACCCAAGATCGACGACCACGACATCGACTTTAAGACGCGCACGGCCGCCAAGCTGCTGAAGCAGGGCGACAAGGTGAAGGTCACGGTCATGTTTCGCGGCCGTGAGATTACGCACCCGCAGATCGGCAAGAACCTGCTCGACCGCGTGCTTCACACGCTCGACGACATCGCGATCCTCGAAAAAGACGCCTCACTTGAAGGCCGGCACATGACGATGATCCTTGTCGCAGACAAGAAGAAGCTTGCCGCGGCTGAGCGTGCCAAGGCTGCAGCTGCAGCGGAAGGCGCCGCCTCTGAGCCGGAAGACGACGAAGAGATTGAACGAGCAGCAGCAGCCGCCCGGGTGGTGTCTGAGGACGAAGAGTCCGACGATATCGACGAAGATGAAGACGACGACGACATCGACGACGAGGCGGATACGCCCGTCGCGGCGGCGTCGAAGGCAGGAGACTGAGCAATGCCCAAGATGAAGACGCACAAGGGAGCGGCCGCCCGCTTCCGTGTAACCGGCAGTGGCAAGATCATGCGGATGCAAGGTCACCGCAACAACTTCCGCCGTAAGAAGTCAGGATCGTTCAAAGTCCTCTTCGGCCGGATGGTGGACCTTTCCCCGACCGTGGCTCCGCGCATCAAGCGCCTGCTTGCGGGTCAGGAACCGAGCTAACGAGGGGTAGTCACTCATGAGCCGAGTCAAGCGGGGCGTTGTCGCACGTCGCCGGCACAAGAAGATCCTTGGCCTTACCAAGGGCCATCGCGGGCAGCGACATCGCATCTTCCGTCGTGCAAACGAAAGCATGCTGCACGCCCTGCGCTACAGCTACGAAAACCGCCGTGACCGCAAGGGCGACTTCCGGAAGCTCTGGATCATCCGAATCAACGCGGCCGCCCGGCTCCATGGCCTTTCCTACAGCCGGCTTATCAATGGCCTCAGGCGAGCCGGTATCGACCTTGATCGGAAGCAGCTGGCGGACCTCGCGGTCACCCGGCCCGATGCGTTCGGGCAGCTTGCAGACCAGGCAAGGGCAGCGCTCGTCTAGCGCTTACAGCGCGACTCATGCGGGAGGCGCCCTGCTTGCTTTCGCGCGGCAGGGCGCTTTCGCGTGTTTTTGAGATGGCCGTTGTTCCGTCGTCTACTTGCCGGACCAGGTGAGACGCGGCATCCGCGCAAACCCCAGCGCGTACACGACGATGGCCAGCCCGCCGAGGACCGCGAAGTCGATCGTGAGCCCGAAGAAGCCGGTGCTGCTATCCGCGTACGCGGCGAGGAGGAGCGCGTCCACCGCGTACGAAAGCGGGTTAATCCGCGCCAGCACCTCCAGCCAGACGGGCAGGTTCTCGACCGGGAAGAACGCGCCCGAAAAGAACAGCAGCGGGAAGAGCACGAGGTTCATGAGCAGGTGGAACCCCTGCATGGTCTCGATCCTGGATGCCAGTGCCTGGGCCACGCCCGCCAGTACGAGGTTCAGCAGGACGATCGTCGCGACCGACAATAGCAGCCCCGTGAATACGCCATGCTGCCACTCAAAATCGACAAATGGCGCCGCGATGACGAGTACAGCAAACGCCTGGACGGTCCCGAGCGTGACGCCCGCCATGCTCTTTCCAAGCAGTACCGTGCGGCTCGACGCCGGTGACGACAGCAACATGCGGAGCACGCCCGAGTCCCGGTCGCGATAGTACGAGGCGCTCGCAAAAGTGGCTGCAAATACAGCGGTCATGACGACAACGCCCGGCACCAGGTACGCGGTGAAGTTGCCGGCCGGCAGCGATGATGGCTGGAGCCCCCGGGAAACGCCCGTACCGAGAAAGATCAGCAGCAGCAGGGGCGTAAGGACTGACGAATACACCTGCGAACGGCTGCGGCGGATCGCGCTCAGATCCCGTTCGAAGAGAGCCAGGCAGGCCGTGAGGTTCGCACGCATCAGCGGTCCTCCCTGGCAGCAGCGTCGCCACGCCGGCCGACGTGATGGAAGTAGGCATCCTCCAGCGATGCTGGTTCCACCGCGACCGCACGGATTGCACCCGGCCACCGCGCAAACAGATGTGGTACGAAGCTGGACGCGTCATCTACCGTCACAATGACTTCTCGATCGCGTTCCACAACGGTGCCCACGCCCAACCACGAACGCAGCTCGTCACCGGTCGCGCGGGCGTCTCCCGCCCAGCCGATCCTGACAGAGTCCCGTCGCAGCCCTTCCTTCAGCGCCGCCGGCGAACCCACGGCCACGACGTGCCCCTCACGCAGAAAGGCGACGTCGTCGCAGACGTGGTCTGCCTCCGCGAGGTCATTCGTTGCGAGGATGATCGTCGTCCCCTGGTCGCGAAGCTGCTCCCACAGCAAGGCGCGTTCGTCGGCGTCGACACCGGTTGTTGGTTCATCGAGCAGCAGCAACTCCGGTTTGTGCAGGAGCGCCCGCGTCATCTCAAGCCGCCGCCGCATGCCACCCGAAAGACTCCCGATACGCTCCCGTTCCCGCCCTCCCAGGCCGAACTGGTCCAGCAACGACGCGGCCCGGGAGCGGGCTGTCGAGCGGTCGAGCCCAAACATCCGTCCCGCGAGCGCGAGGTGCTCGGACGGCGTCATCAGCGGGTCCAGCGCGTTCTCCTGGAACACAGTTCCAACTCGTGCCCGGAGTGCAGCCGATGGTGGCAGCCCAAAGACCTCGAGCGTGCCCTCCTGAGGCTGCTGCATGGCCGCGAGGAGCGACACGAAGGTCGTTTTGCCGCTTCCATTTGGCCCGAGGATCCCGAATACCCTACCAGCCGGGACATCGAGATCGAAGTGCGCCAGCGCCAGCCGGTCTCCATACCGGTGCACCACGTCCCTTGCGGAAACGGCAGTAGAGTCGGTCATAAGAGGCTGCTCCGCACTACAGCGGCTGCGCCACGCTGTACACCACCTGCTGAATGACAATGATCATAATAATTGCGATCATCGGGCTCAGGTCGAACATCCCGGTCTGTGGCATCACCCGGCGGATTGGCTCGATGATCGGTTCCGTCACACGGTGCAGCAGCTGAAACAGCGGGCTGGACTGGTCGATAGGAAAGAAGCTCAGCAGCGACCGGGCGATGATCGCCCAGAACATGATCTGAAGAAACGTAACGGTAATCTGTGCGACGTATGGGTTCATCGGCGTCCCCTTCAGAATACCAGATCGCGGAGTCTGGCCACGCCGGCATTACCCGGCATTGACGCGGTTGACGACCGCGATCATGACTTGAAGTATGACGATCACGGCGATGCCGCTCAGGTCGAGCCCTCCCAGCGGGGGCAGAATCCGGCGCACCGGCTCCATCAGCGGGTCCGTCACCCGGTAAACAAGTCGAACGAACTCGTTGTTCGGCCGGTTCGGGGCCCAGCTCAGAATTGCCCGGACGATGACAAACCCTACGAGCGTCCAGAGGAACACGAGGAAGACTGTCGCGATTGCCGGATTCATTTCGACTGCCCGAGTTCCACGGCGCGTGTATGAGCAGCGCGGACCGCGTTGATCACCGCCGCTCGAAATGCAGCCTCTTCCAGTGCCAGTAGCCCGGCAGCCGTTGTCCCCGCGGGTGATGTCACGGCCGCGCGGAGGTCTGCCGGTGATTGGCCCGCTTCGGCCGCGTAGCGCGCCGCTCCCGAGACAGTCTGAATCACGAGTTCCGACGCCTGCGCCCGTGTCAGGCCCACCGCCACACCCCCTTCGATCAGTGCTTCGATAAAAAGGAACACATAAGCCGGGCCACTACCGCTCAGCGCGGTTGCCATGTCGATCTTCTTTTCGTCGGCGACGTACAGTTCGTGCCCAACGGCCGCGAGGAGCCCGCGCACCTGTTCCCGCTGCGCTCCATCAACGGCATGTGTGGCAGTCCACGCGCTCATCCCCGCGCCGATCGCGGCCGGCGTGTTCGGCATTACGCGCACGATGCGTTCATGTTTGAACGCTCTCGCAATGGTCTCGATCGTCACCCCGGCCATGATCGACACGATCACGGCGCTCTGCGGAACCGATCCGCGAACCGACCCGAGGTCCTGCGGCTTCACCGCGAGGATCACCAGGTCCGAGCTGTCCAGGGCTTCATGGGCGTTCGCTGTTGTCTTCACATCGTGGACAGCCGCTAGCCGTGCAGCTCGCTCCACAACCAGTTCTGCGACGGTCACGTCCGCCGCGACCATCGCACCGCTCGCCAAAGCACGCGAGAGGATTGCCTCGCCCATCACGCCGCCACCGACTATCCCGACCTTCAATGCTGGCGCTCCCCGAAGATGGCCCTTCCCACGCGCACGTGCGTGGCGCCTTCTTCGATTGCGACTTCGAAGTCGCCCGTCATCCCCATTGAACAATGGGACAGCCCGTGCTCAGACGCCAGCATCTGCAGCCGCCGGAACCATGCGCGGCTTGCCTCTGAGGGGCCGGCGGGTGGCACCATCATCAGCCCGAGGAGCTCGGTCGCCGCACTTGCTTGCATCTTCGCCACCAGCGAGGGCAGCTCCTCCCGGCAGATGCCGCCCTTCGACGTTTCGCCTGAGAGGTTCACCTGGATGAAGCATGGGACGGCAGTCGTTGGCTCGGCCCGCTCGATAGCCTCGACGAGCCGGACGGAGTCGACCGCATGGAGAACGTCGAACGCGGCCAGGGCAGCGCGGACCTTGTTTCGTTGGAGCTGTCCGATGAAGTGCGGCCTCGGCATTGGCAGCCCGGCGGCGCCAAGCAGCGGCGCCAACGCCTCGATCTTGGCAGCACCCTCCTGGACGTAGTTTTCACCGATATCCGCAACACCGGCGGCTATCAATTCCACGAGCGCCGCCGCCGAATGCGTCTTTGTGGCCGCTATCAGTGTCACGCTGCCCACGTCGCGCCCGGCCCGTGCACACGCGTCATGGATCCGTGCGCGGACCCGCTGGACTCCTGCGGCGATGCTGTCCGTGGCCGGTCCCGGAGCCGTCATCCCTTCAATTCGGGCGGGTGCCGCCATTCCCAAACGGCGTATCCACAAACGGCGAGCACGGCCGTTGCCATTACGCCGAGGCCTGCGATTGGTAGCCACGCGAACAGAAAGAACAGCCCCACAAGGCCCGCCATCCCTCCCACGAGGATGCCAAGCGGCAACGCCAGCACGCGAAAAACGGCCACCGTCATCATAACGACGTCTTTGGCCGAGCCGCCCTTCTCTTCCGGCGGCGGCTCGCTGGATCCGTAATAGAAGCCCATTGCCGAAGTATAGCTCGCAGCCTTCACCGCTTGTCGGGAATCACTCGCGCGTGATATATCCCTTTGCAGTGGCGGGAGAAGCGTTGGACATTCGTTGACGCCAATCCCACAGCAAACCTCTTCGTCCGCGCGGCTGCGTGCCTCGCGGGCGCTTGGCGCTGCCTTCATGGCAGCCGTCGTCGCTGGTTCCGCCCTGAGTTCTTTACCCCCGCTTGCCCATGCTGCCCAGCACATCGTTGCGCCCGGCGAGACACTCACCGCAATCGCCAGCCGCTACGGCCTGCCCGTCGAAACGCTCATGGATGTGAATGGAATCGCGGACCCGAATGCGATCCACGAGGGCGACGTCCTCATCATCCCAGAGTTCGCCGGCTCGGCGCCGATCCCGGATGCCGGACGCTTCCACACAGTCGTACCCGGCGACACCCTTTCCGGCCTCGCTGACCTTTACGGTGTTTCAGTAGATGACATCGCCGTCGCCAACGGCATTTTCGATCCCACGGGTGTCCACCTTGGCGCCACGCTCATCATTCCCGGGTCCATGGCCCCTTCACCGGCAGACACGGAGGTCGTTGCCCCGGCGCCAGCAGCCGCGGCAAGCGGTATCCGCCACACCGTCGAAGCCGGAGAAATTCTCTCGGCAATCGCCGGCACCTACGGCGTCCGCCTGGAAGCACTCGTCGCCGCCAACGGCCTTGCAAACCCGAACGCGATCTTCCCCGGGCAGATTCTGGTCGTTCCCGGGGCCAACCGCGAAGGTCCGGCACTCGTCGAAACCACCGCCGTCGTCCACGTCGTGCTCCCCGGCGATACCCTCTCGTCCATCGCCGATCGGTACGGCGTCGCCCTCTCCCGGCTCGCGGATGCGAACAACCTCGCTGACCATGACATAATCGTCGTGGGCGAGCGCATCGTTATCCCTGGCGCCGGCACGCCCTCGCAGATCACGGGCTACTCCCAGGTACTCCACCTGGTGGAGCCCGGAGAGACCCTCTCCTCCATCGCCAACCGTTACGGTGTCGCGCTGGGCGAGATCGCTTCCGCCAACCAGATCGCGAACCTCAACCTCGTCGTCGTTGGCCAATCACTGACCATCCCCGGTGGCGGCCCAGGCGTCGCAGCCAGCGCGATTCCCGTTGCCGCCGCGGCGCAAACGCACATCGTCCAGCCCGGCGAAACGCTTGCTGCGATCGCGTTGCGCTATGGGGTCAGCCAGTCTTCGATCATCGAAGCGAACGGCATCAGCAACCCGAACATCATCGTGGAAGGCCGCGCCCTCTCGGTCCCGGGCGGCACGGCTGGCGCAGTCGCCAGCCGCGGCTACTCGCTCGCCGAGTACGAAGTCATCCTCGAAAATGCAGCGGCCGAGTTCGGCATCTCGGCGGCACTTCTGAAGGCGCTCGCCTGGCAGGAAAGTGGCTGGAACCAGTTCGTCGAGAGCCACGCCGGCGCTGTTGGCCTCATGCAGGTCACGCCCTGGACGGCCGACTGGGCGCTTCTCACGCTTACGCCGGACGCCACCGACTGGGAGACCAACGCCGTCTCCAACGCCCGCATGGGCGCGGCGATCCTGCACCACTGGCTCGTCCGCTCTGACTGGGACACCAGCATTGCGCTGGCCTCGTACTACCAGGGCTGGCGTGCCGTCCAGGAATTCGGCATGTATGACGAGACCGTCGTCTACGTGAATAACGTCCTCTCGCTCATCCCGCAGTTCGAGTAGGGGGGAAGTCAGGACGGGAGGTAGGCGGCCGGGTCGGCGAGAAACTGCTTCCGGCACGAGGGAGCGCAGAACGCGATCACCCGGCCGCCGTACTCGACCGTGTGCTTTGCTGTCGCCGGGTCGACGTCCATCAGGCAGACGGGGTCCAACCGTTCTAGCCCGCCGTCATCGCTCTCGTTTTCCACAAGGGCCAGCAGTTCATCCGTTGGAGGCGGCAGGTAGCGGCGGTAGACGTGGTCCTGTAGCACCGCCGGAACTGGCATCACCTGCCCGGCTGCCAGCATTGATTCGACGTAATCGAAGACCGCGGGGACCAGCGCGGCGTCATTCAGGTCCTTAAGCCAGATGGACTGGCCCAGGACCTGCAGCAGCGCGTTGTTTCCGGCGATGCACGGCCCGAGGCAGCCCGTGAATGTTAGGTGCAGGCGGCTACGCAGCCTTCGCCGCTCCCACTCGTCGCCCCAGAGTGCGTGGTCGAACGACATCCGGCCCTTTTCGTCCCAGCCGCAGCAGCAGCTCCCATTCTGCTTCGCGCAGACAAACAGGTTTCCCTGCAGCTGTACGACCCGGTAGTCCTCACCGCGTGCATTTACGCGGGTGGTGTGAATGTCCATGCAGGGATTGTAGGTGACGTCGACGGGCGCCTCTATCACGCTGGTTCGCTGAGCACTCGGACCTGCGAACAGTCAGTCCTTCGGGTTGCACTGCAGTGCCGTCCTATCCGGCATCACGATCCTGCGGATCCCCCTCCTACCCACACTTGTTGTAGCCGCAGTTACGGCACAACAGACATCCCTCCCCATAAAACAGCACTGCGCCACAGTCCGGGCAGCCCACACCGCTGGGGACGTGGCTGTCCTGCGCCTTTGGGATGAGCGCGAGCGGGGCATCGCTGGCTGTGCTCGCCGCCACCTGGTCGGCCGGGATCAACGTGTACTGGATCGCCGGCGTTCGCTCGCCGAACTTGTGCTCCAGCCAGCGGAAGACGTAGTCCACGATGCTGGTTGAGAGCGGGATCTCCTTGTTCCCCGTCGGGCCGCTGGGCTCGAAGCGCGTGTTCTTCAGCTTCGATGCCAGCTCGCTGATCGGCACGCCGTACTGAAGCGCGTAGCTCGTCAGCATCGCCACCGTGTCCATCAGCCCGCTCACGGTCGAGCCCTGCTTGGAGACGTTGATGAACACTTCGCCCGGCGTCCCGTCCTCGAACATGCCGACCGTCATGTAGCCTTCCTGCTCGCCCACCCGGAACTTGTGGGTGATGGCAGCACGCTCATCGGGCATACGGCGGCGCACCGGCCCCGCGTGCTGCAGCACCAGCGCCTGCGCCGCTTCCACGGCCGCTGCCGCGTCACTCGCGTCTTCCCTCGCAACGTGCTTGAGCACCTGCAGGTCACGACTGCCGTCGCGGTAGATAGTGATGCCCTTGCAGCCGGTCTCGTACGCCAGCGCATAAGCATGACGCACGTCTTCCACCGTCGCAGTGTTCGGGAAGTTGATCGTCTTGGAGACCGCGTTGTCCGTGTACTCCTGGAAGGCCGACTGCATCCGCACGTGCCATTCCGGCGCGATATCGTGCGCCGTGACGAAGACGCGTTTCACCCACGCCGGAACCTCTTCCCGTTCCGCGAGATGGCCGCCCTCCGCGAGGAACCGGATCAGCTCTTCGCTGTACCAGCCCTCGGCCTTGCCCGCTTCTTCGAACTGGCGGTTCACCTCGAACAGCTCCGTCCGCTTCGTCGGATCGTCCTTGTCCAGGTAGTGCGAACGGATGAACGCCAGCGAAAAGACCGGCTCGATGCCGCCCGAGCAGTCCGCGATGATGCTGAGCGTGCCCGTCGGCGCGATGGTCGTCCGTGTCGAGTTGCGCATCGGCCGGGGCCCTTCGCTCCCGCCCGGGCCGTAGACCGACACTTTCCATTCGGGGAACGTCCCGCGAAGCGATGCGAGCCGCTCGGACGCGTTGTCCGCCTCGCGCTGAATGAATGCCATCACCTCGCGGGCGACATCAAGCGCCTCGTTGGAGTCGTACGGCACACGAAGATCGATGAGCATGTCAGCCCAGCCCATCACACCGAGCCCGATGCGCCGGATCGAATGCGACGTCTCTGCGATCTCGGGGATCGGGTAGGCGTTCATCTCGATGACGTTGTCGAGCAGGTGCACCGTGCGATGGATCAGTTTGCCCAGCCGCTCGTAGTCGACCGCCTTGCTGCCCGCGTCACCCTTCGTGAAATGGCCGAGGTTGATCGACCCCAGGTTGCAGGAGTCGTACGGGTACAACGGTTGTTCGCCGCAGGGGTTGGTGGATTCCACCGGGCCGCGCGGCGGCACCGGGTTGGCGCGGCCCGCATTGATTCGATCGATGAACACCATGCCCGGGTCGCCGTTCTTCCAGGCGTTGTTGACCAGCGTGTCCCAGAGGGCCGCGGCGCTGCGAGTACCCATGACTTCGCCGCTCTTCGGGTTGTACAGCTCGTAGTCTTCGCCGCGCTCCAGCGCCTCCATGAACTTATCCGTGATCGCGACGCTGATGTTGAAGTTCTGCAGCGTCGTCATATCGGCCTTCATCGCGATGAACTCGTCGATATCCGGGTGGTCGACACGGAGGATGCCCATGTTCGCGCCGCGCCGCGTGCCGCCCTGCTTGATAGCCTCGGTTGCGGAGTCAAAGACCTTCATGAACGAAACCGGGCCGCTCGCCACGCCCATGGTGGACTGCACGCGGTCGTTCGCGGGCCGCAGGCGTGAGAAGGAGAAGCCCGTGCCCCCACCGGACTTGTGGATCATCGCCGTGTGCTTGATCGCTTCGAAAATCCCCTCGATCGAATCCTCGACTGGCAGCACGAAGCAGGCGGAAAGCTGCTGCAGCTCTCGCCCCGCGTTCACCAGCGTCGGCGAGTTCGGCAGGAAGTCCAGCGATGCCATCGTCCTGTAGAACAGGTCCTCGGCAGTGGCCCGGTCCGATTCTGTGCCCCCGAATCGCAGTTCCGCTTCGGCGAGGTTTTTCGCCACACGCCGGAAGCATTCGTCCGGTGTCTCAATGGAATCGCCCTGGTCATTGCGGGCGGTGATGCGCCGCTCCATGACCACATACGCATTTTCGGACAGCGGAGTCGGCTCGAAATCATCCGATGAGCGGTCGAGGCCGGTGTGAATTGAAGTGACCATGGGGCGTTCCTTCTTTCGAGTGAGGGGGTGTCAATATACCGAACAGATGTTCGCAGTGCCAGCCGGATGCCTCAGAATCGAGGCGGCGCGGTCGCCAGCGCAGGGACTTCGTCGCTCCGCCGGACGACCGGCGTGTAATCACTGCCGCGGCACACGATGAGTGAACGCCCGCCGCTGGCGTTGAGCGCTTCGTCCGTCCCATAGTGCGCGACCAGTTCCGTAGCCGCCGCGGCTGGACCGGCTTCGCGGACGAGGTCGATAAGCTGTCGCGGGCGGAAATCGCGGACGGCGAGCAGGTACGCCCTTTCCGATAGGACAAGGCCCGCCACATCTGCATCGCCCATGACTGTCGTACGGATGGCGCCGCCGAGCAGGTGGCTGTGGAGTTCCCAGATGCGCTTTGCCATTAGCGCACCGCCGCCAGGGAAGCGATGCGGGCCGGTTCCGGGGCCACGATTCGCGGGCGTTCGGCGTCAGGCGCGGCTGTCTCATCGGTGCCGGGCAGACTGAGCTGCAGCGTCGCCTGTTCCGGCTCGTTGCTTTCGAGCGCGATCACGGCTTCCTTTAGTGCGGTCAGGTCGGCAAAGGGCCGGTAGACCGATGCGAAGCGGATGTAAGCGATGTGGTCCAAGTCGCGGAGCGCGTCCATCGCCAGTTCGCCGATGTGAGTGGACGGGACCTCGGGACGGCCATCACCGAGGACTCGCGCTTCTATATCAAGCGCGGCCAACTCGATCTGGCTGACCGCGACGTTGCGCTTGCTGCACGCCTTTCGCAGGCCGGCGAGCAGCTTATCGCGGCGAAATTCTTCGCGGCGTCCGTCACGTTTGACGACCTGCACAGCAGAAACCAACACGGATTCGAACGTCGTAAAACGTTCTCCACAGGTGATGCATTGCCGGCGGCGGCGGATGCCATCGTCGGCGCCACGCGAATCCGTCACCTTCGAATCGCGGGCCTGGCAGAAGGGACAACGCACGGGTTCCTCCGGGGAAAGGAACTGTTTACCCGCCTAAGCGGACTATCGAGATGCTACTCGTTCTTTCCCGGATGTCAACCCAGATCTGGTAGTCGCGTAGCCGGGCTATCAATATCTGGTAGTACCGTCGTAACGACGCTTCGACCCTGCATAGAAGTCGCAGGCTGCGCTATCGTCCCACGGGGAGAACACACCACTTCCCGGATGCAAGCATCGTCCGCGGCCGAATTCAGCATCCTGCACGAACTCCCTGCACGTCCCACAGGTCTTCACAGCGGCCGGCGCGACCCCCCGATCGGTGATCAGCGCCATGATGTAGTCGTCCGGGTCGGGCTCCGGTAGCGGGTTTTCCGTCAGCCACGCCTCGAACTCGTCCGGATCGCGCGGGAACGCGGCGACACCGGGCGTCTTGGCGCCCTGCCGGCGTTCCGCTTTGCGCTTCTTTCTTCGTCCCACACCTACGAGCCTATCTGCCCGGTGCGCCCGTGTCAGCGCGTAGAATCGCAATCGGAGGAATCGCCATGCACGCTGGCGCCAGGCTCGTCGGCTTCGTCCCCACCCGCGACCCCAAAGCTGCCCGCCGCTTCTACGAAGATGTGCTTGGCCTGCCGTTGCTGTCCGAGGACGGATTCGCGCTACTCTTCGATTGTGGCGGTGGCGCGCAACTGCGGGTCGTCTCGGCTCCGCCCTTCGAACCGCAACCATTTACGATCGCCGGTTGGCAGGTCGACGACATTACCGCGGAGGTCGCCGCCCTGGGTGCCCGGGGCGTGGCATTCGTTCGCTTCATGGCCGACCACGACGAGGCGGGTGTCTGGACGTCGCCAGGCGGTTCCAAAGTCGCCTGGTTCCGCGACCCTGACGGCAACTTGCTCAGCCTCTCGCAGGGCTAACCGCCAGGATTTAAGTGGTGCCCTTGGCCTGGAACGTGAAACGCGACCCTGTGCCCGCTGCCGACTCAACGGTAAGGTCGCCGTGGTGCGCGAGTGCGATCTCTCGTGCGATAGCCAGGCCAAGACCGGTGCCGCCCGACTCACTGCGCGTCCGGGCACTGTCCAACCGGGCAAATCGGTCAAACACTCGCTTCTGCGCTTGAACGTCGATCCCGGGGCCCGTGTCGGATACGGAAAGCCGAACCGTCCGGCCTGACCGCCCGCATTGGACCGCTACGTGCCCGCCGTGAGGCGTGTACTTCAGTGCGTTGTCGACCAAAATCATGACGAGCTGGCGCAGCCGTTGCGCATCGCCCTCCAGCAGCGCCGGGCCGATATCGCGGTCGAGCACGATGCCCTTACGCGAGGCGACCGGGGCCATGTCGCGGACCACCTCTTCGGCGATTTCGCCGAGGTCCGCCAGTTCTTGCGCTACGACGAGCCTGCCTTCGTCGGCACGGGCGAGCGTCAGCAACGCCTCCACAAGCCGCGACATGTGCTCAGATTCCGCCTCGATCGCTTCTACCTGTTCTTCGTTTGCCCTCACCGGTTCGTCCAGGTGTCGGGCAAGCAGCTCGTTGTTCGCTCGTATCACCGCCAGAGGCGTCCGCAACTCATGCGATGCGTCTGAGACGAACCGGCGCTGCGCCTCAACGGACTCGCGAATCGGCGTCAGGGCCCGCCCGGAGAGCCAGTAGCCCGCAACGAGGGCCAGAGCCAGTCCACCGCCACTCCCGGCCAGGAGCACGATGGCGAGCCGCCGGAGATCCCGGTTCCGGGCATCCAACCCGTGCCCGACCGTCAGGAAGTAATCACCCTGCTGTGCCGAACTCAGCGCATAGGTAGCAAGCCGGAACTCCTGCGACTTACCCCTGACATCACGCCAGTGGTCATCTTCTGCATCGGCCTGCAGCAACGCCATGTTGATTCCGGCGAGGCTGACCGACCGCGGGTTCGAGATGATCGAACCATCTGCCGCGAAGATGACGTAGAAGACGTCGCTGGGAAGCGCTGCCAGCAGGGCGCCAGACTTCTGATCGTCATGGTGGTGGTCGTCGTCCTCTTCGTCGTCATCCTTGCCGGTGGCGGCGGCCGGTGTGGCCTGGGGCAGTGCGTCATTCCCGGGAATGAGGCCGTCGTCTCCGATTTCGCGTAGATCCGATGCGGCGCCTTCGACCGCCGCCGTGATGTCATCGTCGAGGCTCCGGCTGACCAGCGCGTATGTTGATCCGCAAACAGCCACGAGCACGACAACAAGTGCCGCCCCGTACCATGCCGTCAGCCGGAGCCGCGTTCGCGTGTACATCAGGCGTCCCGGAGCGAGTAGCCGGCGCCACGAACGGTCCGGATCAGCTGTCGATCAAACCCGCGATCCACCTTGTTGCGGAGGTAGTGGATGTAGGTCTCCAGCACGTTCGACTCAACGGGCGTGTCGTAGCTCCAAACTCGGTCCAGGAGCTGTGTACGCGTCAGCACCTGGCCCGGGTGGCGCATCAGGAGCTCCAGCAGCGCGAATTCCTTCGCTGTGAGTTCAATGCGCTTGCCTTCGCGGATCGCTTCGTGCCGGCGAAGGTCCAACTCCAGGCCAGCCACGCGCAACGACAACTGCTCACCCGTCGAACCGGCGGCACGTCGTCCCAGTGCACGCACCCGTGCTAAGAGCTCCGAAAGCGCAAACGGCTTCACAAGGTAGTCGTCGGCCCCTGCATCGAGACCTGCCACACGGTCCGGGACCGCGTCGCGCGCCGTGAGCATGAGAATCGGCGTCGTTGAGCCTTCCGCTCGAAGCCTCCTTGCGATATCCAGCCCGGATAGACCGGGAAGCATCACATCGAGCAAGAGTGCGTCGTAGCTTTCGACTCGTGCCTGCTCGTATGCATCGAGGCCGTCCGCGACCCAGTCCACGACGTGCCCCTCTTCTTGGAGCGCGCGTTTCACGGCACGCGCCAGCCGCGGTTCATCTTCGACAAATAGCAGGTGCACCAGTCGGCCTCGTCTCTCCTCCCATCAAAGCACGTCCATGGCTCCCGAAGCTGAGAGATTTCTAATCGAGCTCTGAGTTTCAACTAACCTGGGCTTGCGATGCTAGGTCCACCACGAATCCGGAGGACCGATATGGAACGACGCATCCTCATCCTATCCGCAGGCGCATTCTTCGCCGTGCTCCTTGCCGGCGCCTTCTTCCAGCCGGGAATGCTCGGCTTTGGACGGGCCACATCCGATGACCCCGCCGGGGCAGACGCCTCCCTCGCAATTGATGCGCAGGACGTTGCACTGGCAGACGGCATCGCGCTCTCCACCTCGTACGACAACGACGATAATTACGATGATTACGACGACGATCATGACGCCTACGACGACGACGACCACCACGATGACGATGATCATGATGACCACCACGATGACGGCGACGACGATGATCACGACCACGAGGACCACGATTGAGCGCCAGGACGAAATACGGAGACCTGAAACTCGCCCTTGCAGTGGGAGCGATCACGCTCACGTTTGGCGTGACGCTCGCACTTGCCAGCCGTGAACACGCTTCCGCCGTCACGGCGCCACAACGTGACACCGGCGTAACGGTGTCGTCAGCAGCCACGGCGCCGGCAAAAGCACCGGCGCCCGCCGCCACGAAGAAGAGTCGAGGTTCATGATGCTTCGCACCATGTCCGTCCTCCTCCCGGGAGTCTTCCTTTCCGCCCTGGCATTGCGCCTGTTGGAACTCGGCTCCATGCCGTGGTACCTCAGCCGGGCTGCCGGGCTCACCTCTTTCGCCGCGCTCAGTGCATCAGTCGTCCTCGGTTTGCTTCTGAGCACGAAAAACAACCCGCGATGGCTAAAGAGGCCGTTCGTGTTCGAAATGCACCAGTTCCTCTCGGTGCTCGCTCTCATCCTCGTCGCGGTTCACGTAGCATCACTTGTCTTCGACCCGCACGGGACGTTTACACCAGTTGAGCTCGTGGTTCCCTTCGCGGGCGCCTATCAGCGGTTCTGGGTCGGCGTAGGCATCATCGCCGCCTGGCTCATCGCCGCGATTACCGTGAGCTTCTGGATGAAGAAACGCATTGGCCACCGCGCGTGGCGGATGCTCCACGCCGGATCGTTTGGCGGGTATCTCATGGCACTTGGCCATGGAATCGCCGCGGGGAGCGATACGAGCCTTGCCCCCGTCTACTGGATGTACGTGCTCTCGGCGGCATCTATCGCTGGGCTCACAGTCCTGCGTATGAGCCAGCAGCGGAGGACCGCGAAGCACACGACCCCCGCCACCAGAAGCACGCTTCGATCAGCGGCCGGCACCGCATCGCCCCGATAGGCCCGTCTCAGGCTGGCGCGAAAGCTACGGCGCGAAGAGGCCGGCCACCTGGCGTCCAAACGCCGGGTCGCCGGCCTTCAGCCGCTCGGAGGGCCCGTGGAACACCTGGTTCAGCAGTGCTCGCGTGATCGCATCGATGCTCTCCGGGGCGATCTCCGGATGAAGGTGTTGAATCCGGCCCACCTGCGATTGCCGCACTCGCTCCACCTCTGCCCGCAGCATCCCCACGGCACTCGTGCGTGTCGTAGCCCTGGCGGCGAGACGGGCATCAACCAGTTCTCTCACCCTTCCTGCGAGTTCCGCGCGACGCCGTACAGCGTGGGGCCGCTGCTGCTCGTCCGCCATCATCGCCGCTAAATCAACGACCGGTGCCCGTTGTCCGGACCGGAAGTTCGCGGGGGTCCCGAGGTCAACCAGCAGCTCCGCGGGCGGAATGTCCCCACTGGCCAGGGCATTCGCTCCTGAACCGAGGCATCCGGCAATCACGTCGGCGCCCGGGGCGGCGGAAAGCCGGGCGAACGGATGCCACGGACCGGCCCACCAGTCCGGGCGCGCCCGGGAGCTCACCACTATCGTTTGGAGACCGAGCGGACGCGCTCGTTCGGCGACGAGCCGGGCCAGTTGGCCTGCCCCGAGGATGAGGAGCGACCGCGCATCATGAAGCCCGGCGACTGATAGCGCTCGGTCCAGCAGTGCACCGGCGTGGCTGTTGAAGTCCGTTTCCCGCCTCAGCGCCCGGGCCGCCGGCAGTGCGACCTCGGCAGCTTCCGCGAGTCTGCCCCCGGATTCGGAAAATCCTGCACGCACCTGGCCGAGGATCTGCGCTTCTCCAAGCACCACGGAATGAACCCCGCCGGCCACTTCGGCCAGGTGGTAGAGGGCATCGAGGCCACGGTAGTGGACGGGCGCACCGCAATCACAGGGTCCGGCAGAATATGCTTCCGTCCGTTGGCACGTGGTCACGACCGCTCCGCCGTTGTGCGCCCCGACCGCCTCCGCCTGGACACGGTCGATTGCGGAGCGGTCCAGGGAAAGTGTGGTCCAACAGCATGCGGTCAGGGCAGAGTATTCATGCATATGTGGAGCGATTTTGTCACCAATCGTGGGAAAGTGCACGATCCAGCGACTGTCACAGACGGATCGTGCCTACCCTCCCAGTGCCTTTACCGGTGGTATCGGCCGATCGCTCGTCCGGTATTCCTTCTTTCCTTCTTCGAGCAGGTCGTTCCCGAAGCAGTCGTTCACGACGATCGCAGGGAAGCCCTCGACTTCGAGCCGGCGGATCGCTTCCGTGCCGAGGTCTTCAAACGCGACAACCTCGGCACTCTTGATGTGCCGGTTGAGCAGCGCGCCGGTCCCACCGACCGCGATGCAGTACACGGCGTGGTGGCGGCGGATCGCCTCCCGCACGGCAGGCCCGCGTCCGCCCTTGCCGATGATGCCTTTCACGCCGAGTTCCAGCATCCGTGGCGTGTACGGATCGAGCCGCATGGCCGTCGTTGGTCCGGCGGAGCCGATGACCGCGCCCGGTCTCGGTGGCGTCGGCCCAACGTAGTAGATCACCTGGCCCTGGAGGTTGATTGGAAGCGGTTCGCCACGGTCCGCCATCTCGATCAGCCGCTTGTGAGCCGCATCCCGGGCAGTGTAGATGACACCCGTGAACGTCACGTGCTTGCCGACGTTGAGGCCGCTGATCTTTTCGTCGAGAAGCGGCGTGGTGAGTGCATAGCTGGTCATGTGGTCTCCTCCGAACGCTGGCTGACGAGCGATCTCGTCATAAGGATAAAGTGCGCGGGCCTGCGGAGCTTCGCGGGGACGGCAAACGGTTCCGTGCCACATTCGGCGTAGCCGAGGCGCGAGTACCACGAGGTCAGTTCCTCCCGGAGATGGATCACCGAAAGGTCCATTTCCGTGCATTTGCGATCACGGCAGTGCCGTTCCGCCGCCCGGACCAGCAACGCTCCCAGGCCGTGGCCTTGTGCAACGGGGTGCACCGCCAGCATGCCGAAATACCCCCGTGGGGGCGCACAGCGTACAAAGACGGCGCCTTCAAGGTCTCGCGCCGGGGACTCGGCGAGCAGAAAGGTGTGCCTGGCGATGAGCCCGGGGATGTCCTCTTCGTCGGTCCTGTTGCCAATCACGAACTCATCCTCGACACGATAGGCAAGGTCGACGAGCTCTTTGATCGCAGCAGCATCGCCGGGATGTGCGGGACGGAGATTCCAGTTCATCACTGTTCCTGGTCAGTAGAGGAGGCGTGGCGACTGCCGGGCAGCCGGCAAATCACGCTAAAGGATCGCTTCCTTGGTGCGGGCGCTGTGGCACTGGATGTTCACGGCGACCGGCAACGCCGTGATATGCGTGGGGTGCGTTTCGACAAAGACATCCAGCGCCGTTGTGGAGCCCCCCACAGCCTGTGGACCGACGCCGAGCGCGTTTACGGCTTCGAGTAGTTCGTCCTCCAACGCCGCGACCTCCGCGTCATGACTGCGAGACCCGATCTTGCGGAACAGCGAGTGCTTCGCCATCGTCATCGCCTTCTCCGCGGTGCCGCCGACGCCAACGCCGATCACCAGCGGCGGGCACGGGTTGCCTCCCGACATGTCGACCGTCTCGCAGACGAAATCGATCACTGCCCGCTTTCCCATCCCGGGCAGGAAGTTCTGGTACCGCGACATGTTCTCGCAACCGCCGCCCTTGGGCATGAACAGCAGGCGGACCTTGTCGCCAGGGACGATCTCCGTATGGATGATTCCAGGAGTGTTGTCGCCGGTGTTCGTGCGCGTGCTGAACGGGTGCGCGGCGATCGACTTGCGCAGGAACCCCTCCGAATAGCCCCTCCGGATGCCCTCGTTGATCGCGTCAATAAGGTAAGCGCCGCTGACATGCACGTCCTGGCCGACTTCGACATGGATGACGGCAGAGCCCGTGTCCTGGCAAAGCGGCAACATCCGCGTCCGGGCGATCTCTGCGTTCTCCAGGATCTCGTCGATGATCTGGACCCCGAGCGGTGAACGCTCGGTCGTCCGTGCTTCCCGAATCGCTCCTTCCACGTCTTCTGGCAGGTAGTGAGTCGCTTCGACTGCAAGACGGGCCACCGTCTCCGTGATCAGGGCTGCATCGATCTCGCGGACCATGGGCTTCTCCTCGATTGGCTCTCGGCTGTGACGAGGAGAGTACCGGCGGGGAACGCGTCGTGCATCCTGCTGCAGGAAGACTCCGCTCTGCGCGGGGTTGACTAGACCGAAAGGACGAACCCGCAGACTAGCTCATCCAGCGGCAGGACCGGCTACATCCCGTGTCCGCTTTGTTGGACGAGGACAAATGTCGTCCACTTTCCGTCTCTCTAGAGGATAGAAGGGCGCACACCCCGGTCCGTACCGTACAAGGTGACCGCTTCGTAACGGCGAGGTTGAACGCAGGTGGAACGGGCTCGGTTCGATCCGATGGCATTGGTGTATCACGAACTCCGGGCTCCGCTCGGCCTCGTCGCTACTGCCGCGCGCTCCGTCGCCGAGGACGCCACCGATGACGATATGCGCTCCCGCTGCGAAATAATCGTCCGCGCCGCCGAGAGAATGCTTCGCACCGCCGAGGCTGTAACACGCGCTACTGCGATGCCGTCTATGGACGAATCGGCCGGCGAAACGTTCGTCCCTCACGACATCGTGCGCGAGCTGGTTGACACACTTCGCGGGCTCGATGTGCCGGTCGACCTGACGATCAATACCTATGGGTCGCCATCCGTTCCCGGCAGCGGCGCCCGCTTTGAAGCCCTCATCCACTCCCTTGTGAGCAATGCGATCGACCACGGCGGCGCAGAATCGGCCGTTCACCTCGCGATATCCGGCGGGCCTGGCAGCGTGGTGATCGAAGTGAGGAATGCGGTCTCGGACGGCGACGCACATCGCGGAGGTGGCATGGGCGCCATTGTCACCAATGCGCTGGCGAGAGGCCTGAACGCGACGCTCTCGGCCGGAACGATGGACGACGAGTACATCGCCCGCGTTGTGCTCCCGCTCCGTCGCGCGCCGAACCGCTACAGTGCCGCGTCGTCCAGGGCCAGCGCATAGCCGTATCCCCGGACCGTCCGTATCAGCATGGGGTTGCCGCCCAGTTCGACGATCTTCCGCCGCAAGCGCAGCACGGCAGCTTTGATAAAGCCTCTCTGCATCGCTTCTCCCGGTGGCGTGGCCATTCGCTCCAATTCATCCACCGCGACTGGCCGGCCGGCGGCCTCGATCAGCCGCATCAGAAGCGACCGCTCCGACTGAGAGAGAGTCCTGGCAGCGCCGGCGTGCAGGATGGCCGGGACACGTGGGTCGAATTCGATCCCGTTGAGCACCAGCGCTGCGACAGCCGGGGTCTGGGTTCGACGGCTGCGTGCCCTGACTCCGGCTTCCAGCATTAGCCTCGTTCCGGCCCTTGAAAAATCCCGTTCCGAGACGCAGCCCATCGCTCCGGCTTCTAGATACCCGTGAGTACTGACGCCGTCGGGCACGCACACGATCACCGGGCGCTCACTGAGCCCGGCAAGGTTTGCTACCAGGTTCCGGTCGTCGTCGTCCCCTGCGAGGACAATCGCGACATCGGCGGCAGTGCTAGAAGCGACCGACGCCCACCCGTCGCGCCGGTGGTGCTCGACCACGAACACGCCGAGGTCGGCGAGGTTTCGCAAGAGGTCGCGTCGCTCGGCCGGCCGCCGGTAGACCAGCATCGCCGTGAGCGCGCCCGACTCTCCGCCGGAGACGGTCGTCATACCAACTGGCCCATGTGCATCAGTGGAAGATAGGAGCGGCGCGTTGAGAAACGGTGGCAATCAGGTGCACCGTTCGGAGGCTTGCAGCCACCGGGTTGAGGGGGTGTCGAGTACGTGCCGCCCTGCCGATATCTGGCATGAAGGAGCGTTCGCCTACCGTATGACGCATCCGACGACCGTAAGCGTTTCCGGACGCGACCGTTTGCTGGGGGCCGCCATCGCAGCCCTCATACGCGAACTCCTGCCCGGCGCGTATGTTGAAGCGGCGCACGTGCCCGAAGCCGATGATGGCGCGGTCGTGACTATCGATGGCGCCGGCCGGTGGCTCTACGTCGCGCCCTCGGCCGGGCCAGGAACAGCAGCCATCTCCGCGCTCTCCCGCGGAGCATCAGCAGTGACCACGCTGGACACGCCCCTCACCGAGTTCGAATTCGCGCTTCGCCAGCTCCTGTCCGGCGGACCTGGTCACGTGCCACTCGACGTAGTGCGATGGATGGCGGGCGAAGCGCTTGAACGAACGTCCAGCGGCCAGGGACGCCCCGCGCTCACAAGCCGGGAACGGGAGATCCTCCAACTCGTTGCCCGTGGCCACACCAACGCTGAGATCGGCCTCGCGCTTCGAATCTCCACCAACACAGTGCGGACCCATCTGCATGCACTCTCGGTCAAATTCGATGCATCCAGCCGCACCCGGATGTTGGCCAACGCCCGCGCTCTCGCTGTCCCTGAGGCATTTGATGCCGGGATGGACGAAGGTCACGGCCACCGTTTCCAGGTGCCGGCCTGAAAGGAGACCCACCATGCTCGTGCTGCTCGTTGAAGACGACGAGGACTACGCCGAAATCATCGCCCAGACCGTGCGTCGCGACGGCCATGATGTAGTGATCGCGCCGTCCACCTCCTCTGCTCAGCGCTTTGCCTCGCAGCGGGAACCGGGCATGGCGATCCTCGATGTCGTCCTCCCGGACGGCACCGGTATGGATGTTTGCCGCGATCTGCGGACACGCTGGCCGGGCCTCCCCGTGCTCTTCCTCTCGTCGCTGGACCGTAGCGCGGATGTTGTGGCGGGTCTCGAATCCGGCGGCGACGACTACGTGACCAAGCCGTTCCATCCATCGGAACTCCTGGCGCGCGTACGGGCGCTCTCTCGACGTGCCGGCTCCCCTGCGTCCGCACCGGAGCCAAAGCCGCAGCGCATCGGAGTCCTGGGCCTCGAACTCGACCTTGCGAACCAGTCGGCCTACCTCGAAGGCGAAAACCTGCAGTGCACGAAACTCGAATTCGACATCCTGCTACAGATGGTGCGCTTCCCGGGGCAGGTCCTCAGCCACGCGTTCCTGTCAGAGCGCGTCTGGGGATACAAGAACGTGAACGACGCCACGCTGTTGAAGGGCCACGTCAGCTCCCTACGCCAGAAGATCCGGAAGGCCGGGGGCAACGAAGAGATCATCCGTACCGTCCACGGTGTCGGCTACTGCTTCACCCCGGTATGAGGTTCGATTGCCAATGAGACTCGTCATCATCGATCGCGATCCCGTGTCTCTCGACGTCCTCTCCTTCGTCGCGCAGCGCCGCGGTCACCAGTCCGTCGGCCTTCCTGGTGTCGAGCGGCTCCAGGAGCGCCTCCCGTTCACGCCCGAAATCGCAATCGTCGCGACCACAGCGCTGGACGAAGGTGGTCTCACCGCGATCCGCGCTGTGCGCGAGCGCTTCGAGGCGATCCGCGTGCTTGTCGCAGCCGAAAGCCCCGGCCCCGACGGCGCGCTGCAGGCCCTCAGGGCAGGCGCGCAGGATGTCGTCAAGACGCCATGCAGTCCGTTCGAGCTCTTCGCCCGGATCGAAGCATGGGCGGCGCCCGAAGCCGTACAGGCTGCGGCTTCCAGTGGGGGTGCCCGTCTCGGGGATCTTGAAGTGGACCTGGAAGCCTACACGGCGACCAAGAACGGCCGCGAACTCGCGCTCACCAAGCTCGAACGCCGCTTGCTCTACTGCCTCTGCCAGCACCATCCGAACGTCGCCACGATAGACCGGCTGCTCGCCTTCGGGTGGGACTCACTCGACGAGCCCGACGCTGGCCTCCTGAAGACGCACATTTCGCACATCCGCAAGAAGCTGCGCGACGCCGGTGGTGTCGAATTCGAGATTGTTTCCCACCAAACCGTGGGGTACTCAATGCGCTTGTTAGAGTCTGCGAGGACAGGCTGACCCGGGCGAACGCGGGATGCGGCTTGGGTTTCGACCGGCTACTCTTCAGCACACGCCCCCGTAGCTCAGCGGATAGAGTGTCGGCCTCCGGAGCCGAAGGCGCAGGTTCGATTCCTGCCGGGGGTACCACCGTTTGCTCCGCAAACCTGCGTTGGCACGCCGGCCCGTGTCTCAGCCGAGAAACTCCTCCAAGAGGTCGGCCACAAGGTGGTCGAGGTCCGGGAACAGCCTAGTCTCCGTAATTCCAAGGTGCCTGAGTTGTCGTTTGATTGCGTACTTCGAGTCCGACGGGATTCGAAAATGAGCAAGTTTGCCCGCAGGGTAGTGAGAGAACTCGTCCCGCTGGTGAAATGCCGGGGGATGGAGGGTGAAGCAACTCCCTTGCTGACTCATTCTGCCATCGCGAAGCCGCGGCCAAACTGCAATTGACGCAACAAGCCGCGGCAGGCGATCAGGAAGTTCCTTCCAGCGCCGACCGGCAAGCTTAATCCAAGCGGTCGGCACAAAGTGCTCCTCGGAGACGGGTCCGACGATTGGAATCGAGTCTGGAGGCGGCCCGCCAGTTCCGCCGGCAAATCGATAGACCGGATTGAGCACGAACAGACCGCCGTCAACGCCAGATCTGGGTTCGCGGACGGCGAAGTAGAGCGCAGCCAACGGATCCGTGGTCCAATCTAGCAGCAACGTAGGCAGGCCGTGATGCTGTGCTTGAAAATAGACGTCTACCGGATCCTCCGGAGCCGGTAGCATTCTTGAGCCTCGCCGCCAAAACTCTGACAGCATGTTTTGGTCGCCCGAGGTAGGCCACGTCCGATCGTTGGTGCGGTCAATCGCCTGAGCCACGTCTGTACGGAGGACGGCTGGCAGGGGGTACTTCGATCCGTCGCTTTGGCCCCGGAACCATGCCTTTTCGGCGAGATTAAGGCCGAGGAAGTCCTGCACCGACGTGATCTCGCCGTCCGGTGGTCCGAGGGTCGTTCCGGCCATCGCGCTTCTCCCCCAATCGCATTCGATTCTAAGCTTCCGGCGATTTCTCCGGGCTGCTCGTGCACGGCGCGCTACGGCGCCCGATGGTGCCCCACCCCTCCCGGTACGGTAGGATTCGGCGATTTCCGACTCCGAGGGGGCGAGCATCCGATGCCGAAATTCACCGTTGCCGTACAGGCCGCGCAGGCCACCCAGCTGCCGGGAGGCTCGTCCTTCAATCTCGCTGCTGCTGACTACAGCTTCGAAGAAGAAGCGCTCACGCCCATCGGAGCGGAGATTGTCGAGCTTCCTGCCACGTCCGACGCCGAATTCATTCAGATGGCGAAGGATGCCGACGCCGTGATCGCCCGCGGCCGGATGATAAGTGCAGAGATCATCGCCGGTCTTCGCCGCTGCAAGGTCATCGGCTGCGGCTCGATCGGCACGGACCGCGTCGACGTGGAGGCGGCGACCCGCCACGGCATCCCCGTTACGAACGTCCCCGACGTCTTCACCGAAGAAGTCGCTGACCACACGATGGCGCTCCTGCTCGCCGCTCACCGCCACCTGTACGAGATGCGCCAGATGATCCGCGCTGGCCGCTGGGCAGAAGGCCATCCCTACCTTCGGAACTTCCCGCGCCTCTATGGCCAAACGCTCGGGCTCATCGCCTTCGGCAACGTCGGCCGTGCTGTCGCCCGTCGCGCCCAGGCCTTTGGATTGCGAGTGATCGCCCACGATCCCTTCGTCTCCGAGACGGAGATGACGAGCCTTGGTGTCGAGCCTGTGGGTCTCATGGAACTGTTACAGCGCTCCGACTTCGTCTCCAACCACGGGCCACTCAACGACACGACGCATCACATCATGTCGACTGAGCAGTTCGCCGCGATGAAACCGTCGGCGATGTTTATCAACGCCGGGCGCGGCCCCAGCCAGGACGAGGCGGCGCTTATCGACGCGCTTGAGCGCGGCGTCATCGCCGGCGCCGGTCTTGACGTGTTCGAAGTCGAGCCCGGGGATCCGGAGAACCCGCTTTTCCAGATGGACAACGTGATCGTCACCCCACACGTCGCTTCAGCAACGTCGCGGATGATGCCGGAGACGCGCCGGCGGCTCGGTCAGGAGATCGCCCTCGTCCTTCAGGGCAGGTGGCCGCGCAGCGCTGTCAACCCTCAGACGCTCCAGAACTCGGCGCTCGAACGCTGGCAGCCTCAGCCGATGAACCGCGGCCCAAACCGTTAGAGTCGACCGCATGAGTGTCCCCAACGCACCCGCGAACCGCGAGGAAACGGAGAGAAGCAAGTGAAAGTCGCCGACGTAATCGCCAGCATCCTGAAAGCCGAGGGGGTGAAGTTCGTCACCGGCTACCCGGTCAACCCGATCATTGAAGCGGCCGCCCGCCAGGACATCCGCACTATCATCGTCCGCCAGGAACGCATCGGTCTCCACATGGCCGACGCGTATAGCCGTCTCACCTCGGGCGATGGCATCGGCGTCTTTCTCTCCCAGAACGGGCCGGGCACCGAGAACGCCTTCCCCGGCGTTGCCCAGGCGTGGGGTGACTCCGTGCCGATCATTCACCTCGCTGCGGGATATCCGCGCAGCGTCATCAACGTGCAGCCACACTTCAACGCATTCCTCAACTATCAGCACATAACGAAGCACGCAGAGCAGCTCCAGCTCGCTGCGGCGACCGTCGGAGCGTTGCGTCGAGCGTTCTCGCAGGTCCGCAACGGCCGACCCCGCCCCGTCCTGCTGGAAATCCCTGTCGACGTGCTCAACGAAGAGTTCGAAGGCAGCACCGACTACACCCCCGTCGTGCGTGCGAAGTCAGCGCCCGAATCCAGTGCGGTAGCACAGGCCGCACGCACGTTGGTGGCCGCTGCGAACCCGGTCATCTACGCAGGCCAGGGAGTGCATTACGCGAAGGCCTGGCCCGAACTGAAGGAGCTCGCCGAGCTTCTCGAGGCGCCGGTGACGACGAGCCTCGAAGGCAAAAGCGCGTTCCCCGAAGACCATCCGCTTTCGCTCGGCTCTGGTGGCCGCGCTCTGCCCAAGGCCGTGTTCCAGTTCATCCGCGACGCGGATGTCATATTCGGCATCGGCTGCAGCTTTGCTGCCACCTCCTATGGCATCCAGTTCCCCGCCGGCAAGACGATCATCCACGCGACTCTCGACCCGGGTGACCTGAACCGTACGGTGGAAGCTCGGCAGGCCCTGATCGGCGACGCGAAGATCACCCTCCGTGCCGTCATCGAGGCCGTCAAAGTGGAGATTGGCCAACCTCGTGGCCGCCGCGTGGCCCTGGAGGCGACGATCGCCAAACTGCACGAGGAGTGGCGTGCCGATTGGTGGCGGGAGACGCATTCAGATGAGACGCCCCTTTCGCCCTACCGCGTGTTGCGCGAACTCCACGAGACAGTGGACGTCCCGAACACGGTTATCACGCATGATGCCGGCAGCCCTCGCGATCAGCTCTCGCCGTTCTGGCAGTCGACGACGCCCCTGAGCTACATCGGCTGGGGAAAGACAACGCAGCTTGGCTACGGCCTCGGCCTGGCCATGGGCGCAAAGCTGGCTGAGCCCGAAAAGCTCTGCATGAACGTCTGGGGCGATGCTGCTATCGGCATGACAGGTATGGACTTTGAAACGGCCGTGCGCGAGCGCATCCCGATCCTCTCGATTCTGCTTAACAACTTCTCGATGGCCATCGAGATCCCGGTCATGCCCGTCTCGCAGGAGAAATACGGCAGCACGAACATCTCGGGTAACTATTCCGAGATGGCGAAGGCCTTCGGTGGCTACGGCGAACGCATAACCGACCCGTCCCAGATCGCACCTGCTATTCGCCGGGGCATCGAACAGACGCGGGCAGGCAAACCAGCCCTCTTGGAGTTCATCACCAAGAAGTCCTACGACTATTCCGTGTTTCGGTAGCGAATGCGGTGTTCGCGCCGTGGAGCGCTGGCTCTACGGCGTGAACGTTCCCGTGACGGCCGGTGCACTATTTTGCGGTCCTGCTATTCCTCAGCGATTGGGTCGCCAATGCCGAGGACCAGGAGCTCCTCACCGACCCTCACCGTGCCGCCTCGGACCACGGAGACGCGGATGCCGCCGCGGCCCGCCAATTCCTTCAGAAGGGACGGCCGGTCGTTTAGCTCGCCGATGTAGCGGCAGGGAGAACAGATCCGCTGGCCGCGCATCACGGCCTCACCAATGCCGAACTCTAACCCGATCAGGTCATTCAGATTCATCCCCCGCACCACCACGTTGCGCCGGAGGCCGTCGATCCCCAATCCGAGTTTATCCAGCAGCTCGCCCTCCACGAGCGTTAGCTGCTGGTCGCGCCAACGCGGGTCACTCCAGTGGCCCCGCCGCGTCGCGTAGCGGTCGCCCGCTACACCCACGCCAGCAACGAGCACTACAGAATCCTGCGCGACCATCGGTGCACCTGCCTCCGGGGCAGTAAACAGACCGACAACTCGCGGCGTATCCATACAAGCCATTCTACCGGCCCGGTTTGCGGCGGAACGAGGAACCGGTCCAGCAAGATTCATTGAAGCCTTGGTTTAGAGTTAGTCGCCGAAGGCAGTGCCAGCTGAGGCGAGATCCCGGGCTCAAGAAACTCTCGTGGGATCACCACCACGGGCTCGTCATGGCTCTCAGGATTGAACGCAAACTGGCGGACCCGCTGGCGCGGTTCGGTGCAACGCTGAAGCAACACCTCCGCTGAGAAGAACTCGTCCTCTTCCAATAGGCCCAGGATGAGATTGCCTCGGCCAAACTCAACGCTCTGGAAGTTGAAGCTGCCCTCGAACGCTGGCGGGGACGCGAGCGGGGAGCCTCAGCCCTCGGCGGGCTTCTGATGGACGGATACTGCGTACGAGCCGCCCGCCACGTACGCCTCCCGGTCCCAGGTCGACCACCGCTCGACGAGTGAGAGGCCGGCCTCGGCCGCCAGTTCGTCATAATGCTCAATCGAGAGGCCGGCGGGCTGAAGCTGGAAGCCAGCGATCAGGTACCCACCCGCGTTCAGATGCCGGGCCATATTTGCAATCACGACTGTCTCAGTCCCGGGCGTCACGAAGATCATTACGTTCCCGGCCATGACCGCCAGGTCGAACCGCCGCCCCGCATCGATCATCGCGAGGTCGCCCAGTCTCCAGTCGAGATCCGGTGCCTTCTGCTGCGCCGTGCCCAGCATCCCCGGGTCGATATCCACCCCGCACACTTCGATACCGCGCCGCGCTAACTCCCGTGCGACACGCCCCGTGCCACAGCCGGCGTCCAGCACCGACTGCGGATTGAATCCCTGGATGAAATCCACTTCGCCATGGACGTTCTCACCGGCGGCGGCCCGGCGCACGTAGGAGGCATCGTAGTCGTCGCCAGATGTCCTGCGCGTGTTGAGCCATCGGTTTTCGTTCGAAGTCATGACGTCAAAGCGTCCCACGTCCACACTCGAAGTGCCAAACGTTCTAAGCCGGGCCTCCGCTCATGCGGTGAGCGCATGCATTCGCGTATCGTGCAGGGCACACAACGGCAGGCGCGTCAGGGTGCGCGCACGGGAGGCGATCGTGGTTGAGAAGCGATATGGCGATGTAGCGGTTGAAACGCTCGACGGACACGTGCTCGTCGCCGAGATACAGCGCGCACCGAACAACTTCTTCGACGTCGATCTCATCGATAGCCTCTCCCAGCTATACGAAGCCGTGGATGCCGACCCGGACCTCCGTACGATCGTCCTCTGCTCCGAAGGCCGTCACTTTTGCGCCGGCGCGAACCTCACCGCCCGCGCATCGAGCTCGGACCAGGCAGCGCCTGACGGCCGAAGTCCGCTCTACACGCGTGCTACGCGGATGATCGCGGCGAAGACGCCAGTCGTGGCGGCAGTCCAGGGCGCGGCCGTTGGCGGCGGCCTCGGGCTCGCCTGCTCAGCTGATTTCAGGGTCGGGTGCAGTGAGACGCGTATGACCGCCAACTTTGCCCAGCTCGGATTCCATCACGGCTTTGGGCTCACCGTGCTCCTCCCGCCCCTCGTGGGCCAGCAGCGAGCGTTGGAACTGCTCCTCACGGGGAAGCGCATCGACGGTGAGGAGGCCCACCGCATCGGCCTCCTCGACCGGTTCGTCGCCCTCGAAGACGTCCGCACCGAAGCCATCGCATTCGCGCGCGAAATCGCATCTTCCGCGCCACTCGCCGTCGCCAGCATCCGCGAGACGATGCGCGGCGACCTCGCCGACCGCTATCGCGCCGCCACCGACCGGGAGAACGACGAGCAGGCGCGGCTCCGCCAGACCGATGACTACCGGGAGGGTGTCAAAGCGTACGGCGAGCGTCGTCCGGGGGACTTCAAGGCCCGTTAGTACGGGGCCGGGACCCCGGTATGCCGTGTTCGTGGTAACCCGGCGATCGTGGTGTTCGGTCCCGTTGGCAAAGAGACCGATCGCGTACTGGGTCCGCCCGCCGAGCCGGGATTCGACATCTGCCCTACGTGGAAAACGGGCGCCGCGTGTTCGGGCCGGGAAGGGAACCTGGCGACGTTCCCGGCGTCGGGCGTCACAGACCTTTCTGCTCGCGTGTGATGTGCGCCGCACAGGCGTGGAGCGAGCGGCGTAGACTCGCAGCGAATGGACTGAGACACGGGGGCGCATAGATGGACGACATGCCAACCGTCGCAGAAGCGCTGGCCAGGAACGCGGTGCTGGAGGCAGAACTGGCGCAGGCCAATGAGCGAGCGGCCGCGATCAGCGATGTCCTGCGCGTCATCAGCCAGTCGCCCTCGGACATGCACTCCGTGGTGCGGGCGATCCTTGACAGGACTTTGAGTTTGCTGAGCGCGGAGGACGGCGCGCTCCACCTGGTCGACGGCGATGCTCTCCGATGGTGCGTGGTGAACACCGGCGGGATCGCGGAGTCCCGGCGGCCCATCGATCCGCAACACGTCGATGGGGCAGTCATCCTCAACGGGAACGCGTTTCAATTTTCCGGCACGGTCGACGAAATGGAGCGAACCCACCCCGGAACAGCGTCGTTCCACCGCGCCCGTGGGCGTTTGGTGTTTTCCGAATTGACGGTGCCGCTCAGACAGGAAAACGGGATCGCCGGCGTGCTGGTCGTGGCCCGCGCTGAGTCGCGCCGCTTTACCGACGCGGAGATTGAACTGGTCCAGACCTTCGCCGACCAGGCGGTCATCGCGATCGAGAACGCCCGGCTGTTCCGGGAGCAGCAGGAGGCGCTGGAGCGGCAAACGGCCGTGGCGGAGGTGCTCCAGATCGTGGCCCAGACCCCGGCGGACGCGACGCCGGTCTTCGAAGCGATCAGGCAGAGCATGCAGCGTTTGCTAGGTGGGGAGCGCGGGGGCGTCTACCTTGCCGACGCAAACGAAATGGTGGTCGTAGCGTCCAGTTCCGCGCAGCCCGGGATCCGGGTACCGCTCGACCCTTCGAGGCCCTTCACCCGGGCCTTCCTGGAGGCTCGCTCCATCCAGATAAGCGGCGATGCGGCCGATGCAGATCGGGAGTACCCCGGCCTTGGGGCGGTGTGGGAAGCCCTGGGGGACCATTCCCTCGCCGCGGTCCCGCTCATGCGCCAGGGAACAGCGATTGGCTCCATCCTCGTAGCTCGCAACCTGGACGCGCCGTTCAGCGACGCCCAGATGGCACTCCTCGAAACGTTTGCGGACCAGGCCGTGATCGCGATAGCGAACGCTCGCCTCATTCGGGAACTGGAAGAGAGCAACCGCGAGACGCAGGAGGCGCTGGAGCAGCAGACGGCAATGGCGGCCGTGCTGGAGATCCTGAGTCGGTCGACATTCGACCTGGATAACGTGCTGCAGACGCTCGTCAAAGAGGCGGCCCGGCTGATCGGCGCGGAGGCGGCGGAGGTCAGCCTGCTCGAGGGTTCTGAGGTCGTCGTCAAGGCAGGACTTTCAACGGGGGAGGAGCGCGAATTCATGCGCGCCCTCCGCTATCCGATCGACGCCAACACCCTTCGCTCCGTCGCCATACGGGAGCAGCGTCGTGTTGCGGCCACCTTTCGCCCTGACGACCCGAGGCTGGCCGCCGCCGAGGATGTCGACCGCGAGTATGTTCGGCGGTTCGGGGGCAACCGCGCACTATCCCAGCTGTACGTCCCATTGCGCAGCGGCGCTGGCGCGATCGGAGCGCTGGGTGTCGGGGCGTATCGCGAGTACCGATTCACCCCGCGAGACATCGCGCTGCTGGAGACCTTCGCGGACCAGGCTGTGATCGCTATCGAGAATGCCCGCCTCATCCGGGAGTTGGAGGAGAGCAACCGGGAGACGCAGGCGGCGCTGGAGCAGCAGACTGCCCTCGCTGACGTGCTGCAAATCATTTCGAGTTCGCCAACCGACGTTCGACCAGTCCTTGAAGCCATCCTGTCGACAGGGATGCAGCTGTGCGCAGCCGACGCGGCGGCGGCCGTGGTAGTCTCGGATGGTTCGATCCGACAGGTCGCCCAATGGGGCGCGTTTCCGGAGTCAGATCTCGTCGCTGCGCTCGATCTAGGCTCTGTGGTCGGCACTGCGATCCTCGAGAAGCGGACCGTCCTCGAACCCGACCTTGGGGAGGTGATTGACCGTTATCCCTCGACTGCAGGAATGATCGAGCGGATGGGATTGCGGTCGACGATCATCGCGCCGCTGGTGAGGAGCGGCACGGCGGTCGGGGCGATCGGCTTCTATCGGTTAGTTCCAACCGCGTTCACACCCGACCAGTCCCGGCTCATAGAGACGTTCGCCGATCAGGCCGTCATCGCCATCGAGAATGCGCGGCTGTTCCGTGAGTTGGAAGAGAGTAACCGCGAGGTTCGCGAGGCCCTCGAGCAGCAGACGGCTGTGGCCGGCGTGTTGCAGGCCATCAGCCGGTCGGCGTTCGACCTCGACAACGTGCTGGGGACCCTTTCCGAACACGCGGCGAGGCTGCTGGGAACAGAAACGGCGTCTATCAATCGCGTCGAAGGGGCAGACCTGGTCTACGCGGCTGGCTTTTCGAAGGATCCGAGGCTGCCGGGGGCGGCGCCAGTACACATTCCGATTGAATCCGGCAGCGCCCTTGCGATCGCCTTCCGGGAGCGCCGGACGGTCGCGAACACGCTTGGGCCGGACAGTCCGCACCTGGCGGAAGCGACGGAAGGGGAGCGCGCGTATTACGACATGCTCGGTGTGCAGTCGGCCTGCGCCGTCCCGCTGGTCTCGGACGAGCGGGTGCTGGGCGTCTTGGCCGTTACGCATCCCGGCGAGCGGCGGTTTACAGACCGTGAGAAAGACCTGCTGCGGACGTTCGCCGATCAGGCGGTGATCGCCATGGAGAATGCGCGGCTTTTCCGGGAGCTTGAAGAGAGCAACCGGGAGACGCGGGAAGCGCTGGAACTGCAGACGGCGATCGGGGACGTGCTGAACGTGATCGGACGGTCGCCGACGTCCCTGGAAGCGACGTTGCCGGCGATCGGTGAGGCGGCGCGCCAGTTGTGCGGCGCGGACCGTGCGTCGGTGAGCTTTACCACCCCGGGCGGCGTTTCGCTGTGGGACACCCAGCGGGGATTCTGGCAGCAGGGGAGCATGGAGGCGGCGTTGGCGGCTATGACGTCGGAGCGGCGCTCGTTCGGGTCTGCCGTGATGGAGTCCAACGCCAGCATCCACGTCGTTGGCCGGATCGAGGACTGGGAAGCGGAGTACCCCGCCGCAGCGGAGATCAATCGCGGCGACGGCCTGAGCGAGTTGGCCGTGCTCGGTGTGCCTTTGCCGGCGGCGGAAGGACCGATTGGTGCGCTTCTGCTGTTCCGCGATACGGCGACTCCCTTTCTCGACCGGCACCTCGCCATCCTCGAGACCTTCGCCGACCAGGCAGTGATTGCCATCCAGAACGCCCGGTTGTTCCGGGAACTGGAAGAGCAGACCCGCCTCGCCGAAGCAGCAAATGAAGCCAAGGGTTCATTCCTGGCGACAATGAGCCACGAAATTCGGACGCCGCTAAACGCGGTCATCGGGATGACGGGGCTGCTTCTTGACACGGACCTGCAGCCCCGCCAGCACGAGTTCGCCGAGGTAATCCGCACCAGCGGAGAATCGCTCCTCGGCGTCATCAACGACATCCTCGACTTCTCCAAGATCGACGCGGGAGCTCTCGAACTCGAGCAGCAGCCGTTTGACCTGCGCGAATGCGTTGAATCCGCGTTCGATCTCCTCGCGGAGCAGGCTGCCCGCAAGGTGATCGACCTCGCCTTCATCATCGACGAAGCCGTCCCGCCAGCCATCGAGGGCGACATCACGCGGCTGCGGCAGGTGCTCGTGAACCTGCTCAGCAACGCCGTGAAGTTCACGGAACATGGCGAGGTTGTCCTGACCGTCGAAAAAGACTCTTCCGCGACTGGTGGGACCGGGATCCATTTCGCCGTCCGCGACACCGGGATCGGGATCCCGGCCGACCGAATGGACCGGTTGTTCCAGGTGTTCAGCCAGGTCGATTCGTCCACGACCCGGCGATACGGAGGCACTGGGCTTGGGCTGGCCGTCAGCCGCCGCCTTGCCGAGTTGATGGGCGGGACCATGTGGGTCGAGAGCGAGCCGGGCGAAGGCTCCACCTTCCACTTCACGGTCCATGCGAAGCCAGCAGCGTCGTTGCCGGTGCACCCACGGCCGGCCGCCAGCCCGCACTTCGCAGGCAAGCGCCTGCTCATCGTCGACGACAATGAAACGAACCGGCGAATCCTCGAACTACAGGCCGAAGCCTGGGGCATGTCACCAACGGCCACGGAGTCGCCGGAGGAGGCGCTGGCCTGGGTGGAGGCCGGGGAGACCTTCGACGCAGGCATCCTCGACATGCACATGCCGGGGATGGATGGGCTCGAACTTGCGCGCGCTCTGAGGGCCGCGGTGACCGGGACCACTCTCCCTCTGGTGCTGCTCTCGTCCCTAGGTTCTGGCGGCGCGGACGGCACTCTGTTCGCGGCAACGCTGACCAAGCCGGTGAAGCAGTCCTCGCTCTTCGACGCCCTTGTAACGTTGCTGGGCGACGACGAGGCTCGGCGTGGCCAGCCCGCGGTCCCTGCCCGCAAGGGTGATCCGCGCATGGCGGAACGGCATCCGCTGCGAATCCTCCTGGCCGAAGACAATTCCATCAATCAGCAGCTCGCGATCCTCGTGTTGGAGAGCATGGGCTACCGCGCCGATGTCGCCTCGAACGGCCTCGAAGCGGTCCACCAGGCGACCGTTCACCCCTATGACGTCGTGCTCATGGACGTCCAGATGCCGGAGATGGACGGGCTCGAAGCGACGCGCGAACTCATCAGGCGCACGGGTGGCAGCCGTCGGCCACAGATCGTCGCCATGACCGCCAACGCGATGCAGGGTGACCGCGAGGAGTGTCTCGCCGCCGGTATGGACGACTACCTCAGCAAGCCCATCCGGGTTGAAGACCTGGCGGCAGCGCTGGAAACGGCCAGCCGGAAAAAGCGATCGGCGGCCACTCTCCCGGCTCCATCGCCTGGGCCCGCACCGCCGCCCGCACAACAGCAGCACGCCGTGGCTCTCGACGCGGAATCCGTGGAGCGCCTTCGACGGCTGGCGCCGGCGGGGCAGCCCGCGGTGATGTCCCAGCTTGTCGACGCGTTCCTGGCGAACGCGCAAGTCCTGCTCGACGAAATGGACCGTGCCCTGACTTCCGGAGATATGGCCGGGCTTACGCGGGCAGCCCACACCTTGAAATCGAACGCGGCGAACTTCGGTGCGGACGCGCTGGAAGATCTGTCGCGGGGATTGGAAGAATCTTCCCGTGCTGGCCGCACCGAGGCTGCGCCCTCGACACTTGCGGCTATCCGTTCGGCGTTCGACGCCGTCCGGCCAGCGATCCTGGCGCTGAAAGGGGATTAGCATGGCCAGCACTGCCCGAATACTCGTCGTCGACGACGACCCGCTGAACCGAATGCTGCTGAGGATGAACCTGGAGGAAGCCGGCCACGAGGTCATCGAGGCGGACAACGGGCTCCGGGCACTTGAAACGCTCGCAGCAAATCCTGTCGACCTTGTGCTGATGGATATAGAGATGCCGGAGCTGGATGGCTACGGCGTACTCGATGCTCGTCGCTCTGTCCCTTCGCTCCGTGACACCCCGTGGGTAGTCGTGTCCGCCGTCGACGACATGGAGAGCATCGTCCGCTGTATCAAAGCGGGCGCGGACGATTACCTGCCGAAGCCGTTCGATCCGGTGATCCTCAAGGCGCGCGTCGATGCGCTGCTCGAAAAGAAGAGGCTCAGGGACCAGGAAAAGGCGCTCGTGGCAACGGTCACAAACCAGGCGGAAGAGTTGAGAGCCTGGAACGCTCAGCTCGAACAGCGGGTGGCGGAAGGTATGTACGAGGTGGCGCGGCTCAGTAAGTTGCGACGCTTTCTGCCGCCGCAGATCGTGGACCTCATCGTCTCGGGCGGCGAAGAGCAGCTATCGAGCCACCGCCGTGACATCACGGTCGTGTTCTGTGACCTGCGCGGTTTCACATCCTTCTCAGAAACGGCGGAGCCGGAAGATGTAATGGACGTACTCCACGAGCTGCACGAGGCGGTATGCCCCATCGTGTTCGATCGGGGCGGCACCCTCGCCCACTTCACCGGCGATGGAATGATGATATTTCTGAACGATCCCATCTCCAGCGATAACCCCGCGCTCCAGGGCGTGCGACTCGGCATGGAAATGCGTGACCGGGCCGCTCAACTTTCGATGGAGTGGCAGCGCAGAGGGCATGTCCTCGGGCTTGGCGTCGGTGTCGCTAGCGGGTATGCCACATGTGGTCGTATTGGCTTCGGCGACCGCTACGAGTACACGGCAATCGGGACAGTCCCAAACCTGGCTGCGCGCCTGTGTGGCGTCGCGGCCGGCGGCGAGGTGCTGGTGAGCGAACGCGTCTTCCGCATCGTGGAGGGGGATGTGACGGCAGAACCCGCCGGCTCGTTCGACCTCAAGGGCCTGAGCCGGCCAGTTAACGCGTTCCGGCTTACAGGCGTCATCGCGGGCTGATCGGGTTGACTTGGCGCAGGTTGCAGCACCTCTCGGCGTGCATGCCACTCGGAAGTGGTAGCAGGGGGGAGACTTGAACTCCCGACCTCACGATTATGAGTCGTGCGCTCTGACCAGCTGAGCTACCCTGCCACGGCTTGGGAATGTACCAGACGCCTCCCTCATGGGCGAAGCCCGATGCCGGTCCGTTAGCCTCGCTGTAGCGTCAGAAAGCGGACAGTGCCGCCGGCCGTCTCGCCTTGCCCAACCACCGTCGCACCGTCGAGCGGGAGCCGGTGCCAGCGATGCTCCGCCACGACAATCCGGCCCCCGGGCCGCAGCACGCGCCAGGCCTCTGCAATGATTTCTGCCGCCGCCGACATCGGCACGTGGCCAATCAGGTGGGATGCGGCGACCACGTCGAACTGGCCGTCCTGCCACGGAAGGCGACGGGCATCGGCGTGCACAATGCCGGCCGGCTCGGTCGCCACTTCTCCGGGGTGCAATGTCCGGATCTGCAGTCCGCTGTTTCGTGCTGCCGCTTCCACCATGAACGGGGAGAGGTCGGCGCCGGCGACACTCACTCGCGGCATCGCCGACCTCAAGGCGGTCAGTAGTCTCCCGGTCCCACAACCGATCTCAAGGACCGCTGCATCCGTGGCGCCGGGCAGTGCCGCCCTCACCGCGCCGAACACCGCCCGTTCGCGAAACCCCGCGTAAATGCGCCGGAACGTCTGGTCGTAGAGCTCCGCTGAGCGACGCGAGAGATAGCCCTCCGGCAGGCAATGCCATCGCTGCAGGTACCAATCCGGGTAGTCCACGGTGGGTCGTGCAAAAGGATGATGCTGAGCCTGCCAGAGACACCGCCGTGCCACGTCTGACGGCATCCGCTGCAACCGGTGAAGAGCACCCAGCATCCCACGGATACTACGCAACCTGAGGCGGCGCGGCACGTCCTTTGTCCAGCATCGCGGAGATCAAGGTCATGTCGTTCTCGTTGCCCCTTAGCAGTGCGACGCAGACGCTGATCGTATATGGACCTGCTCCACGCCATCGTGCTGGGTGTTGTGCAGGGCCTCACTGAATTCCTTCCCGTTTCGTCTTCCGGCCACCTCATCCTCGTGCCGAAACTGTTCGGCTGGGACGACCAGGGACTTGCGTTCGATGTTGGGCTCCATGCCGGGACGCTCGTAGCGCTCCTCGCCTACTTCTGGCGGGACTGGGCCACGATGGCGCTCTGTGGCCTTGATGACCTCCGCAACCGGGGCCTCGCCGTGCGGCGGTTCCAGCAACCGTCCCAGTTGCTCCTGCTCATCGCACTCGGCTCCATTCCGGCTGCCACTGCTGGTCTCGCGTTCAACAGCTGGATCGAAGACAACCTCCGACAGCCGTGGCTCGTCGCTCTGATGCTGATCGCCGTGGGCGTGGTCATGCTCATCGCCGACCGCGGGAGCCGCCGCGACCGCAGCATCGGCGATCTCGGCATCGTCGACGCTGTCGTGATCGGCGTGTCCCAGGCGTTCGCGCTGTTTCCTGGCGTCTCACGCTCCGGCGCGACTATCTCGACAGGTCTGGTGCGCGGGCTCGACCGGGAATCTGCGGCCCGGTTCGCGTTCCTGCTCGGGACGCCAGCATTCGTGGGGGCCGCACTCCTCAAGTTCAAGGACCTGACGGGCAATGCCATCGACTCGACGGACCTCGCCGTGGGCTTCCTGACCTCGGCCGTCGTTGGATTCGCCGTCATCCACTTTCTGCTTGGATTTCTTCGCCGGCGGTCGCTCGCCGTGTTCGTCGTCTACCGCTTCGGACTGGGCACGCTGGTGCTCGTCCTCGCAGTTTTTGGGGTGTTTTAGGTTTAGCCTTTGCACCGGCGGCGAGAAACCGCTTGAATGCGGGCATGCTTGAAAAGCTCAGGTTCGACGGGCCACCGCGAAAGGTGGCGATCGTAACGGGTGGTGGCCGCGGCCTCGGTCGCGAAATGGCCCTCGCCCTGTCAGTCCACGGTGCAGATGTCGTCATCGCAGCGCGGACGCAGTCCCAGCTTGAGGACACGGCCGACTTCATTGCGGCGAAGACAGGCCGTCGTCCACTCGTCGTCCCGACCAACGTCCAGTCCAGCGAGCAGATGGATGCCCTCGTCGCTGCCACGGTCGCCGCCTACGGACGATTGGACTTCATGGTGAACAACGCGGGCATCGGCGATCGCCGCGGCGCCGGTTCCCGGATCTGGGACTACGACGACGATGATTGGCGGGATGGCCAGAGCGTGAATCTCGATAGCGCGATGTACGGCTCTCGTGCTGCCATCCGCGTCTTCAAACAGATGGGGATTCCGGGCGCGGTCGTGAACGTCTCCAGCGGGACGGCCATGCGCTCTGCCCCTGATTCCCTGGCCTACGCATCAGCCAAAGCCGGAGTGATTTCGCTCACGAAGAGCGTCGCTGCCCAGGTCGCGGGCGAAGGCATCCGGGTCAACTGCATCGTCCCCGGCTATGTGGTCCAGGCCCCTCCCGAGACCGATGAACAGAAATCAATGATCGCAACCCGCGGGCGTTTCAACCCGATCAGGCGGCTCGGCGAGGCATGGGAGCTCGGGCCACTCTGCGTGTTCCTCTGCTCGGAACTTGCAAGCTACATAACTGGGGAGTCATTTGTCATCGACGGCGGCGGCATCGCCGGTGGTGTCGCGCCTATTGACCACGATGTTACGGCGGTGCTGTCATGACCGATTGGGATCGGAAACCTGGATTCGACCTTTCCGGCAAGCGGGCGCTGGTCGTCGGTGCGGGCTCGCCGGCGGCACAGGCCATCGCGCTCGGGTTCGCCGAAGCGGGCGCTGACGTGGCGGTCGCTTCGGCCACCCTGGACGGCGACGAAATCATGGATGCGAAACGCCTCAGCAAGGCGATTGGCGCTATGGGGCGGGCCACGATGTCGCAGGGCTGGGACGTCACTCTCCCGACAAACATCCAGGTCGGGCTTCGCCAGGTGGTGAAGGACTTTGGCCGCCCGTCGATCATCGTCTACGCGGCGGATGCGACCTCCGCGGGACCTGTCACGAAGGTCACCGATACCGAATTCGCGCGCCTGCTGAACGTGAACACGGCTGGTGCGTTTTCCACATCACGTTCGTTCTTCAAGGAGCACGAGGAGGGCGTCAACGGCAGGCTCATCTTCGTCACCTCCCTGCTGGGCGAACGGGGCATGCCCAACCTTGTCGCATACGCTGCCGCCAAAGCGGGCATCGCCGGGCTTGTCGCCGCACTGGCACAAGAGGGCGGCCCACTCGGCATCACCGCCAACGCGATCGCTACCGGCTGGATGGAATGGACCCCAGGGCGCGGACCCGCCGAGATCGGCCAGAACCGTCTCCTCCGTTACATCCCGCTGAAGCGCTTCGGGACCGGAGACGATGTTGCCGGCCTTGCACTCCTGCTGGCATCCGACGCAGCCAGCTTCCTCAACGGCCAGGTCTTCCACGTCGATGGCGGCGTCGCGGGCCACCTGTAGCGCGGGTGGCCAAGCCGCCAGCCGCGAGGGCGCTGGATCAGCGAAAAGTGCCGTACGAACTCTTCCTGTTCGACGACACCATCCGCGACGCCATGCAGGTGGCCGGGGCAATCGGCCACCTGCCATCGGATGTCTACAAGACGCTCGTTGTCGAGGAAGAGCCGCCTCGCGGCAAGCCCCATCTCGTCATGGTCCGTGCCGACCATGAACTGGACCTGAAAGCGTTTGCCGCGGCCGCAGGACTGAAGCGCGCCCGGATGGCCAGCCAGCGTGATGCCGAGCGCGTCACGGGACTCAGGGTGGGCGGGATCAGCGCCCTCGCGCTGATCGGCAAGGGCTTCTTCCCTCACATCGTCACTACGGCGAGTCCCGGAAACCTCGTCGTCATCAGCGCCGGGCAGCGCGGGGCGGACGTGCGGCTTCGCCTGGCAGACCTGCTCGCGGTCTGCGGTGCGGATATCCTCGGCGAGTGCTCCAGACCGGCGCTGGATGCTACCAGCGACCCGAACGCATGAGTGTCAGGTCCTCCTCGCTCGCCAGGACGATGACCACGTCGCCGTCATGGAGCTCTGCATCCTGGTGCGGGCCAACCTCAATGCTGCCGCCGCCCCGGTTAATGCCGAGCACGGTCACGTTCTTTGTCCCCGACATGAGATGGTCCATCGTCACACCCACGAGACCGTTGTCCTGGTTCGCCTCGAACTCGGTTAGTACGAGGTCCCCCTGGCGGCCCATTGCCAACGTGTCCATGAAGTCCGCAGCCAGCGGCTGCAGCGCCTGAAGCACCATCCGCCGTCCGCCCATGGCGTACAGCGAGACCACGCGGTCGGCGCCGGCGAGCCGGAGTTTCTCCTCGTTGTGGGGCCGGGCAACGCGGGCGACGATGAATGCCGAAGGGTTGATCGAGCGCGCCGTGAGCGTGATATAGGTGTTCCCCGCATCGCTGTCGCTGGCAGCGAGTAGACACCGTGCTCTGCTCAACCCGGCCTCGACCAGGACGCGTTCGTCCGATGCGTCGCCCTCTATCACGTGGTAGCCGAATGCACGTGCACGAGCGGCGGTCTCGGACGTCTCTTCGACGATCACGAACGGACGGCCCCGTTCGTGCAGCTCCCGTGCGATCTCAGCGCCCACCCTCCCGAAGCCACAGAGAATGTAATGGCCCTCCATCCGTTCGATCTCCAAGACCATCCTCCTCAGATAGAAGCGGCTACGGACGTCTCCCTCAAGGCCTTCTTCGACGAGCAGCGTGAGTGTGTACAGTGCCGCTCCGACGCCACCCAGCATGAGGAAGATCGTGAAGACCTTGTCCGCAGTGTCGAACACGACGACTTCACGAAATCCAACGGTCGTGATCGTTGTCACCGTCTGATAGAGCGCGTCCACGAAGCTCATTCCGGACAACAGCATGTAGCCAGCCGTGCCGATTACGAACACGAGCCCCAGAAAGCCCAACGCCCGCTGGAGGCGGGCGGTGATTGGCAAATGAAAGGGGACTAAGCGCATGTCCGAAGTATACGGACGGTCCGGGTTTGATCTTTCGATCGGCCTAGTTTCCGACGGCGATGAATGGGATCAGCGTGCGGTAGCCGAACAGCGGTTGCGACGTGCCGTCGACAGTCGACGCCGACTTCGTGTTGCTGCTGCCAGTGCTCAATGCGAGGTACTCGGATGCGACCCATCCCGACCCGGCCGCTGAAGCCACTGAGACCCATGTATGCCCGAATGCGCGCACAGGGCCGCCTGTGACCGTGACAGTGGCGCCGTCCCGCAGCTGTGTGATTACCCGTTCGGTCAGGCTTGGGCCTGCGCGGAGATTGAGCGAATCACCATCGGCGACAACGACTGCCACATCACCCACGGCCGGCAACCAGGTCTTATCCGGAATTCCGACAAGCTCGTCCGCTAGCGGAGCCGGGTTGTCGGGCGTTGGGAATCGATAGATGCGGTAATTGAGGTTCGGATAGCGCGCTGCCGACTTTGCAGGCTCGTAATTCTCGCGGAACCGAACGATCCCGTCCCAGTTCGAATTCGAATCCCATCCATTAAATACACCCAGGGCAACGACCTCAGAGATGATGAACGTGTGCAGGCCGGGGTAATCCGCGTCCGGCTCGGTGTAGTGGTCGTCTGCAATCTGGACGACATCACCGGCACGGGCCTTCGCCACCGATACTTCGACGGCGCCGGCGTCCAGATAACCCAGCCGGTAGTCGTGTCCCATCTCTAGGCCAAGCGCGTCCTTCACCACCTTGTCGACGAAGACCCAGCACTGACCCTGGTAGGTACCTTCGTATTGGGCTGCTTCGGCGACGAGGGGATGGAGCTGCTTGGAGGGCGAGGACTGAGCCACCGCCAGCGCCGGGATGGCACAGAGAAGTGCGATTGCTACGAGAATGCCGGCCTTGGCCAGCCGGTGCGGGGACATCGGCATGGTGAGCGGTACTCCTTTGGCTTCAAGGCACGGTATGGGCAGCCGCATCTGTGGTCAATATCACAGATCATCGGCCAGAAGGCGGATGGCGGGCAGGTCATCCGTCCTATTCCGGCTCAGGCCAACCGAAAACTCCACCGATCAACCTCGTTAGACTGGCACCTCCCGGCGATGCCGGAAGAGGAGATAAGCCAATGGAACGCCGTCAGCTTGGTTCGTACGAGGTCATAGCACTCGCCGACACAGTCCAGTCGTACCCGGCGACCGCCGTGTACCCGGCCGCCGAAGATGCGCTCGCCGCCTACGCCGCGTATCTGGACGCGACGGGTGCGGTCGCACTCAATTTCGCCTCCTTCCTCCTCATCGGCTCGGGCCTGACCGTGCTGGTCGATACTGGCTGGGGGCCTGAATTCGATGGCCAGCTTCCGGCCGAGATGAAAGCTGCCGGCGTCGATCCCGCTTCCGTCGACGTCGTCACCTTCACGCATCTGCACGGCGACCACACCGGTTGGAACTTTGACCGGGGAACCGGCGCCCGCTTCTTCGCCAATGCCCGCTACCTCGTTCCACGACTGGACTGGGAGCACTATGCGGCACAGCAGCCGCCATCTGGCTCCTTCGAGCGAGATATGCGCCCGCTCGAAGCGTCGGGTCGTCTGGAACTGATCGACGGTGGCCACGTACTCGCACCCGGACTGACGGCCGTCCCAACGCCCGGCCATACACCGGGCCACACGAGCTTTGCAATCGATTCCGGTGGCACGCGGGGATTTGTGCTTGGCGACGTCGTCCTGACCCGAATCGATGCAGAGCGTCCCGAACTCGACTGCTCATTCGATTGGGACCACGCCATTGCCCATGCGACCCGGGAAGCCACAATCGCCCGCCTCGCTGCCGACCAGTCGCTTGTCGGCGCCAGCCATTTGCCCGCGCCGGGCTTCGGCCGCTTTCGCGTCGAGGCTGGAAGGAGCTCCTGGCAGCCCGCATAGCGAGTGCGTGGTAGGCCACGCGCAGTTATAACGCTCAACGGACGATTTCCAGGACAGAGAGGTGGCGGCAATGGCCAGCGGTCCGCTTGCGGGTGTGAAGGTACTCGAATTCAGCCAGATCATCGCCGGTCCGTTCGGCGGAATGCTCCTCGCCGACATGGGCGCCGAAGTCACCAAGTTCGAACCACTCGAGGGCGAACCATGGCGAACCTTCGTCGAACTGGTCCCCAAGGAATCGCGTACCTACGCCAGCCTCAATCGTGGGAAACGTGGCGTTGCCATCGATATGGCACACCCCAGCGCTCGCGAGGTCATTGCTCGCCTCGCCCGGGACGCGGATGTCGTGATGATCAATTACCGCCCGGGCGTCGCCGAAAAGCTCGGCATCGACTATGAGACACTCCGGGCGGTAAACCCGAAGCTCATCTATTGTGAGAACACGGCCTTCGGCAAGCGTGGCCCGCTTGCGGAGCGGGGCGGCTACGACCTCATCGTGCAGGCTCTTTCCGGGCTCATGGCTGGCGAAGCCAAGATGAATGGTGACGTACCCACGTACGTGTATCCGGCAGTCGCCGACTACGCCACCGGGATCCTCATCAGTGGAGCCATATCTGCTGCGCTCTACGCCCGTGAAAAGACCGGCGAGGGCCAACGGATCGACTGCACACTCCTCGCTACAGCGATCGCCATGCAGACATCGCAGTTCACCTGGATCGAGGCATTCGACGACGCCACCTTCCCGCCGATGATCGAGGCCATCCGGCAGGCAAGGCTCGACTTGAAGAGCTTTGAAGAGCAGGTGGAAATTCACAACACCTTCAGGCCGGTTGGCGCAGGCAATGTCTACTACCGGGTCTATCAGACCGCAGACGGGTTTCTCGCCGTCGGCGCCCTCAGCCGCCCACTCTGGGCGAAGGTGCGAGCAGCGACAGGCCTTATCGACCCTCGGGCGAAGCCCGACGGCACCTTCGACCAGGCGCCAGAAGGTTGGGAAACCGAAGGCCCGAAGCTGGTCGCCGAAGCCGAGGCCCTGTTCCGCACGAAGTCCACTGCGGAATGGGGCTCGCTCCTCCAGCAACATGGAGTCCCGTCGGGTCCGGTCCATTTCATTGAGGAACTATTCGAACATCCTCAGGCAGTCGAAAACGGGCTGGTAACGGAGATGGACCACCCGCTCCTCGGGCATATGAAGATGGTCGGCCCGGCGTTCCAGATGTCAGGCACGCCGCTTGCTCCGCAAGGCCCGAGCCCGGTCCTCGGTGCAGATACGGCGCAGGTTCTGAGGGAAGCGGGCTACACGGAAGAGGAAATCGCCGGAATGGCGGCCGCTGGCTTCATCGGTATCGCCTGATCCGTCACTCAGCCCGTTCCAGCCAACCGTTGAACCGAGGGGGGCGTTTCTCACGGAATGCAGCGATACCCTCGCGCGCGTCCGCGTGATGGTCGCTAATCGCCGTCTTGCTTGCGATCTCGTCCAGCGCGTGAGCGAACGTCATCTCGGCGGCGTTGTACAGCGAACGCTTGAGCAGCCGCATGCTGACCTGGGGGCCTTCGGCCAGTTCGGCCGCTAGTGCGGAGGTGTGGCCATCCAGTTCGTCGGTGCCGACCACCTCATGCACAAGCCCGAGCGCCAGTGCCTCCCGTGCATCCACGATCCGCTTTCGCATCAGGAAGTCCATCGCTCCTGCCACGCCCAGCAACTGGACGAGCAGGAACTGGCCACCCTCATCCGGAAGGAGCCCGAACCGCAGCGTTGCGCTGCCCATCCGCGCCGAGTCCGAGGCAATCCGAAAGTCGCAGGCCAGCGCCAGCGAAAAGCCGCTCTGGATTGCGACACCGTTTATCGCCGCAATAGTGAGTTTATCCACTGCCCGCACCATCGCCGCTACGGGTTGCGAAAGCATCCGTAAACCATCGTAGGTACCAATTGGCGTGCGATGGCCGGCTGGAATGTCCGGAAGGTTGGACTCCCGGTTCTGCTCGTGGCCACCGAGGTCATCGCCAGCACAGAACGCACGTCCTGAGCCTGCAAAGACAATGACGCGCACGCCATCGTCCATCTGGGCCTGCGTCAGCGTTTCTACCAGGTCCCGCTTGATCCACTGGTCCAGCCCGTTGAGTTTCTCCGGCCGGTTGAAGCGAATCGTCAGGATGCCATGTTTGCTGATCTCAGTGTCGAAGCCGCGAAAGTTCCCGGTGTCCATGCATGCCTCCATCGCCAGGGCGCAGTTTGTGCCGCGCCAGGACGATGTCAACTTCCACGGCGCCTTTGCTTCTTGCGGTTGCTACGCGAGATTGCCGGCAAACAAAGAAACAGGCGCGCCAACCGGCGCACCTGTTTCACTTGGTGTTCTGTGGGATTGCTGCCGGGATGGTGGGCCCGGCGGGATTCGAACCTGCGACCAACCGGTTATGAGCCGGCCGCTCTAACCGCTGAGCTACGGGCCCAGGCTGTACGTATTTAGGTGAGGCGAACGTTCCGTTCTTTGTAGTAAGGACTACCAGTCCCGGCGGCCACCACCACCGCCGCCACGGTTACCGCCGGAGCGAGCGCCGCCGCGGCTACCGCCGCCACCACGCCCACCACCGCCGCCGCCGTAACCACCACCGCCACCGCCGTAGCCGCCGCCACCACCGCCGTAACCACCGCCACCAAAGCCACCACTACCGCCACCGAAGTCGCGGCTGCCGCCGAAGTCACCTCGGGGCTGGGGCTGGAAGCAATCGCGGCAGTAGACCGGCCGGCCGTTGCGGGGTTCGAACGGGACCTTGGCTTCTTTGCCACAGGCCGCGCAGGTTGCGGTGTAGAGGGTGCGTT
>JAGQHB010000028.1 GCA_020432045.1 Dehalococcoidia bacterium | reverse complement strand
TGGCGTCGAATTCGATTCGAACGCGGTACGTGTCGACCAGATCCGGGAGGAGCTCGAGTACGGTGGACTGCGGCTGCGCACGACCGCATCGATCAGTGGTGCCCGTATCGCTGTAACAGTCGACGTCGCATTCGGAGACGCGTTGGAGCCGGGCGCCGAGGTCATCGACTACCCGAGCCTGCTGGACCTTCCCGCACCTCGCCTGCGCGCGTACGCCCGCGAAACGGTGATTGCAGAGAAATTCCAGGCAATGGTGGCGCTTGGGCGCGCGAACAGCCGAATGAAGGACTTCTATGACATTTGGCTCCTCAGCCAGTCGTTTCCGTTCGACGACAACCGGCTCGCCCGCGCAATCGCCGCGACCTTCGAACGGCGCGAGACCGAGGTCCCGGTCAACCTACCGGATGCCCTTACTCCGGCCTTCGCCGAGGATGAGCAGAAGCAGCGTCAGTGGGACGCTTTTCTGGACAACGTGGCGCTTCGTCCCGGCAGCCTACCTGAGGTGATCGAAGGTGTTGCCGGATTCATCATGCCGCACGCGATCGCTGCAGCGAAACTCGGCAGGAGCGATTGATGCCATCGGATCCGAGCCGCCTCATTGCTGCACTCGCACGAGACCAGATCAATCTCGATCTGAAAACGCTCGACCTGTGTTTTCTTGCCGGCCTGTACCTGCGGGCCGACCGGGCGTCGCTCGCGTCGTTCGAAGAAGACGTGCTGATCGACATGTTCGAGCAGGTATGCGACGTGGTAGATCCGGGTGCGGAGCGTCCACGCAAGCGAGCGACCCACGCCATACAACGACTCCGCGACCAGCGCATGCTGGCCCGAGTGGATGGCGCGGGCATCGTTCGATCGGGTGAGTACACGCTGACGCGACTGGCGGCCGCAGTCGTCGAGTACTTCCTCGCCGATGAAGCACTCACACGCGAGAGCTTGACCCTACTCACGGGCACGCTTCGGGCTCAGCTTGCCGAGATCCTCGCGGCAGCCAGGCGTGCTGACACCGAGGACGCCTGGCGGGAGCATGTGGTGGCTCCCCTGCGGATAACCGTTGGAGATCTCGTTGGCGGCATTGAGCGCCGGCAGCGGGGACTCGATTCACAACAGGAAGAGGTGCAGACAGAGATCGCCAAACTCCTGCAGGTGGATTGGTTCGGCGCCGTCGATCGATGCCAGTCGCTGCTCGACACGACTACCAATACGCTGCGGGAACTCAACGAGGTCCTGCTCCGCGACACCCATCACTTCGTCGCGCTGCTGCAAGAGATTCAGACCTTGGCTTCCGAGGCGGAGCAGGCCGAGCCCGAAGAGGCGGTGCAACGCGTCATCGAGCACGTCGATCGCATAGCGGCCTGGGGCGGCGCCCGGCAGCGCGCGTGGTCGGAGTATTACCAATACGTTCATCGCTATCTTCGTGATGTCGTACGGCTCGACCCCGACCGAGCGTTGAGTCAGCGGCTGCGCGACCAGGTCGCGAACTGGCCGTCGACACCGTTCCACTTGCTCGTGGCGGCGGCACCGTCAATGCGGCTGCTCCGTCCCCTCGAATCCCGGGTTGAGCGGCCAGCTGTCATGAGACCACGTACGGACCGGGAG
>JAGQHB010000027.1 GCA_020432045.1 Dehalococcoidia bacterium | reverse complement strand
TTCTTCGCGGATAGGGCTCTACTGATCATATGTCTGAACGTAAAGGAGGCGCTCTGTAGCGCCTCCTTAGCTTCGAATACGATGGTAGCCCGTAGGGGATTCGAACCCCTGATCTCCGCCTTGAGAGGGCGGTGTCCTAGGCCGCTAGACGAACGGGCCGCAGTGGTGAGGATACTGCCGAGCGTCTCGGGCGGGCAAGGAATGGTGGACTTGCTGAAACGAACATGGATGCTGGGGCTGGCGACAGCCATGGCGGTGTTGCTTGGCGGGGCATGCGGCGGAGGCGGCAGCGCAACCGTGCCCGGCGCCACAGCCGCGGGCACAACAGCGGCCAGTGCGACGGCTTCGACGCCTGCGGCGACAGCCACACAAACGGCGGAACTGCCGCCGGAGCCACTTCCCCAGGCCGTACAGGACGCGTTGGACACAGTGGCGAAAGCGAGGAACCTGGAAGCACCGCCAGCGTTGCGGGCGAAGATTGTCACGCAGGAACAGGTGGCGGGGATCCTGCATGACGCGCTGACGGCCGACGACCTGCGCTGGTTTGAGCAGACGACGACGCTGTACCGGCTGCTCGGGTACCTGGGGCCGGACGAGAGCTACCTCGATATCTATGAGGGTTTCGCTTCGGGCGCGGTGATCGGGCTTTACGACCCTTTTGCGAACACGCTCTATGTGGTGACGCGCGGCGGGCGCGGGTTCGATGAGCTTTCTCCGGGCGAAATCGAAACACTAGCCCACGAATTAGTGCACGCACTGCAGGACTATCACTTCCCGCTCGATGTAACGGCGAAGGAGGTCCAGGACGACCTAGATCGGAACCTGGCGTGGCTGGCAGCAGTGGAGGGTGACGCGGTCACACACGAGGGGGCAGCAATGCGACGGGGAGCGCTTCCAGCCGGGCGGATGTACGTGCTTGGCGATTTGACGAGGGCTGTTGCTTTGGCAACCCCGGCGGCAATTGAACGGGAGTTGCGATTCCCGTACACAACCGGCGCAAACTGGATTGCAGGCCTCAAAGCGGCCGGCGGGACGGCGGCGATCGACGATGTAGTGGCGGACCCTCCGGCGACGACGGCAGTGGTCCTGCATCCGGAGCGGGGTGTGCGATGGCAGCCGGAGCGGCCTGCAGCGATTGACCTGACAGCCACCCTGGGCGCCGGGTGGAATCACGAATCCGGCGGGAGCTTTGGCGAGTTCCATTGGGGGAATTTTCTGCAGACCAGATTGCCGGGGCTGGACGCGACGGAAGCAGCAACAGCGTGGAGAGGCGACCGCTACGACGTCTACGCACGCGCAGGTGGAAGTGCCGTTGTGTTCCTGGTGAACGCGGATCCGGGGCTGCTGGCCGGGCTTCGAGCTATGCTGACGCAACAGACTGAAAGCAGCGCTGAAACGGATGGCGCCCTGCGGGCGAAAATGCGCGATGGACGGCAGTTCATACTGACCCCGTCGGGCGAGGGTTTCTCATTGGTCGCCGGGTCCAGTACGAGCATTGCCGACGAGGTGGCGGCGGCACTTTCGCGGGGGTAGTGCCTACTTCTTGTCGCCCTGGTTCATCCAGTCGCGCCAGGAGGCCGCGCGTTCCGACGGTTCGGCAAGGACATGACCCTCGCGCGGCAGCCCGCCCTTGCCAGTCGATGCTACGGCGGCGGGATGACGGCGGCCATCCAGGCGCCGCACGAGCCACCAGCAGCCGAGGGCGAGCGCGGTCATGAGCCCAGCTGCGACGGAGAGACGGAAGAGCCCGCGCTGTTGCGATTCGTCCCAGGTGACAATCGCACCGTTGGCGAGTTCGAGCGCCTTTGCGAAATCGCCGTCGTCGTACGCAGACTCAGCGGCAGTGATTTGGCCGGCGGGGTCTTCAAAGTACATGCCGATTGTCTGGAAAAAGCCAGGCGAGAAGGTGCGCTTCCGCTCCTTGGCGAGGGCGATGATCTTCGCGGACGCCTCCTTATTGAAACCGATGGAGGTGGCGCCGGCGGCCAGCCGCTTGGCCTCGGCGAAGTCTCCGGAGAGGAATTTGATCCGGGCTTGATCCAGGGATTCGCGGCCGCTGGGGTCGTCGACGCCGTTGGAGAGGCGCGCCGCGGATACTTCCATTGCATCAAGCGCCTGACTCATCTGGGTGAGCAGGCTTTCGATATCGATCAGTGGGACCTTGTTCCAGCGGCCGCTGATGCCTGTGCCGACGCCGCCCTGCTGGGCTGCTCGCGCGAGCAGCGCTGTGTATTCATCGAGGAGGCGGTTGGCGCGCTCGACCTGACCCTGCACCGGATCGAACGTCCATGCATCGAGGTTGGCCTGCAGGTCTGTTGGCAGTCCATTGAGCGCGAGCGTGCGCGCACGTTCGCGAAGCTGGTTGACGAGATCGTGGGCGGCACGGCGCTCGGCGAGGAGCGGCGAAGCTGTCTCGCGGACATAGACCCAGGAGAGGAAGAGTTCGTCGAGATTGGCGCCGCTGACTTCTTCGCCACGGTCCTGGAACCACTTTCCATCGACCTTCTTGCCGGCAGCTGCGGCGTCATCAATCTGACCAAGCACCGCGGTCATGTTGGCGCGGCCGCCAACTGACTTCTCATATTCAATCCAGAAGGCGCCGGCTTTGCCGTACCAGTAGTCGGGGTTGGTCACGGAGGAGGAGACCCGCCAGGTTGCGAGCGGATCGGTGTATCCGAAGTCGGAGAACGCAACCGGGCGATCGAGGACCGGGAGTCCGAAAGAAGGGGCGACAACCATGCGGCCCCATTCGGCGAGGCCTTCCCATTCCCAGGGGGCATCGAGGTTGAGGCCCGCCCATTGGTGAGCGAGTTCGTGCACGGCGACGCCCTCATCAAAACGGCCGGGGATGTCGGTCCGGTTGAGGAGCATTTCGCCGTCTTCGGTGAAGGCGATACCGGCTGCACCGGCCATAGAGATGAGGGTGGACTCGCGCAGGACTATCGAGTCGTGCGGGTATGGGAATCCGAATGCCGCTTCGAGGAGCGGGAGGGCTGACCTGGCGATCTCGAACTCGCGCCTGGCCCATTCTTCGTCGGTGCGGAAGTAGAGCAGTGTGAGGCTCTTGTCGCCGCCGGCCATGGGGATCGTGGCTTCGAGGCGGCCCTGCTTGGCGGGATCGGTGATGGACTGGGCGAAGCCGGTAAAGGGCGATGGATCATTCCGCTGACGGCAACTATCGGACATGGCGGCGCAGCGCAGCCGGACATCGTCGTGGTCGTTGAAGATGGCGGCGGCGAGCGTTTCGCCACAAACGAAGCGTATGAAGCCCTGTTCGGCGAGCGCAACCGGCTGGTCCGTAGCTTTAAAGCAACCCGGTTCAACGAAGTTGTCGCTGGCAGCGGGGACATCGATCAGAACGAACGAGCCCTGGCCCTGGCTGACCATGAGTGCCTCGATGGCGCCGGGTTCGATCTTGACGTAGTCCGTGGATTGAGGAGGCACCACGTACGTCATACGCAGGTCAGCGATGAGCTTGTTCTTGAGCGGTTTGGCGAGCTTCGCGGTAATGAGCGTGGGCAGGCCAAGCTGGTCGGAGATGGCAGTGGACTCGATTTCGAGAGCACTGTCGCCCTGGAAGACTTTGACATCCTGCGCACGGGGCATGGCCCAGAGCCAGATCTCGGCTACTTCCTTGCCGTTGGAGCTCTGGATACGTGCATCGACTTCGGCGCTGATCGTCCCTTTTTCGACATCGAGACGGAAGTAGCTCTCCGAAGCGATGTTGAAGGGGTCGTCATTGGCGGCACTGCCAACGCCGGGAAGCGCAAACAGGGCCGAGCCAAGAGCAAGGGCAGCAAACAGGAACAACCGCCACGGTCTCATGACGGAAGATACGGCTGCGGAAGGCGACATGCGCAGGGTTCACAGTGCCAAGGATGCGTTACTCGATGCCGTGCTCGTCTTCGCAGGCGCGGAGCGCGGCGAGGTCCAGGGCCCGCTGCTTCCGTCCGTTCGCGGCGAGCGTCTCGAAAGCACAGCCAATCTGGGCGACGGTCGCATCATCCAGACCGCGGAACAGGGTGCGGGCGAACTCTCGTGCATCCTGGCGGGCATAGTCGACGGCGCGACGACCGCGATCCTCGAGGTAGATGTGAATGCCGCGGCGATCGCGGAGAGAAGTTTCCCTACGGATGTATCCACCGCGTTCGAGGCGATCGAGGAGGGCGGACACTGATGGGCGGGTGACGAGCAGGCGGTCTGCCAACTCGGCATTACTGAGCCCTTCTTCTTCTTTGAGGAATCCGAGGAGGCGGAGCTGTGTGACGGTCAGCTGTTGCGAATCCCAGAACTGGAGGCGCATGAAATCGAGCAGCGCGCTGACGTGGAAGATGGATTGGATGGCGTCGTCAACAGGCGTGTTGCCGGACGGGTCGGGCACAGTGTCCTCCGGGAGAGCGTTTCACCCCGGTCGACTCCTGCAGCGCGATCGTTCGCGACGGAGGTTACCGCCAGGCAGGTCGCACGTATTCTCACAGTCCCTCCGAGCGGTGGCAACGTTTCGCGTCTCACTAACCATTTCCGGCGAGGTGGAAGATTCCGGGTAGGGGGGCCGCAAAGATGACGGAAAGGGTGTGCTTGCATACCTCTGATGCCGAGTATTCAGGCAGATACTGAGGCCGGCGGGCGAGGGGACGGTTCACCATGGATGGGACGCAGCTGCGGACCTGTGGACGATGCGGCGGGCGATACGATTGGCGGCGTTCAACGAGTTCATCGCTAAAGATGACCTATTGCGGTGTGCTGTGCGAGCGGGGTGCGTTGGGGTTCACACTCGATACGCTGCTCGCGGGGGTGCGGGTGTTACCGCTGGAATGGAAGGCTCTGTTCGCGGTGTAGGACGTCGTTCGGAAGGAGATCCGCCATGGACCACCGGAGCTTCGATCGCCGGAATATCCGGACGTGTGCACACTGCAACCTGCGTTATGACTGGCGCCGGTCGCCAAGCAGTCTGAAGATGACGTATTGCGGGTCGATCTGCGAAGCCGCCGGGCTGGGATTCACGATCGATGCACTGATGCTCATGGAACTACCGCAGCCAAACGCGGCGTGACTCCGGCGGTGGTAGCCATCGGGTTCGCCGTAAGCTAAAGGCCCGCTATGATGCGAAACCGGCGCCAAGGCGTCCGAATGTTTCAGTTTGCGGAGTAGCCATGCTCGCGAGCGTCCTGCCAGTACTCATGAGTCCGAACGATGCCGGTGTGATCTCGATGATCGTCTTCCTGGCGTCGTCCATCCTTCTCGGCATCCCGGTTTTCGCTTCACGCGGGACGGCACAGTTACTCTGGGGAGGGGCCGTAGGCCTCGTCCTCACGGTGGAGCTGGTCCTGCTGGTAACGTTCGTCGTGTTGGTGTCGAACGGGACTATTAGCCCCGAGTTTTCGTCGCTCTAGCAGACGCGTCCTCCGACGAATGACGCTACGGCCCGCCTCAATGGCGGGCCTTGTCTTTTTCCCAGCGTAGAGGGGCGAACTAGAGAAGCCGGCGGATTGGCTTGCGGCCGGGCCGGGGATCGTAGTTGCTCTTGAACATTTCAAGCTTGTCCCGCTCGATGAGGTACTTGCCGGCGAAGAGCGTCGCGGGGATCTTCTTCTGCTTGATGAGGCGGCGAAGGCTCTGGGGGTGGATGGCGAGTTCGCGGGCAGCCTCCACAAGATCGAGGTAGTTGTCGAACGGAGTGATCGCAGCCATGTGCCCATCTCCTCAGCAGTTGGCGCCCGCCAAAGGCTGAAATGTGTATGCAGAAACGAACGTTAGCAGACAGGGCGATTTATTGTCTACACGCCTTCGCAGTTATCCCCGGGCCGCGAAGGGCGGCCAACCACGACAAGCCGTTTGCCGGCGAGCGTGGTGCAAAGGAGGGTGACAGGATCGCCATCGATCTTTCCGAGAAGACGGCGGAGATCGTCCGGTTCGACTGGAAATGCACGGCGACGGACTTCGACGGGTCGCCAGCGATGTGCACGCAGCATGGCTTTCAGCGATCGGAGGCTAAAGGGGAAGGCATCCAGCACGTCAAACGCAGCCGCGAGAGGTACGGATCTACCTTGCGGACCTGTCAGATATGCGACCTGTGGATCCAGGAGGCTCGCACCGAGACGCGCCGCCAGGTGGCGGACAAGCCCAGCCCGCGTGACACAGGATTCGGGGTCGAAGATGACGGCACCCAAGGGGGCGGGCGTTGGCGTCGATTCGGGTGCTGTCGACTCGATGGCTGCACCGGATGGGAGATGGACGGCGCGACGGAGTCCCGGAACGGCGTCACCACCGACCCAGTGGGCCGATTCTCGAAGCGATCGTCCGACCTGGATGAATTCGACCTCGGCGCCCTCGGGGATATCGCGGTCTTTGATGCCCGGTGGCCCTTTGAGGACGGCTGCACGAGCACCGCGGGCGAGAATGATGGCGGTGTCCCACGGGGGCGAGAAAGAGGCCGGGTCTGGTTCGCGCGACCCGCCTTCGCGGCGCGAGGGGTCAATGAGAAGCGCAAAGCCAGCCGTGTCTATCGGCGGGCGCGCCGCGTCGCCACGGACAACGATGGCTGCGGGGGCGTTCGCGCGGGCGAGGAGAGCCGTGACCTCGCGTTGTTCCACGGCAATGACGGGGCTGCACCCTGCCGCGAGGGCTCGAAGATCGCCGCCGAGGCCACAGGTCAGATCAGCGACGGGCAGGCCGAGGGCAGCGAGGCGACGGGCACGGCGATTGGCGACCAGCGGATGAGTCATCATCTGGAGGCCATTGGCGGTGAAGAGCCAGGACGCCGGCTCATCGATACGGCCAGTGGCACGGGTGCGAAGGGTGAGTTGCTCTCCGAGGGCGGCGGCGGCTTCGGGCGGAAATAGGGCCCGAAGCCGCGTGGAGAGGGCGACGGGATCAGCCGACGAGAGCGTGGATACCGACTGGAGATCCTGGCGGCCGCGTTCTGAAACAAGGTAACGGGCGCGAGAGAGGTCCACGGCATGAGTCTAGCCGCCGGGGTAGGCTGATGCCGTGGCCAATGTGATCTGCCTGGACTTCGACGATACGGTGATCTGCAACAACCTGACGAGGGCGGTTCTCGAAGCGTTCGCTGCCGGAGAATGGCGCGAAGACGAGGCCCGTTACGAGCGAGGCGAGATCTCGGTCGAGCAATTCAACATGGCAGCGTTTGACCGGATTGAGCCAGATGTAACGCGCGAGCAGCTGGAATCGTTTGCGGCTACCCAGGCCCAACCGAGGGAGGGCCTATTAGAGCTGGGGGACTGGGCCACGTGGCACGGTTGGCAGGTGGCGGTCGTGAGCAACGGATTCGATGTGGCGATCGACCCGGTGCTGGACGGGCTGGGGATGACACGGGCACCACGCCATTATGGGCGGACCAAAAAGACCTACCGTTGGCGCGTGCGCTATCTGAGCCCACGCGGGATCGAGATACAGCGCGGCTTCAAGGTGAGCTACGCGGAGGCATTCCGGAACGCAGGGGACTTCGTTGTGTACGTGGGCGACGGGGCCTCGGACGTTCCGGCTGCAAGGATGGCGCGACGGGTGTTCGCTCGTTCGACACTGCTGACGCAGCTGGAATCGATGGACCCGGCGCCGATCCCATTTGAGACGTTCCACGACGTCATTGCGGTACTAAACCGGGAGGCAGAGGCATGGCTCGAATCCTTCTCATCTACGACAGCCGGGGAGGGCTGACCGAGCAGCTCGCCGATTCGATCGAGGCTGGCATCATGGCGGCGGGAGGCGACTGTGTGCGGCGTCGCATCGACGACGCGACGGTACAGGACCTGCTTGAAGTCGACGGGTACGTTGTCGGGTCGCCGAACTGGAGCGGGATTACCGGGAAGCTGAAGGAGTGGTGGGACTTCACCGGCGACCTGTGGGAGAGCGGCGAGCTCGCCGGAAAGCCTGCGGCGGCGTTCACAGCGGGGTATTCGCGATCGGGCGGAATCGAAGCGACTCTGCTACAGCTCTTTCACCTGCTGATCGCACACGGGCTAGTGTTCGTGGGGCTTCCGTGGACGGAGCGAATGCGTGTCTCGGGTTCGTACTACGGCGCAACGGCACACGGTGCTGTGACGAACGACGACCGCGAGCAAGCGGCAGCACTGGGACGGCGCGTGGCGGACCTGGCGGAGACGCTCAAGCGTTCGGAGGCCGGGTAGTTGCTCCTTCAAAACCAGGGCAGGCCGTCACTGGAAGCGGAGGGTACTTTGGGTAACGCTGGTCATGCGCCGCGAGACCGCAAAGAGTGAAGGCCGACCCGCGGCCACTCACAACGGTGCGGGAATGACGGCAGATGGAGCAGAGGCCGGAGCGCGGGTCAAAATGGCCCTCGGTCGAGTCGCGGTGCGCGTTAGGCACTGCGAAGAGTGGCGCCGAGTTCCCTTTCGAGCCGCTTGAGGAGTGCGTCCTGAACCCGGGCGACCTCGCCGTCTGACAGCGTGCGGTCAGATGCCTGATAGCGGAGGCTGATAGCGAGTGACTTCTGGCCCTCTGGAATGCCCTGGCCGCGGTAGTCGTCGAAGATCGCTGCGGCGAGCGAAAGGCCCTTCACGCGATGTGAGCGGACGAGGTCGAGGACGCGGGAAGCGGGCGTGCCGGCGGCGACGACAACGGCGATATCCTGGCGCACCTCCGGGAAACGAGAAGGCGGTGAATAATCGGGGCGCGCAGGGAGTCCGGGCACCAGCGCTTCAAGGTCCAGCTCGACCAGGAAGACAGGTTCTTGCACATCGAACACGTCCGCAGAGGCCGGATGGATGCGGGCAACGACACCAACTGGATCACCATCGACGGTAACGCCTGCGGTGTGGCCCGGGAGCAGGCCGTGTTCTTCCGACGCGGTAAAGGAGGCGCGCACGCCAATGGCATCAAAGAGCGCTTCGGCGACGCCGCGGGCGTCGTAGAAATCAACACGCTCATTAGTGGGGCGGCCCCAGCGGTCCGTGCGGGCGCCGCCAAGAACGGCGGCGAGTATGGGGCGTTCGTGGGGGAGGTCCGCCTCAGTGGGGAGGTATTCGAAGCCGATTTCGAAGAGGCGAAGGGGGCCATCTTCATGGCGGCGGTTCGCGGCAAAGGTAGAAAGCACGGAGGCGCGCAGGCTCGTCCGAAGGATGCGATGCTGGGAAGCGACAGGGTTGGTCACAGCGAGCGGCTGAGCACGGCGCGAATCTCCCGGCGCGACGAAGGGCGCCAGCGATTGCGGGTCGGTGAGCGAGTAGGTAATGACCTCCTGGAAGCCAAGGCCGGCCGCCGCATCGCGTAGCCGTTCACGCATGTGTTCGAACGGATTGGGTTCCGGCTGGGGGAGGGCACCGCGGAGGAACGTGATGGGCAGCTTGTCGTAGCCGTAGATGCGGCCAACTTCTTCAACGAGATCATCGGATATCTGGACGTCTGGACGCCAGGGCGGCGGCTGCACGCTGAACCGGTTGGGGGGGAGGTGGTGCACAACAAAGCCAAGGTCAGTGAGGATTCGGCGGACTTCCGCGGCCGGGATCTCAATGCCGAGCACCTGTTCGATTCTGCCTTCGGGGATGATCACGGTGCGCGCGGGCTGTTGTCCGGGGTAGACGTCGATGATGCCGGTGGCGATGCGACCGCCGGTGAGTTGCTCGAAGAGGTGGAGGGCTCGTTGCTGCGCGGCCATCGCGACACCCGGGCCGATGCCTTTTTCGAAGCGGGAGCTGGCTTCGCTGCGAAGATGCAGATGTGTGGAGGTGCGACGGATAGCGCCGGGATGCCAGTTCGCGACTTCGAGGAGGATGGTGCGCGTGGACGGCGAGATTTCGCTAACGCTGCCGCCCATGACGCCAGCAATGCTCGACGGACCATCGGCGTCGCAGACAAGGCCCATGTAGGGTGCGAGTTCGCGCTCGATGCCGTCGAGGGTTGTGATGCGCTCGCCGGCGTGGGCATTGCGGACGATGAGCTGCTTCCCGCGGACGAGATCGTAGTCAAAGGCGTGTAGCGGATGGCCCGTCTCGAGCATCACGTAGTTGGTGATATCGACGACGTTGTTGATGGCACGCATGCCGTGCCGGGCGAGGCGTTCTTGCATCCAGGCCGGAGACGGGCCAATCGCGACGTCCTCGATGACTGCTGCGGTGAACCGGGGGCAGAGAATGGGGTCTTCAATCGTGACCGAGAGGAGCGACTCGATGGCTGGCCCGGATTGCGTGAAGCCACGGTCCGGTTCGCGGAGAGGGCGCGAGGTAAGAGCCGCAACCTCCCGGGCGAGCCCCTGGATGCCGAGCAGGTCGGCGCGGTTGGCCCATGTGGTGATGTCGAAGATAACGTCGCCGATCTGTTCGACAAGGGGACGTCCGACGGGGGCGTCGTCCGGGAGGACGAGGATGCCGTCGTGGTTTTCTGAGAGGCCGAGCTCGCGTTCGCTAAGGACCATGCCAGCCGACTCGACCCCGCGGATCTTGTTCTTCTTGAGCACGGCAGTTTCACCGGTGTGGCCGTCGAAGAGGGTGGCGCCGGCGGTGGCAAACGCGATCTTTTGACCGACGGCGAGGTTCGGGGCACCGCAAACGACGGTTTGGGGGCTGTCGCCAGCGTCTATGGTTGCGAGGCGGAGACGATCAGCATTTGGGTGCGGCTCCACCGCCAGGACGTGTCCGACGCGCACCAAGTTGGGATCCCAATCGCCGCCGATATAGTCGACAGATTCGACTTCGGCGGTGGCGTCGAGGAGGCGACGCTTCAATTCGGGGGGCGGAATGTCGACATCGACGAATTCTTTGAGCCAGGAGAGAAGGAGTTTCATGTGAACGCTTTCTGAGAGCGGATTTCAGCGTCAGAACTGGCGCAGGAAGCGGAGGTCGTTGCTGTAGAAGTGGCGAATGTCGTCGATGCCCCAGCGGAGCAGTGCGACGCGCTCGACGCCGATGCCGAAGGCGAAGCCTGTGACGCGGGAGGAGTCGTAGCCGTGACATTCGATGATCTCGGGGTGGACCATGCCAGCGCCGAGGATCTCGATCCAACCGGTACCGTGGCAGGTGTGGCACTTCGAATCGTTGCCGCGGCAGATGAAGCAATCGATCGCCATCTCGATTCCGGGCTCGACGAACGGGAAATAGCTGTGGTGGAAGATGATCTTGCGATCGCGGCCAAACATTGTTTGCGCAAACTGGTAGAGCGTGCCTTTGAGGTCGCTCATGCGAACGCCTTCGTCGACGGCAAGGCCCTCTATCTGAGTGAGCATCCATTCGTGGGTCGCATCGGTAGCTTCGTGGCGATAGCACTTGCCAGGGACGACGACACGGACGGGAGGCTCCGGGGTGCGCTCCATGACGCGGATCTGGTTGGGGGTGGTGTGCGTGCGAAGGAGGATCTCCCGGGGATCACCGGCGGCGGTATCGATCCAGATGGTGTCCCACATATCCCTGGCAGGGTGGTCTTCGGGGATGCGCGCCGCGTCGAAGTTGTACTTGCTCCACTCGACTTCGGGACCTTCGAAGACACGGAATCCCATTTGAGCGAATGCGTCGAGGCAGTCGCGCATCGTCTGGGTGACTGGATGGAGCCGGCCGCGCAGCTGGGGACGGCCTGGGAGCGTGACATCGAGCGCTCCCTCCGTGCCAAGACGAGCGAGTGCGGCCTGACGGAGCGACTCCAGCTTCTCCTCGAGCGCCGTTTCGAGCGTAACCTTCAGAACGTTCGCGCCAGCGCCAAACGCAGCACGCTGATCAGCGGGCTGGTCTTTGATTGAGCGCAGGAGGATGGTCAGACGGCCATCGCTGCGGCCCAACCAGTGGTTGCGCCAGAGTTCGACGGATGCGTCGTCGCGGGCGTCGGAGAGGGAGATTAGCGCCTCTTCGCGAAGGGCTTCGAGGGGGTCGGCGGCAGCAGGCATGGGAAGCTGAGTATAGGACTGGATGTGCCAAGGGTCGCCGCGGTGATGCGGTAAGGGCGCCGTAACCCGGGCGGGACAGACTGATCTAGCATCGAATTGTGCAGAGTCACGCCCTTGTCCAACTTCACCGCACTACAATCGTCTGGCTGATCCTGGGGGCGACGTTTTTTGCCGCGTGCAGCGGCGGCAGCGGGACGGGCCCACCAGAAGGGACTGATGTGGCAGCTGGCGGCAGCACAACGGACGGGAAATCGTGGGCGGGGAGCGATCCGGCACCACCATTCCCGGATGGGCTGACCTGGTTCAACGTGAACGAGCCACTGCAGCTGGGCGCACTGCGGGGCAAAGTCGTTCTGCTCGACTTCTGGACGCTGGGATGCATCAACTGCCAGCACATCATCCCCGACCTGAAGGAACTCGAAGCACAGTTCGGGGACGCCATGACCGTGGTTGGCGTGCATTCGGGGAAGTACGCGACGGAGCACGACGACGAAAGCATCCGCGAAGCGATTGAGCGATACGGCCTGATGCACCCGGTCGTGAACGACCCGGATTTCGTGTTCTGGCAGCGGTACGGCGCAAGCGCCTGGCCAACGCTGGTGATCATCGACCCCGCAGGGAACCTCGTGGGGTATCACTCGGGCGAGGGCGTCTACCCGCTGTTTCAGCCGATCGTGGCGTCACTCGTGGCGGAGTTCGATGCGAAGGGTGAGCTCGACCGCACTCCCTTGCCATTGGCACCGGAGGCGACGGTGGCAGCGACGGTGCTTTCGTTCCCGGGAAAGGTATTGGCTGACCCGGTGGGAAAGCGGCTGTTCATCGCTGACTCCGGACACAACCGCATACTGGTCGCGTCGTTGGACGGGGCGTTGCAGGCAGCAATCGGCGACGGGGAAGCAGGGTTTGCAGACGGGGCCGCGTACGAGGCACGTTTCGACGCGCCACAGGGCCTCGGCCTTTCGGAGGATGGGAAGACGCTCTACGTGGCGGACACGCGCAACCATGCTGTGCGGGCGGTGGACCTCGAAACGAACGATGTGACGACCATCGCGGGAACGGGCGAGCAGCTTGACCGGCTTCCGGGCCTCGATGCGAAGGCACTGGAGACGGCACTAGCGTCTCCGTGGGATGTCGTGGCAGCAGGCGGGAAATTGTTCATCTCGATGGCAGGCGTACATCAAATCTGGGCGCTGAACCTTGCCGCCGGGACTATCGAGCCATTCGCAGGCACAAGCCGCGAAGGTATCAACGACGGCGAACGGCGCACGAGTGCGACGCTGGCACAGCCAAGCGGTATCGCGACGGACGGGAACTACCTGTTCTGGGTGGACCCAGAATCCAGCTCCGTGAGGCGGACGCTGCTCGACGGGTCGGGGCCGGTCGAAACGCTCGTCGGCACGGGCCTGTTCGACTACGGCGACGATGATGGCGTAGGCAAAGATGCGAAGCTCCAGCATGCGCAGGGCCTCGCCTTCGCCGACGGGCGGCTATTCGTCGGCGACACATACAACCACAAGGTGAAGTCGGTCACACTCCCGGGACTGGAGGTCGAGACGCTGGCCGGAAGCGACCGCAGCCGTGCCGATGGTGAAAGCGACGAGGCGCGTTTTGACGAGCCATCGGGACTGAGCGTCGCGGGATCGACGGTGTACGTGGCAGACACCAACAACCAGTCGATCCGGCTGGTGGACCGGGTAACGGGACAGACGCGAACGCTGGCTCTGACGAACCTCGCGGTCGCGATGACGAGGCTGCCGGGCAGGCTGACGCGGGTGGAACTAACACAGGCGGACGTGGCTCCGGGCGTCGGGACGCTGCAGGTGAGCATTTCAACGCCGGCTGGGTATCACCTGAACAGCCTTGCGCCCGGGCGGATGAGTCTGACCACGGGGGATGGCTCCGTGGTCGAGATCAGCGAAGCATCGCTGACGTGGCAGACGGACGGATCGAGTGTCGCGTTTCCGGTACCGGTGTCGCTGGGGCCTGGAGAGACGACGGTGACGGCCGTGGTGGAGGCGTATTACTGCCGGGAGGGCGAGGAGGCACTGTGCTTCATCCAGCAGGCTGAAGTTGTCGTGCCGGTACGGGTTACGGCCGGAGCGAGTGCCGGGGATGTCACACTGGCGTACGTGCTGCCGGCGGACGGTCGTTGATTTTCTTGACAGGCGAATGAGCCCAGCCGACGATGCCCTGACTTTCGCGCCCGAGGGAAATGCTGTGGCAGTTCGTGGATACGTATTGATCGAGACGGAAGTTGGGAAGGCGCGGGCCGTAAGCACCGCAATCGGCGAGGTGTCCTCTACGCATGCGCGGGTCGTCGCGGTCGACACCGTGACTGGACCGTTTGATGTAATCGTCCAGTTGGAAGCTGATGACCTGGATGCGATGGGCGAGGCGCTAACGGAAACACTGCAGAACATTTCGGGTGTGCAGCGGACGACGACCTGCCTGGCAGTGCGAAAGAGCTAGGGCTGACCTTCGCCGAACGCGCGCAGCAGTTGGCGAGGCAGGGTTCCTGAATTTCGGTGGATTCCAGATGACGTTTCCTGTGTCAGCAATGATCAGTGTGGAGGAGGCGCGAGGGCGCATCCTGTCTTTCTTCAGCAGGTTGCCAGCGGAACGAAAGCCGCTGCTCGACGCACTGGGCCAGGTGCTTGCCGAAGACGTGGTGGCGCCGTTCGATCTTCCGCCGCTGGATAACACGGCGATGGATGGATACGCGGTGCGGGCGGCGGATACGACCGGAGCGACCGAGGCGGCGCCGCGAACGCTACGGGTCATTGGGGACCTCGCCGCCGGATATGTGTACGAGCGCGAGATTGGCCCGGGCGAGGCGGTACGGATCATGACCGGGGCACCGATGCCACCGGGATCGGACGCGGTGGTGCCGTTTGAAGAGACGGATGAGCCATTGCGGGAACCGGGGGAGCTCCCGGTTAAGACGGGCGAAGTCCAGGTGTTCAAGGGCGCCGAACCCGCCGCGAACATCAGGTTTCGAGCAGAGGACGTGCAGCAGGGGAGCACAGTGATCCAGGCGGGCCGTGTCATGCGTCCTTCGGAAGTTGGCGTATTCGCGAGCCTGGGCGTTGCGGAAGTTGCCGTGTACCGGCGGCCAGTGGTGGCGATCCTTTCGACGGGCGATGAGATTACGGAACCGGGGAAGCCGCTGCTCCCGGGTCGGATCTATGACGCGAACGCGTATAGCGTGGCAGCGCTGGTGCGGAAATGCGGCGGCATCCCCAAGCTGCTAGGGATCGCACGGGACACGGTCGAGGACCTGACGGCGAAGATCCGCGAGGGGCTCGCGGCGGACATGATCGTGACCAGCGCGGGGGTTTCACGCGGGGACTTCGATGTGGTGAAGGACGTACTGGCGCGCGAGGGGTCGATCGACTTTTGGACGGTGCGGATGAAGCCGGGGAAGCCCTTGGCATTCGGAGCATTTACGGCGCCGGACGGGCGACGGGTGCCGCACCTCGGACTCCCGGGCAACCCCGTGAGTTCGATGGTGGCGTTCGAACTGTTCGGACGCCCGGCGCTGTTCACGATGCTGGGACGCGACGATTGGGAGCGGCCAACGCTGCGCGCGATCACGCGTGATGAAGTCCGGAACACGGACGGACGGCGATTCTACGCCCGGTGCATCGTGACGAAGGGCGACGAAGGCCAGTGGTACGCCGACCTCACGGGGCCCCAGGGGAGTGGGATCCTCACGAGCATGAGCGCGGCGAACGCGTTGACGGTAATTCCCGAGGACCTCGCCGCGGCACAGCCGGGGGACGAGATCACGGTGATGATGCTCGATTGGGAGCACGCACCCTAGCGAGCATCGCGGGTCCAAGGTAAAGAAACTGCTGGCATGGTGGGTGAGCAGGATCTAAGGTGGGATCAGGGGGATGCAACCGGGTGGACCCGGAGCAATACCCAGGGAGGAATCAAATGGAAGCGCCCATCGGCCCCGGCCCGACCGGGATTAGCCTCACAAACATAAAGGTCTGCGTGCGTTGCGGACTCCGCTATGACTGGCGGAAGTCTCCGAGCACACTCAAGATGACGTACTGCGGTTCGCTATGCGAAGCGGGCGACCTTGGATTCACACTTGACGCTCTCCTCCAACTCAAGCGCGAGGATGTCATTCCGGCCAAGGGAGCCGAGGCAGAACCGGCTACGGTCTAAACGCCCGGACACCCGTTCCGAACTTTGCGAGGCCGCCCACATGGGCGGCCTCGTTGCATGTCATGCATCCGGAAGGTCGAGCGTGACTCCGACGGGGCAGTGGTCAGAACCCATGACATCCGAGCAGATGAAGGCGCTTTGGAGGTTCGGGATGAGGTCTGGCGAGATCCACACGTAGTCGATGCGCCAGCCAATGTTGCGAGCCCGGCGTTCGCGCCAGGGTTCCCAGTAGGTGTACGCATCTCGAGCATCGGGGTACATGGAACGGAAGCTATCGACATAGCCGGAGGTGGCGAAGCCTTCCAGCCAGGCACGTTCCTGGGGGAGAAAGCCGGTGCCTTTGATAGCCTCAGCAGGGCGGGCGACATCGATGTCCAGCCGTGCGACGTTGAGGTCGCCCATGAAGATGACCTTGCGACCAGCAGCGCGAAGGGCATCCATCCGCATGAGAAAGGCTTCGAAGAATGCTTGTTTGAAGGGCAAGCGTTCGCCCTTTTTTCCGCCGTTGGGGAAGTAAGCGGTGACGACGGTGAGGTCGCCGAAGTCGGCTTCGATGACGCGGCCCTCGGCGTCGAATTCGGCGATACCAAGGCCCGCCCTGAGCGCAGCCGGTGCGTGCTTGAAAAGAAGGAGGGCGCCGCTATAGCCGGGGCGCTCTGCGGTGTGCCAGAAGTCCTGGTAACCGAGTTCACGCCAGGCGGAAGGGTCCACCTGCTCCGGGGTAGCCTTGACCTCCTGCATGCCCACGACATCGGGCTGGTCCCGTTCGAGCCAGGCACGGAGGTCTCCGGTGCGGAGGGTGGCGCGAAGGCCGTTGACGTTCCAGGAGCAAATGGTGGTTTTCACATTCCCTCCACGGAGGTGATATCAGACGAGAAGGCGGGTGACGATCACGGCGGCGGCGGCGGCAACGGCAACGACTCCGTATTCGGCAGCGGTGTTCCACTCAAGGTCGTGGTCGAGGACGTGGTGGACGAGCCCGGTAGCGAGGTAGAAACCAATGACGAGCAACGCTCCGCCGAGCAGGGAATCGAGCGGAAAGAAGTAGAGGACGAGGCGAAGTTCAGCGATGGAGAGGCCGACAGCGATTGCGAGCAAGATCGCGCCTTCGCCGAAGAGGCGGTTTTCGCGCAAGAGCTCGAGAGTCAGCACTCCCGAGACGAGCATGATGGCTGCTGCACTAAACAGGACGTCGACTTCGGGGCGCATAAGCATCGAATAGAGGGCAAAGGCGGACAGATATGCGGCCACGGCAAGGCCGAGGCGCAGGGCACCGTAGCGACGGGCTGTAAAGTCAACGGTCTGGTATTCAGCATGAGCGATGAGGCCGATTGCGAGCGACGGCGGGATGGCGGCCAGGGGGCGGGAATAGCCGTTCAGCGCTTCGTGGATGAAAAGGCCGGACCCGAACACTGCGAGGGCAGGGAGACCGAAGTAAAGGAGCGAGGCCCCGGCCCGGCGATCGTGCCAGGCGGGATGGCAGCGAACGATGCCGTCGGTCCCAAGTCCAGCAATCGCGGCAGTGAGCCATAGGAGCCAGGACTGGTGGGGGCGAAGACCGAGGTACGCGAGAAGCCCTACAAGCACGAGGAAGGAGAGCATCACGATGCGGATGGCCGGCCCGGCAGCGAGGCGGCCGGGGCCGCTGAACTGCCGGCTACTCGCGGGCGAAGGTGGGTTCTTCGAGGCCGTAGATCTCGGCGCCGTTGCGCCACCAGAGGCGTTCGCGGTCGTCATCGCTTAGTCCCAACTGGTCGTAGATGACATGGAATCGTTCTAGATGCTCGTGGATTTCGTCCATGGGGCAATCAGAACCGAAGACGAGTTTTTCGATCCCGATCTCGCCGCCGATAAGGTTTCGCTCGACTGCATGCTGCTCAATGGTTTCGCCGCCGCTCATGTCGAGCCAGACGTGGTGACGCCAGCGTGCGACGGAGGCGGCGTACTCGTAGTTGCCCTGGTTGCCGAGGTGGGCTCCGATGATGCGGAGCTGAGGAAAGCGACTGGCAATCGTATCGAGGTGCAGGGGGCTCATCCGGAGCGCGGAGACGTTGCGAGGCCCAAAGGCGCCCTGCATCGCCATCATGCGGTGATATGTTTCGGCCGCCCTGGGATCACGCCGGGGGTGAGTGCGGGAGTAGTCGAGGCCGCCGCCGATAACGCCCATGTGGAAGAGGATCGGCATTTTCAGTTCCTCAGCCTTGGAGTAGGCGGAGAAATAGTCGGGCTCGTCGTAGTCGCGCGCGGTGCCGATGATCTTGAGTCCCCGGTAGCCGAGGTCGTAAAGGCGATGGACATCGGCGCCGCGAATCTCCTCCGGGTCTATGACAGCGACGGGAATGAAGATGTCCGGGTACTTGTTGAGGATTTCGATGCCGCGTTCATAGGTTGGACCGAAACGTCCGCCGGTAAGAACGCAGCCTTTCCAGATGCCCAGGCTGCGGGCGATCTCGGCGAGGCGGTCGACCATTGGTTCACGGTCGGCTTCGGGATTGTCCCAATCACGCGGGAAGTGGATGTGAATATCAAAGATCTTGGTCATGACGACGCCCAGAGAGGTTCTAACGAGTCTAGCATGGGGGGCATGTTGGGCCATCCATCGCGATGGTGCTTCGCCTAAGCGTGGCTCCTGTAGCCTAACCGGCGTGCTGTCGCGTCCGTTCATCGTCCTTTATCTGTGCGTGTTCGTGGCGACGATGGGGATTTCCATGGTGAGCCCGCTGTTGCCGGTCTATGCGAAGGACCTCGGCGCAAACGGCATCTGGCTCGGGCTGACATTTTCATCGTTTGCGATTGTGCAGGCGATCGCGGGGCCCGGGATTGGGCGTATTTCGGACCGGTACGCGCGGAAGCCGTTTATCGTCATTGGGCTTGTGGTGTACCTGATCGCTGCACTCGGCTACCTGACGGCGGACAATTTCTACCAGGTGATCGGATTCCGGGCGTTTAGCGGGTTCGGGACGAGTGCGATCTTTTCGGTGGCGCGTGCGTACATCGGGGACATGACGCCTGCAGGCCGCGAGGGCCGCTGGCTGGGGACGTTCCAGACGGCGGACATCCTTGGATTTGGATCAGGGCCCGTGCTGGCAGGGTTGGTTCGGCAGTTCATCGGGTTTGATGCCGTCTTCGTCGCCATGGCAGCGATGATGGCAATCTCCACGGTCATCGTAATGGTGTTTCTTCCAAACCAGACACCACGCACTGAGCACGAGAAGCGCACGAGCCGCGCGGCGGAGGTGCCGTTCCGAACTGCGATCACAAACCGGCTGGTGGCTGCGCTGACGCTGTTTTCGGCACTCACGTCGCTCTCGTTCGGGGCGACCTTGAGCTTCCTGGCACTCCGGCTGGAAGACGACCTGGGCGCCACCCCCGCGTTGATCGGGCTGGCGTTCACAGCACAGGACCTGGCGGGCGGACTGTTTCAGCCAATCTCGGGAACCCTGGCGGACCGATGGAGCCGGAGGGCGATGGTCACGATCGGGCTTTCCCTGACGGCCTGCCTGATGGTTGTGCTGGGCCTGGCTGAATCGTTCTGGCTCGTGATGGCGGTACTCATGACGATGGGGGCCGTGAACACGGTCTCGTTCTCGGCGGGGAGTGCGATCCAGGTCGTGGCAGGCAGACGGGTTGGGATGGGAACGATGCTGGGGCTGTTTTCGTTCGGAAACGGAGTCGGGATTGTCACCGGTTCGCTGGTGGGCGGGCTGATGAAGGACCTCTATGGGACACCGGCCGCGTTCTATTTTGGGGCGGTGGCGCTTGGATTTGGCGCGGCGATCTTCGCGGTTATGACCCGAGGGTTGCGAGTGAATGAAGACGTAGTCCATGGCTCGCACGTGCCATCCGCGGAGCCTGCGCCCGAAGCAACCTGAGGCTGGCCACCGGCCGGAGGGGGCGTAACGATGAGCACGATGGAAGAAACCGGCTCGAAGAGCCAGGCCTTGCCGTTCGCACAGGTAGCTGTGAACGCCGGTCAGCCGACGCGACGGGCGTTTACGTACGCAGTCCCCGCTGCACTGGACCGCGTGGTGCCTGGGCAGGCCGTGTTCGTGCCGTACGGACCGCGGGTGCTGCAGGGAGTGGTGCTGGAACGAACTGCTGCCAGTGAGATCGACGACGTCCGGCCGCTGACCGCCGTCGCGGACGACGCGGTGGTCCTAGACGCGACACACATCTCGCTGGCGCGGTGGATGAGCGGCGAGTACCTGGCGCCGTTGTGGGAGTGCATCGCGACCTGCCTGCCAAACGGATACGGCCAGAAGGCCGTGACGATGGTGTCGCCGGTGGATATCCCGCCGCTGCTGCCGGTATACCCGGAGGACCAGAAGATCCTCGCATACCTCGCCCGGCACGGGCGGACACCGCTCGATACGTTGCGGGCGACGGTGCGCGGTGCAACGACCCTGCGGCTTCAGCGCCTGCAGCGGGATGGGCACCTGACGGTGGTACAGGGCCTGGCACGCCCCGCCGGCCACGTGAAGCTGCAGCGGCGGGTAAAACGGCTTAGAAGCGCGGCGGAGACGGCAGCTGAGGCCACCCGGCTGGCAGCGGAGCGGCCGAACGCCGTGGCTGCCCGTCTGCTCCGGCTGTTGGAAGCTGATGGCGATCGACCGCTCGCCGACCTACGCGAAGCGGGGGCAACCGTCAGGCTGATGGGACAGCTTTCCGAGGGAGGCTGGCTGGAACAGTACGAGGCACAGGTCACGCGGGATCCACTGCGGGACTACGCGTTTGAGCGGCGGCCGCCACCGGAGCTTACGCCAGAGCAGGCGGCGGCAGCAGACCGTATGAAACCCGGCGGGGCGTACCTCCTGCACGGCGTCACGGGGGCCGGCAAGACGGAGGTATACCTGACATTGGTACAGCGGGCGCTGGAACGAGGGGAAGGAGCGATCGTCCTCGTGCCAGAGATTGCGCTGACACCACAGGCGATTCGGCGGTATGGGGAGCGATTCGGCGATACGCTGGCAGTGTTCCACTCAGGGCTCGGGGCTGGCGAGCTTTATGACGAGTGGTGGCGGACGAAACGAGGCGATGCGCGGGTCATCATTGGCTCACGGAGCGCCGTGTTTGCACCGGTAGGTTCACTGGGGCTGGTGATCCTTGATGAGGAGCACGAATGGACGTACAAGCAGGTCGACCCACAGCCGAGGTACCACGCCCGCGAAGCAGCACGAGAGCTGTGCCGGCTAACGGGCGCGACACTGGTGCTGGGCAGCGCCACCCCGGATGTCGTCACGTATTACGGCTCGGAGACCGGGGAATTCGAACGGGTTGAGCTGCGGGAGCGGGTCGTCGCGACGCCAACCGGCGAGCTGATGGCGGGCCGTCATGCCCAAACGAAGATCGTGGATATGCGGGAGGAGCTTCGGACGGGCAACCGGAGCATCTTCAGCAGGGCCCTGGGGCGAGCGATCCGCACTTCGCTGGAGCGCGGAGAGCAGAGCATTCTCTTTGTGAACCGCAGAGGAGCCGCGCGATTCATGCTGTGCAGGGCGTGCGGGCACGTGCCGCTCTGTCCGGCGTGCGAATTAGCGATGAGCCTGGACCAGGCCGGAACCGTCCACGCACGCCTTCGTTGTCACCACTGCGGGCGAGAACGGCGCCTGGAGGATGGGTGCCCATCGTGCGGAAGCGGAAAGTACCGGCCCTTCGGCGTAGGCACGCAGCGGGTGGAGGCGGAGGCGCGGAAGGAGTTCCCGAGGGCACGTGTGGCACGGTGGGACAGCGACGTGGCAAGCCGAAAGGGCGCCCATGAGCGCATTGTGCAGGCGCTGGAGGCGAGGGAAATCGATGTCCTCGTAGGGACGCAGCTGCTGGCGAAAGGACTCGATCTGCCGCAGATGACGGTCGTCGGTGTGGTGGATGCCGATGTTGGGCTTAGCCTGCCGGAGTTCCACGCGCACGAGCGTGCGTTCCAGCTGCTGTCGCAGGTTTCGGGGCGAGCCGGACGGCGGGAACGGGAGGGGTTCGTATTTATCCAGACATACGAACCGGAGGCACCGCCGATCGTGGCGGCGGCAGCGCATGGCTACCGTTCCTTCTATGAGCACGAAATCGCACACCGGAGGCGAGCGGGGTATCCGCCGTTTAGCCGCCTGGTACGGCTGCTGCACCGGGGCAGAGATGAAGCGGCAGCGTTGAAAGAAGCGACGCGCGTCGCTGCAGACCTGCGGATGGAACGCGACGTCATGGGTGCGCCGGAGCCGGACGTGCTGGGGCCGACACCCGCGTTCATCGCGCGGGTTCGAGGCGAGTACCGGTGGCAGATTCTGCTGCGCGGGCGGGCGCCTGGCCGGCTGGTCGAACGGATCCGGCTGGGCGATCGATGGGCAATCGATGTGGACCCAGCGAGCCTGCTCTAGCCGACAAGCCTGAGAATGCAGGATGCTTACACAGCGGCATCAGCCGATCATGAAGTACATGGGTTTCTCATTGGCACGCTTCTTTCAACGAGACGACGAAATCCTGCGAGATCGGCCGGTACGGAAGGCGTCTTTCCTGCCGGTCGATTCCGAGGTGGCACTGGACAACGCCTTCGCACTGGGAAACACCGAGACCGTCCTGCTGTTCCTGCACGACCCGTTCTGCCCGATCAGTAGTTCCGCATACGAGCAGATGGAACGGGTGGAGGCGACCATCCACCTCATTGATGTTTCGTCGCATTCGGGCCTGGGGCGCGGTATCCAGGCGAGGACGGGCATCCGGCATGAATCGCCGCAGGCGATCGTATTGAGGCACGGTGAGCCGGTATGGCACGCTTCGCATGGGCGAATACGGACGGAGCCGGTTACAGAGGCACTCGCAGCGGACGAATAACCTGGTGTACGTGACGGCAGGCGATAGGCCGTGCTGGACGGTGAGCCATGGAGTGGCCGATGGGCGCCGTGCGGGGAGCGAGTGCTCTGGTAGACTGAGGCCGCCAGAGGGCCAGCGCGTCCGCTAACCGACAACGGGAGTTCACATGTACCGTCGCCTTTTCACCGGGATGATCGGCCAGGGCAAAACTGCCAGCTTCCTCAGCGCCATGCGCGAGGCACGAGATCACCAGGACGACCGCGGGATCCGGGCACGCACAACGATCTGGGGCGCGATGACGAGCCACACGAATGGGGTCCTGATCGCAAGTGATTTCGACACGCTCTCCGAGCTTGAGAAGTTCACGGAACTTGCGGCGGTGGATGCAGCGTTTGCGACCATGCGTCGAGCGGTTCGTGAGCAGATGGTCTATGACTCGGCAACGGTATCGATCCACCGGCTCGCCTACCACTCGGAAGGCCTGATTTCGAGCGAAGAGGCGACGGCACCGCGAAAGTTCATGCGAATCCTGACGGGAGACGTGCAGCCGGGTCGACAGCGGGAATTCGTGCTATCGATCTCACAGGCGCTGGAATACCAGAAGCAGCGCGGGATCGATGCGACGACGAGCGTGTGGTCGTCGATGACGGGTGCGACGAACGGCGTAGCGATCGTGGGCGAGTTCGACACGCTTGGTGAACTTGAGCAGTTCGACGAACTGGCGGCCCAGGACCAGGAGTTCGGACGGCTGCGGCGAGCGACGCGCGAATCGATGGTGTTCCAGACGAGCCAGGTGCAGATCTTCCGCAGCTTTCTGTAGTCGCGCCCGGCTACCCGTCCATCCGGTCGACAATTCCGCCTGCGACGAGTGTGAGGGCCTGGTACCCGGCGATGAAGGCGGCAAAGCCCCAGCTACGGATCCACCAGTCCTCACGATCGCCGAGAGTCAGCGCGCCCCCGATCATCCCGACAAACGCGATCAGTGACGCGGGCACAACGAGAATGATCGCGGCAGCGGCTGCACCAGCATCGGGAAGCATCGCAAGGCAACCGATGAAGTATCCGGCGAGGACGAGCGCGACTACGTAGCGCGAGTGGCGCTCGTGCTGTGTAGGCCAGCCTATGGCGAGGCCGATGGTGGCACCGAGGCTGGCGCGTCCGAATACTAAGAACGACTCCGAAACGGTCTCCACAGCCCCCCCGCAGGCACTTTATCAGCAGAAGGGTTCACGATCGGCCCGCCAGGCGGACATGAATGAAGGGGTGGCATACGCCACCCCTTCATTCATTGGTTTGAGCTGGAGGCCTAGCAGCAGGCGCGAGGGGCGCCGCTACCATCGGCGGTCTGGAAGCTGGAGCCGCAAGCACAACTCTTGGTGGCGTTGGGGTTATAGATGCTGAAGCCGCTCTTCATGATGTCGTCGACGTAGTCGATCTCGGCGCCCTCCAGGTACTGGGCACTTTCGGGGTCGACGACGATGCGCACACCGAGCTGTTCAAAGACGACATCGTCGTCTTCCACGCCGCGTGCAAGGGCCATGCCGTACTGGTAGCCGGAGCAGCCGCCCCCAGCAACAAAGACGCGAAGGGCGCCTTCGGGAAGCTCGCGGGACTCGAGCAGGGCCTTGGCCTTTTCGGCGGCCTTGTCAGAAATGGTGACGAGGGGTGTTGCGACGGTTGATTCCACGGGGATTCTCCTCGGAAGGTGAGTGTTCAACGACCGGCGGGTACCCGGCCACTATTCAAAGTATAGTGAAGGAGCCACTCGAATCCAACCCTCTCTACAGAAAAAGGCAGGAAGATGCCCCGGATCTATCTCGACCACGCTGCAACAACGCCCCCGGACCCGCGGGTGCTGGAAGCCATGTGGCCAGCATATACGAGCACGTGGGGCAACCCTTCGAGTATCTATCTGGAGGGACAGGAGGCCCGCCGGGTCCTGGACGAAGCACGAAAGACGTGCGCGGATCTGCTCGGCGTCTCGACACGGGAGGTGCTATTCACCAGTGGCGGGACGGAATCCGATAACGCGGCGATCCGCGGGGCGGCGGCGGCGGCGAAAGCGCGTGGGCGAGGCAACCACATCATCACGACGCAGATCGAGCATCACGCGGTGCTGCATGCGGTGGAGCAGCTTGAGCGCGAAGGCTACCGGACAACGTACCTGCCGGTCGACGGCGACGGCGTCGTCAGCCTCGCGGCACTGGACGAGGCAGTCGGGCCGGAGACGACGGTGGTCTCGATCATGACGGCGAACAACGAGGTCGGGACCATTCAGCCAATAGCGGAGGCGGTGCGGGTGGCGAAGGCGAAGAACGCGAAGGTGATATTTCACACGGATGCGGTGCAGGCGGCGGGCGCGGTAGACATCTCACCCAAGGCGACCGGAGTGGACCTGCTGAGCCTCGCCGCCCACAAGCTGTACGGACCCAAGGGGGTGGGCCTGCTGTACGTGCGGAGCCGGACACCGTGGCAGCCGCTGATTCTCGGCGGAAGCCAGGAGAAGGAGCGACGGGCAGGAACAGAAAACGTGGCAGGGATAGCGGGGCTGGCAGAAGCGATGCGACTGGCATGGAGCGAGGCGGACGAACGGAACGCCCACAGCCGGGCCCTTCGGAACCGGCTGCTGTACGAGCTGCCGGAACGGATCCCCGACACCGTGGTGACCGGCCCGGTCGATCCAGATGGGCGTCTACCGAACAACTTCAGCTGTTGTTTCCGGGGTGTGGAGGGCGAGAGCGTGCTGCTGGCCCTCGACCTGGCGGACATCGCAGCGAGTTCAGGGAGCGCATGTACGACCGGATCGTTAGAACCATCCCATGTGCTGACGGCGATGGGTGTGGATGGCGACCTGGCACACGCGTCGCTACGATTGACGGTTGGGGCTGGGAACTCAGATGACGAGATGAGCCGGGTACTGGACGTGCTGCCCGGGATCGTGGAGCGGCTGCGGGCACTGGCCGGGGGTTGGCAGGGCGAGGGCGGCTAAGCGACGCCTTTGCTTTCGAGGAAATCAAGGATGTCCTGCACGCTGCGAATGTTTTCCGCGTCTTCGTCGCGGAGTTCGAATTCGCCAGCGGGAGCGAATTCCTCTTCGATGGCGATGGTGAGATCGACGATGTCGAGGGAATCGGCACGGAGGTCATCGACGAGGTTGGCCCCGGCAGTGACTTCGGACGGATCCACCTTGAGCTGACGGACAACGACTTCGCGAACGCGTTCTAGCAGAGCCATGCCAAACCCTCCTGCCCCGGAGCACGAGGCTCCGGCCATGCTACCTTCAGCCGGCATACTTGCGAAAGATGATGCAGCCATTCTGGCCACCGAACCCAAATCCGTTTGCGGCGGCAGCCCGGACGACGCGCTTCCGGGCGACCTGGGGGACGTAGTCGAGGTCGCACTCGGGGTCGGGATTTTCAAGATTGATGGTGGGCGGGATGACGCCGGAGTAGCAGGCCATGGCGGCGGTAAATGCGCCGACGGCACCGGCCGCACCCATGAGGTGGCCGACCATGGACTTCGGCGAGCTGATGGCGATGCCGGGAGCGGCCTGGCCAAACGCCTGCTTGATCGCGCGGGTCTCGGTCGCGTCGTTGAGCGGAGTACTTGTGCCATGTGCGGCGATGTAATCGATGTCTGACGGTGCGGCGCCGGCGGCGAGCATGGCCTGGGTCATCGCCTGTTCGGCGCCTGTACCGTCTTCGAGCGGGGCGGTGATGTGGTGGGCGTCACAGCTGAGCCCGGCGCCGGCCACTTCAGCGTAGACGCGGGCACCCCGGGCACGGGCCCGTGTTTCGGACTCGACGACCATGACGATGGCGCCTTCGCCAAAGACAAAGCCGTCGCGCTCGCGGTCGAAGGGACGGCTTGCACGCGTCGGGTCGCCGTTGCGGCGGCTGAGGGCCTTCATGTTGGCAAGCGACGCAACGGGCAACGGGTGCATGGATGACTCAGCGGCGCCAGCGAAGACCACGTCGGCGAGACCGGCATCGATGAGTGCCTTTGCTTCGAAGAACGAATAGAGGCCGGCGGCACAAGCGGCGACGGTGGCGAGGGCGGGCCCGCGGAGGCCCAACTGCATGGCGACGTGGCAGGCACCCATGTTCGGGGCGATAAGCGGCACGTAGAAGGGACTGACGCGGTTAGCACCACGCTCACGATAGACATCGAACTCGGCGACGCCATCAAAGAAGCCACCGGCGCCCGTAGCGATCGCGGCAGCCGCACGGGGGCGTTCGGCATCGGAGAGGACCAGCGCCGCGTCTTCGGCGGCCTGGCGCGCGGCAGCGACCGCCATCTGTGCAAAGCGGGCCATGCGGCGGGCATCTTTAACGTCCATGTAGGGCGCGGGGTCGAAGCCTTTGACCTCTGCAGCGATCTGAACGGGGAGCATGGAGGCATCAAAGCGGGTGATCGGGCCGGCGCCAGAGACTCCTGCAACGAGGTTGTTCCAAGTTTCCGTGGCGGTGAGACCCACGGGAGTGACGGCGCCAACGCCGGTAATAACTGCTTTCAAGCGAGCCCCCGCCGGAGAAATCCGGGATGCCTACTCTTGCACCCGGCGGAAGATAACGCACGAATTGTGCCCGCCGAGGCCTACAGAGGTGGAGACCGCGATATCGACATCACGGTCGCGAGCCGTGTTGGGCACGTAATCGAGGTCGCAATCAGGGTCTGGCGTGTGGTAGTTGATGGTCGGCGGAAGCCTGCGGTCGCGGATGGCGAACACGCAGGCAAGTGCTTCAACGGAGCCGGCAGCACCCATGCAGTGCCCGACGATAGGCTTCACGGAACTCACAGCGACGCGCCTCGCGGCATCTCCCATGATCTGCTTGAAGACCATGGTCTCGACGCGGTCGTTTTGGGGTGTGGCACTGCCGTGAGGGTTAATGTAGTCGATCGCCGCGGGGTCGATACCGGCCTTACGGATGGCGAGCGACATGGCGCGATTGAGGCCGCGACCAGACTCGTGGAGAGCAATCATGTCGTAGGCATCGTTGGAGCTGCCGTAGCCGATGACCTCGCAGTAGATATTTGCGCCACGCTCGCGGGCGGCTTCGTACTCTTCGAGGATGAAGGCGGCGCCGCCTTCGCCGGGGACGAAGCCATCGCGATTCAGGTCGAAGGGCCTCTGAGCCTCGGTTGGGTGCTCGTTGTTGTTGGCCAGGGCACGCATCGAGGTCCAGGTGGCGTGGTAGATGGGCTGAAGTACGGACTCTGAGCTGCCGGCGATGGCCGCAACGGCGTCGCCACGGCGGATGACTTCAGAGGCTTCGCCGATGCTGGCGGCACCGGTGGCGCAGGCACTGACAACGGAGTGGTTGATGCCGCGGGCGCCAGTGGCGATGGCGATGTGACCGCTGATCGCGTCTGGGATGAAGTTTGCAACGAGGAAGGGCGTGATGCGGCGCGGGCCCTTTTCATCGAGGATTTTCTGGTATTCGACGACAAGGTCGGTGCCGCCGCCGCCGGAGCTGAAGACGACGGCAACATCCTCAGCATTTTCGTCGGTAATCTGGAGGCCACTATCCTGGAGGGCATCGAGCGCAGCACCCATGCCGAAGGTGACACCGCGGTTCATGTGGCGCTGCTGTTTCGGATCAACGCGGTCGCCGAGCGACCAGTTGCGAACTTCTGCCTGGATTCGTACGGGGAACGGCTCGGGGTCGAACAGCGTGATGGGGCCGACGCCGCTACGGCCTTCGACCATGGAGCGCCAGGTTTCTTCGGCCGAATGACCGGCCGAGGAGACGGCTCCGACGCCGGTGACGACGACACGCCGGGTCACAGCGCGGCGGCCTCGAGCTCCCGGAATTTGTCGGAGAAGAGGCCCTCGTTTTCGTCACTGATACTGAGGCTGGGGATGGAGTAGTCGATGCGGCGGACGACACGGGTGAGGACGCTCCCGGGACCGACCTCAATGATCAGATCGGAACCGCGCGCGATCATTGCTTCGACGGACTTCTGCCAGCGGACACCCATGATGATCTGGTCGCGGAGCTCTTCGAGGACTTCCGGCTGTGTGTTGATGACCTGGGCACGGGTGTTGCCGATGAGCGGCTGGCGCGGGTCGGTGATACTGAGTCGCTGCAGGAGGCGGCCCATACCCTCGCTGGCGCGAGCCATGAGGGGCGAATGCCCGGCGATGGAAATCGGGAGGCGAACGACGCGGCGGGCCCGCGCCTTTTCGGCGAGCTCCATGGCGCGGCGGACGGCAGCGATGGCACCGGAGACGACGCTCTGGCCTTCGCAGTTAGAGGTAGCGAGGCCGACGTAGCCCTCGGAGGAGGCTTGCTCGCAAATTTCTTCGATGGTGGCCTCGGGGAGCCCGAGGATGGAGGCCATGCCGCCGGGATTGTCGCGGCCGGCTTCTTCCATTAGGCGGCCGCGTTCTTTGACGAGCAGCGAACCTTCTTCGAAGGAAATGGAACCCGCGGCGACAGCGGCCGTGTATTCGCCCATGGAATGCCCGGCGAGAAGGTAGGGCTCGATCTTGCGGTCGAGCGATTCCCACCGTTCCTGGAGAGCGGCCAACCAGGCGATTGAAGTGACGAACGTGGCGGGCTGCTGGACGGCGGTGTCTTCGAGTTCGGCATCCGAGCCTTCCACGCAGAGGCGCGAAAGGTGCATGTCGAGGACATCGTCAGCTCGACGGAAGATATCGGCGGCTGCGCGCGACATCTGCACGAGGCGAGCAGCCATACCGCTGTGTTGCGAGCCCTGGCCCGGAAATACGAGCGTAGCTCGCCGCCATGATTGGACGGCCTGGTCCATCCTGATTCCTCGACACAAAAGTTTCCCGCGGATGCAGGCCTTTAGATGATAGCACCATCACAGGGACGGGCGAGCAAACTCGGTGCATACCGGGACGTTGGCCGTGGCAGACGAAAAAACGGGCTTCGTTTCCACGAAGCCCGTCCCACTGTGCTGTTTACTAGATCCGGGTTTTGAACCATTCCTGCGAACGGCCTTCGCGGTACCCATCACGGGAGCCCGGGCGCCGCATTTGCGGACAGTTGCCGGCGCTGTTGCGGAGGCGTTAGCGGGAGCGGCCCATCCCGCAGGTCCTATCAACCTGCCAGACCCCATTGAGGACGTGAATGGCGATGCGCATCTTCCGTACCTCCTTTGTGGCTCTGCCGCGGGCGACTGTGCCACTGTTCTCTATCAGTAGTATCGCACTCTTTGGGAGGAGGCAGCAGGGGCCATTCGGACCAAAATGGTTACGCCGGAGGGACTGGCAACCCGCCGGATGAACGGGATCGGCGCTGCCGAGACCCGTCTGGTTGGAAGGGACTCGAGGAACGGTGATACTCCGCCGATGCTCAACGCGGACGACCTGATCAGATACGTAACGGGGGTGCACGCACGGACGTACGAGGCAGTGGAGAGACTGCGAGACGAGGACCTGGCCTGGCAACCCGGTACGGGTGAATTCACGACAGGGGAGCTCGTGACGCACATCGCCAACAGCCGCGTAATGAACACCGAAAGCCTGCAGACAGGGAGATTGCGCTACAAAGGGCACACCGTGCGGCCTGGAACGAACGTGCTCACCATGCGTCAGCTCATTCTGCGGACAGGGAAGAAGACGATCGCGGGGCTGGTCGATGCGGACTTGGAGCAGGTGATCCCGGCGGCGGATGGGCACACTTTGCCGGCGTGGCGGCGCGTGATCGCGGGACTGATCGAGCACGAGACGCATCACCGTAGCCAGCTGTGTGAGTACCTGCGGCAGATGGGACTAGAACCGCCACCGCTATTCGGGCTTCACGCGGAGGACTTGCCGAGATAGCCGGTGAAGCTGACCAAACGGGGGTTGGAACAAATCGGTCCTCACAGGTTCGTCAGTATGGTTGCATGGCGGAGAGGGTGGGATTCGAACCCACGAGAGACTTGCGCCTCTACACGCTTTCCAGGCGTGCCTGTTCAACCACTCCAGCACCTCTCCGCGGCGCCTTCACCCGTTGGGCGGCGTTCATGGTAGCAGGACGGTTGTTTGTCGCTACGCGGGACGAGTCAGGGCTGACGGCGACGGAAACGGGTCTTGCCATCGAAGCGGCGCCAGCCTTCGTCGTAGGCCTCGGCAGCGCCGCGACGGCCCTCATCAAGGACTTCGCGGGCCGTATCGGAGAGGCCACCGACGATCGCCCTGGCCCAGCTAATGATCGGGTGGTCATCATCACGATCGGTGCGAGAGCGCCCGGGAGGAGCAGCCGCAGGCAGTGGCGGCGCGGCGCCGGGATCTTCTGCTCCTACGACCGGTTCGCCTGGATCCGGGGAGGTCATCGGAACATGCCCTTCTTCTTCTTGCCCTTGCGGCCCTTCACGTTGCCGGGGAAGCCTTTGACGGCGCCAATGCCGGTCCGCACACCTTTGACGACCGAGTAGGCGCGGATAAGCGGCGAGGCAACGGTTTCGCCAGCGAACTCCGTGGTGCCGCGGACGTTATCGAGCGTGCCCTTGAGCGAGTCGACAGCAGGGGCAACGTTGTACTTGAGGAGCTTGCGGATCTCGAGGATCAGCCAGACGAGGACGCCGAGAAGGGCGATCATGACGACGCCCGCAAACGCCCAGAAGCCGGCTGAGAGGACGATGGCGACATCGCGCCATTCGGACCAAGAATCGGGTAGCGCCCATGAGTCGTTGGTGGGGAGGACCCAGATATCGCCGCCGGCGTAGGCGACGACGATGCTGATACCGATGTACAGCAACAGGAGCAGGATCGCCGCAGCGACGACCGTTCCGATGGTTCGCATGTTGGCCTCCCCGAGAAACCGATGGTACGGGGAGCATGGTCAACCGTGAAGCCCAGCTCAGCCCGGAGGCTGAAGACCGAGCACAACGAGGGCGACCAGGAGGACATCGGGACTGAGGACCCGGCCGAGGAGGGAATCGAGGTAAACGAGGTCGAACGGATCACCGCCCGGGAGCCCGACGAAGCCGGCGAGGATACCGGCATAGGCCTGCGCGAGTGGCTCGATTGGTGACGTATCCGGGCTCCCGGCGTAGGCGCCGGCAACGAGTTCCGCGAACGAGGTGACATCGGAGTCGCTGCCGGGGAGGATCTGCTGGACGCCTGGGCTGGGCAGAATACCGAGCGATTCGGGCAGGGCGCGCCCGCTGTTGATCATCGCGATCGCATCGACGTTGAGTTCACGGGCGAGGGGAGAGCCCGAACGGGCTACGTCCGGCACAGCGGTAAGGAGTTGCAAATAGAGAAGGGTGTCGAACGAGGTGGCCGCGATTTCTTCGACTATCCCATCCTCCTCGTCGCAGTGGATGGCCTCGTGGGCGATGATCGGCATGAGGAGTTCGATCGGCGCACCTTCGAGGCGAGGGCTGACCGAGATGATGCGGCCACCATCCGGTGTGTGGGTCACGCGGGCGAACAGGCCCGGCAGGTCCGGTGGATCCTGAAATGCCATGAGCGTTATGGGCTTGCCGGTGCAGTTGTTGGATGTCAGCAGATTTTCGACCGCCGGGTCTGCAAAGGTACCGGTGAGTCCGGAGAGGACGGCGCGCAGCTTGGGGGACGGGATGATGTCCTCGGGCATCGCATCAAAGCGGGCGAGGGCGAGGTCTCGCGCCTCGTTGACAGTGCCACGCGCATCGAGATGACGTTCCAGGTCAGCGCGGGCAGCGGCGGAGTCGCGGTCGGCGGCGGTGGCTTCGGTGAAGGCGCCCGTCTCGATGATCGAGGGGTCAGTGAGTACCAGCGGGCCAGCGGCAAGCAGCGACTGGATGGGGCTGAGGTCGGAGCTGATAGAGGCGGTGATTTCGCCCGTGGCGCCCTTCTTGAAGAGTGACTGCGAGACGCGCAGTTCAGCCTGATCGGGGACAAGCCGGGCGAAATGGAGGTCCACCGTGCGGGTGTTTCCTTCGACGACCTCCGCTGCCTGGACGAAGACGCGATCCTCAGGCTTCTTTTCGAGGGGGTCGGAGACACGGACCTCGAAATATGACGTGAGCGGCAGTTCACGATCGGGCGGTTCAACGGCGACGTTGAAACGGACGCGGACGGTGCTGGTAAGGCCGGGGGCCGTGGGCCCTTCGAAGTCGCGGGTAGCCTGGGCGGAGGAGATGCGCGGATCAATTTTCTCGCCCCCACCTCCGCAGGAAGCGAAAAGGACGCCGATGACAGCAACCAGCCCCGTGAGCAAGGGGTGTGGGCCACGAGGCCGGACTGCGGTCATCGTCGTTCCTATCAGCGGCCGTAGTAGACGGGTTTGCGTTTTTCGGCGAAGGCGCGGGGGCCTTCCTGCGCGTCGGCAGTGGTCATGAGGCGGCCGAGGGCGATGTCCTCGTAGGCGAGGCCGTTCTCAAGCGGCATGTCCTGGCCGCGAATGATGGCTTCCTTCGCTGCCGCAACGGCGAGAGGGCCGCGCTCGCAGACGGTGTGGGCGATTTCAAAGGCCTTGTCGAGGAGTTCGTCTCCGGGGATTACATGGGAGACGAGGCCGATGCGGCTGGCGGTTTCGGCGTCGATCTGTTCGCCGGTGAGGATCATGTAGTTGGCCCAGGCCTGAGGGATGGCGCGCGGCAACCGTTGGGTACCGCCGGCACCGGGCATGATCGCCCAGCGTACTTCGGGGAGGCCGAAGCGCGATTCAGGCGTGCAGAGGCGGATGTCACAGGCGAGGGCAAGTTCGAGCCCACCGGCGAGGCAGTAGCCGTTGATGGCGGCGATGATCGGTTTGTAGATGGGCATCCGCTTGGTGAAGCCGCCGAAGGGCGCCTGGGGTCCAGCGGCGAACTGGTTCTCGCCCTGGGACGTGGCGACGAGGTCCATACCGGTAGAGAATGCCTTGCGGCCAGCACCGGTGAGGATGGCGGCGCGAAGGCCGGTATCGTCACGGAAATCCTCCCAGGCGGCCTGCATTTCGCGGGACGCGAGGCTGTTGATGGAATTGAGCTGGGGTTCACGATTGACAGTGATGAGCGCGACCTGGCCACGCTTTTCGTAAAGGATGGTCTCGAAATCCATGATTACCCTCCGGGTTGGCTCCAGCGATGAGCGTTGAGGATACGTCGGCCCGGAATGGAGACGCGAGTGGCCCGAAGATTACGGAACGGAAGGTCAAGGCAGACGGAAGCGTGCAGGAGTTCCCGTGCACACTCGTACACCGGGGCAAGGGCTTCACGGTGGTGCGTTTCGTGATGACGCGAGCCGGAATGTTCCCTGCGCCAGTCGAGTTGCCAGCGGGGACGATTTCGGACGGTTGGTTCTGGGAGAAGCGTCCGTACAGCCTGTACCGGATGCGCGGGCCAGGAGGCGCCATCCTGGCTCACCGATTCGATGCCGTGGGCGCGGTAGATGTTGGGGAGGACGCACTGACGTTTCGTGACCTTGTCCTGGACTGGTGGGTGCTGGCGGACGGGACGGTGCACGAAGAGGACGCGGACGAGCTTGAACGGTTGAGACAATCGGGAATCGTGACGGGCCGGGACGCGGTGCGCGCACAGAAGGCACGGCTGGAGGTGTTGAGCCGCTACCGGCACATCATCGACAACGTTGAGGCGGAGGAGCGGCGACTGGGGCTGTGGGGCGAGTGATTGCTTTACAGGTTGACGAAGTGCCCGAATACTGAGCGCGCCATGTATGCCTTCCTTCGTAAGCAGCTCACCGTTTTCCTCGTGGGCTTCGTCGTCGCCTTCGTCGTGTACCTGTTTGTGCGTTTCGACGCGGACAAGGTGCTGCTTGGCGTCGTGATCAGTGCGGTGGTAGGTATCGCGTTCAACTTCGGCATCGTCATGCTCGAGCGGCAGTTCCCGGACAAGGGCGATGGTGGCCCACCAGCGAACCACTAGGCCGGGACACGCGGCCGGGAGCCGGGCTACAGATTGACCTCGCAGGCGAACCCATGGCGGACACGGTTCGCGGCCCTGCCGGACCATCGGCAAGGATTGCTGGCGGTGTTGCTGGCTGCCGGGATGTGGAGCACGGGCGGGCTCTTTATCAAGTGGGTTTCGCTCGATGCGATGGGCGTCACGATGTGGCGGGCGCTATTCGCCGGCGTAACGATAGGAATCGTAAGCGGCGCCGGATTTGGCGTGCTGCGGCGCTCAAACCGGTTCGAGTGGGGCGTGGCACTGAGCTACGCGCTGATGCTGCTGTTCTTTGTCGTGGCGACGAAACTGACGACGGCGGCAAACGCGATCTTCCTTCAGTACACGGCCCCGCTTCACACGCTATGGCTCTCGCGGCTGTTCCTCGATGAGCGGCCACGCCGGCTCGACCTGATCTGCCTGGCAACGGCGTTCGGGGGCATGGCCCTGTTCTTCGTGGGGAGGCTGGACGCAGCCGACACGTGGGGGAACCTGGCGGCGCTGACGTCGGGGCTGGCCTTCGCAACGTTCTTCACACTCTTGAGGCGGCCGGAGTGCAAGGCCGAGACGCGGCCACGTTCGATGGTGCTGGGGAGCATCGTCCTCGCCGCGACGGCGCTGGCATGTAACGTCGCGACGGGAGCGGGAGAGAGCTTCCGGCCGGGGGCGGGAGACATGGCGGGGCTGCTGTTCCTCGGCGTCGTACAGATCGGCCTCGCATACGTCGTGTTTTCGTTCGGCATCGCGAGGATCCGGGCGCTGGAAGCGGGGCTAATCGGGATGTTGGAGCCTGTGCTGAATCCCGTGTGGGTGTTTCTAGCGCTCGGGGAGCAGCCGGGGCGCTGGGCAATCGCGGGCGGGGCGATCATCGTGGCAGCAGTACTGGTGCGGGCAGTCGTGAGCGACCGTGGCAAGCCGGGGGCGGTGGAGGCCATCCCGATTGGATGAGCAGGCGATGGCGGCGGTGTATGCGACGCTCGACCGGATGCACGCGTGGCGCGGCTGGCACTGGTGGCCGGACGGTGATCCGTTCGAGGTGTGTGTGGGTGCGATCCTGGTGCAGAACACGTCATGGATGAACGTCGAACGGGCGCTGACGCGGTTGCGGGAGGCGGGAGCACTCGATTTTCGAGCGATGGCCAGGCTGGTGCTTGCCGAACTGGAAGAACTCGTGCGGCCGAGCGGGCAGTACCGTCAGAAGGCAAAGAAGCTCCGGGCGTTCATCGACACCGCCGAGCGCGAGGGCGGATTCGAACGATTGCTAGCGCTGGAGATGGGCGTGCTTCGTCAGCGGCTGTTGGACACGTGGGGTATCGGCCCAGAGACGGCAGATTGCATCGTCTGCTATGCGAGCGGCCAGCCGGCACTCGTAGTGGACACATACACGGCGCGGTTGTTCACGCGACTCGGGCACGGACCGGGCGGGGCGGGCTATGAAGCGTGGCAGCGATGGATGTTGGACCGGCTTCCAACAGACCGTGAAACGTACGCCCGGCTGCACGCGCTGATCGTGCTGCACTGCAAACACCTTTGCCGGAAGCGGGCACCACGGTGCACGGAATGCGGATTCCGAGAGACGTGCGCGTTCAGGCGGGCGAACGGGCTGAAAGGTGGCTCAATCGATGGCTGATGTTTCGGCGAACCGGAGAGCGGACATCGAAGTAGTCGCGGGGCGCTTCGCGCTGGGCGATGTGAGGGCTGTCGCGGCCGTGGCGGAATCCGTACTGAACGAGAATTACCGGGTGGAGACGGCGAGCGGGACGTGGTTCGCGCGGTTCGTCCAGAAGAAACGGACGCGTGCGACTGTGGAGGCTGAGCACCGAGCGCTCGTGCACGTACATGAGCAGGGTGTCCCGGTGGCGTTGGCGCGGAAGATGCCCGGCGGAGGGACCGTGACGAGCATCGGTGGCAACCTCGTGGCGGTGTTCCCATGGATCGCAGGACGGACCGCCCAGCGGGGTTCCCTCACGGCGGTCGAAGCGCAGGCGATCGGGGATGTGCATGGGCGGACGGTGCAAGCGTTGGCCACGTATCACGACGATGTGCTCGAAGCACGGGCGCCTGGCGAGACGGACTGGGACACGACGCAGTCGATCGCTGATCTGAGCCGGGTGGACGACCTGATCCGTTACTATCCGGCACCACCGGACGACCAACTGGCGGCGCAGGCCGCCCTGCGGATACAGCTAGGGTTATTGGAGTCGGGCGAGCCGCGCCCGGCTGCCGACTTCGATTCAATGCCGAGGCAGCTCGAACACGGCGACTTTCACGAACGAAACGTGATCTTTGACGGGCGCGGCCGGGTAGCGGCCGTCGTGGACTGGGAGCGGATCCGCGTACTGCCGCGGGCGTTTCAACTGGTGAGGGCACTGGATTTCACCGGGCTGCTGGCGGACGGCGGCGTGGACGACTACCTGTCAGGGTATTGCAGGCGCGTGGCGCTGCAGCCGGGGGAGGGGACAATGGCCGTCGAACAGTGGTGGCAATCGGTACTGCACAATACGTGGACGTTTACCGAGGTATTCATCCGGGGCAACGAGCCCGTGCGGCGATTCGTGCCGGAGGTTGGACCACGGCTGGAGCGGTTGAAGGACGAGAGCTTCCGGAGGGAGTTGGCCGAAACGGTCGAGCGACATGCGCGGAAGGGCGAGGTCCGCGCGGACGGCTGAGGCCGCGTCGCTTCGGCACAGGCGGGAGCATGCCGCTCAAGGCGCGGGTAGATTAGGCTCAGGGTATGAAGCTAGGGATTATCGGCCTCGCCCGCGCGGGCAAGACGACCGTTTTCAATGCAGTCACGCGCGGGACGGCGCAGGTGGGGACGTACAGCAGCGGGACGCAGCCGAACATGGGCGTGGTGATGGTGCCAGACGATCGGGTCGACCGGCTAGCCGAGGTGTACCACCCGAAGAAGGTGACGTACGCGACGATCCAGTACGTGGACTTCCCGGCGGCGGGCGAGTCGTTCGGAAAGGGCGAAGGGCCGGGCGGGAAGTTCCTCAATGAGCTGGCCCGGATGGATGGGTTGATCCATGTCGTACGGGCGTTTGAAGACGAAGCAGTGCCGCACCCAGAGGTAACGGTGGACGCGGAGCGGGACATCGCGACGATGGACCTGGAGCTGACGTTCGCGGACGCGGCGCAGATCGAGAAGCGGGTCGGCCGGTTAGATTCGGAGATTCGATCGATGAAGGCCGGGGAACGGGAAGGGCCACAACGGCTCCGCGAACTTCTCGGCCGGATCAAGGCGGGGCTCGAATCGGACACACCGGTGCGGGCACAGACGATCAGCGAGGACGAGTGGCGGTTGCTGGAAGGGACACAGTTTCTGACAGCGCTACCCATGCTCGTGCTCGTGAACATCGGCGAGGAAGATCTGGGACGGCGGGAAGACCTGGAGCAGACGCTGCGCGAACGCTTCGGGGGGCCAAACCGCGAGGTGGCGGTCTTCGCGGGCAAGTTCGAAATGGACCTGAACGAGCTGGACGCGGAGGAGGCGGCGGAATTCCGCGAGGCCGCGGGCGTGACGGAGAGCGGGATGGCGAACGCGATCCGGCTGAGCTACGCGCTGCTCGGACAGTTGAGCTTTCTGACGGCCGGGCCCGACGAATGCCGGGCCTGGACGGTGCGTACGGGATCCTCGGCACCGGAAGCAGCGGGCAAGATCCATAGCGACCTGCAGCGTGGATTCATCCGCGCGGAAGTGGTGCGGTTCGAAGACCTGGTGGCGGCGGGGAGCGAGGCGGAAGCGAAGAAGCGGGGCGCGGTCCGCACGGAGGGCAAGCAGTACATCGTCCAGGACGGAGACATCCTCAACATCCTGTTCAACGTGTAGGCAGCGGGTTCAGCCGAACATGGAACGTGGGAGCGCGCCTTCGAGTTCGAGGAGCTGTCGCTTCATTTCGAGTCCGCCGCCATAGCCAACGAGGGAACCGTCGGCGCCGATGATGCGGTGGCAGGGGAGCCAGAGGGGTATGGGATTCGCGCCGTTGATGGAGCCGACAGGGCGAGCCTTGCCGGGCGCGCCAACCTCGTTCGCAAGCCAGCCGTAGCTGCGGGTCTGGCCGTAGGGGACATGCCGAAGGGCGAGCCAGACGCTGCGTTGGAGTGGCGTGCAGGGTGGGAGATCGACGGGATATTCGTCGAGCAGGGCACCTTCGCCACGGGCATAGCCGGTGAGCAGCCGTGCTATTTCTTCCGCACGCGGCCCGGACTCCACGACTTCCGCGCCGGCAGCCATGAGTTCGGCCTCGCAGGACGTGCGGGAGGCATGAAAGAGGGTGGCATGGCGGATGCCGCCGGGGCTAAGAGCGACACCAGCCCATCCGAGCGCAGTTTCGACCACGACGATGGACAGCAGCACCGCGACCATCAGCGAATCCTGCTCCCAGTGGCCGACAGATGCTGTCGCGTCAAGGTTGTTTTCGGCCGGGGAGACGGACTTTTGGCGCGAGTTTGAGGAGGGCATTGCGAAGGCCCCGGTACGCCTCGTCAGTGCCTTCGGGCGAGTCTGGGGCCGGACTGTCGGGCCGGCCGTAGCGGGCGTGCTGGAATGCGTTGGCCATCACGGCAGCATCGTTTTCGCGAGCGGTAGCGGGGCCAACGCGGCGCGCCCATTCTCTCGGGGTTTCAGCTTCGTCGCCGCCAAGCTTCGCCCAACCGGCAAGACGCTGGACTCGAGCCCACATTTTTGCTGGTCCGTCGAGGCCGGAGAGGCCCCAGTTCCAGGTGAGGCGCCCTGCAAAGACAACGGCGACGATGGCAACGAGCGCACCAACGAGGGAATAGATCAGCGTCCAGGGCGGATCGTTGTGCGGTGTCACCTCGGCGTTTAGCGCGTCAGCCGCGTCGGAAATGCCGGGTTCGTAGCCACCGATTTCAGCGAAGAGCTCATCGAGGTTGGGCTCGGGGTCGATGCCGCCTTCGAAGAGACCGCCACCGCTGAGGCCACCTCCGCCGCCGGCGGCGCGGTCAGGCGTGGGATTGAAGGGGACCCAGCCGTACTCGGGGAAGAAGACTTCAACCCAGGAGTAGGCGTCGTTCTTGCGGACGGTGTAGGTGGTTTCGCTGCCGTCGGCAGGATCCAGCGCATACCCGACTGCGAGGCGGGCAGGAATGCCGAGGGTGCGGAGCATCACAGTCATGGCGGAGGCTGAGTAGTCGAAATAGCCGCCTTTGAGGTCGAAGAGGAAGTAATCGACAGCATCGCGGTTGTGCGGGGCCGCAGGGACCGTGGGGTCGTACGGGAGTTCGCGGAGGAACGCCTCAATGCGAGAGGCGGCGTCAAACGGCGACGAGGCATCGCCCGCGACCCGGCTCGCCTCAGCACCGACACGATCGGGGAGACTGCGGGGGAGCTGCAGGTAGCGGTTTGTGACCCAGCCGGGGTAGTTGGCACCCGCGGAGGCTAGTTCTTCGGGGGTGGCGACGCTGACGGACCCGAGGGAGTTATAGGTGTCGCCCTGGCGCAGGCCACGAGCAGCAGCGAGCTGTTCAATATCACCGCGGAAGCCGTCGGGCGAGTAGGCATTACTCGTCTCGTTAGTGCCGAGGGGGACACCGGCGGAGAGGATGGCACGATCCGGATCGAGAGCAGTCACCTGAATGACGACGCCAACTCGGGACTTGTAGGTCGCAGCTTCTGGGGATGCTGCGAGGTCGCCACCTTCGACGCGAGTCTTCTGGCGGTCGCTCGATTTCCAACCGACGCCGGTGTACTCATCGTAGCTTGTGCCGCGGATCAGTCCGGGCTCCGGTGCTTTGACCTCATAGAGCTGTTTGCTGCCGAGGTTGATGTCGCCGCGAATCGGGAGGAAGTCGCTGAAATCGTGGAGGCGGTTGGCGCTCTTGCCGCTGATATTGCTGAAGAGGCGGTCAAAGGCGCCAGAACGGCCGGTGAATGGAGCGGTGACGGCATCATAGGCGTTGGCGACGGCTCCAGCCTTGTTGGCTTCGGGGAGCATCCACGCGACGGCGACCACTGCGAGGAGCATGCCAAGGGTCAGCTGGCCGGCATCGAGGCTGATGAACTCCGGGTAGTCGACGCGGTCCCGCCGCCAGCCACGCTGCAGACGCTGCAGGTGGGAGCGGGCGATGAGGAACATGGCCCCGAAAAGGAAGACAAGGAGAGCAGCGGTTGGCTCACCTTTCTGGAGGGCAACGTTCGCGAGGAGGACGATGCCGCCGGGGAGGATCGCGAGCCAGGGGTTGTTCCAGCGGTAGATAACGTAGGTGGCAAGATAGGCGGCGAGGAACGAAACGGTTTGGACGATCGCGACGAATGGAAGTCGATCGTTACTGATTTCGTTGGCACGGACGACATGCCACCAATCCACGAGACGGAGGCGCGTGTCCGCGAGGCGGTCGGCGATGGTGGTCCCATCGGCGTACTGCTGGACCATGAATGCGACCACCGCGACACCGAGGGCCAATGCTGCGAGGTGGACGACCGCGGACGGGAAGCGCACGCGGGCAGCGACCAGGCCAATGACCAGGCCGCCTACCATCGTCGGGACGACGGCCGGCATATCAGGGACCCAGCGCGCCTGCTGGATGGAGACGGCGATTGCGATGAACGTGATGAGCGCCGCGGCAAAGGTCAGCCAGTCTTCCCAACTCATGAGCCAGCGAGGCGCGTTGATGGCGGCATTGACGCGCTGGGACGCAGTTCGCTGGAGGGTTGGGTTCATGCCTGCCATGACGACACTCCCGAGACAGTTGGGCTGAGTGCGAGGCCGAGGTCGTCGCCGCGACGGACCACGTAGGTAAGGATATCGCTGGCGGTAAGCTCGCCGAAAAGGACCAACGGACTGGCGGCGGCGGACGAGAACGTGCTGGGGTCGACGAGGATCACGGCGGCGCGGACACCGCGCTGGGTGAGCGACTGAATCGGCGTAAGCCAATGGTCCTCAGAGGACGATGTGATTACAACGAGCGTGGTGTGGCGGCCGAAGCGGCGCTGTTCTTCGAGAAGGATGTTACCGAGGGCGGCATCGCCGACGGCGCTGGCCATGGCGAGCGATTCGAGGATTCGTGTCATCTGATTTTGCCCGCGTTCGGGTTCGATGACGCGGAGAAGCCGCCCAAAAGAGATGAGGCCGACGGAGCGATTCTGGGTGAGGTAGTGGCGGGCGATGCTTGCAGCGGCGCGGACGGCGTACTCTTCGGTGCTTTCATCGCCCTGGCCGTGGTGCACGCGCCGTTCGAGATCGAGGACGATGAAAATGTCGCTGGCGGGGTCCAGCTCGAACGTCTTCACCATCATCTTCCCGGAGCGAGCGGTCGAGGGCCAATGGATACGGTTGAAGGCATCACCGGGGGCGTATTCGCGAATACCAGAGGCGTTCGGGGTGACGTAGTGAGTGCGGCGGCGGAATCGTCCTTCGCCGGGGAGGTTGGCCGGCGGTGCTTCGAAATGGGGCAGGTCAACGACCGGTGGGTAGACGAGGATTTGCTGGGCTTCGCCGAACTTGCGGCGGCGACGGAAGAGGCCAAAGGGGTCGGTAGCAGTCACGGTGAGCGGGCCCCATTCGAAAAGTCCGCGGCGAAGGAGGCGGGTCTCGACGATCCAGCTGCGGCTTCGACGCGGAGGGACGACGATCACGCGGCGCGAGCGGTGGCCCGGCATATCGCTGGGGTCTTCGACTTCGATCCACAGCTTGGGCAGCCAAAAGCGGTTGCGGACCTCGATGATTTCCTGGGCTTCCTGGCCGACCTGACCGCGATCCGTCTTGCGGTCAACGGACACATCGAGGTGACGGGTGTTGTACCAGGCGACGAGGAAGGCGGCAGGAATGGAAAGCGCAAAAAGGTATGAGACGCGGAAGAGGACCCAGAACCCGGTGCCGAAGGCAACGAACGCGGCGACCAGGAGCATGATGACGACGAGCGTGAGGGTGCGGTGCTCGGGATGAAGTGCTGTCCGGATGAGCGTCCGCATCGGCCGGCTCTCAGGCCCGTGCCCGTGCGCCGGGCACGGGCACGCGGGCGAGGCAGGCACCGACGACATCGGCGACAGTGGAACCTTTGACTTTGGCGCCAGGGCTCAGGATGACACGGTGGCCGAGGGTGACGAGTGCAAGCTCTTTGACGTCATCTGGCGTCACGAAATCGCGGCCGTCGAGGAGGGCCCTGGCCTGGGAGGTCCTGAATAGTGCGAGGGAGCCGCGGGGGCTGGCCCCGAGGTAGACGGCCTCGTGTTCGCGGGTCGCGGTTGCGAGTTCGACGATGTACTGCTTGATGAGCGGGTCGACGTAAATTTCCTTGACGGCTCGCTGTAGCTGGAGGATCTCGGTCTCTTCGGTGACCTGGGCGATGGTGTCGACGGGGTGCTGCGTCTGCTGCGCGTCCAGTACAAGGATTTCATCGGTGCGGGACGGGTAGCCAAGATGGATACGGATGAGGAAGCGGTCGAGTTGCGCTTCGGGGAGAGGGAATGTGCCTTCGTATTCGATCGGGTTCTGGGTGGCCATCACGAGGAAGGGCTGGGGACAGCGGTGGGTGACACCGTCAACGGTGATCTGACGCTCTTCCATGGCTTCGAGGAGTGCCGACTGCGTCTTCGGAGTCGCGCGGTTAATTTCGTCGGCAAGGACGACCTGGGAGAGGATTGGTCCTGGGCGGAACTCGAAATCGCCCGACTTCTGATTGTAGATAGACACGCCAGTAACATCGCTGGGGAGGAGGTCTGGCGTGAACTGGATGCGGCGGAAGGAGCAGCCGGTGGAGACCGCGATGGCGCGAGCGAGCATGGTCTTGCCGACGCCAGGGACGTCTTCAATAAGCATGTGACCGCCGCAGAGGAGTGCCGTGACCGCGAGACGAAGCTCACGGTCCTTGCCGATGACCACTTTTTCAATATTGTTGATGATACGTTCGGCAACGATCCTGGGGTCTTCCAAGGCGCACTCCGGAGGTTGTGTGAACAGGGCGGTAGAGCACACGCCACAGTGCGCGGATTATAGCAAGCATCGATACCGGCGCGGTTAAGCTTGCCGTTGCCCCATTTGGACCCTGCCGCAGGCCGGAGGATCGCCGTTGTTAGAATTAAGGAGGGGCACACAGGCATGACGATGAAGGGCCTGATCCTTGCCGGGGGCAAGGGGACCCGCCTGTACCCTCTGACCTACACGCGTGCGAAGCAGCTGATCCCGGTTGCGAACGAGCCGGTGCTGTTCCGTGTGATCCGCGCGATCCGTGATGCCGGAATCCGCGAGATTGGCGTCGTCGTGGGCGACACCGCGGACGAGATCAAGGCGGCCGCGGGGGACGGGTCCCGCTGGGGCGTGGAGCTGACGTACATCCGGCAGAGCGCACCGCTCGGATTGGCGCACGCGGTACGAGAGTCGTTGACGTTCCTGGGCGACGACCGATTCGTGATGTTCCTTGGGGACAACGTGCTGCAGGGCGGGATTGCGCCGCTGATCCAGGCATTCGCCAGCAGCGAGTGGAATAGCCAGATCGTGTTGAAAGAGGTCGCGGACGCGCGGCAGTTCGGCGTGGCAGAGCTGGGCGACGACGGGCGGATAGAGCGGCTTGTTGAGAAGCCCGCGGAACCACGTTCCAACCTCGCTCTCGTTGGGATCTACATGTTCGACCACTCCATCGCAGAGGCGGTGCGGTCGATCGTGCCGTCAACACGCGGCGAACTGGAGATTACGGACGCGATCCAGTGGCTCATCGACCATGGGAAATCGGTACACCCATACCTTCACCAGGGATGGTGGATCGACACCGGGAAGCCGATGGACCTGCTGACGGCGAACGACTGCGTGTTGAGCGAGATAGAACCGGCAGTGCTCGGGTGCGTGGACGGCGAGAGCCGGATCGAGGGGCTCGTGCGGATTGACAGGGGTGCGGAGATCATCAATAGCGTGGTCACGGGGCCGGCGATCATCGGTGAGCGCGCACGTATCCTGAATTCGCGCATTGGACCGGGGACATCGATCTATCACGATGTGCAGGTGATCAATAGCGAGGTGGAGCACGCGATCGTGCTTGAGCGGTCAGAGATCCTGGACGTGCCGGCGTGCATCCGGGATTCGATTATCGGGCGGTCGGCGCTGGTAACCACGCGTGACGAGCACGCGCCGATGGAGAATGGACGTTCGCTGAGCCTGGAGCTCGGCGACTACTCGCGCGTGTTCCTGAACCGCGCGGCATTTCAGAAATGAAACGACTGCTCGTGACGGGCGGGGCGGGCTTCATCGGTTCGAACTTCGTCCGGTACCTGCGAGAGCAGCGGCCGCTGTGGCACGTAACGGTGCTGGACAAGCTCACGTACGCCGGCCGGGAGGAGAACCTCGCGGGTCTGGAATCGTCGAAGGAGTCGTTCGAGTTCGTCCGCGGCGATATCTGCGACGAGCGAGTGGTGGCGGGGTGTGTGCGCGATGGGGGAGCGGACACGATCGTGCACTTCGCGGCAGAGAGTCACGTAGACCAGTCAATCGTGAACCCGTATGTGTTCACAGAAACGAACGTACGCGGGACACAGGTATTGCTGGAGGCGGCACGGGCGGCAGGTATCGAACGTTTCCATTATGTCGGGACAGACGAGGTGTATGGCCACGTCGCGAGTCCGGGACGTTCCAGCGAGGACCACGCCTTTGCACCGCGCAGCCCGTATGCGGCGACGAAAGCGGCGGCGGAGCACCTGGTCCACGCGTATGGTGCGACCTACGGGCTGCCGGTGACGGTGACGCGGGGGTCGAACACGATCGGGCCGCACCAGTTCCCGGAAAAGGCGGCGTCCCTGTTCATTACCAACGCGATCGACGGCGAACCCCTGCCGATCTACGGGGACGGGCTGCAGGTGCGCGACTATATGCACGTCGACGACCACTGTGCCGCGATCCTTGCGGTGCTGGAGCGGGGCGTGGTGGGCGAGGCATACAACGTTGGGACGGGTGTTGAGACGGCGAACATCGAGATGGCACGCACGGTGCTCGAAGCACTGGGACGGCCAGCGTCGCTCGTTCGCCACGTAACGGACCGGGCGGGACATGACCGGCGTTACGCACTTGATACCTCGAAGCTGCGCTCACTGGGCTGGAAGCCGCAATTCGCGTTTGACGCAGCGATTGCAGTGACGGTCCGCTGGTACGCGGAGCACGAGGAGTGGTGGCGGCCGATCAAGAGCGGGGCGTTCCGCGCGTGGTATGAACAGCAGTACCGTGAGCGCCTCGCGGGCTCCTAAGTGGACGGATGTTCGCCAACGGGGAAGGAGATGGCGGAGAGCACGAGCGCGACAACGGCTTCGCTCGCTTCCTCGCCGGAGAAACTGGACCTGAGGTCGAGATAGAGAGGGAAGTGGCTTTCCATGAACGCGGTCAGGATCTCGATCCGGATGTCGCGCCGGAATTGGCCGCGAGCGACGCCGGCAGCGAGCGCATCGCGGAGCAGGGCACGCGGATCGCCTTCGAACTCGCCGTCGTGGGACACCTCTCTGAGTGCGAGCAGGAGGGGACCTTCGCTTTCCGCATAGGCGAGGGCGAGGCGCAGCATGGCAGAGATTGAGGCGACGGGGTCGTTGACATCGAAGCTTGGCGCGAGGAGGTCCCGCACCTCGGCCATGACGGACTGGACGATCGCGGCGAGGAGATCGTCTTTCGTGGCGAAGTTCCTGTAGACGGTCCCAACGCCAACGCCGGCGCGTTCAGCGATTTCCTTTATGTCGGCAGCGGCGCCGCGTTCTCGAAAGACGGAACGGGCTGCATCAACCAATCGATGGCGATTGGCCTGGGCATCGCTACGGGTGGAGGGGTTGGTACTCACGGCCGGTCAACCTTGGGCGAATAGTACGCGGTGGCGCGTTGACTGTTTCCAGAAGGCACTGCACGCTCGTAAGCGGAACATTCATTCCGCTTACGAGCGAGAGGTATCGATGGAAAAGAAGATCGTCCGCCCGCAGTCCGGGCTGGAGCGGTGGGCACGGTTTACCTACCGGCACCGGGGGCTTGTTATCCTGGGCTGGTTCCTGGGGTTCGTGGCGTTGGTGGCGCTTGCAATGACTGCGGGCGCGCCGTTTCAAAGCAACTTCACGCTCCCAGGATCGGAGTCTCAGCGAGGCCTGGACCTGCTGGAGGCGCGGTTCCCACAGCGGGCGGGAGACCTCTCCGACCTGGTGTTTGAGGCACCAGCGGGCTTCGACGACCCAGCGGTGAAAGCGCAAGTCACGAGGCTGGTCGATGAGATTGCGAAGCTGCCGAGCATCGTCGCCGTGGAATCGCCATATGACCGGGCCGATTACATCGGGGAGAGCGGGACGATCGCCCGGGGGGTCGTGCGCTGGGATGTGCAGGCTCCCGATGTGCCAACGGCGAACATCGATGCCTACGTGGCGGTGGTTGATGCGGCGAACACGGATGGATTCCGCGTAGAGACCGGCGGCCGGGTGGTGCAGCTATCGGAACAGGAAGCGTTCGGATCAGAGGCGCTGGGATTGCTGGCGGCCGTCGTGATCCTCTTTGTCGCGTTCGGCTCGGTGGTTGCGATGGGCCTGCCGATCGCCGCGGCGCTGTTCGGGATCGGTGTCGGGACGGCGCTCGTGGCGTTGCTCGCGAACGTGATGGGCTTTCCGGACTTCACTGCCCAGTTTGCAGCGATGATCGGGATCGGCGTGGGCATCGATTACAGCCTGCTTGTCGTGACGCGATTCAGGGAAGGACTCCACCGGGGAAACTCGGTCGAAGACGCGGCGGCCATCGCAGTGGCGACGGCAGGACGCTCGGTCATCTTCGCGGGGACCGTGGTGGCGATCGCGTTCCTCGGGCTGATTGCGATGGGACTGCCAGCGATCGGCTATCTCGGGGTCGGATCGGCGGTGATCGTGCTGGTGGCCGTCCTCGTCTCGATTACATTGATGCCTGCGCTGCTCTCCGTGGTGGGCCGCCGGGTGGACAGCCTGAAGGTGCCATTCCTGCACCAGACGGAAGGCGTTGACCGCGGGAGCATCTGGTACCGCTGGAGCCGAATGATCCAGCGCAAGCCGTTGCCGTACGCGATCGGCGCCGCGGTGCTGCTGGTCACGCTCGCTGCACCAGTGTTGAGCATGCGACTCGGTTTCACCGACGCGGGGAACAATCCGACGAGTTACCACACGCGCCGCGCCTACGACCTGCTGACGGAAGGCTTCGGACCTGGCTTCAACGGGCCACTGGTAGCCGTGGTAGACAGTACGGAGGACGCCGCCGGCGAAGTGGCTACGAAGGTGGCGGAAGCTGCCCGGGCCCTGCCGAATGTTGCCAGTGTCGACGACCCGGTTTCGAACCCGGCGGGTGACACGGCCATCGTGACCATCTATCCCAGGACGAGCCCCCAGGACGAGCAAACCTCGCAGCTAGTCCACACATTGCGAAACGTGGCGCTGCCGGCCGCGATCGACGGCACGGGGGCGGAGGTCTCAGTCACGGGGTTTAACGCGGTGGACATCGACATCCAGGACCGGATCACGTCACGCATGCCGTTCCTGTTCGTGGGCGTGATCGGGCTCAGCTTCTTGCTGCTGATGGCCGTGTTCCGTTCGGTGCTGGTGGCGCTGAAGGCGGCGCTGATGAACCTGCTTTCGATCGGGGCAGCATACGGCGTCATCGTCGCGGTCTTCCAATGGGGTTGGGGCGCGGGGATCCTGGGGGTCGACAAGGGCCCGATCGAACCGTTCCTACCGATGATGTTCTTCGCGATCCTGTTCGGCCTTTCGATGGATTACGAGGTGTTCCTGATCAGCCGGATCCGGGAGATCTACGCGCACTCCGGCGACAACGGGACGGCCGTGGCGGAAGGGCTGGCTGCGACGGCGCGGGTGATCAGTGCAGCGGCCGCAATCATGGTCGCTGTGTTCCTGGCGTTTGTGTTGGGAGACAACCGGGTGGTGAAGGTAGTCGGGATCGGCCTGGCCACGGCGATCTTCGTTGACTCGACCGTGGTGCGACTACTGCTTGTCCCGGCGACGATGGAGTTGCTCGGCAAGGCGAACTGGTGGATGCCAGCCTGGCTAGGAAGAATCATGCCGGAGATCCACCTGGAGGCGCCTGAGACGGGATTCGAAGACGCTCCAAGCCCGGCCGGGGGCAGGTAGCGCACACCGGCCGCATAACGCAAGCGAAGGCCCCCTCCGCTATTTGGCGGAAGGGGCCTTCGCTGTTGGTAGGATGTGATGCGCCGTTAGCGGTCGCCGTAGCTAACCGCGAGGCCAGCGCGCGCATCGGTTTGGATGCCGTACTGGGCGATGGGGTAGCGAAGGCCGTTGCGGGCAAGGCGTTCCATTCCGGCAATCGCTTTCGGAAGGTACCGGGGAGGGAGCGCCATGAGCAGCTCGTCGTCGTTCACGGCGCCGTAGCGGCGTTCTGCGAAACAGGGGATCGAGAGGCTGGGCTCGCCCGTCTTCAGGGCACGGCCCCAGGAATCGGCACAGGAAGACTCGCCAACAACACTCCAGTCGAACTTCCGATAACCGGACCATTGGAGGCCGTTGATGAGGATGATCATCTGGCCGGGCGTGGCGTAGATGAGGCAGATATCCGGCGGATCGAGACGTCCGCCGGCGAGGGGAGATACCGCCATGGCCTGCCAGTTGCCGAACTCGGGGAGATCCATGGCCGCCTGGTGGGCAGCGGAATCCTCGATGGTCTCGAACCAGACTCCGGCCATATTCTTGCCCGACAGGAAGCGCTCGTCGCGCGGCGAAAGCCCGATGACTGAGCTGCACTGCGTGCCAACCAGGTCTTCCACGGTGATGCCTACGGTCTGGTTGAGGCGGGCAGCCATGGCGACGATCTGGTCGGTGGTGTGGATTGCAGACGGGCGCCTGATCTTCGGAACAGCCTGCATTTCTTCGACGGTGGCGAACATCTTCATGCCGATCGGCGTGGTCTTGAGGCGGAGCACCCGATTGAGCTGATCGACCAGGGCGGGCCAGTCATAGCTGGTTGGCTCATCAACGGCGATCTCATCGAGTGCGATGGTGTCGGACATGCGTGCCTCCTGAGCGAAACGTGGTGGGAGCATAGGCGAGATGGAGCAGGGAAGCGATGCCCCGGATCCCAGGAATGGGCTAGGGTTTGGTGGTGAAATCGACAGGCACGATGAACGGGACAACCGGTGAGAGCCGAGGGCTCGACGAATGGATCAAGCTCTCGACGGTGCTCGCGGGCAGGTTCGCGGAGCGAGCGGCAGCGCACGACCGTGAGGGCAGCTTTCCCTTCGAGAATTTCAGCGAGCTGAAGGACGCGGGGTTCATGCGAATCACGGTGCCAGCAGTATTTGGGGGATATGAAGCCCCGCTAGAGACGTATCTCCGGGTGCAGGAAGAGCTGGCACGTGGGGACGGATCGACGGCGCTGGCGTTCATGATGCACGCCAAGCTGTTCGGACAGCAGCGCGATGGTCCAGCCTATCCGGAGCACTGGTTCGCGGAGTTCTGCCGGGGGGCGGTGGAAGAAGGTTGGACCTGCAACACAGTGGCGACCGAGGAAGGCCTTGGGAGCCCGGCGGGCGGGGGACTCCCTGATACCGTCGCCGTCGAACGGGATGAGAACTGGGTCCTCGATGGGCGCAAGACGTTCACGACGATGGCACCACTGCTGCACTACTTCATCGTGCTGGCACGGATCGACGATCCCGGGGGAGGGCCCGCGGAACTGGCGAACTTTGTGGTGTACCGCGACGACCCGGGCGTGCGGATCGAGGAGACGTGGGACAGCCTGGGCATGCGTGCGACCGGAAGCCACGACATGGTTCTTGAGCGCGTGCGGTTGCCGGCGGAACGGATCGCGACGCGGCGGACCGTCGGCAGCGGGGACGCACGCGGGGCGGCCGGCACGGCCTGGTTTGCGCTCGGGGTTTCGGCGACGACAATTGGAGTCGCTCAGGCGGCACTGGATTACGCGGCGGCGTTTGCGCGTGAGCGGACCCCAAACAGCCAGCGGACGATCATGGAGTACCCGGGCGTACGCAGCCGGATCGGAAGAGCGCAGCTGCTACTGATCCGAAGCCGGGCGATGGTGTACGACGCGGCTCGGGCATGGGAGAGGCGTGACGAGGATGGCGGGGGGACGGCGGTGACGGACCGGATCGTCGCGGCGAAGGCCGACACGCTGAACAACTGTATCGAGGCGGTGGACCTGTGCATGCGGGTCGTTGGAGGCGTCAGCCTGCAGAAGCGGCGGCCCATCGAACGTTACTACCGGGACGTACGCGCCGGGCTGCATAACCCTCCGATCGAGGACCGCGCGATTGAACAGCTGGCGCGGACTGTGCTGGCCGAGCCAGCCGAGGCGCCCCAAGCGGCCGAATAGGGTTTGGGCGGGGGTCTAACGGGGCGTCTGGAGCTTCGCGGGGTCGAAGGATCGCCCGGTGATGATGACGATATCGGGGTCCGTGGCTGTGAGCCGTGGCCTGACAGTAATGGCGCTGTGTGGAATGCCGAGCCAGTCGGCGATGTCTTCTGCCATCGGGCGACGGTTCTCCGTGTAGAGCAGGATCGAGCTGGTGGGCTGGACCGCGACATCCGGACCTATGTAGACAATCGGGAGGTACTGGTCGAAGCGGAGGTACTGTGCGAGTGCTTCGGCGTCATCGATGCCGGTGGGTCCGGCGCCATTTTGCACCTCAACGGTTGACTTCGCGTAACGCGACTTGGTGAATGCCTGGTTTATCCAGTACTGGACGTTCTCGCGGTTCCAGTCGAGAAGGGCGGCGCCCGATGGAGCGGTGTACGGGAGCATGGTATCGACGCCATTCACGGGGTCACCGACGGAGAAGAGGTTGATCGTTCCGCCGGTGGCCTTGAGGAGTGGAAGGTAGCTGATCATCTCGGCCAGGGGGATGTCGTGGTGGACGATGGTGCTGTACGAGTCCCAGAGGTCAGTGGGCGCTGCATCGAGGATCTTGCGGGAGAACACAGCAGCGAGGGCCGACTCCAAGACGAGCTGCTGACGCTTGACGCGGTAGAGATCGCTGTCGTTGCGGTAGCGGCCGAAGGCGACGGCACGATAGCCGTTGAGCTGATTCAGGCCGGGAGGGAATGTCTCGTAGTGAGGGTCCGTAAAGTCGTCATCGGTGTAGTACCAGTCGTAGACGGCGAGTTCCTCGGGAATATCGACGGTTACGCCGCCGACGGTGTTGATGAGCTTTTCGACGCCTTTGAAGTCCATCCAGATCCAGTTGTCGATCTTGATGCCGAAATTTGACTCGATATCGGCGGCGAGGTGTTTGGCGCCGGCGGCGATGGAATGGTTCGAATCCTGGAAGCCGACGCCGTACGAGGTGTTGATGCGGTCCTGACCGACAAACCCATCGGGGTACTTGATATCGATGACCATGTCGCGAGGGAAGCTGAGCGCACTGATGGTTTTCGAAACAGGGTCCATGGTGAGGACCATGATGGTATCGGTGTTGTACCCGGCAGCATCGTCGGGCTGATCGGGGCGTTTATCGACGCCGATGACGAGCAGGTTGATGCGGCGGTTGAAGGAGCTGTTTTCGCCCGGCGCCGCAGGGAGGACTGGGTCCGGAATCAACGAAGCGACGTTGGAGACGATCGGGAGGTTCTGGAAGTCCTGGCCGCGGGCCAACTCGGGTGTGATCCGTGTGAGCGTGGTAAGGGCAATGTAGAAACAGGCAATCCCGAAGACGAGGACAGAGAGGGCGAAGAATCCACGCTGGCGCCGGCCAGCAAGGGCCCCGGCCGGGTGCGGGATGTGCCGTGCGCGGGAGGCAGAACGGAGAGAGCGCGACTCGGCGCGGCTGACCATGAAAATCGAAACTATCCAGCGCACGCCGCTGCGTCAATTAACCGGGCAAGACAGAGGTGTAGTTCATCAAGAGTTTCCATCCGGTGGTCCGATGGAACCGGAACCAATCGAGTAGCGTTGGAACGGCCATGGGCAGCGTGCGCGGTGTTTGGCTGGTCAGCGGAGTCAAGCGGGCGAAAGGCTGGGCGACGGTCGGGGCCGTGCTCGCCATGATGCTGACGGCGACAGCTTGCTCGCAGCAGGGCAGTGACCCGGGGACGCCGACACCGACTGTGAGCCGCACCGCGGCGGCGAGCGCTACAGCAGCCGCGCCGCCAACACGGACGCCGTCACCGCGTGCGACTTCTACGCCAACACCAACGCCCAGCCTGACCAGCACGCCGGCACCAGCTCCGCCGGACGGCTGGGCCGAATTCGAGCTGAGCATGCAAGAGGCGGTGGACAGCTACGGCGTCCCTGGCCGGTATGCGGTAGCCGTAACGGACCTGCAAACCGGGCTGACTGTTTCGGCGAACGGCGACCAGGCCCAGCTGGCGGGATGCGTTGTGAACTTCTTCGTGCTGCTTTCCGCGATGCTGGATGTGCGGGACGGGCTGTATGGCGCGGACGTGGTCGACGACCTGATCGCCGCCACGCTGTGGAGCAGCAACGCTCAGACGGCCTTTGAGCTGTACGGGATTACGGGGCTGGGGGACGTGCAGGCAGGGGTTGACAAGGTCCAGTTGGTTATCAAGCGCCTGGGGCTGCAATCCACCATCATCGACCATCCACCGGCCTTCGGCGGCGCCGAGGACCTGACCTATGTGGTCGAATCGGGAGACGGCGAAACGCCGAAGATCGAGGAAACGGCGGACGGAAACAACTGGATCACGGCCCTGGACGCGAATGCCGCGCTGGTCGCGCTCTACGACGGGAGTGCGATCGAAGAGCCGTTCCGAACCCAGTTGCTTGAACAGATGATGGAGGTGAAGGCGGGGCTCAACTACCTCGTGGCGTGGGTACCGTACGGGACGGTCAGCCACAAGAATGGGTTTTTCCCGAATATGGACGAGACTTGGGTGGACAACGACTTCGGGATCGTGCAGGTGGAGCGGGGCGGCGAACGATGGGCCTACGTGATCTCGTTTTTCAGCGATTCTGTGCCGTACAAGTACGGAGACATCCCACTCGGACAGTCGCTTTCTTTGCTTGCATTCGACTTTTTTGAGCAGGCGTACGGCCCGTGAATCTAGCCCATGCCGAGCTCGTCGAGGCGGTCGTCGTCGATGCCGAAGTAGTGGCCGAGTTCATGGAGCACGGTACGTCGCACCTGTTCACGGACTTCATCGTCGTCTGAGCAGATGGACTCGATCGGTTCCTGGTAGATGGAGATACGGTCCGGGAGGACGAGATTGTAGTACTCGCCGCGCTCGGTGAGAGGGATGCCGTGGTAGAGGCCAAGGAGGGTATGTCCTGGCCCGATCCCTGCGAGACGGCGGTCGGTCAGCGAAGGGCGGCGTTCGACGACGATGTCGACGTTTTGCACACGGTTGAGGAGTTCACGGGGCAGCGTTGCCACCGCTTCGCGGACGAGACGCCGGAAGCGCGCGCGTTCCAGCGTATTTACCTCCGGCGGGCGGAGGCGCTCCAGAGGGTCCTGTAGCCTTCTCCGGCGATGGCATCAAGGGTGGCACAGCGTTCGAGGCGGACCAGCTCATCAATGGCAGCGGAAGCTCCTGCGACGGCGGATGGATGGCCGGAGGTGTGCAGGCGGGCGACGACTTCGGACCAGACATCGCTTGCGGCGAGCGACCGGGCGAACCGGGGCCACCAGAGGGCAACGATGCGTTCGGGGAGTGCGAAGCGAGGACGGAGGCGGCGGAGGTCTTTGTAGCGCTCCTGTACCGAAGAGACGGGGCGGACCACGCGGATCAGCGGGCCTTCGGATTCGGACGTTCGCAAGTCAAGAAGCAGCCGTTGTCCTACGGCAACGAAACGAAGGACGACCACGTCAGAAGAACGGATGGTCGCGGCGATGTCGTCAGCGTCAATCGTATAGTCGTTGTCCACCGGTAAGGGATGGTAACGGCGATAGCACTGCTGGGCCAGCGCGACCTTGATGGTACAATCCGGCGCGCGACGCTCGGCATGGGGAGGCCGCATTGTCCTTGCAGCTGGCCGTAACCCGTGCCGGTACGGTCGACGAGTACGACGTGGACGGCGCGGTCTATGTGGGCCGGGCGGCGGACAACCACATCGTGCTCGACGGCCCGGCCGTCTCCCGCCGTCACGCGCGTTTTGACCGCGCTGGCGATGATGTACGAGTCGTAGACTTGGGCAGTGCAAACGGGACGACGGTCAACGGCCGCGAGATCGAGCCGCGGGCAATTACGCCTCTGACAGCGGGCGACGTTGTGGCGATCGGCGGGTTCACGATCCGGGCGGTGGAACCACGACCGGGATCGGCAACAGTGGTGCTTGCGCCTGGGGCGGGCGGTATGGCGCGAGCTGGACAGAAAGCACACCCGTGGCTGGAAGTGACAACGCCGGCGGGGACGATCCGCTATCGACTTGCGGACGACGTGGTCCACATTGGCCGATCGAGCGACAACGAGATGGTGATCCCGGAGCCGGTGGTCTCGAAGCGCCACGCGGTCGTGCGGCGGAGCGGCGACACTCACCTGTTCGAGGACCTGGGAAGCGCGAACGGCACGTACCTCGGCGACGAACGGATCAGGCTTCGGCAGCTGGTGGACGGTGACTCGCTGTCCATCGGCGAGACAGTGACCGTGGTATTCCGGGCGGAAGATGCCGAGGCGCCACCCGTGGCAGGCGCCTCAGGCGTGATCGCGCCATCGGACCACGCCTTGCTGGTGGGCAGGGACGCGGATTGCGACATCGTGCTGGATCATCCGGCGATTTCACGAAAACACGCGCGGCTGGGGTCGCCGGCGAAAGACGGGAGCCGGCTGATTGAGGACCTTGGCTCAGCCAACGGCACATTCGTGGAAGGAAACCAGGTGATGCCGGGCGCACCGGCAGTGGCAGCACCAGGAAGCAGCGTGCGAGTCGGCCCACTGACGCTGGAGGTCCAGGCGGGGGGCTGGTTTCGTGACCCGGATGTTGGCCTATCGCTGACCGGTGCGGCGTTGCGCCAGGAAGCCGGCAAGGGCGTGACGCTGCTGCAGGACATCTCTTTGGACGTGCGGCCACGGGAGTTCATCGCGATCGTGGGGGTGAGCGGCGCGGGGAAGACCACGCTATTGAAGGCGCTGGCGGGGATGAAGCGGCCATCCGGTGGCCGCGTGCTGATCGACGGGGTGGACCTGTATTCACACCCGGAAGCATTCCGGTCGATGGTGGGGTTCGTGCCGCAGGACGACATCCTGCACAAGGAACTTCCGGTGCGGAAGGCGTTGGAGTACACCGCCTCGTTACGGCTTCCGGAAGACACGTCCCGGGCGGAACGGGCGGCACGCGTGGCATCCGTGATCACCGCACTCGGCCTGGACGACCGCACGGAGGTGCCGAGTTCGAAGCTCAGCGGCGGGCAGCGGAAGCGCGTTTCGATCGCGGCCGAGCTTCTGACGCGCCCGGGGCTGTTCTTCCTGGACGAGGCGACTTCCGGCCTCGATCCGGGCACGGAGGGCCAGCTCATGCGCCAGCTACGGCAGCTGGCAGACGACGGGCACACAGTTGTGTTGATCACGCATGCGACGAAGAACGTGATGATGTGCGACAAGGTGGCGTTCCTGGCGCGGGGCGGGTACCTGGTGTTCTACGGCCCGCCTGAGGATGCGCTGGTGCACTTCGGCGTTGAGGATTTTGACGGCATCTATGACCGGCTGGAAGGGGAGATGACGCCGGAGGCCTGGGCTGCGCAGTACATGGAGTCACCGGCGTTCGCGGCGTTCTCCAGACCGGCAATCGAGCGATCAGCAGAAGCAGCGGCGACCGGGAGTGCCGTCGAGCGGCGGCGCGGGGCGTCGTGGATACGGCAGTTCTGGGTCCTGAGCGAACGGTACCTCGACATCGTGCGGCGTGACCGGTTGAACTTCGCGATCCTCGCGCTGATTGCGCCGGTGATCGGGATGATCTTCCTCGTGGCGTGGCCGCGAGACGTGCTGGACTACCAAAGCGGAGACCCTTCGCGGGCGTTTGTGATGGCATTCCTGGTGTCGCTGATGCCATTCATCATCGGGGCGGTCTCAGCGACGCGGGAGATCGTGAAAGAGGCGCCGGTCTACCTTCGGGAGCGAGCGGTGAGCCTGCGCGTTGGCCCGTATGTGGGTTCAAAGGTGGCGGTGGTGGCCGTCCTTTCGTTGTGGCACGCGCTGGCACTGACGGTGTTCTGGGCGCTGGGGATCGACTTTCCCGGCGCGGACTTTGCGGACTACCTGAAGGTCTATGTGTCGGTGTTCCTGGTGCTGCTGTCGGGGTCGGTCCTGGGGCTGCTGATCTCGGCGATTTCACCGCGGGAGGAACAGGCGATCCTTTTCGCTATCGGATTGATCATCGTGCAGATCGTGTTTTCCGGAGGGATCCTGCCGCTTGGCGATACGGGCATCGCGGGGAAGGTAATCGGTTCAGCGACGAGCACCAACTGGGGTTTCCGGGCCGTGATGGCGTCGACGGGAATCGATGGGTCGGAGTGCGAGGGCGAGTCGCTGACAGGGTGCGCGCTGCCGGGGTTCGGAGACTTCGACACGGAGGAGAAGCGGCAGGTGGCGGTGAAGCCGCTTGAGGACCGGTACGGGGAGGTCTGGGCACCGGACCTGGCCGTGACCTGGGGCGCGATGCTGGCGATCATCGTGGTCGTGATCGGCGGGACGTATGTGGTCCAGCGGCGGAAGGACCCGCGATAGCTGGCGTTTTCGGGCGCCGGTTGCTCGCATTGCGCCACATGGCGGCGTAGATAGGAGGAAAACCGGCGTGAGGAGGATTTTGCGATGGGATGGTCGCCGTTCCGGCCGACGGGCCTGACGCACCACGATCCGGGACTTTCGTTTAAGGGATACACGCTGCTGGCGCCGGTTGGGGGAGACTCGGCATATCTGCTCGACATGGATGGGCGCATCGTGCATCGCTGGCGGACGCCGGGGTTCACAGTGTTCTGTCCGAAGCTGATGCCGGACGGGCAGCTGCTAGCACTTTGCACCGATCAGAGCATCGAGCGCCCGACGAACCCGAAGCCAGGTGAAGCTCCACCGGGGAGACCGGATATCTACCGGCTGATCGGCGGCGCAGCAACTGACCTGCTGGAACTGGAATGGAACGGCACGGTCGCCTGGCGGTATTCGAACCTGGGGATCCACCACGACTTCGCGCCGCTTGAAAACGGGAATGTAATTTTCCCAGAGTTTGTCGAGGTGCCGGCCGACCTCGCCGCGAAGGTACGGGGTGGAACGCGCATCCGCGGGGAAAAGCTGCCGACGTTGACCAGCGACGACTTCATCGAGGTCGACCGAACGGGGTCGGTGGTGGACCGGATCCACCTGTGGGAACTGCTCGACCCGGCGAAGGACCCGATCGGACCGCTGGAGCGGAGGTGGGAATGGACGCATACGAACAGCGTGGACCTTACCGGCGATGCGGGATTGCTGTTTTCGTGCAGGACGAACAGCCGGGTGGGGATCATCGATCGGAAAGCAAAAGCGCTGACCTGGAAGTATGGGGCGCCGGACACGTTCTACCAGCATCACGCGACAGCACTGCCAAACGGTAATGTGCTGATCTTTGACAACGGCATGAACAGGGTCCAAGCGACACCATTTTCGCGTGCGGTGGAGGTCAACCCGAAGGATAGTTCGGTCGCCTGGCAGTATGAGTCGAACCCGCCGCAGCAGTTCTTTAGCGGGCACATTTCCGGGTGTCACCGGTTGCCGAACGGCAACACGCTGATCTGCGAAGGGACGAGCGGCAGGATCTTCGAGGTGACACCGGCGAAAGAGGTCGCCTGGGAGTGGATCAACCCGGTCCACTTCACGCGGGGAGATACGCGGCTGAGCTGGGTGTACCGGGCCTACCGGTACGGGCCTGATTATTCGGGGCTGGCGGGGCGTGACCTCGACCCCGGGCGGTACAGGGATTTGAACCGGCTGCACGGGCTCGCGAGCTGACGGCAAGACGGCACACCGATGCCGGCCATATCACTGAGCAGCATCTTTACCATAGGGGAGGGTTTAGCGCCGGCGGCGCTGCTAGGCTCGAACAATGAGTCAGCGGTTACGGCTTCCTGAGATCGACCCGCACTGGACGCCCCGGGAGCGAGAGGTGCTGGACCTCCTTGTACGGGGCTACACCAACGGTGAAATCGCCCAGCAGCTCGGCATCGGACTCGAGGGTGCGAAGTTCCATGTCTCAGAGATCCTTGGCAAGTTGCAGGTACAGAGCCGGGAGGAGGCTGCCGAGTACTGGCAGTACCGGAACGGCCTGCGGATGCGGTTCTCGCGTATTGGCGGCGGGATTTTCGGCGGCGCGGGCCCAAAGTGGGTCGCTGCTGGAACTGCCGTGATCGCGGCCGGGGCAGTAGCTGCCCTGATCCTGGTCAGCGTGCTGGGCGGGGACGACGAGGGACCGCTTGCGGGAGATCCGGGGACTGTGACCGCGACGCCGGGTGCGAGCGGGACGGCCACGACGCCGGATGCGAGCGCGACGTCTGCCACGCCAACGACGGACTCTTCGAGCACTCCTGCGCCGGTACTGACGCCGTTTCCCGAAGTCAGCACGGTTACACGCGAAAGCGTGAGCCGGGGGGCGACGATCACCGGCGGATACGGCCTGGTCTTCGGCAATCCGAACACGGGTGGCGTCGAGGTGTGGCTGCTTCCGCAATACCTCGCGCCGGCCGGCGTCTCACCCGGGGGGCGCTACTTCGTGTTCGAATCAGAATTGATTGATGCGTGGACGGGGACGAGGACGAAGTTGGCGATCGATGGCGGTGTGAGACTGGCGTCGTTCGCGCCTGACGATTCGGCGGTGGTCGTGCATACGGACAAAGAGGCGGCGCTCTTCCGCAACGATGGCCAGCGACTCGCAGGATTCGCGGCGATCGCCGGAGAGTTGGGCGCGGAGGCTGTCTGGTCGAGCGATAGTCGCGGGGTGGCATTGCGTCGATACAACGCCACCACTTCCCGCACCGAGGTGTTGATCGACGGCATCGAGCGAGGGATTGCTTCGGACGGGATGGCGGACTGGGCGCATTCGGGCCTCAGGCTGGCAGTAACGGGGAACAATCCGGCGATCTACGACTTCGATAGCGGCAGCAGGATCCCGCTCGAACGGAGCGGAACATTCCCCTCGTGGTCGCCGGATGATGCATTCGTAGCGATGGACATCTCCACCGAAGGGCAGAAGGCGACTTCGGTGATCGATACGTCGAACGGCAGGGAGATCCTACGGCTGTACAACGTTGGTGCATGCCTGGACATCGGCTGGATGACGACAAACGCACTGCCGGGCGGGCCGGGGTCGATGGTAGAGATCCCCGCGGGGAAGCTCGTGCCCTACCCGACGTCGACAACGCCCGCAGCCAGGCTTCCAAGAATCGCAATCTCGCAGCCGGGCTTGATGGAGTGGCAGTTCCCGGGTGGCACTACGGCGGCAGCGCGGATTGAGGCAATGTGGGCGTATACATTCGCGTGGGTGCGTCGTGACGCGGCGGGCGGGAGCTTCCCGCCCGTGCTGTTCCTCGGCAGAGGCGGGCAGGACGCGTGTGGCGGGGCGCCGCTCGACGCTGTTGTGGCCAGGCCGCCGTTCAGCCCAGCGCAGGTCCCTACGCCGACGCCAACACCGGACAAATAAGCTCGTCAGACACCGCGGATGGAGTCGTGGAGGGCCTCGCAGACTTCATCGACTTCTGCCTCGGTCATGGACGGGAAGAGCGGGAGGCTAAGGGCGCCGCGGAAGGCATTTTCGGCGACGGGGAAGGCGCCGGGGCCCCAGGGGCCGAGTTCGCGGTAGGCGCTGAAGGTGTGGACGGGGATGAAGTGGACGGAGACGCCGATGCCCTTTTCGGCCATGCGCTTCGCGGCTTCGTCGCGCTGGACGGGGGCTGACGGGCGGATGCGGACGGCGAAAAGATGCCAGGCCTGCTGATTCGCGGGGTCGAAGGCGGGCAGCTGGAGGTGTTCATCGTGGCGGAGGTTCTGGAAGTAGCGCATGACGGCGCGGGTGCGGCCGTCGCGGAGCTGATCGATCTTGCGGAGCTGACTGCGGCCGAGGGCGGCGGCGAAGTCCGTCATGTTGTCTTTGAATCCGAGGTTGACGATGTCGTATCGCCAGCTGCCACCCGGGCCGTAGCGGTTCCATGCGTCCCGGGTCATGCCGTGGAGCGTGAGCTGGCGGACGGCGTCGGAGAGTTCGGTGTCGTTGGTAGCGAGGGCGCCGCCTTCGCCGGTGGTGATGTTCTTCGTGGCGTAGAAGCTGAAGGCGGTGGCGTCGCCAATGCTGCCAATGGGGCGGCCGTGGTAGGCGGAGCCGATGGCGTGGGCGGCGTCTTCGAGGACTTTGAGGTCATGCACTTTCGCGAGCGCCATGATCTCGTCCATCTGGCAGGGCTCGCCCGCGAAGTGGACGGGAACGATCGCCTTCGTGCGCGGGGTGATGGCTCGCTCGATCGCCGCCGGGTCGATATTGAAGTCGGCGTCGCGGATGTCGGCGAAGACGACGGACGCGCCCGTGTGAAGAATGACCGTTGCGGTCGAAACGAATGTGTAGGGAGTCGTGATCACCTCATCGCCGGGGCCGAGCCCCCATCCAGCAAGCGCGAGGTGCATGGCAGCGGTGGCGGAGTTCACGACGTTGACGTGGCTGGCACCGGAGGCGTCTGCAAGTTCCTGTTCGAAGGCTCGGACATTCCCGGCGGATGTGAGCCAGCCACTTCGCAAGGCACCGGCAACCGCTTCGACATCGTCGTCGTCGATCGAAGGGCGGAAGAATGGGATACGAAGCTCAGTCACGACGGTGAGTCTACCAAGGGCTCCGACACCCGCGCTGGCGCATGGCGAAGCCGGCGATGTTCCCGCCAGCCACCAGCAATGAAGCCGGCGCCGTAGGTGAGATGCATGATCCCCATTGCAGCCAGTGTGAGGGGAGAGTTGGCGCCGGCGGCGTGCGCAGCGCGCCTGGCGAAATAGAAACCCGTGACGGCGTATACGCCGGAGAGCAGGAGCAGGAGGAGCCGTGCCGGGACGAAGAAGATCCCGAGGATGGCGAGGGCGGGGCCGCCCGTGACCATCGCCGAAGGAACAAAGTGGCGGGGCCTGAGCGGGCGCCCGCGCGCGAGGAGCGTACCCTTGGCGGCGCCGTATTCGAAGTACTGCTTCGCAAGGGCCTTGAGGGAGCGGCGAGGGAAGTAGCTGCTACGGATGGCGGGGACGAGGACGATACGGCCGCCGGCTTCGATCAGACGGGCGTTGTAGCTATCCTCATCGGCGCCGTCGATGGTTTCATCGAAGGGTCCGACGACTTCCCAGACACGCCGGTGGTAGCAGCCGAACGGGACGGTGTCGACGTCGCGTTCGGCCTCATCGGAACCGGCGTAGCGAAAGGCAGCGTTTCCGACACCGAAGGGGGAGGACATGGCTGCGGCGATCGCGCGGTGCGTGACGCCTTCACCGATGGTATCGATCGGGCCGCCGACGCAGGCTGCGCCAGTGCGCCGGAGTGCTTCGACGGACTGGCGGACGAAGTCATGGCGAACGGAGCTGTGGGCGCCGATGATGATCCAGCAATCGCCCGTGGCGGCAGCCATGCCCTCGTTGAGCCCCGCGACGGTGATGCGGCGTGGATTATCGACGAGCACGAGGCGACGGAAGGGCGAAGGATAGTCGCGGACGAGTTCGCGAGTGCGATCGCTGCTGCCGCCGTCGGAGACGAGGATTTCGATGCCGCCAGGGCCGTAGTCCTGGGCTGCCAACGAGTCGAGAAGGGCTGTTATGTAGTTCTCTTCGTTGAGGCACGGTATGACTATGGAGACGAGTGGCCGTTCGGGGACGGTCAGTGGAGACACGTCGAGGCGTCCGGTGGACATGATCATGCGGTCATCTCCAGCGAGCGGCGGCTGACGACTGCGGTGGCAGCAGTCTCCACGGCACGGGCGGCAGCATCGAGGCTATGGTTCCGTTCGACCCAGGCACGGGCACGGCGGCCGAGGTCGTCACGGGCCTCGGGATCGTCGACGAGGCGGGCGATGGCAGCGGCGAGGTCCCGGCCGTCAACGGAGCGGACCATAGGCGGCGGTTCGGCGTAGGCATTGTCGAAGCGGAACCAGGCAACGACCGGCCTGGCCGTGGCCATCGCTTCGAGTTCCGCCATGCCTAACGCTCCGAGGAACACCTGCCCCAGTACCACGCCATGGCCGGAGAGAATGTGCGGGAGCTGCGCGCGCGGCTGATGAGGGATGAGACGAACGTTCGGGAGGGCCGCGAACTGGGCCGTGTAGTCACCGCCGGCAATCGCGGTGAACTGGATATCGGGGCGGCTGATGGCGAGTTCGCTGCACGCGGCAAGCATACGGACGGCACCCTTGATATCGGTCAGGCTGCTGCAAAGGAAGACGCCGGAGGACGCAGAGGCGGGCGCCAGCGGGCGAAAGATGGCGGTATCGACTGGGTTGGGCAGAAATTCGGCATCGGCGCGCATGCGCAGGACGGCATCGCGGAGGTCGGGGGTGGCGTAGAAAACGTGCCCGGCGGCAGCGAGTGCGCGTCCGACCATGGGGCGCGTGTAGGGAGTCATCTCACGGATATCACTGCCATGGCAGTGGAGGAGAAACGGGAACTTCCCCAACACGCCCAGCATGCCCAAATAGGCGTAGTGGATGTGAACGACGTCAAAGTTACCGGCTTTGACCTTGCGGATGAGATAGGCCCATTCGATGGCACGGGCCGGTCCGACGATTGGCTTGACGGCCCAGTTGAGACTGCCTCCAACGAGGCGTGGTTGAATGAATTCGACCGTGTGACCGCGCTGCCGGAGCGAGGCAGAGAGCTCGGAGGCAACGGAGGCGATGTCGTTGATTTCGCAGATACGCATTTGGCGCCAGCCTCCCGTCAGGAGTCCGCGGCCGGAGAGCCTGCCCGGACCTGCGCCAGCCATTCGAAGACGTAGATGGCGATGAGCCCAAAGACGAGCGTGACGGCCACAACGACAGCTATTCTCCCGAAGAGGGTGCCAGCGATACCGCCGGACGAGGTGTAGGAGGTTTCGATGCTGCTCTGGGAGGAGGCCACGGCAATGCCGGCGTTGTTGAGGCGAAGCTGCGCGTCGTTGCGAAGGGCGTTGAACGAACGAACCTGGAGGACTGCGTCGAGGACATCCGGGGGGAGGGACGAATCGGAAAGCGAGAGGCGTCGTGAAGCCAGTGCCTGCAGCGCGCCATCGAGGACGCGAGCGCGGTCGCGGAGGGCCGGGCCGGCCTCGGCATCGCTGACGGCAAACCCGAGGACGGCCGAGGCCTGTATGCCGGAGACGGGCGGCGACGCGAGGGCGGCCTGGACCTCGGCACCTTCTGCGCGGATGCGGGCTTCCTGGACGTTGAGTTCGGCGACAAGGCTCCCGACGAGGCCGGGCGTGCGCACGATTTCATCGAGAGGAAGGCCCTCCGCGGCGGGCAGGGCGCGAAGCGCGGCGACACTGTCGTTGTACTGACTGTCAGCGAGATCGAGGACGGCCTGCTTTGTACGGATGAAGCGCGTCCGGAAGAGGCCATCTGGTTCGGTGTACTCTCGAGCGAAAACGGCCACCCATGCATCGCGCAGCCGCTCAGACTCTGCCTTCGAGGCATCGCTGATGGACATCGTGAGGATGCCGCGGGCGACGCCGTCGGCGATGCTGATCGGGAAGAGGGAGATGGAGAAGCGGGCGTAATCGAATTCGGGGTCGCCGATGGCTTCGAGGACCATGGCCTGGAACTCGACATCAGACGTCATCGACTGGGCTTCAAAGATGCGGAGCCCGCGATCCCCGCCGATGCTGGCATCGTTGACGACGGTTTCGAGCTGCATGGTCGCGACGGCGTTGGCATTGCCGGCCAGGCGACCGATAAAGAGCGCCGCTAGGATGCCGACGAAGAGGAAGGGTATGAATAACCAGGCCCGGCGGCGGACGAGGTTGATGTCGCGTTGAAGACCACTCGTCAGTCCGGGCATCGGGCCGTATGGTAGGAGCGGCCGGGGCGGGGGTCAAAATTGAGGTGCTCGGTGGAGGGCGACGGGATTGATTGAGCTTGCCGCCATTAGCTTCGTTGCGGCGCTATTCCTGGCCGGGGTGGTGGTGCTGCGGGAGCCAAGGCTGCTGCTTCCGATCGTTGTGCTGGGCCTGCCAATCGAATATTTCGCCACCGTCACGTTGGACGACTTTGGTGGGAGCGGTGTTGCTGGCGCTGTCCGTGCGCTGCTGGTACCGGGGAAAGCGGCGATGCTGGCGACGGTGGTCGTGGCCATTGTGCGGTCGCGGAACAATCTCAGCCAACTCTTGCCGGATTCCGCTGTTCTGCTCCCGATCGTTGTACTGATGAGCGTGATGTTGATTGGACTGGGCTGGTCAGATTCATTGCTGCCGCCGAATTCCCTGCTGATCCTGCCGATGTACGTCGCATTCGTGTTTGCGGCGCCGACTTTGATAGAGGACCGGCGGGACTTCGAGCGAATCTGGGGAGCGATGTTCGCAATCGCGATCGTGCTGGCGATGATTGCAGTCGTCCAGCGATTTGGCGTCTTCAACTGGCGCGGGATCCTGATCCAGTCGGATGAGGTGAGCTACCGTTCCAATGCGACGTTCGGGGACCCGAATATCCTTGCGCGGTACTTCGCCGTGGTGATTCCGCTGGCGGTGATGCTGATCCTGGGGACGGGGCCACGGCGGCTAACGCTGTACCTGGCGGTACCGGCCTGTGTTTTCGGACTCGCCGGGATCGTGGCGACGGCGTCGCGGTCGGGCTGGTTGATGCTGTTGGTCGTGGGATTCCTGGCGGTGATGTGGTCGCCGCTGACGCGGTACACGAAGGTGGCCCTGACGGTGGCAGCGTTCGCAGGTGTCGGGGTGCTGCTGGCGCTCTTGATGGTGCAGGGGGGTGCGGATGCCCAGCGTGTGCAGACGCTCTGGTCCGGCGTCGAGGTGATTGGCCAGCGAGAATTTCTGATCAGGGCAGGCCTGGCGATGTGGAGGGACAACCTGCTGATTGGGGTTGGTTCCGGGAACTACCAGCACGCGCTGGTGGTGAGCTACCTGGACCTGATCCCGACATGGGCACGGACGACACTGTCACACACATCGACGGTTTCGATCCTGGCGGAGCTGGGGATCGTTGGCGGTGCGCTATTTGCCTTCGTGGCAGCACGGATCGCGATCGCTATCACATCGACGTTCAGGAGCAGTGGCGACCCGTACAAGAAGCTCATTACGGGATGGCTTGGCGCTTCGCTGCTCGGCATTCTGCTGCATACGCAATCCGAGGGGAGGCTCCTCGACGAGCCGTACCTCTGGTTCCTGCTGGCGATGTTCGTGGCGATGGAAACGGGTGGCCGGACACTGGCGACCGTGCGCGTGGCGTCCGGGGTGCTGAGGGCGAACGCTCAAAGCGCCCGGGCGGTCGAACGGTGGCCCGAGCCGGCCGCGACACGGGTGCTGGACGGACGCGCCGCGGCCCCGACCGTAGACTAGCGGCATGATTACCGTTCTTTCGGGCGGCGTTGGCGCGTCGCGGTTCCTCCAGGGCCTGGCGAGTACTGTCGACCCGGGTGAAGTCGTCGTGGTGTCGAACACCGGTGACGACGTGGAAATGTTTGGGCTGCACATCTCGCCGGACACCGACATCGTGATGTACGCGCTAGCGGGCGCGGTGAACCCGGAGACTGGCTGGGGACTGGCGGGCGATACATTCGCGGTGGTCGAACAGTTGCAGCGCTTCGGCTATCCGCGATGGTTCAATCTCGGCGACCGGGACCTGGCGATGGCACTCCACCGGACGCGGTTGCTACGTGAGGGGATGCCGTTGCACGAAGTGACGGCCGGCCTGGCAAAGGACTGGGGCCTGACCTGCCAGATCATCCCGATGAGCAACGACCCGGTGCGGACAGTAATCGTGAGCCCGGAAGGGCCAATGTCGTTCCAGGAGTACATGGTGAAGCTGCGCACGGAAGTGGATGTGCGCGGGGTTGAGTTTTCAGGGGCCGAACAGGCGGCGCCAGCACCGGGCGTCGTTGAATCGCTGAGCGAGGCGGAGGTTGTTGTGTTCGCGCCAAGCAACCCGCTCGTCAGCATCTGGCCGATCCTGGCGGTGCCGGGCATCCATAGGGCGATCGGGGAGAGCCGAGCCCATCGCATCGCGATCAGCCCGATCATCGCCGGAAAGACGGTGAAGGGGCCGGCGGCGAAGATGCTGGCATCATTGGGGCACGAGGTCTCGTCCGTGGGCGTTGCGCGGATCTACCAGGGACTGATCGACACGATGGTGATCGACACGGAAGACGCAGCGTTGCGAGATGAGATCGAGGGACTTGGCATCCGGTGCGTTGTCACAAACACCTGGATGACCGACGACAACCGCAAGCGAGAGCTGGCAGCGACCGTACTGGAAGCCGCACGGCGGCCGTGACGAAGGTCATCATCCCTATGAACCGGCTGGACCGCGTGAAGGGGCGGCTGGACCCATTTCTGACGCCACTGGAGCGGCGCGAGCTGATGCTGGCAACGCTGGCGACGGTCGTCGTGGCCGTGAGCGAGGCCGGGCTACACCCGGAGGTACTCACAGCGGTGCCGTCAGAATTCAGGGACGCAGACATAGAAGCGGATTTCATCGCGGAGGACGCACTGGGCGGCGGCCTGAACGGGCAGCTGACGCGCGCCATTACCGGTAGCGCCGACGTACTGATCCTCCACGCAGACCTTCCGCTGGCGACTGCGAGCGCGATCGAGCGGGTACTGCTGGACGCGATCGGCAAGCCGGGAATCACGATAGTGCGAAGCGGAGATGGAGGAACGAATGCGATGCGGCTCCGGCCTGCAGGAGGATTCCCCCTGTCGTACGGCACCGATAGTTACGCGATGCATGTGGCGGCGGCCATGGAGGCGGGGTATGACGCGCGGCAGGTGGAGGCGCCCGAGCTGGCACTGGACCTCGACACGGAGGATGACCTTCGTACATTCGTAGCAGCGACGGGATGGCAAGCGACCGCAGCCGGTGAAGTGCTGCAGCGTGCCGGGGTGCCGGAACGGCTGCGAAGGGCTACTGAAGCGGCCCGTCGTCGGAGATAACGGGGAGGACGAGGCGGACACCGAGGGATCTGTCCATCGTCAGGTCGACACGCTCGTCGCCCGCGTGAAAGAGCGGTTGCTGCGTAGAGGCCAGGCCAGATGCGGGAAGGTAGAAGAGCACGGCATCGCCAGTGCGTCCACAGCCCGGGATCTGACCTGAGCCAGAGCCATCCGCGAGCACATCAATGGCGTACACCGTCTTGCCAACGTCGCCCGCGGGGGTACCGGTCTGAGCGGTTGCCACGAGCGGGCGTGTAACGCCGCAGGCCTGCCCCCTGACTATTGAGACAAGAGGTTGATCGACGGGATCGAGGTTGGCAGCACCATGGAGGACGGTGCCATACGGCCAGAAGAAGTCGGGTTGGGGAGGCGATTGCGCGAGCGCAAGAGAGCCCAAGGCCAGCGCAACGAGCGCAGCCGCTGGAGCTGTCCACGCGACGCGGGCGGGAATGCTACTGGCCCGGGATGCCGTCGTTGGCCACCTGAACACCGATGCGCTTAATGGTGAGGGGTGCGCCAGGCGTGAGGTTGCGAGCGACGGCCTGGAACGACGACGGTACCGTTGCGGACTCCGTCGCCATGCGGCCGGGGCCGGACGATGATGGAGTTATGTAGAACTGTACCGTCCGGCCGGAGCTACCGCAGCCAGGAACCTGTCCATCGGCGAGTAGATCGAGCGCAAACACGGGGCCACCGGAGTCGACCACCTTGCTGACGCCGCAGGTCGTGGACCTGTTGCCGTTAATAACGATGGCGACAACACCCTGACCGGTGGACGCCCCCTGCACTGACCCATAGAACAGGGCAGATGGGGGGCTCGGGGGCAGCTGCGCCATCACCGAGACCGGGAGGGCCAGAAGAGCAGTTCCGGCGACCAGGGCGCCGGCGAGCAATCGTTTGTTCATCGTCCTCACCCGGGAACGTATTCTCGTCCCAAGGTTGAGGGTATGTGGCGAGTGGGGGTAGGGCAAGGAAACTACCGCTGCGAGAAGGCCGCGGATAGAGTGTTTACGGACGTTTTACGGTGTGTTCGCCGGGGCGTGACGAAGGACGACGGAGCATCGGCACAGATGTTAAAACGAGGCAGAGCGATGCTGGCGCCGGTTGCGAGGCCCGTATTGAGGCGGACCTCCTGGCTTGGGCGGTCCCGGCGAAAGATGCGCTACGTCCGTTACGGGATTGAGGGCATCGCGATGGAGTTACGGACGACGACGAACGAGCACGTCCAGATCCTGCGGGAGTATGGGGCGCAGGTCGGAAGCGATTGCTCCATCTATACGCCCCTGCACGTTGTGAACGCGGACGGCGACTTTTCGAACCTGGTGATTGGCGACCGTGTGCACCTGGGCGCGGATGTGCTGATCGACCTGGCGGACCACGTGGTGATCGAAGATGAGGCCACCATTTCGATGCGCTGCACGCTGATTACGCATATTGACGTGGGCCCAGGACCGCTGCGCGGACGACTGCGCCGCGAACAGGCGCCGGTCCGGATCGGAGCGGGCGCCTACCTGGGCACAGGGGCGACGCTGCTTCATGGGGTCACGGTTGGGGCGGCGGCGGTCGTGGGGGCGCACGGGCTGGTGGCAAAGGATGTGGCCGCTGGGGAGACGGTGGTGAGCCCGAGAGCGGCCGTGTTGGACACTCGTGACTGAAGCCCGGCCGCGCGTCCTGATCCTGGGATTGCCGTACTTCGGGTCGATGCTTTCCGAGGTGCTGGCGCAGCGCGGCTGGGAGGCACGGTTCCTTGCGCATCCAGGGCGCTCACCGCGGGCGTGGCTGGACGTGGTCGCCGCAGTGGCGAGGGCGGATGTGCTCTACCTGGTGAGTGCACGGGGGGAGCGGGGGTCGCCACTCGACCGGCTGCTGAGATGGTGGCGCGTGCCGGCGGTGGTGCACTGGGTTGGAACCGACGTGCTGATCGCGCGTGAGGCATACCGGAAGGGAGCGCTGTCAGAAATCGTCGCGGGCAGCGCGCTGCATTGGGCGGACGCGCCGTGGCTGGTAGATGAGCTGCGGGAGATGGGGATCCGAAGTGAGGTTGTGCCGCTCCCAGTACCCGGAATCGCATCCGGGGCGCCGCCGTTACCGGCGTCATTCCGCGTGCTCTTTTACCTGCCGGTCGATGCCTTCGACCGCGAAGTATTCGACATGGAGACGATGTTGCGGCTGCCGCGGGAACTCCCCGACGTGGCGTTCGTGTTGATCCCGTCACCAGCAGAAAGCCTCCCCGCGCCCTTGCCATCGAACCTGGAAACGCTGGGATGGGTGACGGACATGGACGCGCTGTACCGGGAAACAACCGTGCTGGCGCGACTGGTGGCGCACGATGGAATGCCGTTCATGGTCCTGGAGGCGCTATCACGCGGGCGGCACGCCGTGTACTCCTACGAGCTCCCGGGGGTCGTGCAAGCGCAGGACTATGAGGCGGTGAAGGAAGCGATCACCAGGCTGCGCGATGCACATGCCCAGGGCCACCTCGGCCTGAACGAAGCGGGGATGCGCTGGGTGGCGGAGTCGCACGCGCCGGGGCCGGCGGCTGACACGATCGACCGGAGGCTACGCGAGGTGCTGACGCGGCACGCTAGCCGCGGCTGAAGACGTAGAGGCCGTGGCCGGCTTCGCCGCGCTCATACATCTGCACGAGGCTGGTAAGGAGGTCGAGCTGGCCGCCATAACCACGCTTCCCGTAGCGTTCTTCATAGAAGGTGTGACGCCAGACAACGTCGGCCTCGGCTTTGCGCCAGGTGTTAGTGGCTTCGAGGCTGAGGGCACGATGCGCGGACAGCCGCCAGCCGTACTCTTCCCATTCTTCGAAGAAGGCCTCGGCACCGCCCCGATTGTCATTGGGGGCTTCGCAGCAGAGACAGAGGGTAGCGCGGGGAGCGGCGACGCGGGCAAGCTCGCGGGGCGGCATCGCCGTGTCGAGGGCCCAGACACTTTGAAATGAGGCCGACGCGAAGGGGAGACGTTCGGTGGCAGCAGTGACCCAGTCGACGGCATGCCCGCCCTCCATTTCACGGCCGGCCTGGAGGAATTCCGGGTTCATGTCCGTGGCGACAACGCGAAGGCCAGGGATGCTGGTCGCGGCATGGCGGGCGGCAGCGCCGACGAAGGCGCCACTATCGAGCATGCGATCACCGGGCCTGAGCCCGGCGCGATCGAGCAGCCAACGGGTGCTATCGAGGCCGCCGATGTGGTTATGTTCGCCGAGGGCGTCGATCCACCAGGCGCCGTAGCGCTCTCCGAGTTGTTCGAGGGTGTAGGCCATGGTGCGTCCCAGCCGGGCCGGGCCACCATTGTAGCGGCCAGAATGTTCTAACCCAGAGCGGCAGCCCGTTTCTGCTCCATATCGACGGCTTCGATGGTGCAGGAAAGGACACTGGCGGCATGGAAGATGAACGCTTCGGCGGCGGCAGCGACGGCGACGGGCTTCCCCATCTCGCGGCTGAGACTGGTCATTTCGACGGAGGGCATGCCGCAGGGGTTGATCAGGTCGAATCCGCTGAGGTCGTCCGATACGTTGACGGCGATGCCGTGCATCGTGACGCCGCCGCGGACGTGGACACCCACAGATGCGACTTTACGGCCCGCAATCCAGACGCCGCGTGAGCCCTTCACGCGTTCGCCGCGCAGTCCCCAGTCGGCGAGGAGGCCGATGACGGTCTCTTCGAGGCCGGTGACGTAGTCGACGACGCCGAGATCCCAGGCGCGCAGGTCGATGATGCCGTAGGCGACGAGTTGGCCGGGGCCGTGGTAGGTGACATCACCGCCACGTTCGGATTGCACGATGCTGACGCCGCGGGCAGCCACTTCTTCCGAGGGGACGCGAAGTGACGGCTCCGGATGGGCACGGCCGAGGGTAATGACGGCGCGGTGCTCGGTGAGGAGCAGAGCGTCCTCACCGGCTCCCTGGCGACGCTGTTCCTGGAGCCGCTGTTGCAGCCGGTGGACGTCTTCGTAGGTGGTCGTGCCGAGCTGGTATACACGGAGGTTTCGTTCGTTCATGACCTGGACTCCAGTCTAGTCGGCGAGGAGGGCGTACGGTGCCTCAATGAGTTCGCCTGTACGGGCGAACAGCAGCGCGGCGTCACCCATCGAGAGGGCGTCGGGGTTGTACACCATGGTGAGGACCATGACGGGCAACGGCACATCACCCTCGGGATTCGTACCCGGCCGAAGGGCGCCCATGGCGAACGCAACGCTGTGGCCCTCCGGGAGGAACGGCGTGGCTTCCTCGATGCCAAAGTGGCGGAACGAGACAAGGGTGACCTCGCAGTCCGCGTAGGTAGCGTCGCGAGAAGACTGGTCGAGGCGGGCGACCTGTTCTTTGAACGAGCCTCGCGCGGCTCCGCGGAGGATGGCGATACGATCGCCGCCAGCGAGGGGAATGACGAGGCCGGCGATTCCGCCGTCGTCCCCGGCCAATTCACGTTCGGCTGCTGCACGGGCGATCGCGCGGAGGACGAGGTCCTCGTTTTCCGGGCGTGCGGGCGCTTCGCGCCACTCGCGACCAAGCTGGTCGCAGAGCTTACGTGCCTCGGTCATCTTGATCGTCCCGCGAAGGACGAGTGGAGGAGGCGCGATGTAAACGGATGCGGGGTCGCCCCAGGGCGCAGGCCCTTCGAAGCCGGCGGTATCGAGGGGCATGGACTCGTCGTCGACGGTCCCGTGGGGCCAGTAGTGAGAGCCAAACACCTCAGCCGGGGCGACTTCGATGCCGGGCGCCGTGACTGGAGGCGCAGTATCGGCTGGAGCGTCGACGACGGGATCGCCCTGGACTCCGGCAGCGGCGGAGTCGAAGTAGGCGAACTCTTCGACCGGTTGCATGGTGTCGTCCCCGGTCTGCGGAGGGGTACTACCGGAGATGCTTTCGAGGGGTTGTTGCCCGGCATCGAGCGCCGAATCCACCCGGCCTGGGTCCGCGGTGTCGTGCTCCCGGGCCGGGTGAAGGTGGACGTGCTCAGCATCGGTGTTCGGCCAGAGGTCGTCGATGTGGCCATCGTCCGACGACCCGAAGACGCGATCCCACGCCCCGCCACGAGTGAACTCCTTGGGAGCACCGAGAGCGCCACGACGCAACGGGATCGGGGCGCCGGGCACGTGATCCTCGAGGGGAGCAAACGCAGCCGGAGGAGGAGTGACCTCCGGGGGTTCCGGGTCCGGTTCGGCCACAAGAGGGGGCGCCTCGCCGTGAGCGGCGATGAACGCCACGACGTTAGAGGGCAAGGGAGCATCACCGGGAACGGCACGGTGGTGGAGGACGCCATCCGACTCTGCATCGAGATCGAAGACGATATCGTCGCACTCGACGCAGGCGACGGGGTCGCCCTCGTGGAGGTCGGCGCCATCAGGCCGGTACCACTCGATCAGCCGCCCAGGAGGGCCGCCGGCTGAACCGGGCGCCCTGACGGGTACTGCCATCTGAAATCCCCTCCCCCGCGCGAACGGCGCGGTGACACGCTATGGGGTAATAGACGGCAGCAGGGCCCGGGTTCCGCAGGTGGGCAGCGCGGTTAGCCGACTTCCATCGGGAGACTTTCGTCGCGGCCCCACTCGGACATCGAACCATCGTAGACGGCGACGTTTTCGTGGCCGAGCAGGGTGAGGACGAAGGCCGTGCTGGTGGCGGCGATGCCACCGCCGCAGTAGGTGATGACGCGGCCCGCGGAGAGGGCTCCAGGTGATTCGCACTGGTCGCGGAGACGTTCGAGGGGCAGGTAGGCGCCGGTTTCGCGGTCGACCAGGTCGCGGGCGGAGACGTTCACGCTGGATGCGATGCGCCCGGGGCGGCCATAGGGAGCGACGTCGCCGCGGTGCTGCTCCGGCGTGAGGGCGTTCACCACGCAGGCTCCACCGCCGGTGATCGCCGCGAGAACGTCTTCCTTTGAAGCGATCAGTTCCGGGCGCGGCCGGGGAGTGAAGGTCGCCGGGGTGATTGCCGGCGGCTCGATGGAGGCCCGGCGACCTTCGAGCGTCCACTTCTTCCAGCCCCCATCGAGGATCGCGGCGTTGTCGAAACCGAAGGCGCGAAGCATCCACCAGACACGGGTAGCCCACATTGTGCTGGATGCGTCATAGAGGACGACCGTGGAATCGTCACCGACGCCGTAGCGGGCCATGGCGTCAGCGAAACGGGAGGGCGAGGGCATCATGAACGGCAGGCTGGCGCCGGGGTCGGAGAGCTCGTGGACGAGGTCGGCGAAGCCTGCACCGGGAATGTGCCCCTTGGCCCAGTCTTCGATGCCGGACTGCTGGACGTAGGAGCGGCGGTCCGAGCCAGGCGCGGGAGCGCGGAGGAAGACGGTGCAATCGAGGATACGAAGGGCCGGATCGTCGAGATGATCGGCGAGCCAGGCGGTGGAGACGAGGGAGCCGGGGAGGGTCATGGCAGCAACTCCGGACGAGGTTGATGGACGCCCGAGTATACGCGGGAGTGGGCTGGGAGATTGCCCGGGAGAGGGTGCAATGGCGATGATGTGCAACGGCAGGCGGTTCGGGGCCGCTGGTGACCGACGGGAGAGGGGAACAGGCCCATGACACGGATATCGCCGTACCGGTTGGCGTTTGCCCTGGCGCTGGTTCTGATTGTAGCGATGGGATCGCAGCGGGTGGGGGAGGTGGAGGCGCATTCGGGGGATTCGTTCGCGTTCACCGCTGCGACGTATAACGTGCTGGAAGGCGCCGGAAAGGCGCACGACATCAGGATCGCCAGGACGAATGCCGGCCCAGGCGGCCCGGACGCCCACACAATCGTAATTACGGCGACGAACGGCACGGCGATCCTTGGGACGAACTATTCCCTGGCGTCGAACCCGATAGCGCCGACAATCGGCGCGGGCGAAACACTGCTGACGGTGCCCGTGAGCATTCTTGACGAGCCGGGCACCAACATCGACCGGACATTCACATTGACGATCACGTCCGTCGGTCAGGACGGCGTGATCGGCGCGCAAGACAGTGCATTGGTGACGATTCTCGATGATGAGTCGCTGCCGCCGAACATCACGTCCATCACACCGACGAGCGGGACGACGCTGGGCGGGACGGTCGTAACGATTAACGGCAGCGGGTTCACCGGGGTGGACTGCACGTCGCCGGGAACAGCAGTGACGTTCGGCGGGACGCCAGCCACCGCGTGTACCAAGTCGGGGGACACGAGCATGACGGCGACCGCACCGGCTCACGCCACGGGGACCGTTGATATCGTCGTGACGCATCCGGCGAATGGGGCGAGCACGGCAACGCCTGCAACAGCGAACGACTACCTGTATGTGACGCCAGGTGCGCCAACGGTTTCGAGCGTGACGCCCTCGAGTGGGCCGGTGGGCGAGACAGTAACGATCCTAGGCACGGGATTCACTGGCGCCACAAAAGTAACGTTTGGCACGGTCGATGCCGTTGGATTCACGATCCAGAGCCCGACGAGGATTACCGCGACCGCCCCGACGCCCGTGACCACGGATCGGCCGCACACGGTGAACGTCACGGTCACGGCAAACGGCTTCACGTCGACAGTCGGGCCAACTTTCACATACGCAGCGTTGACGGTTTCATCACTAAGCCCGGCAAGCGGACCCGAAGGAACCGTTGTCGTGATCACTGGCACGGGATTCACCGCATCTTCAACGGTAGCGTTTAACGCGGTCACTGCCCCCGTCCAGAGCTTCACCGCAACGACGCTCACCGTGATCGCACCGACGCCAGCCTCGTTGGCCCGACCACACGTGGTCGATGTCATCGTGACGACGGGGGTCAACGTCAGCCAAAACACAAGTGACGACAACTTCACCTATGTGGGCGTCACACTTGCGAGTGTTTCGCCGGTGGCGGGACCGCCGGGGACGGTCGTGACGGTCACGGGAAGCGGGTTCCGGGGGACGCCGACCGTGAAGTTCGGGACGGCGACGGCAACCACCGTTACAAACGTCACGGACACATCGCTGCAGGCGACGGCGCCGCCGCACGGTGCGGGCAAGGTCGATGTCTCCGTGCAATCGGGGAGCGTGGTCGCGCCAGAACCGGCCGATGCGACCAAGGACGACTTCACGTACACGGCCGGTGTCGAGGTGACTAGCGTAAGTCCCGTGAAAGGGCCGACAGCGGGCGGGAACACGGTGACGATCACCGGGTCCGGGTTCGCGCCGGCGGGCGGCGCGACGGTGACGGTCCTCTTCGGAGCGACGCCGGGGACCGTGGTGACGGTGACGAGCAACACGCAGTTGACCGTCGTGGCGCCGGCGCGGCCCGCCGGGACCATCTCCATCAGAGTGACTGTGAACAGCGTTTCCAACCCGGACACCGACGGGGACGACTACACGTACGCGGACCTGCCGGTCATCACGTCGTTGACGCCGAACACGTCGGTGGCGGGCCAGACAACGATCGTGAAGATCACCGGGCTGCACTTCACGGCGACATCTGCCGTGAAATTCGGCACGCTCGAGGGTGTGTTCACCGTGAACGGCGACGGGACCGAGATCACGGTGGCGACGCCGAGTACCGCGGCAGCGGGGACGGTCGATGTGTTCGTAACCAACCCGGCAGGCACGAGCGTTGCCGGGACGCAGACGCAGTACATCTTCACGGGATCGGGCGGAGCACCAGCGGTGACGGCACTTTCACCTTCAGGCACGGCGATCAATACGTCAGGCGTCGAAGTCACCATCACAGGCGTGAACTTCGCCCAGGGCGCGACGGTGAAGTTCGGCACCGAGCCTGCGACGAGCGTGCAGGTGCTGACCAGCACGACGATCAAGGCGGTCGCGCCTCTGCGAACGACGACGGGGACGGTCGACGTGACGGTGACGACAGGCGCAGGGACCAGCTCGATCGTGGGTTCGGGGAACGACTTCACCTATGGGACGCCGTCGGGTTCGACGCTGACGGTGACGTACAACCTGTACGTCCGGTTCACGCTGATCACATGGGACGGGAAGGACAACATCGGTGTTGGGGACGCGCTGCGCGGAATCGAGACACCGACGGACCTCCCGGCGACCAACAACGTGACGGCTGCGACAACGGCGGTCTTCGCCTGGTCTGCGAACGGCGCCGGTTGCACCGGGAGCGGCGCGTGCTGGCTCGGGTACTTCCCATCGGGGGTCGGTGTTCCGGGTGCGAACAATCTGGCCGTACTGGTACGGGGCGGCGCGTACTGGATCGCGGTCACGGTGCAGACGAACTGGACGACGCGCCAGGGGCCATAGCGCCGCAGGCGGTTGGCCGCGGGCCGCGGGCCTTAGCGGTGGCGCGTTGCGGGCGCCCTCATCCCCTGCCCCTTCTCCCGCTGCCGCGAGGCGAAGGGGTTCTGGTGGTGCTGGAGGCGGTTGGCTGGGGGCCTCAGCGGTGGGGCGTTGCCTGGCGCCCTCATCCCCTGCCCCTTCTCCCGCTGCCGCGAGGAGAAGGGGTTCTGGCGGTGACGGAGATGGTTGGCTGGGGGCCTCAGCGGTGGGGCGTTGCCTGGCGCCC
>JAGQHB010000026.1 GCA_020432045.1 Dehalococcoidia bacterium | reverse complement strand
GCTGTAGACTACGCAGCCAGGGTCGAAGCGATCCGGTCCACCGAGGAGGCCAGCCATGAAGTTTGCATTCACACCGGAGCAGGAGCAGTTCCGCTCTGAGCTGACGGGCTTCCTTCGCGGAGAGGGCCTTCCTCGCGACGAGCGCGGCGATGGCTTCGACCAGGCATTCTCCAAGCGCATGTCGGCCCACGGATATGTCGGAGCCGCATGGCCGAGAGAGTTTGGCGGGCGCGGCCTCGGCCCGATCGAGCAGATGATCTACACGGAAGAGATGATTCTTCACGATGCCCCTCGCGGCTATCACTTCACGGCAGAACGGCAGGTCGGCCCGTCGCTCATCCGGCACGGGACCGATGCCCAGAAACGCGAATGGCTTCCGAGGATCGTGAACGCCGATGTCTCGTTCGCACTCGGCCTTTCTGAGCCGGGTGCTGGCTCGGATCTCGCGGCAGCTGCCACCCGGGCGCAGCGTGATGGCGACGAGTATGTCGTCAATGGCCAGAAGATATGGACCTCGAACGGGCACCTTTGCGACGCGATCTGGCTCGTCGTCCGGACGGACCCTGATGCTCCCAAGCACCGTGGGATTTCGTGCCTGATGGTCGACCTGAAGAGCCCCGGGATCACCATCCGGCCGCTCTATGACCTCACCGGTGAGCACCACTTCAACGAAGTGTTCTTCGAAGACGTTCGCGTCCCCGTGGACCGTCGCGTAGGCGAAGAAAACCGTGGCTGGTACATCCTTGCTGAACATCTCGACTTCGAACGCTCTGGAATTGAGCGGCTGGTCGACCTCGATCGCCTGTTTCAGCGCGTGATGGCCGCAGCAGGGGAAGTGGCAGCGCGTGGACAGCTGAGCGACCCGTTGCGCTGGCGGCTGGCCGAGTTGAAAGTTGGCCTCGAAGTGGGGCGGCTGCTCTGTTTCCGCACCGCCTATCTGCAAAGCGTGGGCAAAGTGCCGAACTACGAAGCGTCGATGGCGAAGGTGTACGGCACGGAGTGGTCTCAGCGGATGATGGCCGTCGCGATGCAGATGATTGGCCTCGATGGGGCCGCTCACGAAGACGGCACACTCGCGCAGTCGATCGCCACGGGCTATCGAGGCGCGGTTTCGCGGACGATCGCCGGTGGCACGAGCGAAATCCAGAGAAACATCGTGGCAAACCGTGGTCTGGGCTTGCCACGGTCCTAGGAAGTTCGCACGGCAACTACTATCGGCACGCGCCTCATGGGCCATCGGTGCTTTCCATACGTGAACCCTGAGCGTTGACATCGTTGTGCCGACATGTTCAGGTGAGATCACGACCTTAGTCGCCAAGATCGTCCGGAAGGGCGATACGGGGGAACCACTCAAGTGAGGCGAACTCGCGAGAATCGCGAGACGGCAACTCCGGCCGTAGCCTGTCAGCTAACCCCGTCGGCGTCCGGAGCGCTCCTCCTGGTGGACAGCGCTCGGTATTCCTGTTCCTGCGCGTTTATCTGGGGGCTACCTCTCGCGGCACCCCGCCGCACAAGAAGTGGAGCCATCCAATGCTTATCGAACTCATCTACGACTACGACCAACGAACGCACGACGCTCAGTTTGAGTCACCGGCCGCGCGCCATGGGCGCGAGTGGCGCATTAACCACGATGTCGACCGCCTGGAGCAGAAGCTCTCGGCAGCACGCAGCCGGCTCCAGGGCCAGGCCCAATTCGCCGCCGAGTAGCAACCCTTCTGCCGGCGTCATGGCTGGCTTGCTCTCGAACACCCGTTCTCGTACGGTGACCAGCGGTCGTGCTAGACGGGGAGCTAGCGGTGCCCTGTACCCGCAATCCGCTCTAGCGGGGTTGAATTCCTGCCCGAGGGCTGCCGTTTGGGGACTGCTCCTGCAAGGTGGCGTTGACGATCTGGTCCCGCGCGGCGGAACGCCTCGAACCTGGTCAGGTCCGGAAGGAAGCAGCCATAAGAGGATGCTTCCGGGTGCCGCGGGTTCACCGGATCAGAGTCAACTTGCAACGAGTAAGCCCGGGTGACAGTTCGACGGCAGGTGCACGGCCATGAATCTGGTATCATTCCGCATTCCTCGCCGCCAGCGAGGGCGCGAATCTCGAACCGAGGAGTGACGTTGGCCCAGGCCATCCGTCCGCCCCGCACAGTGGGACGGCCGGGAGTTTCTGGACAGCCCCCAACCCGGTCCGACCTCCTGCACCCACGCCACTTCCGAGGTCGGCACCACGCGGCGACGCTTCTCGTCGTGCTCGCGTTGGCTGTCGTTGGCTTCCGGCTTTTCCCCGGCACTGATGTGACCGTTCTTGAGAACGGCCAGTCCTTCCGTGTCTCTACGACATTCGATCCCGGCAGCGAAGCCCTCGGTGCCGCCTCGGTCTCGTTGGAACCCGGCGACCGGGTCGTCGAAGGCACCGGTGGCCGCTACCTCAGCCTCGCGGTTGAGCGTGCCCGGCCCGTTACAATCGTGGCCGATGGCCAGACGTTCGCCCTCCGCACGCAGGCAACAACTGTCGCCGGTTCGTTCGCCGAGGCTGGCATCGAACTCCGCCCTGGTGACCGCCTCTACGTGGACGGGCAGCTCACGACGTCCCGCGCGCCGCTGAGCGCTGCCATCAAGCTCGCCTCGAGAGTTGCTCCCGGCAGCGCGACCGCCGACCCGCTCAACATCGAGTTGGTGCGAGCGCGCCCGGCAACCGTCTATTTCGACGGGATGCGTCTCGACACGATGTCTGCGGCGCCGACCGTGCAGGAACTGCTCGCCGACCTGGGTGTTACGGTCCGTGAGGGTGATCTCGTCTCCGTCGATCTCCAGTCGCCTGTCAACGCCGGCGCCGTCATCCGGTTGAGCAAAGCACGCACTGTCGCGGTCACGCTCGATGGGCAGCAACAAACGTTCTACACGCTTGCCGAGACTGTGCGTGACGTTATCCGCCTACTCGACGTAACGTTCGATGGTGACGACCAAGTGTTCCCATCGCTCGATACCCCGATCGTCCCGAATATGCAGGTCACCATCATGACCACGCAGGTACGGGAGGTTTCGGCCGAGGAGCCGATTGCGCCCAAGGTGGTCGATGAGTACGACCCGAACCGGGCCGAGGGGGATATCTCTGTCACGGAAGGTGTCGCCGGTATCAAGCGCGTCGTCTACTCGGTCACGTATCGCAACGGCGTCGCGGACGCGGCACGCACAGTCCTCTCGTCGGAGGTCGTCCAGGAAGCCGTACCGACCCGCCGCGTGATTGGCACAAAACCTCGCCCCGGGGCCAGCAAACCGACCATCTACGTTTCCGGCGGCGCCCCGGCGGTCTACCGCCAGAAGCTCCATGTCGTTGCCACCTGGTACAACCTCGACCACGGCGCGTTCGCTGCCGACAGCCCCCACTACGGGACCACAGCATCGGGGGCGAAGGCCGCCTGGGGGACGTGTGCCGTCGATCCTTCCGTCATCCCCATGTATACACGGTTCTACGTGCCCGGCTACGGATGGTGTACGGCGCTCGATACGGGTGGGGGTATCCAGGGTGCCCACATCGATCTCTTCTTTCCCAACGAGATCGGGGATCCGGGTTGGGGCGTGCAGTACCTCGACATCTACATCGTCGACTGAGCAGTGGTAAGGTGGCGCGAACCCCTCCGCCGCATAGCATCAGCTACATGCCACGCCGTTCCCAACCCGCAGCCAGGAAATCGCTAGGACAGCATTTCCTGCGTGATTCGGGCATCATCCTCGACATCGTCGGCGCTGTCCGCGTCCCCGAAGGCGGCATCGTTGTTGAAATTGGCGCCGGGACCGGACAGCTCACTTCGGGTCTGCTCGATGCCCAACACGAAGTCCTGGCGCTCGAAATCGAAGAGCGGCTGGTGGAGCATCTTCGTAAGCGCTTCCACCGGTCGGGAAGGCTAACGGTTGTCGAGGACGACGGACGGTCCGTCGATTACGGGAGCCTGGTTGGCGCGCGACCGTTCGCCGTCGCTGGTAACCTCCCTTACTTCGCTGCCAATCCAATTCTGCGCCACCTGCTTGAGTCGCCTGTGAAGCCGGTGGACATTGTCATCATGGTCCAGCGAGAAGTTGCTCGCCGTATCGCTGCCCCAGCCGGGCGGCTCTCTCTGCTAGGGGTTTCAGTCCAGGTCTACGCCGGCCCGGAGTTCCTCTTCGACGTCCCGCCGGAAGCGTTCGACCCTCCGCCGAAGGTGTGGTCGACCGTCTTGCGCCTCACACCCAGGGCTGAGCCGCGGGTGCCGCTGGAGCGTATTGACGCCTTCTTCGACCTCGTCTCCAAGACGTTTCGGAATCCACGGAAGCATCTGCACAACGCGCTCACCATGGGAGTTGCACTCCCCAAGGGTGGTGCCGCAATCGCACTTGCAGCGACAGGCATCGATCCGATGCGCCGGCCGGAGACCCTCGCAATCGACGAGTGGCTTTCGCTGCTCGACGCTACGGAGGACGTTCGGCGTGGGTGAGGTGCTTACTGCCGTGGCGCCCGCAAAGGTCAATCTCGTCCTCGAAGTTCTCGGACGTCGCGACGACGGCTACCACGAAATCGACACCGTCCTTCAGACGCTGCAGGTCGCAGACCGCGTCTCCATTGCCAACGCCGGGCCGGATGATCCGCGTGTCGAGGTGACTGGACCCTGGCGCTCCGGTGTCCCGGCGGACGCATCGAACCTGGCGTGGAAGGCTGTGATGTTGCTCGCGGAACGCCTCAAGCGGGATGCATCCAACCTTCGGATTCTGCTGGAAAAGCACATCCCCGCGGCCGGTGGGCTCGGCGGGGGAAGCTCGGACGCTGTTACGATCCTCCGATTATTAGCGCGCCGCTGGCCTGAGGCGACTGCAGCCGATCTCCTTGATGTCGCCGTGCGCGTCGGCAGTGATGAGGCGTTCTTCCTCACCGGTGGCACGGCCCGCGCCCAGGGTCGCGGTGAACGCGTAACGAAGCTGCCCTCCCTCGCCCCGCATGGCATCGTGTTGTTTCTCCCGCCCGCGACGCTGGAACGGAAGACGGCGAGACTCTTTGAGCGTCTCGGACGGCTGCCCTTCGATGACGGCAGGCGCACGGCCGAATTCGCCGCCAGGGCGCCAGACCCTGTTCGTGCCGATCAGCTCTATAACTCGTTCGAGCGCGTGGCGTTCGACGTGTTTCCGGGCCTTGGCAAGCTGAGGGATGCCATCGAATCGCGCATTGGTACCCGGGTGCGTCTTTCGGGAGCCGGACCTGCACTCTTCTGGATCGGGCCACTGCCGGTCAGGGATGCGATCGCCGAACAGGCAGCGGGTCTCCCGTGCGAAGTAGTCGCGACGCAGACGGCCGCCTGATCGTGGAAATCATTGCCGGGTTCGTTTGTGGCTACGCGATGGCGCTGCTCTCTACGGCAGCGTTTACGTATCTGCTCGTCAAGGCCGAGAACCCGTGGTTCGTGCGCCAGATCCTCCTCGAGGAGACACCGATGGGACTCGCGGCGGTGCCGCTCTCATTCGCTGCTGCACTCTTTTGGAGCTTTTTTGGCCTGGTGATCGGGTCGGCGTACCGGGTACTTGATGCCAGCAGCCACGCAAACGCACTGGGGAGCCCGAGCGGACCGTTCCTGGCCGGCACGGCCGTTATCGCTTTGCTTCCGCTGCCGTTTCTTGTGCTGGTTTGGCCGCGCAACTGGTGGATCTACGTTGGAATGTCGGCCGCGTTTGTTGCGATGTTTGGCTGGACGATGCCGCTCCTCGCGGAACGGTGAACCTAAGCGTCTCGATGATATACTTGGATCCTGCCGCGCTGGGCCGTAGGCAAAAGGGGGGGCGAGTGCCGGGCACCATCATCGACATGCACCTGCACACGACCAAGGGTGCCTCGGATTCCATGCTCAATCCGGACGACCTCATCGAAGAGGCGATCCGCGTTGGCCTCACCGGAGTCAATATCACCGAACACGACCGGATGTGGGAATCGTGGGATCTCTCCCCGTTCCGCAAGAAGCATCCTGAAGTCTTCGTATCGAACGGGATGGAAGTGTCCACCGATATGGGCCACATCCTCGCCGTGGGACTCAAGGGCTATGCCCCTGGTATCCGCAGGCTCCAGAAGCTGCGGGAAGTCGCTGACGAACAGGGAGCATTCCTGATCGTGGCGCACCCTTTCAGGCACTTTTTCGATCCAGTGCATTTCAAGCGAGAAGGCAAAGAGCCGTTCAACTTGCAGCCGGATCAGGCGGCGAAGCTGCCCGTGTTTCAGCTCGTCGACGCGATTGAAGTGCTGAACGGTTGCAACACCCCACGCGAAAACTATTTCGCGCTGCAGGTCGCCAAGACGCTCGGTAAGCCAGGAACTGGTGGCTCGGACGCCCATTCGCGACAGGGCATCGGCTATTTCGCTGCGGTGTTCGACGAGAATATCGAAGGCCCCGACCAGATGCTCGATCAGTTGCACAAGGGGCGCTTCCATCCCGGTCGCGGCCTCGCCGAGGGAAAGCTAAACAACTACTGGGAAACGGCTGAGCCGATCCCGTTCTACGAGTAGTTCGCAGCGTGCCCGACGGATCATCCGCGCGGCGAGGCTGGATCGCGATCGCGGTCATGGCCGCGATCGGTGCACCCGGCATAGTCATGCGGCTCAACGGTATCCACACCGAGCCGTTGCTCGATGCGGGCATCTTTGGCGTCGCCATTCTCGCTGCGGCGTTTCTCCTGAGCTGGGCTGCCGAAGCCTCTGAGCTGGAAATCTCCCAGGGACTCGCGCTTGCCGTGATCGCCCTGATCGCTGTGTTGCCTGAGTACGCCGTCGATGCGGTACTCGCCTGGAAGGCGGGCGCCGACCCGGCGGAGGCGGAGAAGGGGCTGGCCGTCGCAAACATGACGGGCGGCAACCGGCTGCTCATCGGCGTTGCCTGGCCGCTCGTCTTCGTGCTGTTTTACTACCGAACCAAGATCCGGGAGCTGGTCGTCGACCGCCATCGTTCTCTGGAACTGGTCTTCCTCGCTGTTGCAACGCTCTACGTCATTTTCATCCCACTCCGCCACCACATCACGCTGTTGGACACGGTCCTCCTCGTCTCGCTCTTCGCTGCCTACGTTTATTTCACCGCCCGCCAGGAATCCGAGGGAACGGAACTGGTCGGCCCATCGGAAACCATAGGCCGGCTGCCTCGGCCCCAGCGCCGTGTCGCGATCATCGGCATCCTTGTGTACAGCGCAGCCGTGATCTTCGCCTCGGCCGAGCCGTTCGCCGATGGTCTCGTGGAGACCGGCCAGTCATTCGGGATCTCTGAGTTTTTCCTCATCCAATGGTTGGCTCCGCTCGCATCCGAGTCGCCGGAGGTTCTTGTAGCGAGCCTGCTTGCCTGGCGCGGCCGTGCAGGCGCCGGCATGGGCGCCCTTATCTCCTCCAAAGTGAACCAGTGGACGCTGCTGATCGGCACTTTGCCGCTGGCTTACTCAATTTCGGCCGGTGAGTTCAGCCTGCTCGGGGGACTACCGCTGGATGGTCGACAGCGCGAAGAGATCTTCCTCACCGCTGCTCAATCAGCGTTTGCAGTCGCCGTGTTCATGAACCTTCGCATGAGCGCGCGAGAGGCGGCCGCGCTGTTCATCCTGTTTGCCACACAACTGTTTATCACGAACGAGATGGTGCGCGTGTGGTACGCAGCCGCGTATGCGGTTCTCTGCGTCGTCCTGTTGGTCGTACACCGTCGCGAACTGCGCCCCACGATGCGTATTGCCTACAACCTCCTTCGCGGCCGCGAGGTCGAGGCGGGGGGCGTCCCGGCACCGGATTAGCCATCAGGGCATAGCCGCAGCATCGCCGAGGGATATGCGTACTCCGCCGATACCCCTCACGACGAGTCCCGTCGCATCGGTAGGAACGTCGAAGATGATCACGGCGGGTGCAACCAGGCCGGGATTGACCTTTGCGCCCAGTTCCTGTTTGCCGTAAGCGTTGGTGCCGGACTCGTACCAGCTGTAGTTGCGACCAGCATCGTCCGCGAGCTTGAAGCGGTTGCCTCCGAGTGCCTGCTGCACCGCACTCGTGTTTTCCATCGAAAGGGAAACGGCGAGGTAGACCCCGAGCGGGGTCTTGGTCTGCCCATTGACCTCGATCGATGCCACGCGTTGCACGCTGGTGACGGTGATCTTCCAACCGTCTGCGGCGGCTTCAGCCGGGATCCCGATTGCCACGGTGGTCGCGCCAACCTCGGTGGAGCTCTGGTCCGGCAGTTCATCGCAGGCAATTGCGCCGAAGAGAGAGACGCAAACCACGAGTAGCCCGGCCAATTGTTTCGTTCCCATGAAAAGGAAGATATATTCCCGCCTTGAGGTTCGCAACTCCGGGAACATAGTCGAAAGCTCATCTACGCTGCCCGGACGTGGCCGTTACGCCGGAATCCCCGCAGGCATTTCGTCTCCGCTCACTCACCTGGTCGGTCTATCTGCCGACGCTACTGTTCGCGATCGGCCAGGGCGCGGTCATCCCAATTATCCCGCTCTTTGCAAAGGATCTCGGAGCTTCAGTGGCGCTCGCAAGCGCGATCGTGGCGTTTCGCGGGTTCGGGACTATGGCATTCGACATTCCAGCCGGCCTGCTTGTTGGCCGGGTGGGAGAGCGCGGTGCAATGGTCCTCGCAACGCTGGCACTGGGTGTGGTCGCCGTCGGTGCGGCGTTGAGTCACTCGGTCTGGGCGTATGCCGGACTCGTCGTGGCTATGGGCGCCGCGTGGTCGATCTGGTTACTGGCAAGGCTGTCGTTCGTCACTGAGGTTGCGCCCGTGGAACAGCGTGGCCGTGCGCTTTCCCTGCTTGGAGGCGCCAATCGCGTCGGTAACTTCGTAGGCCCTTTTGCAGGCGGCGCGGCCATCTGGTTTGCGGGCAATTCATCCGTCTTTTACGTCCAGGCCGGCCTTTCGGGCCTTGCCTGCGTCTGCCTCTTCCTCTTTGTCAAGGACGATGGGCGTGACAGAAGTGCGGTCCATCACGGGAACGTCTATCAACGGCTGGGCCAGGTCGTTGTTTCAAACCGTCGCGTATTCCTCACAGCCGGGCTGGCAGCCACGGCGATCGGGATTCTCCGGGCATCGCGACAGGCAGTGATCCCGCTGTGGGGCGATTCAATCGGCCTCGATGGTGGCCACATCAGCCTCATCTTTGGGATTTCGTCGGCACTCGACATGCTCCTGTTCTATCCCGTCGGGATCATCATGGACCGCTGGGGCCGCAAGTTTGCGGGCGTTCCGTGTCTGCTCACCATGGCCGTCGGGATGATCCTTATCCCGCTCTCCGGGTCATTCACAACGTTACTCCTCGCCAGCCTTCTCACCAGCCTCGGGAACGGGTTCGGGAGCGGCATTGTGATGACGCTGGGCGCCGACTTCTCCCCCGTAATCGGGCGCCCGGATTTCCTGGGCGTGTGGCGGCTGGTTGGGGACATGGGCACGGCCGGTGGCCCCGCATTGCTCGGAATTGTTGCCGGCTTCGCATCGTTGAGTGCGGCGTCGGTGGCTGCCGGCGGCCTCGGCCTTGCCGGCGCGGCCATCATGATTTTCTTGATGGAGGAGCCCCTGCACCGGAACAAGTCGAAGGCGGCGCCTGTCCGGGCAGCATCGCCGTAGGCGCCGGCGATTTCGGTTCCGGCGTTCGAGCTCGTCTGTGCGCCCGTCACGTAATGCCGTTAACGCAGGATAGCGCCCGTGAGGGCTGCCGTGGCGCTGACGACGAGGATAACCTGCACTGCCCGGCGGAAACGGCCCTCATCGACCTTTCGGTAGAGCAACTGGCCGCCGACGAGGCCGAGCACCACTGCGGGCAGCCCGACAGTGGAGGCGGTGAGCGCGTCAGCGTCGATCCGGCCGCCGAAAGCGAAGAGGCCGATGCCGACAAGGCTGCTCATGACGAAAAATGCCGTGATCGTCGAACGGAACCCGGCCGAGTCCATCTGGCGGCCTTGCATGTAGATGATCACCGGGGGGCCGGACATGCTGGTGCTTGTGCGAAGGACGCCGCTCGCGAGACCTACGAACAGGTCCCCCGCGAGCCCGGCCATGTGCAGCCGCAGTCCGCGCGCGAGCAGCACCGTGAAGACGATGACCGTGACCGCGATGATGATCTGGAGCGTTCTTGCATCGACTGCCAGCAGCAGCCAGAGGCCCAACGGCATCCCAACGATCGCCGCCGCGAACAGGGTAAGCGCCATTCGCCAGTGTACGCCGCTATGGATGCGCGAGAGCAGGCCGATGCTGAGCACCGCGCCCAGTATGTTGGAGACAACCACCGCCTCTTTTGCGCCGATGACGAAGATGAGTGGCGGCACGATGATCAGCCCGAAGCCGATGCCGGTCAGTGATTGCACACTCGCGGCCCCGGCAGCAAGCATGAAGATGGCAAGCGCATCGAGAGGCGACACCGCTGATGTGTACCAGTCACAGCCCAACAGCCAATAGGCTGGTCAGCCCAGCACCACTATCCTGCCTGTATGGAAGTGATCAACGAACTCATGGTCCGCGGCATCGTCGTGGGAGTGTTTGCAGAAAACTGCTGGGTTATCGGCAACCGTCGCACAAGCGAGGCAATCTGTATCGACCCCGGCGACCAGCCGGAAGAGATCCTTGCGCTGGCGCGGGATATGGGCCTCAACATCAAGCTCATCGCCAACTCGCACGCCCACATCGACCACGTGCTCGGCGTGCAGGGGGTACATTCGGGGACTGGCTCGAAATTCCTGCTGCATCACCAGGACCTCGACCTGCTACGGGATGGTTTCGGGATGTCCGCGTCCCGGTTCGGGCTCGACCCGGGACAGAAGCCGCCAGACCCGGACCAGTTCGTCGAGGACGCAGATGTCGTCGAGGTCGAGGGCGTCCGGCTTCTCGCTATTACGACGCCAGGGCACACGCCCGGGAGCGTGAGCTACTACTGCGAAGAGGCGGGCCTGCTGTTCAGCGGCGACACGCTTTTTCGCGGGTCCATCGGCCGGACCGATTTCCCGGGCGGTGACTTCGATGAAGAAATGCGGTCAATTTGTGACCGTCTTCTGGTCCTGCCCGACGAGACTGTGGTCCTGCCTGGACACATGGAAGAGACGACGATCGCCTTCGAAAAGCAGCAGAACCCGTTTGTGCGGGAGTGGCTCATGCGGACGCGGGGAGGTTAGCGGCTGCCCGGAGCGCAACTGCGTAGCGACACCGCCACTTGCAGGCAGAGGTCCTCAGCATCTGGCCCCGGTCCGCACCACGAACACAACAACCGCCGCGAGAAAAGTAATCTCGCGGCGGTTCGGCGTTGACCGTGAGATTCGACCGTTCATGGCACCCCTTCTGTAAGAGGCGGCGTCAGTCGCTGATCAGGCCCACAAGCTCCTTGGTCGCGGCCGCGGCGGCGACGACCTTCGCCTTCTCGTCGGCGGTCAGTGGCAGCTCAAATGTGCGCTGGATGCCGCCCTCGCCGAGTTGGCAGACGGTGCCGCTGTACACGTCCTGGATGCCGTATTCGCCCTGGTGATAGACCGAACATGGGATGAGCCGGCGCTGGTCCATCAGGATCGCCTCGGCCATCGCGATCGTGCCGGCGGACGGGGCGAAGTAGGCGCTGCCGACTTTTAGCAGCTCCGTGATCTCGGCGCCGCCACGCATCGACCGCGCGACGATCGCGTCGATTTTGTCCTGAGGCAGCAGGTCGGTCAGGGGCACGCCGCCGACACGGGTCTGTGAGACGACAGGCACCATGGTCGTGTCCGTGTGGCCGCCGATCACATAGCCGTGTACATCGGCCGGCGAGACACCGACGGCGTCAGAGACGAAGTAGCGATAGCGGGCGGAGTCGAGTGCTCCGCCCTGGCCGATGACGCGCTCGCGGGGGAAGCCGCTCGCCTTCATCGCCACGTGGCACATGGCGTCCATCGGGTTGGCAAAGATGATGATCACGGCGTTTGGCGAGTGCTTCGCGGCTTCGCTGATCTTCGCGCGGACGATTGCTGCGTTGCCGTTGAGCAGCTCCTCTCGCGTCATCCCGGGCTTCCGGGGCGCGCCCGCCGTGCAGATGATGAGGTCCGAATTGGCGGTGTCATCCCAGCCGTCGGTGGCGCTGATACGGCCGCTGAAACCCTCCCAGGCCGCCGCCTGGCTCTCGTCGAGTGCCTTGCCATGGTGCATGGAGCCCGCGTACTGCGGGTCGTCCTGGATGACGACATCGCAGATATCGCGCTCGATGAGCCGCTGCGCCATTGCGCCGCCGGTGGCGCCGCCGCCGATGATCGTGACCTTCTTGCGAGGCATAGGAGCCCTCCGTGGGTGGTAGAGAATGCCGCTGGAGGGTAGCACGAGCGGTCGTTTCAGGGTTCCGGTTGAAGACTGCCGGCGCCGGTTCCTGCGCGATAGCAGCCCATGAGTATGATCCTGCGCGTGCCTTTCCCTCTCCATCCGCGGCTGCTCGCGCCGGACGTTGACGGTATCCGCCGCACCATCTGTTGTCACCGGTCCGTTTTTTCCGGCGCACACGCTCCAAACTCGACCGCGGCAATCCGGGAATGCGTCGAGCGCGCGGTCCCGCGCATGGAGATCGATGTCTGGTTCCTGGCCGACGATGCGATGCTCGTGTTCCACGACGACGTCCTCGACCACGAGACTTCCGCGTCCGGGCCCGTGGAGGAGCAGACACGCCAAAGTGTTGCAGATCTGCGTTATCGCACGGGCGAACCTGTCGCGTTTCTCGAAGCTGTCGTGGACGAAGTTCGCCGCGGCCAGACTCGCCTGCAGGTGGACCTCAAACCCATGGGCTTGCTCACTGCCGGGCAGGCCGGACTGCTCGTTCGGGCGCTGGAACCGATCGCGGATCGTGTGCTTGTCGGGTCGCAGGCGCACTGGAATCTGCGCCCCCTGGCACAGGCCGGCATCCCGATCGCATTCGACCCGATGCTTCACTGGCACGCAGCCCCCTGGGCGGCCGAGGCGAACCTCGGCCCGCTGCGAATGGGGCGCCACGGCCTTTGGGATGATGGCCCACTCGCCTTCATGGCGGGCGTGGACGACGCGGGGTACGTGGCCAGCCGCATCGACGATCTCCTCGCGCTTGTCCCGGCCGTTGAGTGGATGGTTGACTACCGCACACTGCTGCATCTTGACGCCCTGGGCTGCAGCCTTGGAGAACTGCTCCGGCAACGCGGCGTCGAACTCGCGGCCTGGACAATCAAGGATCGCGGCCCGACAGAGACGGCGGCACTCGCGCGGAAAATGTTCGACATCGGCGCGACCACGATCATCACCGACGCACCGCTTTCGCTCGCCGGGTACCTTTCTGGTTGAGTCCCAGTGCATCGCTACGTGAGTGTCACTGACTCGCCACAGCGGGCGCGCCTTCCGGCCCTGCATTCCCGGTACTCTGACTCCGTTAGAGAACTCGGGGAAGCCGGCATATGCCGGTCTGAATTTCAGGGGGTTAGGGCCGTGAACACTATAGGGACGCTGTACAGGCGCGTTCGCACCCGGATAGATCAGGAATCGGGACAGGGGCTCGCGGAATACGCCCTCATCCTGGGCCTGATCGCCGCGGTGTGCATCGGCGCGCTCACCGGGCTCGGAAGTGCCATCGCGAACTCGGGGGGATTCACGTCCCTCCCCGGCGCGCTTTAGGCTGGCCGAATCCCCTACAGGTCGATCGTGCCGCAGGCCTTTGAGGATGCGCGAATCCAGAATGCGCCGCCCTGGCTGACCACCAGGTTGCGCGCATATGCGGGGACGCCCGGCGAATAGCGGCGCCATTCGCCGTCTTGCATCTGGTACACGGCTTCATAGCAACCGGCTGCCCGGGCAAGGATCGTTTCGAGCTGTCCGGCCGGGAGCGTCACGAGATTCCACTGGCCCGGTATGAGGGTCAACGAGGCTCCGAGTGACGCGAGCGGTGTCGGCGTAGGCGTGGGCGTTGCTGTCGCCGTTGGAGTCGCGGTTGCTGTTCCAGTCGCGGTTGCCGTTGCTGTAGTCGTAGTGGGGCCCGGGACCGAAGCAGACTGCGCCTCGGGACAAGCGACGCCGCGGTCGTACTGCATGACCACGACCACCCAGGAGGCTGCGCGGCCTCCTGGCACTTGCTGCGCCACTGCAACGCCTATGCAGGCAACCGGGCTGCTCGCGGTACCGGGGTTGTACAGGCCGCTCCCCGGGTACGTGAGCCCGGTTATCGCTTGCTCGGGTTTGATGTACACGCGGGTGTCGTTGACGCCCGTCCCGCTTACCGTCCCATAGACCGCCTCGCCGGAGCCGAGATACCAGAACCCGGTATATCCGCATTCCTGGATACGTTGCGGCCAGCTGCGTCCAAAGCTGTCCATGTGTCCGCCGGGGACGTTGTTTTGGACTTGCCACTCCGCGTACCAGGCGGCGGCACGATTCAGAACACCCGAAACCTGCAGCTGCCCCGGATTGGCGACGTTCTGGTCTCGCCATTGCTGCACGAGGCCGACGAGCTGAACTTCGTCGGCGTTCAGCTCAGCACTGCTTGTGGTGCAGTTGACGAGCTGTGCCTCAGATCGCGCGTTGCTGGTGAGGCCCACGAAGAGGAGGACGATGCCGAGAAGTGCCGCGACCGGAGCGATGATTAAAGTGCGGTTCATAGCGTCCGGCGACCATAACACGGCCACGATTGCATGGGTCAAGCGTTTCTCCGCCAGTTTGCAGACGATTTACGCGATACCGCACCTCCGTTGGCTGTTGGATCATCGGCGTGGGGAAATGCGCCGGAAAGCCGCTTGAGCTGATTCCCACGACGTGGGCACACTGAACGCATGCCATTTCGCGTCGCGTTTCTTGGCGGGGGGATCACTGCCGCCGTGGCGGGGGCGCTCATGGCCATCACCGTCGCGTTTGCGCATGCAGAGCCCGCGATGGTCTCCCCCGGTTCCGGTGCCATCGTGCTCGCCGCCCCTGCAGAGGTCGTGATCCTGATGTCCCAGGACATGGCAAGGCGCGAAGGCGCAAACGACATCGATGTCTTCGACGCCGCGGGGACCGAAGTGACGACGCTGACCGCCGTGATTGATAACGGTGACCGGAGCCGGTTGAGCGTACTCCTGCCGGCCGCGATGCCACCCGGCGTCTACACGGTCCGCTGGAAGACGTTGAG
>JAGQHB010000025.1 GCA_020432045.1 Dehalococcoidia bacterium | reverse complement strand
GGGTTGGGGGGACGGGGGTGGCGGTGGCAGTAGCGGCAGCTGTCGTACTTGTGGCTGTGGCCGACCGGGTTGCCGACGTGGCCGATGCGCTCGCCGAACCAGTCGCGACGGCCGAGGTTGAGGGCGAAGGCGAAGCGGCGGGACTGGCTGAAGCGGAAGCGGGGACCTTGCCGTCATCATCATCGCCCCCACCGCTGAGGGCGAAGACTGCCCCGGCGGCGATGGCGGCGACAATGAAGCCACCACCGAGGAGAGCAAGGAGCATGCCGCGACCCTTGTTGCCTCCAGCGCCACCAGCATTGGCTGGCGCGGCTATTGCGGTGGCAGCAGCCGGAGCAGGAAGTGGCGCGGCTGCCCCCGTCACCGGGGGTGGTGCGACAGGCGGCGGGGCGGCCGGCGGTGGAGTAGCCGGCGGACCGGGAGGAGCGGGAGCGGCCGACGGATGCATCATCGTGTCGCTGCCGGTTGGGGGAGCCGCGGGCACGGATGCCGCCGCCTTCCCGGGGAGAACGAGCGTGTCGCCAGTCGCTTCAGCCGGTTCCGGTTGCGGGACGAGTGTGCGCAGGTCGTCTGAGAGGACGGGGGCGGTCTGGGCACGGACCTGGACGATGCGCATGCGGACACGGTCGAGCGCTGCGGCAAGATCGGAGGCGGAAGCGTACCGGTCCTCGGGGTCCTTCTGCATACAGCGGCGGATGACATCGACGACGGCTTCTGGTTGAAGGGCGAGAAGGGGCGCGGGAAACGGCGCCATCTTGTGCTGGGCGAGAATGTCGTCGTTGGTGCGGCCGGTATACGGCGGGCGGCCTGCGAGCATATGGAAGAGGGTGGCGCCGAGAGCGTAGATATCGGTCCGTTCGCTGACCTGGCCACCCTGCTGTTCGGGAGGGGCGTACTGGACGGTGCCAATAAAGTGGCCGCCGGCGTCCTGGACGTTCGCCTGGCCGGCGATGCCGAAGTCGACGAGCTTCGCCGCGCCATCGGGGCTGACAATGATATTGGAGGGTTTGAGGTCGCGATGGACGATCTTGTGTGAGGCGGCGGCTTCCAGCGCGCGGGCGGCGTCGGTCGCGATCTCCATCGCTTCATCTAGCGGGAGAGGGCCGCGGGCGAGTTTCTTTTCGACGGAGTCGCCTTCAACAAACTCCATGACGAGGTAGTAGAGGCCGTGTTCGCGGCCGAAGGCGAAGGTCTGGACGGTGTAGGGCGACTTGAGAAGCGTCGCGACGTGGGCCTCGCGTTCGAAGCGCTGACGGAAGGTGGGATCGCGGCTGAATTGCTGGTTGAGGATCTTGACGGCGACGGCCGAGCCGTCGCGGCGATCAGCACCTTTCCAGACGACGCCCATGGCTCCGCCGCCCACGAGCTCTTCAAGGACGTAGTTCCCGAGTACGGAGCCGGACTTAAGTTCGTCTTCGGCCTGATCGGCCATCGTGACCTCGCGAAGTACTTGTGAACGAACGCTAGCAAGGAGTGGCCAGAAACGCCAATGGACGGCCGGTTTGGTGGCAATCATTGTAGCGGAGGGCGGTCCGCCGGTATGCTGCCCGACGTGATTGCACGCTCAAACAGGGACACGCCATGGAATTGCGACTGACGGTCAGCGCGCCGGGCGAACTCCCGACGGAGCACGTCGTCGAGGACCGGGCGATGGTCCTCGGGCGCGACGCAAGCTGCGATATTCCCATCCCGAGCCAGTACGTATCGCGACGGCATTGCCAGATTGAGCCGAGTGACGACGGGTTTGAAGTGGTAGACCTCGGCGGCCGAAACCCCGTGCTAGTCAACGGAGAACCGTTGAACGGGCGGGCACCGCTGCGACCGGGAGATACGATCACGATCGCTGACGTGACGATCAATGCCGAGGGAGAAATGCCATCGACGGGCACTGTCGTGTTTATGCCGGGGGCGCCTGCCCCGGCACCAGCGCGGCGTGCGCCAACGGCGCCGGGTGGCGGCGGTGCGGGAATACAGGGGCTGTGGCGGAGCCAGAATCTCGCACCGGGCGCGACGGTGACGATCATGTTCACTGACCTGGAGCGCTCGACGTCGATGGTGACGAACCTCGGAGAGCGGGAAGCGTACCGGGTGACGAGCATCCACAACTCTATTTTGCGAGAGCAGTTTGAGGTCTACCGCGGGCACGAAGCGAAGCGGATGGGGGACGGGTTCCTGGTCCTGTTCGCGAGTGCCCGGGATGCACTTGGAGCAGCGATCGGGGCACAGCGAAACCTGCTGAAGACGGCCGGGGAGCCGTACGGTCCGATCCGCGTGCGGATTGGCATGCACATCGGCGAGGTTCTCTGGGACGAGAACGACATCTTCGGTGCATCGGTGAACTTTGCTGCGCGCGTGATGTCGGAGGCGCAGGCGGGGGAGATCCTGATCTCCGCCCTGCTTCGCGAGGTGGTCGCCACTTCAGGCGACTTTGTATTCGGAGAGGAGCGGATCGTGCCGCTCAAGGGTTTCAAAGGCTTACACAAGCTCACGGCACTGGAATGGGCGACCTAGGACCAGGCCAGCGGCGGAGCTGGCTTCGCCGGTTACTGAGATGGGGGCCCGGCGAAAGCAAGATTGCCGCACGGAAGGGGGGACCAGACATGCCAGACCGCTTCTTCCACCTGACTGACCAGGGTCAGCGCAGGAGCTCAAACCAGGATCATGCAGCCTCGGTATCGCTTCCCGGAGGATACATCCTGCTCGTAGTAGCAGACGGCGTGGGCGGTGCCGGTGGCGGCGAGACCGCGAGCGACGAAACGGTCAACGCATTCGTGGCGACCATGTGGGCGGACGAGATAGCGGAGCCGGAAGTGGCGCTGGCGAAGGCACTGGACGTGGCTAACCGGCGCGTGCGGGAGCTTCAAAAAACGGACCCGCGGCTGGCGAACATGGCAACGACGCTCGTAAGCGCACTGATCCGGGGCGACGATGCCTGGGTGATCAACGTGGGAGACAGCCGAGGGTACCGGCTTCGTGACGGCATGATCGAGGCACTGACGCAGGACGATAGCTGGATCATGGAGCAGGTCCGTGCAGGAGCGATGACGGAAGAGGAAGCGGCGAAGAGCCCATATCAAAACGTGATCACGCGCGGAGTGGGTGTGGAGGAGGAGCTCATGGTCGAGCGGATTGTGCATGAGCGGCTGAGCGAGGGTGATGTGCTGTTCCTCTGCTCCGATGGCCTCTACCGGGCAGTGGAGCCAGAGGTTATAGCTAAGACACTGATCGAGAAGCCGCTGGCAAACAAAGCGGCGGAACGGCTGATCGAGCTTGCGAACGAGGCGGGTGGCCCGGACAACATCTCAATCGCGCTGTACCGGCACGTAAAGCCCGTGTTCGACCCGGGCGCTCCGACGATCAGCTCCTGATCATCGCGAGGAGCTCATCGCCGGAAAGCGCACCCGGCGCGAGGCCTTCGCGGGCCATGCGATTGGAGACAGCCTGGAGGACAAGATTGACTGGCGTTGGAACGCCATGGACACGGCCGAGCAGGACGATCTCGCCGTTGAGGTAATCAACCTCGACTTCCCGCTTGCCCCGCACGAGGCTCTGATAGGTGGATCCACCTGAGCGCTGGCGACCGGCGATGGGGCGCACCCGGTAGTGCTCGCCACGACGGGCAAGATCGATTTCGTCGCTGACGAATTGGATGCCCGCAGCGGTATAGCAGGCAACGGCCTCTTCTTTTGCGCGCTCGTGGAGGCCAGCAGGGCGGGGGACAGGGCCGCAGATCGCATCGATCGCGTTGCCGAGGTTCATGAGCAGCTTGGTGTACTTGTGGCGCATGGCATGGGGCTCGGGAAACGAGCTGAAGTTCGATGCGGCAAGGGCGGCGGAGATCTCCTCGCACACGGAGTCGGTACCGAGCGGGTAGCGGCCGATATCGAGGACGCCTGAGCGCGGGGTTCCGTTAGCCTGAACGATGCCAGGTTCGAGATGAGTGGAGGGCAGCCGAACCGGTACAGCGTAGACGTTGGGAAAGCGGCGGGCAGCAAGGCGCTCGTTCTCGACCCCGTTTTGGACGCAGACGATGGCCGTCTCGACTGGGGCAGTGGCAACGAGGGCGTCCAGGGCAGCAAGGGTGTCATTGGTCTTCATACACAGGAGGACGGCATCGCCCGGCTGAAAGACGATCTCCGACGGGTGCCCGGCAACCGGGACGCTGATGTGGGCTTCGCCATCGGGAGAGAGCACCGTGAGGCCGTTCGCGGCGATCGCCTCACGATGTGCGCCGCGAGCAATGAGGACGACATCGTAGCCGTGCTGGGCGAGACGCCCGCCGATGACGCCGCCAACGGCGCCGGCACCATAGATGATGAACCGCATAAGGCCTCTGACTTCCGGCGATGGCGCCGAGTGTGTTATTCGACGATCGTGGTTGTGCTGGGAGGGAGGATAGACAGGTGTGCCATATCACGGCCGGGCGCGGCGCCGTGCCAGTGCACTTCGCCTACTGGGACGTGAACGATATCGCCGGCGACGACGCGATGTTCCTGGTCGCGGCTGGCGACGATGCCTTCACCCTCGGTGATATAGAGGATCTGATCGGCCGTGTGGGTGTGGAACTTGTTGCGAGCGCCTCCTGTGAAGGAGACGAGCGAAACGCCAACGTGGCTGTCATCGGCGGGGATGAGCGGGCTGGTGTGGACGAGCCCTTCGAAAATGGGTGCATTCGCGACACTGAGGGGCACGGACCCGTTGCGGACGACGTTCATTTGCTTCCTCCGGACGATGATTGTGTGGCGCAACGATAGCACGGCCGAGGAGGCAGCCGCCTGAAGCTGCGGCTAGATCTCTCCGCGCAGGAAACGGGAGAGGGCGGCGTTGGTTACGGCCGGGGCCTCTTCGGGGAAGAAGTGGCCCGCGTCTACGCGACGGGCGCGGAGGTCCGGGAAGTAGCGGCTGAACTGATCAGAGAACGGGTTGCCGGAGGGTACGGTGTCGTCAGAACGACTTCCAGCGCCGGTACCACGGGACCGTGCGAGATAGTTTCCGTACATCCAGAGAACCGGAGGCTCGAATCTCTTGTGGCGATCGTCGGGGCCGTAGTCCATGAAGTTCACGTGAAGGGGGTGGGCTTCGATGCCTTCGGGATGGTCCCACATGGCCGCGACGGTTCGTTCGTCAAGGGATTCGAACGATTCACCGTGAGCGGCGTTGGGATCGAGGCTGACGATGTGGAATGGAAGTCCGTAGCGATAGTAGGAGATGGCGTGCGCATGGCTCATGGGGTCGGCAAAGGCGGCGGCATAATGCTCGATGTCTTCGGGCGTTGCCCAGTGGGAGCGCGGGCGATTGGCCGACTGCCATGGGGAGTAGGGCCGCTGAGGAAGCGGGCGTTCGGACGAACCGGTCATGACGTTCTCGATGAAGCTCCGGTGGTGCTGGGCGAAGAACTCCTCTGGATAAGGAGCGGCCTTGAACCAGTACCCATGGACGCCGCCGGGGGACCAAACGGTACAGAGGGTGTCGAGCAGGGCGAGACGGGAGACGCGGTGGGGCCAGTCGATCGCGAGTTTGAAAGCGATGATGCCGCCCCAGTCATGGCCAACGACGGCCGCACGTTCGATGCCGAGCGCATCCATGAAGTTGACGATGTCGGAGGCAAGGAGATGGCGGCTGATGCGGATTCCGGGCTTGTCAGTTTGTCCGAAACCACGAGTATCCGGGGCAAAGCAGGCGTAATCCTCGCCGAGCTCAGCCATCTGGTGACGCCATTCGTATGATGTCTCGGGGAAACCGTGTATGAAAATTACTGGCTCTCCGGCACCGTGCTGGATGTAGTGCATACGGATGTCGCGCGTTTGGACGAAAGCGGATTGCATGGGCGAAGTGTACCGGTGACGGCTAGACTCCCGCTGGATCTCACGGGAGCATCCACGTGTGCCGTGAACGATGTCAAAAGAGGAGGGTAGCGATGCCAGACGAGACATTCGGGTTTAAGTCCGAGGTCGATGGGATGCCGATAACGGGGTACCGGTGGGGAGCGGCAGGTGACACATGGGCGACTGTGGTGATCGCGCACGGCGCTGCCGAACACGCGCTCCGGTATGACCGCTTTGCGCGAGCAGCTGGAGCAGCGGGCATAGAGGTTTGGGCGCCGGACCATCGTGGCCATGGGAAATCAGCGGGGCCAGAGGGGCTCGGCGATTTCGGCCAAGGTGGGTGGGATGCGTTGGTGGCGGACATCGGGCAGGTGGTCCGGCTGGCACGAAAGAGGCGGCCCGGCCTGCCGGTGGTATTGCTGGGGCATAGCATGGGTGCAGCCGCAGCGCAGCAGTTCACGCCGGACGGTTCGGAGGCGATGGACGCGCTGATCCTCTCCGGTTCGACGGCGCGGGAGGCGCCGAAAGAAGGTGAGGCGCCACCGGCCTTCGAGCCAAACAAGGCATTCGAACCGGCCCGTACGGCCTACGAGTGGCTGAGCCGAGACGCGGATGAGGTGGACAAGTACATTGCTGACCCGCTCTGCGGATTCGAAACGCAGGGGAGCAGGAGAGGCCGAAGCCGAGCGAATCCATTCGTGCTGGCGGATGTCGAGCGATTGCGGCGGATCCGGGGCGATTTGCCGGTGCTGCTGGTGGCCGGGGACGCCGACCCGGTCAATAACCGGCTGGAGGGGCTGCGACTGCTGGAGACGCGGTGGCGAGAAGCAGGCATCAGGCGGATCGACACACGTTATTACGCCGGAGGCCGGCACGAGATGTTAAACGAGACGAACCGGGACGAGGTGACGGCCGACATTGTCGGCTGGATCCGGGACGTGATTTCACCCAGCAAAGAGCCCAGGTGAGGATGGATCTCGAAATTCGGAGCAGAAAGAAACCCCCGTCCCAGCGTTGGGACGGGGGTTCGTTTTCGCCTGCGCGTGGCCTTGTGCGGCCGGTCGCTTAGCGCTTGGTGTACTGAGGAGCCTTTCGGGCACGCTTGAGGCCCGGCTTCTTGCGTTCCTTTTCGCGAGAGTCGCGCGTGAGGACGTTCGTGGGACGCTTGAGTTGCGGCTTGGACTCGGGGTCGCCCTCGACGAGGGCACGGGCGATGCCCATCTTGATGGCGCCAGCCCAGCCGGTAATGCCACCGCCTTCGCACTTAATCTGGGCACTGAAGCGGCCTTCGCGGCTGAGGCGGACGAGGGGGGAGAGGATCTCCTGGCGATGGAGGTCGCGGGAGAAGACCTCTTCCATCGGCTTGCCATTGACGACGATGGCGCCGTTGCCGGGATAGAGACGGACGCGAGCAATTGCGCGCTTTCGCCTGCCGGTGCCGTAGTGGTATTGCTGGTCTGCCATGGATTAGTCCTCGGTCTCTTGTACTTCGTCTTCGTCTTCGGCGGCAGCGGACTGGGCCGGGAGAGCGCGCATGCGGGCGATGACCCGGGGCAAGTACTCGCCGTTCGCGACGGCTTCTTCGCGCCGGGCGCGGGCGCGGTCAGCACCGGTGACCTGGGCATCGTGGGGGTGTTCGGAGCCGCGATAGACCTTCAGGTGTTTGCGGATCTGTTCGCCGAGCGAGCCCTTCGGGAGCATCCCGTAGATGGCCTGTTCGAGGACCTTTTCCGGGAAGCGGGCGAGCTGCTCTTCGAAGGTCCGGGACTTCAGGCCACCGGGGTAACCGGAGTGACGGTAGTACATCTTGGTCTGCGGCTTGGCGCCGCCAACGCGGACTTTGCCGGCGTTGATGACGATCACGAAGTCCCCGCCATCGAGGTGTGGTTCGAAGGTGGGCTTGTGCTTGCCGCGGAGGAGCGTGGCGGCTTCGGTAGCGACGCGGCCAAGCGGGCGGCCGGCGGCGTCGATGACGTGCCAGTCCTTCGAGAGGTCGGATGCTTTCATCCGCACGGTAGTGTTCATGGCGAGTAACCCTCGTCGTAATAGACGTTGATGAGGCAAAGGCCGTGGGCAGGGGCTGTTGGGCCCATGGTCCCCGGTACGGCACGCCGGAGCGTAGCCGCGAACTCCTCTACCGGAAGTGCCCCGCGCCCGACGCTTACGAGTGCGCCGGTCAGGCGGCGCACCATTTGCGGCAGGAACGCGTTGGCCTCGATTTCGAACTGGAGGGTATCACCTTCGCGATACAAACCGGATCGAAAGACGGTCCGCACCGAAGTACGGCCCGGTTCGAGTGGGCCGGAGCAGGCGATGAAGTCCTGCTCGCCATCGAGCGCGAGTGCTGCCTGCTGCATCGCCGGGACATCGAGGTTACCCCCGAAGTGCCAGGCGGTGCGCCGGAGCAAGGGCGCCCGGCCCGGTGCGTTCCAGATGGTGTAGCGGTAGCTTCGTTTTCGTGCCCAACGCCTTGGATCGAAATCCTCGACGACGGGCGCGACGTTGCGGACCGCCACATCGACCGGGAGGTGGGCATTGAGCGCCCTCCCCAAGGTCGTTGCATCCAACCGTGTGTCCACGGTGAATGCGGCCACCTGGCCGACGGCATGGACGCCCGAGTCGGTACGTCCTGCCATGTCTGACCGCGCGAATTGACCGGAAATGGTCTCTAGCGCGCGTTCGATTTCTCCCTGGACGGTGCGGCCATTTGATTGGCGTTGGGAGCCAACGAAGGCTTGCCCGTCGTAACTAACCGTGGCCGCGAAACGAGGCACCGGCTAGGACTTTTCCTCCTCCTCGGCGGCCACCGCTTCCTCGACAGTTTCGTCCGTCTCGGGAGCTTCAACGACAGCTTCGGGCTCGGGCACTGATTCCGCTGCCGGTGGCTCGTTGGCGACAGGGGCGGAGGTTGGGGCCGGTGCGGCTGCCACCGGAGCGGCGGTGCTGGCCTGAATGGGTGCGGCAGTGACGCGCTGAGGGCGCGGGGTGGCCGGTGCATCAACGAAGTCGATGAGTTCGATGCTGGCTACTTTGGCGCCATCGCCTTTTCGCGCTTCGATTGCGGTGATGCGGGTATAGCCGCCGGGCCGATTGGCCATGCGGGGGGCGATCTCATCGAAGACCTTCTTGACGACCTTGGTGTCGTACATGAAGGCCAGCGCCTGCCGGCGAGCGTGGACGTCGCCGCGCTTGCCGAGCGTAATCATCTTCTCGGCCATGGGCCGGATTTCCTTGGCCTTGGCCTCAGTCGTGGTGATGCGCTCGTGACGGAGAAGGTCGGTGACGAGGTTCCGGTACATAGCGAGGCGGTGGTCGGTTGGGCGCCCAAAATGGCGACCGTTGAGGCGGTGTCGCATTGGCTAATCCTCGTCGTCGGCGCCGAGCAGATCGTCGTCGCCAACTTCTTTGAGTGCTTCTTTTAGGGCCTTCCCGAGGGCACCGAGGCTTTCCTCTTCGTCCTGTTCATCGAGGATAACGCTGCTCGGGCGCTGCGCGGTGGGACGGCGCGGGCCTCGCTGTCCGGCGCGGCCGGTGTCGATGATGGGCTGCAGGCCCTCGGCGTCGCCGTCGATATAGCCGTATTCGATGAGCCGGTCTCGCAGCTCGTCATACGACTTGCGGCCGAAGTTGCGAAGTGCGAGGAGCTCTTCCTCGGACTTTTCGAGCACCTGGCCAACAGTCATGAGGCCGCTGCGCTTGAGGCAGTTGTAGGCACGAACGGAGAGGTTGAGTTCTTCGATGGCGGTGTTGTAGCGATCGTGTGGGAGGACGATGCCCGAGGGCGTGGTGCCCGGTGTCCCGGAGGCCAGGCGCGGCGGGAGTTCCGGCCGGCCCATGGCGCCAAAGAGTGCGAACTGTTCGATAAGGATGTCGGCACTCTGGCCGATGGCCTCGACTGCACCGATGGTGCCATCGGTCCACACTTCGAGGACGAGACGGTCGAAGTTGGTGGACTGGCCGACACGGGTCTTCTCTACGCGGTAGTTGACCTTGCGGATGGGCGAGAAGATGGCATCGACGGGGATGACGCCGATGGGCATGCCTTCGACGCTGCCGGCGGGCTCGTAGCCCTTGCCGATTCGCGCATGGAATTCGACTGAAAGGCGTGCCTCGGCCGTATCGAGCGTGGCGAGGTGGAGCTCCGGGTTGGCAATCTCAAAATCGGCCGGGACACGAAGATCGGCGGCGGTGATTTCGCCGGGACCTTCGGCATCGAGCGCGAGGGTACCTGGCCGGTTGGTGAGCGCCTTGAGGCGGATCTCCTTGACGTTAAGGAGGAACTCTGTGGTGTCCTCCTGCATACCGGTGACGGTCGAGAATTCGTGCTGGACCTGGTCGATCCGCACGGAGGTAATGGCAGCGCCTTCGAGGGAGCTCAGAAGGACGCGGCGGAGCGAGTTGCCGAGGGTAATGCCGTACCCGGATTCAAGTGGCTCGGCAACGATGCGAGCGTAGGTCGGGGTTTCATCCTCGACGGTGAGCTGCGGCACGACCTCGCTCGTGGCCTGTCCGATCAACTCTGTGGAATCCATCATATTTCTGTGTGCCTCAACCCTTCCTTTGGGGACGAACCGGCCGGATTAGCGGGAGTAGTACTCGATGACTACGTTTTCGTTGAAGAGGTGGGACTCGCCGTGGGCGATGGCTGGTTCCGCGAGGACGCGGAAGGTCATCTGACCTGCATCAACGGAGAGCCACGACGGGGGGTTTTTGCCGCGCATGCCGTCCTTGGCGATCTTGAAGAACTCGCTGCGTCCGCCGCGCGGAGTGAAGGTGATGACATCGCCAATCTTCACATGGGCAGAAGGGATGTCGAGCTTACGACCGTTCAGGGAGACGAGGCCGTGACGAACGACCTGACGTGCCTGGATGCGGGAGTCGGCGAAACCGGCGCGATAGAAGGCGTTGTCGAGGCGGGTCTCGAGCAGGCGCACGAGATTTTCGCCCGAGACGCCAGGCAGGCGGGTGGCCTCTTTGTAGTAGTTACGGAACTGCTTTTCGAGAAGGCCATAGCTGACACGGGCGCGCTGCTTTTCCCGCAACTGGAGACCGCGGTCGCTTATCTTGCGCCTTCGGGAGGGCCGGGGGCCAGGGGGGTTGGGGCGCCGATCAAAGCTGCACTTGGGGGTGAAGCAGCGGTCGCCCTTGAGAAAGAGTTTTTCGCCATGACGGCGGCAGAGGCGGCAAACCGGGCCGGTGTAACGTGCCATCGATGCGTACGCTCCTAGACGCGGCGCCGCTTGGGAGCGCGGCAGCCGTTGTGGGGGATGGGGGTGATATCGCGGATGGAGGTTACGGTGAGGCCCGTCGCCTGGAGAGCGCGGATGGCGGCTTCACGGCCACTGCCAGCTCCCTTGACGAAGACTTCGACCTGCTGCATGCCGTTTTCCATGGCCTTGCGGGCGGCATTTTCGCCAGCCATCTGGGCTGCAAAGGGAGTGCCTTTGCGGGAGCCTTTGAAGCCTGCAGCACCGGCGCTCGCGAAGGAGACGACGTTGCCGTTGGGATCGGTGAGGGTGACGAGCGTGTTGTTGAACGTGCTCTTGACGTAGGCGCGACCGCGCGGGATGGACTTGCGTTCGCGGCGGCCGCGACGGCGAGCCACAGCGGCGGCACGGGTATTGCGATTCTGCTTGCTGTCTGCCATGCCCTGGGTGACTCCTTATTTCTTTCCGGCGCGCTTCTTACCGGCGACGGTGCGGCGGGCGCCGCGCTTTTGGCGTGCGTTTGTCTTGGTGCGCTGGCCGCGAACGGGGAGGTTCCGGCGATGGCGTTGACCGCGGTAGCAGTTAATTTCGATGAGACGGCCGATGTTCTGCCGGACTTCACGGCGGAGGTCGCCTTCAACGATGTAGTTCTTATCGATGAAGTCGCGGATGCGAAGGACTTCGTCGTCGGTAAGGTCCCGGGCTTTGGTCTCGGTACTGATCCCGGTCGCGGCGAGGATCGCCTGTGACCGGTTGAGACCGATGCCAAAGATGTAGGTGAGCGCGACTTCAGTGCGCTTGTCGTTCGGGAGATCGACACCAGAGATTCGGGCCATGGTTTCTTACCCCTGCCGCTGCTTGTGCTTCGGATTTTCGCAGATGACCATCACGCGCCCGTGGCGGCGGATGACTTTGCACTTGTCGCAACGCGGTTTTACCGACGCTCGTACTTTCATTATCTCTTCCTCATCGATCCCGAAGGCCCAACCATCCCTTAAGGGAGGGTAAGCACTTCTGCTTCATGCCCTTCCCGGATGGCAACTGTATGTTCGAAATGACAGCAAAGGCTACGGTCTTTGGTCCTTACAGTCCAGCCGTCGTCCTCTTCCTCGGTCTCCGGGTTCCCAAGGGTAACCATGGGTTCAAGGGCCAGGACGAGGCCCGGGCGAAGAGGTGTGCCGCGAAAGCGCATGCGGTGATTTTGGACGTGCGGTTCCTCGTGCATTTCGCGGCCGATGCCGTGTCCTCCGTAGCCGCGGACGATGCCCATCTTGTGGGGCAGGATGGCATCTTCGATGGCGCCGCAGATGTCATTGAGGTGACCGCCGGCGCGGGCAGCGCCGATGCCCGCCCACAGCGACTTCTCGGTGACGTCGAGCAGTCGCTGGGCCTCTGGCGTGATGGCGCCGACCGGGACGGTGATGGCGGAATCGCCGACGTAGCCATCCAGTGTGGCCCCGAGATCAAACGTGACGATGTCGCCTTCCTGGAGTATGCGGTCCGTGGGAATTCCATGGACCAGCTGTTCGTTGATGCTGATGCAGATGTTGGATGGATACGGGGGATAGCGAGGGTGGGGCTGGTAGTTCTTGAACGTTTCCTTTGCCCCGTAGCGCTTGTATTCCTCGTGGACGAAGCGTTCGACGTCTTTGCAGTTGAGCCCGGGTCGCACCATTTCGCGGATACGCGCGAGCGTTTGGCCGACGAGCTGTCCGGCCTTGCGCATGCGCACCACTTCATCGGGCGATTTGAGCTTCACTGCCATCGAACGAGCGTTCCCCTTCTTCCTAGGCCTGGCTCATGCCAAGTGCCCCGAGAAGGGCTGATGTGACGGAGTCGAGCGGCTGTTCGCCATTGATTTCAGTGAGGACGCCGGCGTTGCGGTAGTGGTCGATCAGCGCTGCAGGCGGTTTCTGCTTTTCGAGACGAGTCATGACTACGTCGGGACGGTCATCGTCGCGCTGGTAGAGTTCGCCACCGCAGGCGTCGCAGACCCCGTCCTGTTTGGGCGGGTCGTTGCGTTCGTGGAAGAGGCGGCCGCAGTTCCGGCAAATCCATCGTCCACCGAGGCGAGCGACGAGTTCTTCGTCGGGCACGCTGATGAGGAGTGCGTGGTCGATGCGGGCATTGCGCGACGCCATGGCCTTGTCGAGAGCGGCTGCCTGGACGACGTTGCGGGGGAAGCCATCGAACATGGCACCCGTGGCGGCGTCGGGACGGGCGATACGTTCGAGGAGCATCTTTATGGTGACTTCGTCGGGGACGAGCTCACCCTTGTCCATGAACGTCTTCGCGGTCTTGCCGAGCTCCGTTTCGTTCTTCACGTTCTCACGGAACATATCGCCGGTGGAGACGTGGAGGAGCCTGGTCGCGTCGGCGATGCGCTGGGCCTGGGTGCCTTTGCCCGCACCAGGCGGGCCGAGGAGAACAATAAACATCAGCGAATGAACCCTTCGTAGTTACGCATGAGCAGCTGGGCTTCGAGCTGCTTCATGGTGTCGAGGACAACGGCGACGACGATGAGGAACCCGGCACTAGAGATGGTGAGTGCCTGGACGTTGGTGACGACTCCGATGAAGAACGGGAGGATGGCAACGAAGCCAAGGAAGAATGCACCGCCCCAGGTGATACGCGTGACGACGCGCATGAGGTAGGCCTCAGTCGGGGGTCCGGGGCGAATGCCGGGGATGAACGCACCCTGACGCTGGAGTGTCTTACCGATCTGTTGCTGTTGATATTGAACCATCGTGTAGAAGAAGGTGAAGGCGACAACCATGACGAAGAGGATGGCCCAGTACCATCCTGTCCCGCTTCCGCCGCGGCCTCCCTGGAACTGGTTCACAAAGAAGTCAGCGACACTCTCGACCCAGCCGCCACTGTTCGCGAAGTATGAGGCGACCGTGGCGGGCAGGATCATGAGCGAGAAGGCAAAGATGAGCGGAATCATGCCAGCCATGTTGACGCGGAGTGGGATATGGCTCTGTCCCTGTTGCCGGTACATGCGCCCTCCTCGGAATGCCGAGCGGGCGTACTGCACAGGCACACGCCGCTGCGCCTCCTGGAAGAGAACAGTCAGCGCGATAAGACCGATGGCAAAGACGACGATGAGCAACACGCCAATGACGGACTGGGTCGACAGGTTTGGGATCTGGCCCGGAAGAGTGGCGACGATGCCACCAAAGATCAGGATAGAGATGCCGTTGCCGATACCGTTCTCAGTGATGAGTTCGCCGATCCAGACGAGGAACATGGTCCCCGCTGCGAGGGTGAATAGCGTAGCGAAGGTGCCGAGCACATCGTTTTGGAAGCCGAAGTCATCGATGACATTGGCGCCACCGACGTTATTAATGAAGACAAGCTGACCGTAGCCCTGGACCATGGCCATCGGGACGGCGAGCCAGTGGGTATAGACCTGGATACGGCGGCGGCCGGCTTCGCCCTCTTCCTGCAATGCGCGGAGTTTCGGCAAGAGCGGAGTGAGGACCTGGATGATGATCGAGGCCGTGATGTACGGATAGACGCCGAGTGCGGCGATACTGAGGTTCTGCAGCGCACCGCCGGAAAATATGCTCAGGAAGTCGAGCACTGAGTTCTGATCGAATGCGTCCGCGAGCGCCGTCTTGTTGACGTTCGGGATTGGTACGTGCGCGACGAAGCGGAAAATGATGAGCATCGCGAGCGTGAACAGCAGCTTCTGACGGACGTCTTTCTGACGAAAGGCATCGACCATCGCCTGGAGCAGGCGGGGCCGCTGAGCAGCCGGCTGTGTCATCTGATCTTCCTGGTCTTTTCGAATTCGAGCGTCGTGATTGTGCCGCCGAGCTCTTCAATGCGCGTGGTGGCGGTCTTGCTGAACTTGTGGGCGCTGATGACGAGCTTTTTGTTCAGCTCGCCGCCCGCGAGGATGGCGATGGGTTCGCGCAGGTGGCGAAGGACGCCGGCAGCGAGGAGCGATTCGGGCGTGACGACCGCACCATCGGCGAAACGATCGAGGTCAGCCAGATTGATGGGCTGGTAGGGGACGCGCCACTTGTTGTTGAAGCCTCGCATGACGTGGAAGCGGCGGGCAGTCGGGAACTGACCACCTTCGAACTGGTCGTACGGAAGCCTCTTGCCCCGGCGAGCCTTCTGGCCCTTCATGCCGCGGCCGGAATAGGTACCGTGGCCGCTGCCATTGCCACGCCCTACGCGTTTCCGCGGACGGACGGAGCCGGGGGCTGGTTGCAGCTCGGAAGCGTCAATGCTCACGCGTCCACCTCCTCGCCAACCTCTACGAGGTGGCTGACTTTTTCGATCATGCCACGGATGGCGGGCGTGTCGTCATGGACGACGGTCTGGTTAATACGACGAAGGCCGAGTTTCTGGATCGTGTCCTTCTGGCTCTGGCGGTAGCCGATGCCGCTCTTACGGTAGGTAACGGTGATCTTGGCCATGGGTCAGGCCTCCCCACGGGCGATTGCGAGGCGCTTGCCCCGGGCGCCCTCTGTCTCGCGCAGAATTCCGAGCCCTTCGATTGTCGCGCGGGCAACGTTGACGGCATTGCGGCTGCCGAGGGACTTGGCGAGTACATCGGTGACTCCGGCCGCTTCCATGATGGAACGGACGGCGCCGCCGGCGATGACGCCCGTACCGGCGCTGGCGGGTTTCATCATGACGCGAGCGGCATTGAAGCGGGCGAGCACCGGATGCGGGATGGTCCCGCCCTTCATGGGGATGCGGACCATATTCTTGCGGGCGAGGGTTGCACCTTTGCGGATCGCCTCGGGAACCTCGTTGGCCTTGCCGAGGCCGACACCAACGCCACCATTGCCGTCGCCGACGACGACGAGGGCACTGAAGCTAAAACGGCGGCCGCCCTTCACGACTTTGGCAACGCGGTTGATATAGATGACCTTTTCGGTCAGTTCTTCCGGGCTGGAATCGTAATGACTCATACTTTAGAACCCCAGTCCGGCTTCGCGGGCGGCTTCGGCGAGGGCCTTGACGCGCCCGTGGTATTGGTAGCCGCCACGGTCGAATACAACATTGGCGACGCCGTTGGCTTTGGCGCGTTCGGCGACGGCCTTTCCGACGAGTGCGGCCCGTTCGGTCTTGGTCCTGGGGCCGCCCGCCGTGAGGGCTGGCTCAGCATCGCTGGCTGCGGCCAGGGTATGGCCAGCTACATCGTCGATGACCTGCGCGTAGATATGGGAAGCGCTGCGGTAGACGTTTAGGCGAGGCCGCAGGGACGTACCGCTGACGGACTTGCGAACACGGACATGGCGGCGAATGCGTGCCACGCGGCGTGTAACTTTGCTCACTTCTTGCCTACCTTCCCGGACTTGCCGGCCTTGCGGCGGACGCGTTCACCGAGATAGCGAATGCCCTTGCCTTTGTACGGCTCAGGTGGGCGGAGTTTTCGGATGTTGGCAGCAACCTGGCCAACCTGTTCCTTATCGTTCCCGGTTACGTTGATGCGCGGGCCCTCGACAACGAACGTGATGCCTTCGGGCGGCGCAATGACGACGGGATGCGAGAAGCCGAGTGCGAGCTGCAGGTTTGTGCCCTGCATTTGCGCGCGGTAGCCAACGCCCTGCACCTCAAGGGTACGGGTGAAGCCGGTGGTGACGCCGACAACCATGTTGTTGACGAGGGACCGGGAGAGGCCATGGAGGGCCGGCTGGTTGCCATCGTCGCTGGCTCGCGTGACAAGCAGCGTAGCGCCATCGCGCTCGAAGCCGATTCCGGCCGGGAGGGTACGCTGGAGCTGTCCTCGAGGTCCTTTGACGGCGACGGAGTTGGCGGCGCCGACGGTGACGTCAACTCCCGTGGGGACGGTAATGGGCTGGCGGCCGATGCGTGACATCCTTGCCTCCTACCAGACGTAGCACAGGAGCTCGCCACCAACGGATTGGCGGCGGGCTTCGTGCCCGGTCATGATGCCTTTCGGGGTCGAAAGGATTGCAATTCCGAGGCCACCGTAGACGCGGGGGATCTCGGTCCTGCGGACGTAGACGCGAAGGCCGGGCTTGCTAACGCGCTGGATGCCGGAGAGGACCGGCTGGCGGAGCTTGCTGTAGCTGAGGTCTACCTTGAGTGATTGCTGGGGCTTTCCATCTTCGGCTACAACAGCGTAGTCACGAATGAAGCCTTCGTCCTTGAGGACGCCAGCGATGGCGACTTTCATGCGGGAGGAGGGGATGGTGACGGTTTCGTGCCGCGCCATCACCGCATTCCTGATGCGAGTCAGCATGTCTGCGATAGGGTCGTTAACGCTCATCGAGTTCTCCGTTGGCGGGGCTGACCGCTACCAGCTGGACTTGACGACGCCGGGAAGAAAGCCCTTGTGGGCGAGTTCCCGGAACGTGATGCGGGAGAGGCCGAACTTGCGGATGTATGCGCGAGGACGGCCGTTGACAAAGTCGCGGTTCTTGAGCCGCGTGGGGCTGCTGTTGAGCGGCAGCTTCCGAAGCTGGTCGTAGAGCTCGGCGACCTTCTGGGGGTCGTCCCAGCTGTGGCGCAGCTCTTCTTTGAGCGCATGGCGCCGGGCAGCGAACTTCTGGTTGAGTTCGCGGCGGTGCTGATCGCGATTAATGATGCCCTTTGAAGCCACGGGCCCCTCCTAGTTTTTCCGGAACGGCATGCCCATGAGCTCCAGGAGCCGCCGTCCTTCCGCGTCTGATTTCGCGGTGGTTACGATAGTGACCTGAAGGCCACGGACTTTGTCGACCTTGTCGTAGTCGATTTCGGGAAAGATGAGCTGTTCGCGGATTCCGAGGCTGTAGTTGCCGCGGCCATCAAAGGCGTTGGGGTTTAGACCCTGGAAGTCACGGATGCGGGGGAGCGCGGCCGCGATGAGGCGGTCGAGGAATTCGTACATGCGTTCGCCACGGAGGGTGGCGGAGAGGCCGATTTGCTGACCTTCGCGAAGCCGGAAGTTGGCGATCGACCGCTTGGCGCGGTTGATGATCGGCTTCTGACCGGTGATGGCAGTGACATCGTCGGCCGCGCGGTCGAGGGCGTTGCCATCAGTCAGGGCTTCGCCGAGGCCGATGTTCACCACAACGTGGGTGACCTTCGGGATCTGCATGACGTTGGGGTAGCCGAACTCCTGGCGCATGGCCGGGCTGATATCGGTCCGGTACTTTTCGAGCAGGCGGGCGGGCATTATTCGATGTCCTCCCCACTTCGCTTGCCGACCCGGACGACCGTGCCGTCTTCCCGCTCACGGAAGGTGACGCGGGTCGGCTGGTCGTTGTTCGGATCGATAAGCATGACGTTACTGGCGTGGATAGGCGCCTCGCGCTCAATGATGGCGGACTGCTGGAACTGCGTGGTCGCGCGCTGGTGCTTCTTGACGATGTTCACGCCTTCGACAACGACGCGGTCATGTTTCTTGTCGACATGCCGTACTTCGCCGCGCTTACCGCGATCCTTGCCGGTGATGACGACGACGCGGTCGCCGCGCTTAATCCTGGCGGGCACTACAGCACCTCCGGGGCGAGGGAGACGATCTTCATGAAGTTGCGGTCGCGGAGTTCGCGGGCAACAGGCCCGAAGATGCGGGTCCCACGCGGGTTTTCGCCATCCGTGGCGAGGAGGACGGCAGCATTTTCGTCGAAGCGAATGTACGTCCCGTCGGGACGACCATATTCCTTGGTGACGCGGACGACGACGGCTTTGACGACATCGCCCTTCTTCACATTGGCGTTTGGCTGTGCGGTCTTCACGGCTGCGACGATGACATCGCCAGGCCGGGCGTAGCGCCGCCGCGAACCGCCGAGGACGCGGATACAGAGGAGCGAGCGCGCTCCTGAATTATCGGCCGCCTTGAGGCGTGTTTCTGCCTGAATCACGCTTCGGCCTCCTGTCCGCCGTCTTCGGCGTCTTCGTGCTTGGGAGCGACCTGAGTGGCGGCTTCGAGTTCGCGGCCGATGGTGGCGGGCGCGACTTCTGCGACGTCGCCGCGGGTCAGGACTTCAATCACACGCCAGCGCTTGTCCTTGGACAGCGGGCGGCTCTCTTCGATGCGAACGACATCGCCAAGCCTGCACTGGTTCTCTTCGTCGTGCGCCTTAAAACGGACGGTGAACGAGACAACCTTGTGATACAGGCGGTGCTTTTTGCGGCGTTCGACAGTGACGACAATGGTTTTGTCCATCTTGTCGCTGACGACGGTCCCCTGGATGACGCGCTGCTGTCCCATGGTTACTCCTGGACCTCGGCGGTCTCGATTTCGCGCTCCCGCTTGATGGTGCGAAGCCGCGCGATCCTGCGGCGTGCGGCGCCGAGCTCCTGATAGTTCTGGAGCTGGCGGCTGGCGTGCTGAAAGCGGAGGGTGAACAGGGCGCGATACGCCTCATTGATCTCTCTGCTGAGGTCATCGTCGCTGAGCTGCCGGATGTTCGCGGCCTTTGACTCTGCCATTAGACGACCTCCTCCCGCTTCACGATCTTGCAGGCAACCGGGAGCTTGTGTGACGCGAGGCGAAGGGCTTCGCGCAGGTCTTCCTCGGAGACGCCGGCGACTTCAAACATGACGCGGTTGGGCTTCACGACGGCAACCCACTTGTCGGGAGCGCCTTTGCCGGAACCCATGCGAGTTTCTGCGGGCTTCGCGGTCACTGGCTTGTCGGGGAAGATCCGAATCCAGACCTTTCCACCGCGGCGCATGTGGCGGGTCATGGCACGCCGGGCGGCTTCGATCTGGCGGGAATCGACCCAGCCAGCGGATTCGCTTTGGAGCCCAAATTCGCCAAATGCGACGAAGTTGCCGGTATTGGCCAGGCCGCGGCGATGCCCGCGATGTTGCTTCCTGTGCTTGACGCGACGGGGCTGAAGCATGGCCTACCGATCTCCTTCCTGTTGCCGGACGGCTTCCTGCTGCGCCATGGAGATGGCGGTATGGCCAGGGCCGGCCGCTACAACGGGTGTGGGTTCGGGTTCGACCGGGACGACCGGCTCTTCGATGACTGGTTCCGGGACGACGATCTGCTTGGGTTCTGGGAGGATAAGTCCCTTATAGATCCAGCACTTGACGCCGATCCGGCCGAAGGTCGTATGAGCTTCGGCGATACCGAAGTCAATGTCGGCGCGGAGGGTGTGGCGCGGGACCTGGCCCGAGGTTTCGGACTCACGACGCGACATATCGGCGCCACCGAGGCGGCCGGCGATGGCGACGCGAACACCCTTGGCACCGCGCTGCATGCTTCGCTGGACAGCCTGCTTTACGACACGCCGGAAAGCGACGCGGCGCTCGAGCTGGTCGGCGACGGAACGGGCGACGAGATAGGCATCGAGCTCAGGGGTCCGGATTTCCTGGATGTTGACCCGGATGCGGCCGCCGGTGAAGTGCTCGAGATTACCTCGCAGCTCTTCGACTTTCTGTCCGCCGCGCCCGATGACGATGCCTGGCTTCGCCGTGTGAATGGTCACAGTGACGAGGTTAGCGTTCCGATCGATCTCGATGCGACTGATGCTGGCGTCCCGAAGTTCGCTGAGGATGTACTGCCGAAGGGCATGGTCATCCTGGATTTTCTGGGTGTAATCGCGTTCAGCGAACCACTTCGACTCCCAGTCGTAGAGGATGCCGAGGCGGAACCCATGTGGGTGGACTTTCTGTCCCATGTGCTAGGCCCCCCGCTCATCAAGGATGATAGTGACGTGAGCGGACCGCTTGAGCAGCGGGCTCACACGGCCGCGGGAGCGGGCGCGGAAGCGGCGCTGCGTGCGACCTTCGTCGGCGTAGGCACGCTTGATGACGAGTTCGTCCACATCCATGTTGAAGTTGTTCTCAGCATTTGCGGCCGCGGAAAGCACGACTTTGGACACTGAGCGAGCGTGCGGCGAGGGCAGGTAGCGCAAGAGCGCAAGAGCCTGATCGACGCTAAGGCCGGGAAGGCGCGAGGTGATGAGCCGCACCTTTCGGGGCGACACGGGGAGCTGACGTGCGACTGCATGCACTTCCATAATCAGCGCCTCACCCGGCTCTGCCTATCGCTCTTGGCGATGTGGCCACGGAAGGTCCGTGTCGGTGCGAATTCACCGAGCTTGTGGCCGACCATATTCTCGGTGACGAACACCGGCACATGGCGCCGCCCGTCGTGGACTGCGATCGTGAGACCGATCATGTCCGGCAGGATTGTCGAAGCACGCGACCAGGTGCGGATGACAGCCTTGGATGTGGCATTCCGCATGGCGAGCACTTTGCGCTCCAGCTTGGGATGAACGAACGGCCCTTTCTTCGTTGAACGAGACATGGGCGACTCCTACCGGCCCTTCCTGCGCCGGACGATGAACTTGTCGGTGCGCTTGTTGTTGCGAGTGCGGTAGCCGAGGGTCGGCTTCCCCCACGGGGTCTTGGGCCCAGCCATACCCACGGGGGCACGGCCTTCGCCACCACCGTGAGGATGGTCGCGCGGGTTCATGACGGCACCGCGCACCTGTGGGCGGCGGCCGAGGTGGCGGGTACGGCCGGCTTTGCCGAGCTTGATGAGGCCATGCTCAGCATTACTGACCTGGCCAATCGTGGCCATGCATTCGATACGGACGCGCCGCATTTCGCCGCTGGGAAGACGAAGAAGGGCGTAGTCGCCTTCCTTGGCCATGAGTTGAGCGGAGGCGCCTGCGCTGCGGACCATCTGGCCTCCGCGGCCGGGCGTGAGTTCAATGTTGTGGACCTGCGTACCAGTTGGCAGGCTGCCAAGCGGAAGACAGTTGCCGACGCGGACTTCAGCCGCCGGCCCACTCTGAAGGACAGCACCAACGGTGAGGCCGTTGGGCGCGAGGATGTAGCGCTTTTCGCCATCCGCGTAGAAGAGAAGTGCAATCCGGGCCGTGCGGTTCGGATCGTACTCGATCGTCTTCACGGTGGCCGGAACGCCGAACTTCTCGCGCTTCCAGTCGATGATGCGGTAGAGCCTGCGCGCACCACCGCCACGATGGCGGACGGTGATACGACCCTGATTGTTACGGCCGGCGGAGCGCTTGCGGAGCGACTCGACAAGCGACTTTTCCGGCTTGCTGGCTGTGATCTCTGTAAAGGTGAAGCCACTGCCATCGCGGCGGCCGGGGGACGTGGGCTTGAACTGCTTGATTGGCATTGCCTAAACCCCCTCGAAGAGGTCGATTTTGTCGCCGGCGACGAGCGTGACGACCGCCTTCTTCCAGTCGGGCCGATTGACGACCTTACGACCGAAGCGGCGGGGCTTGCCCTTCATCATCATGGTGTTGACGTCGACGACGCGTACGCTAAACGCGATCTCCACGGCTTCGCGAATCTGGGCCTTGTTTGCGCGTGCGTCCACTTCAAAGACGTACTTGTCCAGGGCGGTGAGGACGGTGGTCTTCTCGGTTACGAGAGGACGAAGGAGCACCGCGTATGGGTGGATTTCCTTAGGCACTTACGGCCTCCCCTCTGCCGCGGGCAGGCTTGAGATTGGCACCACCCCAGAGTGCCTCGATGGAGCGGACCGCGTCTTCGGTGAGAACCACACGGTGTGCGTTGACGAGGTCGACGATGTTGAGGTTTTGGGCCGGAAGGGCCGTGACGTGCTCGATGTTGCGGGCGGCGAGCGAAAGCTGCGGTTCATGGCCCGCGCTGACGACGAGCGCACGGCGGTCGATGCCAAGTGCTCGAAGTGCTGCGGCGACGACCTTCGTCCGAGGTGCATCGGAGACGAGACCTTCTACGACGATGAGCGTGCCTTCACTGGCGTGGCTGCTGAGCACGGAACGAAGTGCGAGCCGGCGCATCTGTGTGGGCAGCTTCTTGGCGAAGCTGTGGGCACGAGGGCCGTGCGCGATACCGCCACCGACGTGGTGGGGCGCGCGGATACTTCCCTGGCGCGAACGCCCAAGACCCTTTTGCTTGCGGATCTTGACGGTGGAACCCCGGACTTCGCCGCGGGTCTTGGTATGAGCAGAGCCCGACCGGCGGTTCGACATCTGGGTCACGTAGGCCTGGTGGACGACGGCGCGGTTGGGTTCGATACCGAAGACTTCGTCGGCGGCATCGATCTGGCGCAGTTCCTTACCGGCGGTATCGACGACGGAAAGCTTCACCGCGCCACCTTCCTTGCTGTGCGCACACGGACGAGACCACCATCCGGGCCGGGGACTGAGCCAGCGACAAAGATGACGCCGCGGTCGTCGTTACGGGCGACCACTTCGAGGTTTCGCACGGTCGTGCGGACGGCTCCCATGTGACCGGCCATGCGCGTGCCCTTGAGGACGCGACCGGGAGTCGTGCCGGACCCGATAGAACCGGGAGCACGGTGCCGGTCACTCTGGCCGTGGGTACGGGGGCCGCCTTTGAAGCCGTGGCGACGGACGCCACCCTGGAAGCCACGGCCCTTGGAGGTCGCGGTGACATCGACTTTCTTACCGACTTCGAACAGGTCCGCGCCAAGTTCGTCGCCGAGCTTGTATTCGCCTGCGCCTACGAGCCGGAACTCGGCGAGGTGGCGGAGCTTGTGGCCACCAGCAGGACGAAGGTGGCCGGTCTCCGGCTTGTTGAGGCGGCGGCTTTCCTCGTAACCGATCTGGACGGCGGTGTAGCCGTGCTTTTCGGGCGTACGAAGGTCGGTCACGTAACAGGGGCCAACCTCAACGGCGGTCGCGCCACGGAGCCGTCCCCGGTCATCAAAGACCTGGACGGTACCGAGCTTTCTGCCAAGGAGTCCTTCGATAGTCATGTGGTTACAGCTTGATCTCGATGTCGACGCCGCTCGGCAGTTGAAGCCGCATGAGCGTGTCGACTGTCTTTGAAGTGGGCTCAAGAATGTCGATGAGCCGCTTGTGGGTGCGGATCTCGAACTGATCCCGACCGTCCTTATGGATGTGCGGGCCGCGGATGACGCAGAATTTCTCGATAGCCGTGGGTAGCGGGACGGGCCCGGCGACAGCTGCACCGGTGCGCTCTGCGGCTTCCACGATCTGGCGAGCCGACTGATCAATCAGCCGGTGGTCGTATGCTTTGAGTTTTATCCGAATCATCTGGCGGGCCATTTGCGCCATCCTTCCTGGTTGCGCCTGGCTCAGGCGATGATTTTGACGACGACACCGGCGCCGACGGTGCGGCCACCTTCGCGAATCGCGAACCGTAGTCCGTCTTCGATCGCGACCGGCTGGATCAGCTCCACCGTCATCAGGATGTTGTCCCC
>JAGQHB010000024.1 GCA_020432045.1 Dehalococcoidia bacterium | reverse complement strand
TCTCGGCGCCTGCGAAGATCACGGGAATACCGAGGCCCTCTATTGCGGAACGGAGCTGGGGCTGGGCGTGGATAACCGAGTCCGCGACGACGAGGTCGGGCTTGAGCTGGAGGATTTCTTCGAAGCTGGGCTGGTAGGAGGTGCCGGTCGACTTGACGGACTTGACGGCCTCGGGATAGACGGCCGATTCGGGACGGCCGACGACTGTGCCGCCGACGGCGTACACGTACTCGACGGCCGAGGGACTCAGTGCCACAACAGTGGCGGGCTTCGATTTGATCTCGACTTCGCGTCCGAGAAGGTCGGTGACCTTCATGGGGTAAGCCGCGGCCTGGGCCGTGGAAGAGGCGGCTGTGGTGGCGGCGCTGGTCGCAGTCGAGGTAGCTGCCGAATCATCGTCATCGTCGCCGCAGGCGACGGCCGTGGAAGCCACAAGGGCAACCAGCACGGCGCTGGCAAAGAGCCAACGGAGTCGATTATCTATCAAACTTATCAACTCTCTTAAATCTCCTTGGATTGTTGGGAGGTTTCGCGGGGTATCGTACGAAATCGCGGCTAATCGGCAAGCGGAAGAGTGGCACCTCGTCGAACACGGTCAACCAGAATGGCAGCCATCGGTAACGGCCCAAGGCGCGCCCGCATGTCAGTTGATGGGGTGGTAGAGGGGCAGAGGACCGATTGGCGCCCAAAGCTCGATGAAGAGCTCGGAAAGGTCGCTGGACCACTGTTCCCAGGTACCGCGGGCGTAGGCGGCCTGGGGGCTCGCAAGGGCCGACTGGACCGCCTCGGCGTTACTGAACTCATAGAAGCCGAGAAAGACGCCACCCGGCGTCTTGCCGCTGCGGACGTTGCTGATGCCGGGGATGCGCTCTATGTCGCGCAGATGCACTTTTCGGAACCAGGGCGCGAACTTCTGGACAATCCCATCCGAGGGGCGTGCGCGCAGCAACATCAGGGGGCGGGATGGATCCATTGATTCGATTCTTTCAGAAGCTGAACAAGAAGGCGAAGGGGCGGCCCAAGCGAATAGCGAGTGTCGACGGCGATGGCCGGGCAGGTGAAGCGTTCCGTACGACCGCGCATTCGCTCGAAGATCTCTGGGCCAGCCTGTGAGTGGCCGAGCCTCGGCGCCTGGAGGCGGCGGCGGATGTCGGGATCGGGCGCGATCACGCGGACTGCAAGTACTCGCACGCGCGACCGCGCCGCGAGAGAAAAGAAGCGCAGGCGGTCCTGCTCACGGAGGTTAGTTGCATCGATCAATGCGATGCGTCCAGACGCGATGGCTGACGCTGCCCGGCGCTCGACCTCATCGAAGACGCGGCGGTTCTCGGCCGGCGTGTAGCGAGGACTGGAGGCGATCCGGCGGCGGACAGCGTCACTTTCGATATGATCGGCCGAGATTTCACGAAGCAGTGCGTCGGCGAAGGTTGTCTTGCCACTGCCGGGAAGGCCGGAGAGGATGATGAGCGCAGGTGAGCGCGGAGACATTTCATTGCCGCTTGACATCGTGGGTGATACCTTGCCAGCGGATAGACGATAGGCAAAGGAACTAAGGACGAAGGTTGCTGACCAAAGAGCGCAAAGACGAATTGATCCAAAGCTTCGGGACGCACGAGGGCGACACAGGGTCGTCTGAGGTGCAGGTCGCGATCCTGACTGACAGGATCAAGTACCTGACGGACCATTTGAAGGTCCACCGGCACGACTACCACACGCGGCGCGGGCTGTTGAAGCTCGTGGGCCAGCGCAGGCGACACCTGCGCTACCTCAACGGCCGTGACGTGAACAAGTATCGCGATGTGATCGCCAGGCTTGGCCTCCGGAAGTAACCGGGGGCCTTTCTCTTTGATGCAGTAGCAGAATGCTCGGCAGGGTCAGGAACAGAGCGTCCTTTGCCAGGGCCACACCGGCTGAAGCCGGTCCAATGCGCCGTGCGCTGCGTGCGACGGCGGCACGATGGTAGGAAACGGAAAAGCAAGACAGATGAACCAGGGTACGTACGAACTCGAGATTGGGGGCAAGACCCTCGCAATCCAGCACGGCATTCTCGCCCAGCAGGCGAACGGGGCTGTGACGGTCCGGCAGGGCGACACGGTAGTGCTGGTGACCGCCTGCATGTCGGAGCCACGGGAAGGCATCGATTTCTTCCCGCTGACAGTGGACTACGAAGAGCGGCTCTACGCCGTCGGGAAGATCCCGGGCGCGTTCCCGCGCCGCGAAGGCCGGGCGAGCACAGATGGCATCCTCGCGATGCGCCTGACGGACCGGCCGCTGCGGCCGCTGTTCCCGAAGGGCTTCCGCAACGAGGTACAGATCACGGCGATCACGCTTTCTTCCGATCGTGAGCATCAGCCGGACACGATGATCACGATCGGTGCGAGCGCAGCGCTGATGATCAGCGATATCCCGTTCAACGGCCCGGTGAGCGCCGTTCGCGTGACGCGGATCGATGGCGAGTTCATCGTGAACCCGACGTTCGAAGAGGCCGAGGAAGGTGATCTCGATATCATCGTCGCGGGCACCAAGGACGCGGTAGTAATGGTCGAGGCCGGCGCCAAGGAAGTGTCGGAAGACGTCGTCCTGGAGGCGATCGAGGTGGCGATGGCGGCGAACCGCCAGATCATCGCTGTGCAGGAAGAAATGGCCGCCGCTGCGGCGCCTGTGAAGAAAGAGTTCAAGGCGCATGTGGACAGCCAGGAGGCGTTCGACGCTGTATCGAAGCACCTGAAGGACCGCATTGAGGAGCTGGTGGCGACTGCGGCGAGCGAGCGCAGTGATGCGAACAAGGCGATTCGCGCCGAGCTCAAGGAGAAGTTCGGGGAACAGTTCAGCTCCAGCGAAATCGGTGACGCGCTGTTTAACGTGATCAAGAAGGCGATGCGCGCCAAGATCCTGCGCGAGGGCATTCGCGCCGACGGCCGGGACACCAAGACAGTCCGCGATCTCGACATCCACGTCGGCGTGCTCCCGCGGACGCACGGCACTGGCCTCTTTCAGCGTGGGCAAACGCAGGTGCTGAGCATTGCGACGCTGAACACGTTGAGCCTCGTACAGAAGCTGGACACGCTCTCGCCGCACGAGTCCAAGCGGTATATGCACCACTACAACTTCCCTCCGTTCTCGGTTGGCGAGACTCGGCCGCTGCGTGGGCCTGGACGCCGGGAGATTGGCCATGGGGCACTGGCGGAGCGAGCGTTGGAGCCTGTGCTCCCGGATGTAGATACGTTCCCATACGCCATCCGCGTCGTGAGTGAGGTGATGTCTTCGAACGGATCGACCTCGATGGCGAGCGTTTGTGGCAGCACGCTGGCGCTGATGGACGCAGGCGTGCCGATTGCTGCGCCGGTTGGCGGCGTGGCGATGGGCCTGATCATGGGAGAGGACGGGAAGTACCAGATCCTCACGGACATCGCCGGCCAAGAAGACTTCATGGGCGACATGGACTTCAAGGTGGCGGGAACGACAGAGGGTATTACGGCCCTGCAGATGGACATTAAGATCGGCGGCGTCTCGCGCGAACTGCTGACTGATGCACTGGCACAGGCGAAAGAAGCGCGAGAGTTCATCCTTTCGAAGATGAACGAAGTGCTCCCGGATCCCCGCGAAGAGGTTTCCGAGCACGCCCCGAAGATGTACCGGGTATCGATCCCGCAGGACATGATTGGCACCGTCATCGGCCCGGGCGGGAAAATGATCCGCCGCATCCAGGAAGAGTCCGGTGGCGCAACGATCGACATCCAGGAAGACGGGACGGTGTTCGTCGGAGCGCCGAACGAAGCCGTCGCCGCGGCCGCAGTCCGGATGATCGAAGGGCTGACCAAGGAAATCAAGGTCGGCGAAGTGTTCACCGGCAAGGTAGTCCGCATCCTGAATTTCGGCGCCTTCATCGAACTGCTGCCCGGCAAGGACGGGATGTGCCATATCTCTGAAATTGCCGAGGACCGCACAGAACGCGTCGAAGATGTCATGAACATCGGCGACGAGGTGACGGTGATCGTCACCGAAATCGACTCGATGGGCCGGATCAACGTATCGCGCCGGGCTGCACTGCCCGGGGCAGAGCCGTTCGACCCGGAGGCCGTGAAGGCACGCAGCGGACGTCCACCGCGTGGCGGCGACCGCGGTGGAGATCGTGGCAACGATCGCGGTGGGCGCAACGGCGGCGATCGCGGTGGCCGGGGCGGCGATCGCGGTGGTGATCGAGGTGGACGCGGCTATGACCGCGGCCCGCGCGACGGTGGCAGCCGGGAAGGTAACGCACCGATTGGCGGCGTGAGTCGTGGCTGGACACGGAGGGACGACGGCCCGCCGATGCCTCCGCCTCCGCCTCGCGCGGGGCTTGGCGGCCCGGGAAGCTACGGCGACGACGAGTAAGCCGGGACGAGGTTCGCGACGGTGCTAGCCGTAGTGGACCTGCTCGGATTGCCAGGAAAATCTCGCACGAAATCGTTTGAGGGCCCGCACCAGCGGGCCCCCTGCGATCCCAAGGGCCAACGCATTGCATATGCTGCCGACGAGATCCCAGCCGAAGCTCGTCACGAGGTAGTAGTTGCCGTAACGGCGAAGCGCTTCGAGTGTCCCAAGTCCAGGCTGGTATGAGATGTCCGGTCCACCGATGAAGAACGGCCACGACCAGAGGTTGATAACGACGCCATAAAAGATCGCCGCGAGCGCACCAATGGCGGCCAGGCTGGCGACCTCAAGCCGGAACGGTGGCTGGAAGCGGCGCGAGACCCCACCTCCAAGGCCGGAGGCCAGGCCGACCCAGCCTGCTGCGAACGCCTGGAACGGCATCCATGGCCCGATTCCGCCGGTAATGAAGGCGCTGATGACAAGTGCAAGCGTGCCGAGCAGGAAGCCGAGCCGGGGCCCGAGGACCCAGCCACCAACGATCACCAGCGTCCAGAAGAGGTTGGCACCTGCCGGAAGGGTGACGGTCCGGAGGATGGCGGCCATCGCGGCGAGGACGCCAAGACCGGCGATCGTCTTGCTGTCGAGGCGGCCGTTCGCCATGTCGGCAACGACGAGGAGAAGGCAGAGTCCGGCAAGGGCGCCGAAAACAAGGGGCGCATCCGTGGAGTGTTCGAACCAACGAGAACGCGGTTCGGCGGCACCTGTGAAGAACGGATGGAGGAACGCGATCGCACCAAGGGCGTTTAGAGCGAGGAATGGGATCCACTCGCCGACACGAGGGGCCCAGAAGGTCCGTGGCACCGGCCGGATGTCAGTCGCCACGACGTGCCCTCCAGACGAGAGCCACTGCAATCGATGCCAACAGCATGCCGGCGACGGCAGCGAACGTAACGATGCTCCCGGCACTCGAATCGCCCGAGTCTTCATCCTCAATGCCATCGTTGCCGGGCGGTGTAGGCGATGGCGAGCTACGCCCAATCGTGATGGTGACTGACGGCTCGAACGTAGCGACCGCCGATGGTGATGGGACCGTGGATGCGACGGCGGTCGACGAGGCGGGGTTCGTGGCGGCCGGGGTCGAGGTTGCGGCGGACGTAACGGGCGTACTGCCTGTTAGAGGCGTCGAAGACGCTGCCCTGGTGGCAACGGGTGTCGCATGCGTTGGAGTCGCGATAGCCGTAGGCGTCAACGTTGCTGTGGGGGCCGACGGGCTGCCCGGAGGATGTCCGCAAACATCCTCGAATGTGACGCCGACCGGTGGGGGCGCACTCTGGACTCCGCCTTCGCCCCACTTCCAGCCGTGGAGATCGCCGTCGCGGGCCTTCGCGAGATTGAAGCCCACAGTGGAATAGGCCCAGGAGGCGTTATACGGCTGGCTGAAGAACGCCCAGTAGGTACAGCTACCGCTTCCGGCTTTGCACTGGCAGAAGCAGCTTTCGAAGGACGAGGCGTCGGCACAACCAACGCCGTCGAGCGAGCAGAGTGTTCGCGCTGCGCCTCCAAACTGATCGAACGAGAATCCGGCAGCGCGGAGGAGCGCCTCCCCGGAAATGCCATCTCCCTGGAAAGCGATGCAGTAAGTCTGGACATTGCTTCCCTGTTGGATGACCAACCCTGCTTCGCCGTCGGCACGGGCAGTAACGGCCGGACCGGCGAGCACTGCGACCAGCGCGAGCAGGAGCGAAGCGCGTTTCACAGTGCGACCTCGTCGAGTGTGATGGCACCTGGAATCAGCGAGGCGATGGCCGTTGGACACGGACCATCGGTACCAAACGCCTGGCGAGCGGGTAGATCGAACTCGATGCCGGCGGCGTTGAGGCGGACGACACGGGTAGCGAAGTGGGCGGCAGCTTCTATGTCGTGGGTGGCGACGATGGCAGCACCGCCGCGGGCAGCGTGTTCGCGAATACGAGAAGCGAGGAAGCGGCTCACGGAGAGGTCGGCGCCACGAGTTGGTTCGTCCATGAGCCAGACCGGCGGGTCGTGCGCAAGGAGGCTGGTCAGGGCGACGCGAAGCTGCTGGCCAACACTGACGTCGCGTGGATTGGCAGCTGCCAGATCGGCGACGCTCCAGGAGCGGAGGACGTCATCGACGGAGGCTGCTCCTGGCCGATAGCGGAGTCCGTCGACGACCTCATCGCGGACTGACTGGCGGTAGAGCGCGATCGCAGGATCCTGGGGCACATAGCCCGCATGGGCGGCACGTTGCTGGACGGAGGGCGGCGCGGGTCGGCCACGGAACGTGACGGACCCGCGGGTCGTGGCCTGGAGGCCGACGAGGGCCCGAAGAAGGGTCGTCTTGCCACTCCCGTTGGCGCCGAGGAGTGCCACCACTTCTCCTGCATGGACGGTAAGGTCGATGTCCGAGAGGACCTCGGTGTCGCCAAATGAGATAGCGAGGCCCTGGGCCGCCACCAGTACGTCGCCGGGCGACGGCGGCGGCTCCATCGGACGAACTGTGAACTGAGGCAGTGCCAAGAGCCTGGAGCGGGTGGCTTCGAGGGTTAGAGGAACCGGCGTGGTCCCGGCAGCGCGGCAAAGCTCGACGTGTGGAGGGACCGCTTCGAGCCAACGAGTGGCGCAGGACGGAGGCCCATGGCGGAGGCGTCCGTCACGGATCTCGACGACGCTGGAGACTACCGGGAGCAGGCGGTCCAGCCGGTGTTCGGAAACGAGGATGGTAGTACGCCCGGTCTGATGCAGCGCATCCAGGGCACCGATAACGCTGGCGGCACCTTCGAGATCAAGCTGAGAGGTTGGCTCGTCGCAGAGGAGGAGGCGGGGGTCCAGCGCGAGCGCGGCGGCAATCGCTGTGCGCTGGCGTTCACCACCGGAGAGAGTGGCAAGGCGGCGTGAGCGAAGACGGGCGATGCCAAGCGATTCGAGGAGATGCTCAATACGCACTTCCATGATGGCGGGGGCGACGCCCTGCTGTTCCAGGCCAAACGCGAGATCCTCCTCCACCGTCAGGGCGACACCCTGGGCTTCGGGTTCCTGGAAGACCATCCCGGCACGGGCCGCCATGGTGCGGGCCGGAGTGCGGGAGGCGTCGAGACCATCGACGATGACTGACCCCGCCAACCGGCCGCCGTGGAACTGGGGGACAAGCCCATTGAAGAGCCGCAAGAACGTTGACTTGCCGCCAGCGGAGGGACCGGCGACCAGGATGAACTCTCCTTCTCTGACGTCGAGTGATACGGAGGAGAGAGCCGGACGGGGTGAACCCGGGTACGAATAGGTGATGTCGCGCAGATTGGCGATCATGCGGGCGCCTCGGCGAGAACTGTCGCTCTGCCGCTGCCGGCGGGTGCGGAGAGAACGAAAAGGAGTGGCCAGGCACAGGCTGCGACTGGGGCGAGGGCAACAATGCCAAAGGACGGCCAGGGGAGGCCGGCGAAGGGGTTGTAACCGAGATCGAGGCCTGGGATGGGGATCAGCACGATGGTCACCGCGAGGGCGCAGGAGATCGCGGCAGCCCCGCGCTGTGGGAGCGCGATGTGCTCCGGGTGGTACCGCGTTGTCCGGCGGGAGCGGGCTGCGGCACGGAGCCAGGCAGCGAAGGCTGCGACGCCGCCAAGGGCGGCAAGAACGGCCAACCAGCGAAACTCCGGGTAAAAGAACCAGGCAGTGGCGGCAGTAAGACCAAGGGCAGGCGCAGCGACGACAGCAATGCTTGCGACACGGGGGGCCGGGCTGGCAGCTGCATAGCCGCGGGCCTCCATGGCTTCGGCGGTGCGCATGGCGCGTTCGAGGCCACCGAGCAGCACGGGGACGGCGAGCCCCGGCAGCGACCGGAACCCGTTGGACGCGCCCCGCAAGGCGCGAACCTCCCGTACGCGGCGAAGGTCTTCCACGGTGGAGGGGACGAGTGTTAATCCGACCGTTAGGACGAGACCGGCCTGAAACAGTGCAGCGGGGCTCGTCCTGAGGAGACGCTGTGGGCTGACGGAGGACGAAAAGACGTAGAACGAGACGATGATGCAGGTGATGGCCATGCCGCGGATCCCAGCGGCAACGAGGCCTTCGGCTGAGACAGGGCCACCGAGACGAAGGCCGCCCATCCAGGATGGGAACTCCGGGCCGGGGACGGTGAATAGGATGTGGTCGCCGTAGCTACCGTTGACTACGGCGACGACGAGGGACAGCAGGAACATGCCGCCAGCGAAGAGGAACACGGCACGGATGCCGCCGACAGCAGCACCTTCCGCCCTGGGCGTGAGGATGGCGACAAGCGAGAGTGTCAGTAGCAGGACGACGAGATAGAGGGGATTCGTCGTCGACAGCGCAACACTCATTGCAAGGGCGAGCCACGCCACCCAGGACCCGGGATGCATGGGTCAGCGACGCCTTCCGGCGAAGCCAAGAGCCACCCCGGAAAGAAGAAGCATGAATCCAGCCAGCAGGGCAACACCATGGTTCGCGGTCGTGTCAGAAAGCCCGGCCCCGGTCTTTGGGGGAAGGGGCGCCGTGGGGTGCGCGGGGGCCGGTGGAATACCACCAGACGCCGGCGTCACCGGTGCATAGCAGAAGGAGCGGCCGGCAAGGGCCGGGAGGACCTGATTCGTTGCAAACGCCGGGTCGAACCCCGCGAAGGATCCGTCCGCTGACTGCTGAGAGAGCAGGTAGTCCAGCGGCGATGCCGGCTGGCCAAACCGGGCGCCATGGAGGTCGATGCCAGCGGCAAGGAGCGACTGGACGACGTAGGCAGTGGAGGAGGTGTTCGATTCAGCGGGAGTGAAGCCCCAGCCACCGTCTGGAACCTGGATGGATTCAAGGTAGGCCAGGGCGGCGCGGACCGACGAGTCGGATGATGGCGTACCGGCGGCGATCAGTGCTTGCAGTGCGACGGCGGTGGTGTCCGGATCGCTGAAACCATCGAAGCCCCACCCGCCGTCGGCGAGTTGCGAAGTGCGGAGCGCGATAACTGCGCCGTTCGGGACGTCGACGCTATTACAGGTGAGGCCGAGGACGGAGATGCCGTGGCTGAAGTCGTCGGCCGCGTAGCGGCCGGTTGTGGGGTCGTACGCGGCGGTGACGACGGCGAGGAGATTGGTGCCATTTACCGAACGCGGATCCAGATTAGCGGCGCGGGCGGCCATTGCGGCCTTGGCGGCAGCCGCCGCCTGCGTCTGTGCGGCGGCACGGGCATTGAGGAAGTCCACCAGCGACTTACCGCCAAAGCGCACCTGGGCCGGATCAACACCGGCGGACCTGAGAGCGAAGATCGCGTCGAACGTCTGTCCGTCACCGAAGCCCCCGAATCCACCGTCGGCCTGCTGAGTTGTTGCGATGTACCGGGCTCCATTGGAGAGCGCGTCGGAAGGGCCGCCGGCGTTGGATACGACGGGGGCAGCGAATATGAAGAGTGCAGCGGCCATTGCGGCAACTGCGCGGATGAATGCTGGACGCATGAGGATCCTCCTGGCGAACGCGGGGCCGGACTGAGTGCCCAACCGGAAACTGGCGACGCGCGTCGTGAGACGCGGGCGGCCGGATGCGTGTTACCAGGGAGTTCAGGAAGACGAGAAGCGCTGCACAGCTCCGACCCCTTTCACGCGAAGGTCTTCGGTGCGGTGCAGGACGGGCGCTCTGGCTTTGGCCGTTCTGGGCCTTCACAGTTGCGCGACAGCGCCGGAATTTCACCGGCTTCCCCCGCAGCACTCCCGCCGGAACGGGAGGCCTGACCGCGAGATCGAAAGGACATGGAAACAATCGCGGATCGGCGCGAATGCGTCAACGCCTTGGCGCCGGGATCATTCAGTTTGTTGGGGTGTACTGGACGCCTATGGTTGCGAGGAGGTCAGGCAGTTCATCAGGGGTGATCTGACCGATCTTCATAGCGCGGAGGATTCCGTCTTTATCGACGAGGAAGGTGGAGGGGAGACGGTTACCGACGCGGTAGTGGTCAGCGACCTTGCCGTCGGTATCGAGGACTGCAGGGAACGACGCGGAGAGTTCGTCGAGGATGCTGACGGCGCGACTGGCGGACTCCTGGTAGTCCACTCCAAGGACGACCATGCCGGCGCCGCCGGGGGAGTTGAGGACCGCGTTGAACTCTGGGATCTCGGCACGGCATGGGCCGCACCAGCTGGCGTACCAATTGATGAGGACCGGCGTGCCACGGAAATCGGAGAGCTTGCGGACACTGCCGTCCCGCGCATCGAGGAGTGCGAAATCAGGTGCGAGTTCACCAACCGTGGGCCGTGCAGCGACCAGGGGGCCGAGGTCCGGACGGGCGGCAGCAGCCGTACCGGTGGGAGCGAACGGGTCCGATGCCGCTGGCGTGGTCGAGTCATCGCCACCGGCCCGAAGGAAGAGGAAAGTAGCGACGGCGATGGCAACGACCGCTGCCAGGCCGAGCGCCACCTGGCCGGTGCGGCCCTGCTTCCGACCCTGCACGGGATCTACCACCAGCTTCTCCTTCACGGCACGCGGCCGCGGATCCCAGTTCTGAGCCGGGTGATCGTAGCAGGCGGACGTTCATTCCCTGTTAATCTGACCACAGGACGATCACGACGAATGTCGAATTGCGCAGACTCTCGACCAAAGGTACTCGTCATCGAGGATGAGGAAACGCTCCTCTTTACCCTCAAGCACAATCTAAAACGAGAAGGCTACAACGTGTTTGCGGCGGCTCGCGGCGACGACGGGTTACGGTTGGCACGCGAGCAGCACCCTGACCTCATCGTGTTGGACCTGATGCTGCCGGGAATCGACGGGATGCAGCTGTGCCGGCTGCTGCGGCGGGACACCGACGTACCGATCATCATGGTGACTGCGCTGGGCGGCGAAGGAGACCGGGTCGCCGGACTCGACTGCGGCGCAGACGATTATGTTGCGAAGCCATTCGGTATGCGGGAGTTGATGGCCCGTATCCGTGCGCTCTTGCGTCGGAGCGGCGCACGCACGACGCCGGACGCCGGGCCGCCGGTCGTGACTTCCGGCGACCTTGAGCTAGATCGTGAGCGGCGAGAAGTGCGACTCGACGGAATACCGATGAAGATGAAGCCCAAGGAAATGGACCTCCTGTTATTCTTTGCACAACACAGGGGACGCGTGCTTTCGCGCGAACAGATCCTCGATGAAGTGTGGGGGTACGATTTTTATGGCGGGCCGAGGACGGTTGACGTTCACGTCCGCTGGATTCGACAGAAGATCGAGGCTGACGCGGCCCACCCCACTAGGCTTCGCACGGTCCGCGGAAGCGGCTATCTGTTCGAAGGTTAGTGGGCCGTGAGCCGCGGGTTAGCACAACGCGCCGCGTTCGTAGCGGTGCTGCTGGCGATCGTTGCGTACATCGCCGGGCTCACGCTCTCAGGGAACGGCCCAGCATTCGGTATGGCGGGCGTAGCAGTGGTGGCCGCAGCGGCGGGCCTGGCCGGATATCTTGCGTTTCTGCCGGCACAGCGGGCGGTCCACGAGGTGGTTTCCGCGACGAGCCGCATCGCTTCCGGCGAGTTGGGTGGCGGGGTGCGAATCGGGGACGGCGCCACGGGCGATCTGTCGGCAAGCTTCAATGCGATGTCGCGGCGGATCCAACAGCTCTTCGCGGAGGTGAACGCGGGGCATGCGCGGCTCGAGGCCGTGTTGAACGCATCAACCGATGGGATCCTTGCACTCTCGAGCGACACAACCGTGCGCTTCGCGAACAGGGCCGCAACGCAACTGCTGGCGACGGGCCCGGGCAACGCCCTGGATCGCCCCCTTATCGAATCGGCACGGGACTACGAGCTGGACGGCCTTGTGCGGCGCGCGGCACGCTCCCGGCGGCCAGAATCGGCGGTCATCACATATGGCCAGGAGCGACTACCGATGCGGGCCGCGGCACTGCCGATTGCCGACGGAGGAGCCTGGGCTGTGCTGCTGATGTTGACCGACCTGACAGAGGTGAACCGGGTCAACATGGTCCGGCGAGACTTTGTCAGCAACGTGGGACACGAATTACGAACGCCCCTGGCATCGATCAAGGCGCTGGCCGAGACGATCGAGGCAGGCAACGTGGACCCGGGCCCGGAGACTACAGAGTTCGCCGGGCGGATCCGGCAACAGGTTGATCGCCTGACGCTACTTACGAATGAACTGATCGAGCTCAGCCGCATCGAGTCCGGGGCGATCAAATTAAAGCCGGTTGCCGTCGATCTCGCAGCCACCGCCACCCAGGCTGCGGATTTGTTGAAGACACGTTCCGACCTGAGCAACGTTCGGGTTGAATTGCCCGCGGCCGGGCCAACCGTTGAAGCCGACGCCGATTCAGTACTTCGCGCATTTTCGAACCTTCTAGACAACGCGATTAAGTTCAGCCCGGACGGAGGAACCGTCCGCGTAGAGTTCGCCACGGACGCTGGCGATGCCGTGACGTTTTCGGTGTCGGACGATGGTCCAGGCGTACCAGACGTGGACTTGCCACGTGTGTTCGAGCGCTTCTATAAGTCCGACAGTTCGCGTTCCCAACCGGGAGTCGGACTCGGATTGGCCATTGTGAAGCACATAGTACGGGCACACGGGGGGACCGTGCAGGCGGCGAACCGTCCGGAAGGCGGAAGCCGGTTCGAGGTGACGTTGCCGCGACGCTATGCCGGCCCGAGGCCACGGACGTTTCGGGCGTAGGCTGGAGCTCCGAGCCAGGCGGACGACCCGGCGACCAAACTTGTTTCGAGCGATTAGCGCGCGACAGAAGCTCGCGCTGTCCTCGTGTGACGTCGTTTGAGTGGCGAACTCCGCCGGCGGGGCGTGAGCACGGCGACACCATGCGGCTGTTCCGCCGGAAGACTGACCCGCCCCCCGGCAGAACGGATGGTTCGGCGCGCGCTGCCGATTGTTGAAATAGAAAGAACAGATCGGAGAGCACGACGGCACCGATGAATACTCACGACGAAGCCTGGGCAGCAGTTCAAACGCGGATCGACCGCACATTGAGCCGGCCAAGGCTCGGCGACCGCCTCGCGGGACTGGACACGCTGCTGCCGCCGATGCCGTTGGGGCGATTGCACCATGATTTCGCCTGTAAGATCGAGCCGGCAAAGCAAGCGGCGTAGCCGAATGAAAGACCATGGCCGGACGCTTACTTGAGCCGCGGATCGCTTGATTGGGCGGCGATATCGAGTGCGTACTCGACCAGTTCTGGGGCTGAAATGTCGTATTCTTCATAGCCCGCAGCCACGGTCTGGCCGTCGAGAAAGCGCTTGTAGAGGCCTTCGAAAATGACTGCGAGCTTGTAGGCGGCAAAGATCCGGTAGAAGTCGATGCTTGATACGTCGCGACCGCTCTGGCGGGCGTATCTATGGACGATCTCGTCTCGTGAGTAGAAGCCGCCGGACGATGTGACCTGCGCGTAGAAGTCGAGCGTTTGGGGCCGTGGGCCGTCACCCGGTTCACCCCACCAGAGGAGTGTGTAGCCGAGGTCAGCGAGCGGGTCGCCGATGGTGGACATCTCCCAATCGAGGACGGCGAGGAGGCGCCCGGGCTCTGAGCGGTCCCAGATTATGTTCCCGAGACGGTAATCACCGTGGACGATGGTGGGTGTGGGAGATGTGGGGATCGCGCGGGAGAGCAGCGAAATCACGCGTTCCATGCGGGGCAGGTCGCGGGTGCGGTTGTGTTCCCACTGCCGGGACCAGCGCGCGAGTTGTCGCTCGATGTAGTTTTCCGGGCGGCCGAAGCCTGCGAGATCGACCTGTACGTAGTCGATAGCATGGAGAGCGACGAGTGTTTCAACGAAGCGCGCGGAGAGCATTTGACGCCACGAGGTGGTGGTGACGAAGCCAGTCGGGATGGTGTCGACGAGGATGACGCCGTCGCAGTAGTCCATCACATAAAAGGAGTGTTCGTTGACCTCGGTATCTTCGCAGAGTGCCTGCATGACGGGCGCGGGGAACCCGGCATGCGCGACGGCCGACTGAACGCGGTACTCCCTCGCCATGTCGTGGGCGGTGGGGACGAGGTGGCCGAGGGGCGGACGCCGAAGCACCCACTGCGAAGTACCGTTCGAGACGCGGTAACTGAGATTCGAACGGCCATCTCCGACAAGTTCGAAGCTGAACGGGCCGGCGCCAGCACCCGGCACGTTTGCGGAAAACCACTGTGAGACGGCGGCTCCATCGATTCCTGGCGGGTGCTGTGCGTCCACGGTTAGGAGTATACGCAGGGGACCTCGAGACCCATGTGCGGAATCCTGCAAGAATCTCCTTCGCAACCACATGCTGCATACAAAGACACAGGCAGGTATCTCATGAGCGGACTTTCACCCGTTTATGCAATCGCGTCGGAGTTCGTGGACGCGTACGCAGCACAGGATCCGGTCAGTGCGACTGGAATGGGCGTCGCAGGTCACGACCACGAGATGACCGACTATTCGCCAGAAGGAATTGCGGGCCAGGAGCAACTGCTCCGGAGCACTCTCGCTAGCCTCGATGAAGCTCCGATCACTGACGAGCGTGACCGCATCTGCCGTGACGCGATGGCGGAGAGCATCTCGGCATCGCTCGAACGGATGGATGCGGGTGAACCATTCCAGCGCCTAAGCATCATCAGATCAAATGCCCGGGCGATCCGAAGTTCATTCGACCTGATGCCGCGAGCGACGGTGGAGGATTGGCGAAACATCGCGATGCGGCTGAGCGCGGTACCGGAGGGGATCGCGGGGACGGAGCGAACGCTGTCCAAAGGGGTGCGGCAGGGGGTGGTCGCTGCCCGGCGACAGGTGGAGGCCAACATCCAGCAGGCTGACGCGTGGTCGGGGCGCATCGCGGGCCAGGGTTCGTTCTTCAGCGAGCTGGCTGCAGCGTTCAGGGAGTCGGGGATCGATGAGCCGTCACTGGCGGCCGACCTCGACCGTTCCGCAGCGACAGCGTCCGAAGCGTACACCGGGTTCGCGACGTTCCTTCGGGAACAGTACTACGACGCGGCAACCGAGAAAGACGCGGTAGGGCGAGAACGGTACGCACTCGAATCGAAAGCGATGAATGGAATCGAATTGGACCTGGAGGAAACGTACGCCTGGGGGTGGGCGGAGCTGTACCGGGTCGAGGGAGAGATGCGCGACACTTGCGCGACGATTCTCCCCGGGGCGAGTGTCGCGGAGACGATCGAATTCCTCGAATCGGACGCGGGACGTGCCATCGAGGGAGAGGCGGTGTTCCAGCGTTGGATGCAGGAGCTCCAGGACCGGACAATCGCGGAGCTCGATGGGACACATTTTGAGATCCCGGAGCCGCTCCGGCACATCGAAGCGATGATTGCGCCGCCGGGCGGGGCGCTGGCGATGTACTACACGGGCCCAAGCGAAGACTTCAGCCGGCCGGGCCGGACGTGGTATCCGACGGGCGGTAAGACGCGGTTCCCACTGTGGGGCGAGGTCTCGATCGCCTACCACGAGGGGGTGCCAGGTCACCACCTGCAGATCGGCACGACCAAGCACCTGGCCGATTCGCTTTCACGCTTCCAGCGGCTGATGGGAGGGACGAGCGGCTATGTGGAAGGGTGGGCACTGTACGCGGAGCGGCTGATGGGCGAACTGGGGTACCTGGACATCCCGGACTACTACCTTGGGATGCTGCGGGCGCAGGCGTTACGGAGCGTGCGCGTCATCCTCGATATTGGCATTCACCTGGAGCTGGCAATCCCTGCTTCAGAGCCGTTCCACGGGGGCGAAACATGGAATGCGGGACTTGCGGACGAGTTCGCGCGGCAGCGATCGTGCTTTCCAGCCCAGTTCATGGCATCGGAAGTTACCCGGTACCTGGGAACGCCGGGCCAGGCAATTAGCTACAAGGTTGGCGAGCGTACGTGGATGCAGGCGCGGGAGGGGGCGAAGGTCTCTGCGGGAGATGAGTTCAACCTGAAGACGTGGCACAAGCGTGCGTTGGACCTTGGACCGATGGGGCTGGCACAGATGGAGCGGGAGCTTTCGAGGTTCTAGCGACACAGCAGGCGCGTACCCGCACCGGCCGTGAGACAATGTCCGAGTGAGCTTTACGCCGCCAACTGACGCGATCGAAGCGCCCTTCGGGCAGCTTGTGCTGCTCATCGGCATGGACGAGGTATTCGTCCTCGGTCCGGGTGCCGGGCCGGACGCCGCCGAGATCTCCGGAGGTGTTGAGGCGGTCCGCGAACACGTCCGCCACAGCACTGCCGGGCATTTCCGGCCGTTGAGCGGAATGAAGGATATGCCGGGCGGATGGTTCACCCGCGTACCGACACTGGACTTGCTGTCCGAGGTCCTGGATGCGGTGTACCCACTTGCTCAACGACACGTGACTCAGTATGAGGAAGGCACGCTGCGAGTCGTCTCGCTCGACGAGGTGCTGGGACGGCAGAGCGGGCGCTATGAAGAGTCGGCCCACCTTAGCGCGGCAGGACGATCGCTGGCACAGGGCCTTCTCTGCGGATCCTGCGTGCGGACGCCGGTATGGGGCGGCGAGCGCCCACCGGACGAGAACGGAATCCCATGCCCGGAGGCGTGTTCGGTGATGGTTTCGCTCTGTCGCGAAGGCGCAGAATGGGAGCGTGACAGGCCTGAACGGTCAGCACCGGACCGGAGCGTGGCGTTTGCCGCGTTCGAAACACCCGGCAACGTGGTGCGAGAGGCGTATCTCCGCGCGATGGTGCAGCCAGGTGGATAGTGCCGAGACGCGTGCAGCAGCAGCGAACCTGTTCCCCGGCAGAGTGAACAGCCCCGTGCGCTCGTTCCGGTCGGTGGGCGGCGAGCCGATCGTGCTCGAACGGGGGGCGGGCGGGCGTGTATGGGATGCTGACGGGCGCGAGTATGTGGACCTCCTGGGAGCGTTTGGCCCCCTGCTGCTGGGGCATGCACACCCGGACGTCGTGGCTGCGATCAGGGAGACAGCGGGGCTGGGGACGGCCTTCGGCGCACTGACGCCCGGTGAGGTGTCGATGGGGAGGCTCATCACGGATGCGACGGGGCTGGAGCGGCTACGCTTCGTGACTTCGGGGACCGAGGCGACGATGACGGCGATCCGCCTGGCGCGTGGCGCGACGGGCCGGGACGTAATCGTGAAGTTCGACGGGTGCTACCACGGCCACAGCGACGGGCTGTTGGCGAAGGCCGGGAGCGGCGTCGCAACCCTGGGGATGAGCGATTCCGCAGGCGTGCCGGAGGCGATCGCGGGGCTCACCGCGGTGCTGCCGTACAACGACGCGGCGGCGCTCGAGGAATGGTTTTCGGCGCACGGTGAGCGGACGGCCGCGGTGATCGTCGAGTCGATCGCGGGGAACATGGGGCTCGTGCAGCCGGAGCCAGCGTTTCTCAATGCCCTGGACCGCGTCCCTCGCGCACATGGTGCGTTGCTCATCGCGGACGAGGTGATCACCGGGTTCCGGTTGCGGTACGGGCTCTCGGGAATGTTGCCCGGAGCGGATATCGTGGCGATGGGAAAGGTGATCGGTGGCGGCCTGCCCGTAGGAGCGGTAGGTGGCAGTGCGCGGATCATGAACCTGCTGGCGCCGGAAGGGCCGGTGTACCAGGCAGGAACGCTTGCAGGGAATCCGCTGGTCTCCGCAGCAGGAGCGGCGACGCTTGGAGTGCTGGCAACGGGGAGGCCGTATGAGCGGGCTGACCACCTGGCACGCCACCTCGAAAACGGACTCCGCGCCGCACTAAAGCGGTCGGCGACGACGGGAACCGTCGTGCGGGCAGGGTCGATGTTGACGCTGTTCTTCCGGGACGGGGCACCCAGGGACTACGCGGAGGCACGGGAGAGCGACACGGCGATGTTCGGCCGCTTCCACCGCGGAATGCTGGAACGGGGTGTGTTGTTGCCGCCCTCGCAGTTCGAAACGTGGTTCGTCTCGGCGGCCCATACGGAGGCTGACACCGACCATGTCGTCAACGCTGCGCACGATGTGCTGCGCCAGGTGGCGGAAGCACGCGAGTGACGGTGTTGCGGATCGGGACCCGCGGCAGCAGGCTGGCACTGGTCCAGGTCGAACAGGTGGTGTCGCGACTGCGAGCTCTAGATCCCGGCGTCGAGATTCAGGTAATTGAGATCGCGACGCGGGGGGATCACGACCAGCTTACGCCCTTGGCGAGCGGCAGCGGTGCAGGCTGGTTCACTTCGGTGCTGCAGGACGCCGTCCTTTCGGGCGAGGTGGACGCGGCTATTCACAGCTACAAGGACCTGCCGACACAGCGTCCGGAAGGCCTGGTGATCTCGGCGGTGCCCCTCCGAGAGGACCCCCGTGATGCGCTTGTCGCGCGGACCCGGATGACGCTCAAGCAGCTGCCAGCGGGAGCGATCGTGGGCACGGGCAGCCCGCGGAGGGCCGAGCAGCTGCGGGAGATGCGGCCCGACCTCGACGTGCGTTCGATCCGGGGAAATGTGGACACGCGCATTGGCAAGGTGGACGAGGGAGAATTCGATGCTGCGGTGCTTGCACTGGCCGGCCTTCGGCGACTCGACAGCGAGGACCGTGCCACCGAGATCTTTGGGATCTGGGACATGGTGCCTGCCCCGGCGCAGGGGGCGCTTGCGGTGGAGTGCCGGGGCGCGGACACGGACACACGACGCCGGTTCGGGAGTATTCACGACGTTGCGATCGGACAGGCAGTATCGGCAGAGCGGGCGTTTCTTGCGGCACTGGAAGCTGGCTGTTCGTTCCCGGCAGGAGCGTACGCCGAGCACTTCGGTACGACTATCAAGCTGCACGGGATGATCGCTCCGGGCGGGCGGGTAGTGCGGGCGAAGACAACCGGACCAGTCGAAGCAGCGGCAGGGTTGGGGCGGGACCTGGCAGCGGAACTGCTTGGAAAAGTGTGAGCAGGGGCGGCCAGCTACACGTGTCTGTAACACGGCTCCGGTAAGCTATCCGCCGGGGGAGACCGCATGAGCGACGATTCAAAGAACTACGTGATCTCGGCCTGCCGGGAGAACGACGTGAAGTTCATCCGGCTCTGGTTCACCGACATTGTCGGGAGCCTGAAGAGCTTCGCGATCACAGTCGAGGAGTTGGAGAAGGCCCTTGACGGCGGGATGGGCTTCGATGGCAGCAGTATCGAGGGATTCGCGCGGATCGACGAGTCGGACATGCTGGCGGTACCTGATCCATCGACGTTCCAGCTGGTGCCGTGGCGTCCACGCGAGCAGGGCGTGGCGCGAATGTTTTGCGACATCTACCTTCCCGACGGAAAGCCGTTCGAGGGTGACCCTCGTTACGTACTCAAGCGACAGCTGAAACGTGCGGCCGACCTTGGCTTCACGTTCTACGTGAGCCCGGAGCTTGAGTATTTTTACTTCCGGTCCAGCGCGGGGACGGAACCGCTGGATCGCGGCGGCTACTTCGACCAGGTCGCGGACGCGGGAACGGACCTGCGGCGCGACACGGTGCTAACACTCGAGGCGATGGGGATTGAGGTGGAATACAGCCACCACGAAGTCGCGCCGAGCCAGCACGAGATCACGCTGCGTTACACGGACGCGCTGACGATGGCGGACAGCGCGATGACGTACCGGCTCGTAGTCAAGGAGATCGCGGCAGCGAATGGCCTGTATGCAACGTTCATGCCCAAGCCCGTGGAGGGCCAGAACGGCAGCGGGATGCACGTGCACCAGTCGTTATTCAAGGGCGAAAAGAATGCGTTTTATGACGAGACGGACCCGTACCACCTGAGCGCAGTTGCCCGGGCGTACATCGCCGGGATGTTGCACCACTCGAAGGCGATGACGCTGGTATGCAATCAATGGGTGAACAGCTATAAGCGGCTGCTGCCCGGCTTCGAAGCACCGGTGTACATGACGTGGGCACGACGGAACCGGAGCGACCTCATCCGGGTTCCGGATTATAAGCCCGGCCGGGACGTAAATACGCGGATCGAGTACCGGTCGCCGGACCCGGCGTGCAACCCCTACCTGGCCTTCGCTGCGATGCTGGCAGCGGGCTTGGACGGCATCGAGAAAGAACGTCCACTGCCGCCGCCAGTGGAAGAAAACGTGTTTGAAATGGCGCAGGCCGACCGCGACGCTCGTGGTGTGAAGATGCTCCCCGGCAGCCTGATCGACGCGATCGAGGAGGCGGAGGCCTCGCCGTTCCTCCGCTCGGCGCTCGGGGACCATGTGTTCGAGAGCCTGATCGCGAACAAGCGGATCGAATGGGAACGCTACCGGCGGCATGTGAGCGACTTTGAGCTCAAGGAATACCTGCCGCTGCTGTGACAAAGAGCCATTGGTACTAGAACGTTCGTTCTATCTCGCGTAGCATGCGTTCCGAGGGTCGCAGCGGTGTTAGAATCCCGTGCGCATACCCGCCCTCCCTGGTGAGACATGGCAGAGAACGACAGGATCCGGGCCCTCGACACCGCGCTGGGGCAGATTGAAAAGCAGTTTGGCCGCGGCGCGGTGATGCGCCTTGGCGACAAGCACAGCCTCCGGGTCGATGCGATCTCCACCGGATCGCTGGCGCTCGATGTAGCGCTCGGCATCGGCGGGATCCCCCGTGGACGGGTGACGGAAGTGTACGGGCCGGAATCCGCCGGCAAGAGCACACTCGCGCAGCACATTATCGCCGAAGCACAAAAGGCGGGCGGTACTGCGGCATATATCGATGTCGAGCATGCGCTGGACCCGCAGTACGCACGGGACCTCGGCATCCGGATCGAAGACCTGCTCGTTAGCCAACCGGACACCGGCGAACAGGCATTGGAAATCTGCGAAGCGCTGGTGCGCTCCAACGCCGTGGACGCCATCGTGATCGACTCGGTCGCCGCCCTGGTCCCGAGGGCTGAAATCGAAGGAGAAATGGGCGATTCGCACATGGGCCTCCAGGCACGGTTGATGTCGCAGGCGATGCGGAAGCTAACTCCAACAATCTCGCAGACGAGCACGGCAGTGGTATTCATCAACCAGCTTCGCGAAAAAGTTGGGGTGGTGTTTGGGAATCCTGAAGTGACACCGGGCGGGCGAGCACTGAAGTTCTACTCTTCTGTACGGATCGAGCTGCGAAGGGTGGAGTCCGTGAAAAAGGGCACGGATATTATCGGTAACCGTGTGCGGGCGAAGGTCGTCAAGAACAAGGTGGCGCCACCGTTCCGCCAGGCCGAATTCGAAATTATGTTCGAGATGCCGCGTGGCATCAGCCGAACGGGAGACATCCTCGACCTCGGCGTCGAGCAAGGGATTGTGACGAAGGCAGGTGCGTTCTATAGCTACGGCGACCTGCGGCTCGGCCAGGGCCGGGAGAACTCGAAGCAGTTCCTCGCCGACAACAACGACCTCGCCGAGAAGATAGAGATCGATATCCGGCGCGAGGCCGGGTTGCCGGTGATGTCTGCCCCAGCTGAGCCAGTGCTGGCAGGCGGCTAGGGTCGCGGATGGACGAGCCTCCCAGTAAAGACCTGACAATCGTCGAGATCGTGACGGGGAAGCGCCGGATGCAGCTGGTCCGGCTTTCGGACGGTCGCGACTTCGTTTTCAGCGAGGAGGCCTGCGTCCGTGCGGGCCTGCGGGCCGGGTTGCCGGTGAGCGAAGAGACGCTGTCGGCCTTGGACGCGGCAGAACAGCGCGTTCAGGCGCACGAGGCGGCGCTACGGCTACTCTCGCACAGATCGCGCAGCGAATCAGAGATGCGGACACGCTTGACGATGCGCGGCATCGACCCCGGCGTCATCGAGGGCGAGATCGAGCGGCTGAGGGACTCCGGGTTGCTGGACGACGAGAAATTCGCGCGGGCATGGGTGGAGGACCGGAAGCGGCTGGCGCCGAGAGGCCGGCGGATGTTGCGCTATGAGCTGCTGGGCCGGGGAATAGCACCGGAGGCGGTGGACGAGGTAACGGCCGACGTGGATGACGGCGCGCTGGCGCTGGAGCTTGCCCGGGGCCGGGCACGGCGGACGAAAGCAGAGGACTATGAATCGTTCGTAACGAACGTGGGCGGATTCCTGAGGCGGCGAGGGTTTTCTTACGATGTGGTGATGAGCGCGACGAAGGCGGCGTGGGAGGAAGCGGCGAGGGACGGTTGATTCTCTTTGACCGGCTCTTACTTTTCCGCGTACGATCGCGGGAAGGGTTGGCGGACGCTAGGTGCCGCCTAACATTTCGTTATGTTGACCCGGTTTATTCCGTGGAGACGCTAGATGGGCCTCGTGATCGCGGCGATTATCGCGGCCCTCGTGGGTTTACTGGTTGGCGGCGGGGCCGTGTATGCGACCCGCAAGCGCAATGATTCGACGTCCCTGCTGGAAGCAGAGCAGCAGGCCAACCGGTTACTCGCTGAGGCCGAACGACAACAGAAAGACCTGATCCTCGCAGCCAAAGAGGAAACACTCGCACTCCGCACAACGCTCGAGACGGAAATGCGTGAGCGCCGAGCGGAAGCCGGCCGCATCGAGCAGCGGCTCACGCAGCGTGAGGAGAACTTTGACCGGAAGGTCGAGAGTTTCGAACGGCGCGAGCAGAGCCTGCGGACGCGCGAAGAAGAGATCGACCGGGTACGGAGCGAGGCTGAGCAGTTCCGCGACAGTCAGCGCTCGGAACTGGAGCGAGTGGCGCACCTCACGCTGGACGAGGCGAAGGCGGAGCTGCTAGATGCTGTGGACCAGGAGATTCGCGAAGAAGCGAGCCGCCGAGTCCGCGAGATGGAGCGGGAAGTGGAGGCGACCGCGGGCATGCGTGCGCGGAAGATCCTCGCAACCGCCATCCAGCGGTACACGTCAGAGGTCACGGCTGAGAGCACGGTGAGCGTGGTCCAGATCCCGAGCGACGAGATGAAGGGCCGGATCATCGGACGCGAGGGGCGAAACATCCGGGCAATCGAGGCGGCAACGGGCGTCGACCTGATCATTGACGACACGCCGGATGCGGTGACCGTGAGCTGTTTCGACCCCGTGCGGCGCGAGATCGCGCGGATCGCACTTTCGACGCTCGTCCAGGATGGCCGGATCCACCCGACGCGCATCGAAGACGCCGTGAACAAGGCCAAGCGCGAAGTGGAATCGACGATGGCAGACGCGGCCGAAGCTGCTTCCGCGGAGGCGGGCGTGCTGAATTTGCACCCCGAGGTATTGAAGGTGTTCGGGCGGCTGCGGTACCGGACAAGCTATGGTCAGAACGTGATGCGCCACTCGATCGAGACGGCGCACATTGCAGCGATGATCGCTCGGGAGCTGGGAGCGGACGTCGAAGTGGCACGTACCGGGGGGTTCCTTCACGACCTTGGCAAGGCAATCGACCATGAAGTCGAGGGCACGCACGCGCGCATCGGCGCGGAGGTTGCGCGGCGGTACCGGGTGAAGGAAGCAGTCGCACATGCGATTGAGGCGCACCACGAGGAAGTCGAGCCAACCAGCGTTGAAGCGGTGATCGTGATGATGGCAGACGCGGTGAGCGGTGGACGGCCGGGGGCGCGACGAGAGTCACTGGAGTCGTACATCAAGCGGCTTGAGACGTTGGAGGGCATCGCCCGCGACCAGAAGGGTGTTGAGTCCGCGTTCGCGATCCAGGCGGGCCGCGAACTGCGGATCATTGTGAAGCCGGAGCAGATCGACGACCTCGAAGCGATGCGCATTGCACGGGACGTGAGCCAGAAGATCGAAGAGACAATGGAGTATCCAGGGCAGATCAAGGTGACAGTGGTACGCGAGACGCGAGCCACGGACTACGCCCGCTAGCATGCGAATGTTGTTTCTTGGGGATGTGGTCGGGACGACCGGCCGTGACGCCGTGCGGGCGGTGGTGCCGCAGGCGCGGCGTGACCTTGAACTGGACTACGTGGTCGTGAACGGCGAGAACAGCGCGGGCGGACGCGGGATCACCGCGCAGATCGCAGAAGAGTTCTTCGCCTGGGGCGTGGACGTCATCAGTGGCGGAAACCACACGTTCAACGTGCGGGACGTGTACCCGTACCTGGATCAAACGCCCGGAATCCTGCGCCCGATTAACTACCCGAGCGGGGCACCCGGGCGGGGTGTTGGGACGTGTGGTGACCTCACGGTCATCAATGTGATCGGGCGGGCATTCATGGCTGCCGATTATGACGACCCCTTCCGGGCGGTCGACGCGGCGATCAAACAGGCGCCTGAGGGCCAGTTCATCCTGGTGGATTTCCACGCCGAGGCGACGAGCGAGAAACAGGCGATGGGCTGGTATCTCGACGGACGGGTGATGTGCGTGGTGGGGACCCACACGCATGTACCAACGGCGGACCAACGGCTGCTGCCGAAGGGTACGGCGTATTGCACGGACGCGGGCATGTGTGGGGCACGGGACTCCGTCATCGGGGACGAGGTGGAAGCCGTGTTGGAACGGTTCTTGACGCAGATGCCGACGCGCCTGCCACCGGCGAAGGGCACACCAATGGTGAACGGCATCCTTGTGGAGGCCGATCCGATGACGAAGATGGCGACGAAGATCGAGCGGTTCGACCGGATTCTGTAGGGCGGCGCGCTGAAGTGCAGCTGTTGGCTGCCGGTCGTGTACCCCCGCCCCGGTGCAAGGCGCATGGCGGACTCTGGTGCCCTCCCCGGCTGTCGCGGGCGAGGGTTCTCGCATTAGTGGGAGTTGCCCGGGGTTTGGTTGAGTGGGCCGCGACCGGGGGCGGGCGCGTGGGCGGCCGGAAACGCCCTCACCCTCGTTCCCTCTCCCGCTGTCGTGGGCGAGGGAAGGAAGGCGGATTCGGATTGCCGGGCTTGGTTCAGGGGCCCGCAGCCAGGGGCGGCCGCGGCTACGGGGCGTGGTGTGTGAGTGGTCCGAGTGCGGTGTTGGCATTGCGTGGACATCGGAGGCATCAGGGAACAGACTGCCGCATGCGCTTGGAAGATAGTGGAATTCGTGCTCACGGAGATGGCAAGTGAGCGGCGGCGAGCGACCGTTGGCAGATGTGGTGGTGCTCGACCTGAGCGACGAAGCGACTGTGTTTGCGGGGAAGCTGCTGGCCGACCTGGGAGCGACGGTGGTGCGGGTGGAAGATTTGCGCGGCGATGGCGTGCGTTGGCGGCCACCGTTTCTGCGGCACGAGCGGGGTGTGGAGCGGTCGCTGGCCCACCTGCTGTTCAACGCGGGGAAAAAGAGCGTGGCGCTGGATATCCGGGCGGACGATGCGCGGGCAGTTGTCCTGCGGCTGGCTGTCGGAGCAGACGTAGTACTTGGACCGCTTGAGCCGGCGGCGTGGGTATCGGACATGCTCGATGAGATTGAAACGGCGGGTGGGAGCGTAGTCCGAACAGTGTTCCGCCGGGGGGCACCGCAGGATGTGGCGACGGACTTAGTCGCGGTCGCGGCGGGAGGCTTGCTGACGTTGAACGGCTTTCCGGAAGACCCTCCGAACTATCCGGCCGGACAGCTCGGCTACAAGGAGGCTTCGCTTGCGGCAGCGGAGGCCGCGTTGGCACTCGTGATGCAATGCCGAAAGGACGGGCAGCCTGCCACAGTGACAGTGAGCCTGCAGGAGGCTGTGAACTTCACGACGATCCAGAGTGCGAATGCGAATTGGCTGCACTGGCAGGGGCGGGTGCCGACGCGACATACGCCGCTGAGCCCGTTCACAACGCACAAGACGGCGGATGCGAAGTGGGTATCGTTCACCGTGCACCCGCCGAACTGGCCCCGTTACGCGGAGTGGGCGAGCGCGGCACTAAACGCGCCGGAACTGCGAGACCCGAAGTGGTCCGATGCGACATACCGGGCGGCGAACAACCGCGAGCTTGCCGGGTACACCGCGCGACTTGTTGGCGGGCTGACGCGGGAACAGGTGATCACCGAGGGCCAGAAGCTCGGGCTGCTGGTGTTGCCGGTGAACGGCGTGGCTGAGATCGCGGCGGATAAGCACCTGCTGGCACGCGGGTTCTTCGAAGACGTCACGCATCCAGCCGTCGGCGAGACGGTGCGACTGCCGCGGACGGCGTTTCTTTCGACGGTGCACGGGAGCGAGGTGAGGCCGGCGCCGGGGCTTGGCGCCGACACGGGTGCCATGCTGGCGGCCGTGGGCGGATTCAGCGCCGGGGAGATCGATGCGCTCTTCGCAAGTGGCATGGTCGCGGGAAACCGTGCGGGTGAGACTAACCGACCGGTCCCGGTACACGTGACAGCGGACCGGGCAGTGACGCGGCATCAGCCGTTGAGGGGTGTGCGGGTCGTGGACTTCTGCTGGGCGATCGCTGGTCCGCTCGCGACCCGGCTTCTGGCGGATCTCGGAGCGGACGTGATCAAGGTGGAGTCGGAGTACCGGCTGGACCCGATCCGGCAGATTGGCGTGCAGCCGCCGAGCCATTCGAGCTGGAACACAAACGGGCAGTTCAACGATTCGAACACGAACAAGCGGGCGATGACGTTGAACCTCAACACACCGGAGGGGATAGAGATCGCGCGGCAGCTGATCGAAACGGCCGATGTTGTGACGTCGAACTACACGCCGGACCGCCTGGACAAGTGGGGGCTAGGGTACGAGACGCTGAAGAAGTTGAAGCCAGACATCATCCTCGCGAACTGGGCGGTGATGGGGACTCGTGGGCCACACAAAGACTGGCGGTCGTACGGGAGCGGGATCGTGGCGATGTGCGGATTGGCGGACCTGACAGGATTCCCGGGGCGCGATCCGATCGGCCTGGGGACGTTGCATACGGACTTTACGGTGCCGTACTTCGCGGCGACACAGGTGATGGCGGCGCTGCTGCAGCGGGAGCGGACTGGCAAAGGGCAGTACCTGGAGATCGCTCAGTACGAGGCATCGGTTCACCTGCTTGATACGGAACTTGTGGAGTGGATGAACAACGGTGGGCCGGTGGGGCGGCGGGGGAACCGTTCAGAGTGGATGGCGCCGCACGGTGTGTACCGGGCGGCCGGGGAGGATCGGTGGGTGGCGGTGGCCTGCCGTGGGCCCGAGGACTGGGGCGCGCTGTGCGGCGTCGCGGGACTTGAGGGATTGAGGGTGCTCGACCGATTCGATGATGTGGATGCTGTCGAACAGATCCTCGAGGGGTGGACGAGCGAGCGTGACCGGTGGGAAGGGGCGGCACTCCTTCAGGCGGCGGGAGTCCCGGCGAGCGCAGTCGAGGACCTTGGCGACCTTCTGGGGCCGGACGAGGCGATGGCTGACAGCTACCGGGCGATGGCGTTGCCGGCAGGGGTGACGGCACTGGTGCAGGAAGAGCCGATCCTGTGGGACGGGGAGCGCCTGCCGCTCGTCCGCGCGCCTATGTGGAGCGAGCACACGTACGAGGTACTCCAGGGGGAACTTGGGCTGAGCGACGAGGCTGTGGCCGAGTTGGCCGCGAAGAACGTGCTGTTCTAGGAGCGAACGATATCTGTCATCACGGCGCGGGAGAAATCGACGCCATCAGTGTTGGCGCCCGTTAGGTTCGCGCCAGTGAAGTTGGCACGGGCGACGGCGGCACCAAAGAGGAGGGCGTGGGAAAGATTGGTGAAGCGGAGACTCGCTCCCAAGAGATCAGCTGAGGCCAGCGAGGCGCGTTCGAGATCGGCGTGGTCGAGGTAGCAGAGGCGGAGGTCGGCGCAGGTTAGATCGGCGAAACGGAGAAATGCGCCGGATACATTGGCGCGGACGAGGCGCGCGGAGCAAAGGCGGGCTCCCTCGAGGTTGGCGCCGGAAAGGTCAGCCTGTTCGAAGTTCGCGCAACGAAGGTCCGCGTAGGAGAGGTTGGCCATACGGAGGTTGGCGCCGCGAAAGTCGGCCAGCCGGGCATCGACGGAGCAGAGGTCGGCGTCTGTGAGGTCGCGGCCGCGAAGGTCCGCAAGGGGGATGGCGCGGCCACGCCATTGGACTGCCCGGAGGGAACCGGCGGGGATCGGATGTTCGAAGGCGAGAGAGCCGGCTGATTCCATAGTTCGAAGATAGCGGGGCCCGTGCGGGTGGCAAGCAGTAGGGAATGACGAAGGCCGGGAACGTTCGTTCAGGGTGATTTGTTCGTCTAGAGTGGGTTCGCGATACGGACGATGTGGAGGAACGAGATGGACTACCGCGATTCGACGGAACAGCAGGCATGGCGGGGCGAGGTGCGGGCGTTCCTTGAGGCGGAAGCGCCGGGTGAGTACCGCGTTATGCGGCGGCCCGCGGTGGATTCATACGGACGCGGCGACGAACTCTTCCAGACGTGGCGGAACCGGGTGGCCAGGCGGGGCTGGTTGGCTTCGCACTGGCCGAAGGAGTACGGCGGGGCGGGGATGAGCGTGATGGAGCAGTTCGTGCTGAAGGAAGAGTTCGCGCTCTCAGGGTGTGCCCACCCGGGCGGGCGCGGCGTTGAGATGGTGGGGCCGACGATCATCCTGCATGCGACAGACGAGCAGCGGGACGAACTCCTGCCGCCGATCCTTTCGGGGGAGCACATCTACTGCCAGGGGTTCTCGGAGCCCGGCGCGGGCAGCGACCTCGCGGCTGTGCAGCTGCGAGCGGTGCGTGACGGCGATGAGTACGTGCTGAACGGCCAGAAGATCTGGACAAGCAACGCGCTGAGCTGTAACTGGATCTTCCTGCTGGCGCGCACTGACCCGGACGCGCCAAAGCACAAGGGAATCAGCTATTTCGTAATGCCGATGGATGTGCCCGGCGTCACGGTGCGACCGATCATCGACATGGTGGGCGGGAATGAGCTGTGCGAGACGTTCTACGAGGACGTGCGGGTGCCGGCGTCGTACCGCATCGGCGAGGAGAACCGGGGCTGGTACATCGCGATGACGACGCTGGACTTCGAACGGAGCGGGATCGCGGGGGCGGTTGCGCTGCAGCAGCGCATGATCCGGCTGGCGCCGACGCTGAAGGGGCGGCTGACGGACGAGCGGCGGGCGCTGTTCGCAGACCTGTACCTCTCGAGTGAGGTGGCGCGGCAGATGGCGTACCACGTGGCGAGCCTGCAGGACCGGGGACAGGTGCCCAACTACGAGGCTTCGATGGTGAAGCTGTTCAGCAGTGAGCTGACGCGGCGGTTCGATACGGCGATGGTGTCGTTCTTCGGGCTGCAGGGACAGCTGTACGCCGGGTCAAACGGCTACGACGTGGATGAGGGGCGGGTCGCGCGGGCACTCAGCGGGAGCATCCCGACGACGATCGCGGGAGGGACGAGCGAGGTGCAGCGGGGGATTATCGCGGGGCGGGGGCTGGGGTTGCCAAGGGGGTAGGCATCGCTGAAGAAGGGGGCGCGGGCGTTGGCGCCCCCACCCTCGCTCCCGGTCCGGCTGTCGCGGGCCAGGGATAGTGTTCAGCAGGGTTCTGAGGCCCGGTTCAGAGGCCCGCGACCAGAGCGGCGGCGGCGACTACGGGGATCTGGGCATCAGTCGCGCGTGGAGATCGCGTGGGTGGATATGAGGGCGGCGATCTCGGACTCTGCAAACCCGGCATCGGCGAGGATTGCGCGCGTGTCGGCGCCTAGCGGTGGCGCAGCGATGCGCGCGGCGGTTGGAGTCGCGGACATTTTGATGATTGGGCCAACGACACGCTGGGGACCGGTTAGCGGATGGACGAGGTCCGCCATGATGCCGGTTTCGAGCACGTGAGGGTCGTCAGACATCTCCTCGGGGAAATGCACAACACTCGCGGGGACTCCAGCGGCGACAAACTCATCGACCCATTCGAGGGCCGGACGCCGCATGAGGATTTCCTGGATTTTAAGGCGGTAGTCTTCAATCTTGCGGCGGCTTGCGGGATCAGCGGCATCGAAACCTGGGGCATCGGTGTCGTCGTCCATACCGATGATGCGACGGATGGCGTCGCGGTTGTGCTGCGTGAGGGCGCCGAGAACGAGGGCTCCCTGCGCCGTGTGGTAACCGCCGTAGTAGAGCCGATGAGAAGCAAAGCGCGGGCCCTGTGAACGGCGGATCTCCGCGATCTCAGAATATGGAGCACCGGAGGAGCGCGTATCCGTAAACTGCTGGAGGAGCGGGTCGCGAACGGTGACATCGTGAACGGGCTCCCGCATGACATGGCTGGCGAGCAGTTCGAGACCCGTATGGACGAGGGAGACGCTGATCTCCTGACCTTCGCCGGTGCGCTCACGATGGTAGAGCGCGGCACATATGCCGATGGTTGCGGCCATGCCAGAAGAGCGATCGATGAAAGTCGAGCTGGTGATGGGCGCAGGGGCGCCGAAATCGTCCACCTTGGCCTCGGCAGCCATGAGGCCAGTGAACGCCTGGGCAACGATATCCGAGCCGGCGCGAGTGGCATTTGTCCCGGTCTCACCGAAGCCGGTCACCGTCGCGTAGATGAGTCCAGGACGAAGCGGGGCGAGGCTCTTGTAGTCGATTCCGAGACGCGCAGTGACGCCCACCCGGAAGTTGCAGACGACGATGTCAAACGTGGGGATGAGCCGGTGGATGATGTCGCGGCCCTCTGGCCGGGCGAGATCGACCGTGAGGCTGCGCTTGCCGCGATTGAGCGACATGAAGTACTTACCTTCGTTAGGAACGACAGCGGCAGCGTTACGGCGGGCTTCGCCTTCGAGCGGCTCAACTTTCACGACTTCTGCGCCAAGGTCTGAAAGCAGGACGCCAATGACGGGGCCCGCAACGATCTGCGAGAACTCGAGAACGCGGATGCCGTCGAGGGCTCCGGGCACGCTCAGCCCCTCGGGAGCCCGAGACCGCGGGTAGCGATCACGTTGCGCTGCACTTCGGAGGTGCCGCCGCGGATAGTGGCCGGGACCATGCCGATGTACGCATGGGCGAAAGAAGCGTCGTCGCCTTCCATGAGATTGCCGCGGAGCCCGGTCGCTTGCATGGCTGTCTGTGCGAGGCGCTGCGAGAGCTCGGAGTTGTAGAGCTTCGACATCGACGCCTCGTCGTTCGGCACCTGGCCCCGGTTCTGCATGGAGATGATGCGCATGGAGAACTGGTACATGACCTCCGTCTCGATGTAGCGCTGGGCGATCTCGTGGCGGACGGACGACGCGTTGACAGACGCTCTCAGACCCGGGTCGGCGCGGATCGTATCGAGAAGCCGGGAGAGGCTGCGGCGGGCGGCGACGGCGCCGCCGATATTGGAGCGTTCGAAGTCCAGGAGTGTCATGCCGACGTACCAGCCACGGTTTTCTTCGCCCACAAGGTTGGCCGCGGGGACGCGCACGTCTTCGAAGAAGACTTCGTTGAAGTAGTGCCGGTTCCCCATGTCGACAAGTGGCCGGACGGTGATGCCCGGGGACTTGATGTCCTCTATGAGGATGAACGAGATACCACGGTGCTTTGGGGCCTCCGCGTCGGTGCGGACGAGTGCGAAAATGGAATCTGCAGTGTGAGCACCGGACGTCCATATCTTCTGACCGTTGATGACGAAGTCGTCTCCATCGCGGCTCGCGCGGGTCTGGAGCGAGGCGAGGTCGGAACCTGACCCTGGCTCGGAGTAGCCCTGGGCCCAGGTGACTTCACCGGCGAGGATCGGCGGGAGGTACTTCTTCCGTTGGTCATCGCTGCCGTGGACGATGAGGGTGGGGCCCAGCATGCCGACACCGGAGCCGCCGACGGGAGGCGCACCGGCGCGGGCGAGTTCCTGGTTCAGGATGAACTGCTCCATCGGCGAAAGGCCGGCGCCCCCGTATTCGACCGGCCAGTGGGGCGCGACCCAGCGACGTTCATTGAGCGCGGCGTGCCAATCGACGGCTGCCTGGCGGGATTCGGCGTCGGGTGACTTGCGGTCGAACTCCCAGATACGCTCGCCGGGGCCGCCCTTCTGGGCCATGTCCTTGTAGCGGCGAGGGAGGCGGTCGCGGACGACGCCACGAACTTCGGCCCGGAACTCAGCCTGTTCAGGCGTGTCTCGCCAGTCCATTCGTGCGCTCCTTGGAGGGTCTTGCGATTCTACAGGAGCACGAGGCGAACGGGCGTGAGCGTCAGGATTCGACGATTCCAAGCGCTTCCTGGAGGCCGGCAATGCGCCCGTCGATGCGTGCCTTCGAACCTGCGTTGGTGAAGATGTAGGGCCGGTCGTGACGGACGGCTTCGACGACCATGCGCCCGACTTCGAGCGGATCGAGGCCAGCAGACGCGCGTTCGGGCGCGCTCACGGAGCGAGTTTCACCGAGGTGGGCCGGGCGATTCCGTTCGGATTCCCAGATGCGGGTCGAAACGGGTCCGGGACAGAGCACAGAAACGCCGATTCCAGAGGTAGCCAACTCTGCTCGAAGGACCTCGGAGTAGACGACGACGGCGGCTTTAGAGGTCGAATACACGCCAAGATTGGCCTTTACACGGGGAGCCAGACCAGCCATGGAGGCGGTGTTGACGATGTGCGCCGGGGCACTCGCAGAGAGGTGCGGGAGGAAGGCCTGGACGCAGCGAACGACCCCGCGGACGTTCACGTCGAACGTCCATGTCCAGTCGTGCTCGGACGCTTCAGCAAGCGGGCCGACGGGCATGACGCCGGCGTTGTTGGCGAGAAGGTGAACGGCGCCAAACGCATCGACCGCGGCCTGAGCGAGCGCAGCAATCGACCCTGGATCGGTCACGTCGACCCGATGACTGACCGCTTCATGACCAGCCGCGGCGAGTTCGGCGGCGACGGAGGCGGCGCCAGCAGCGTCGACGTCAGCCACAACGACGCGCATCCCGGCATCTGCGAACGCATGCGCAAGGCCACGGCCGATGCCGCTGGCGGCGCCTGTGACGACGGCGACGCGATCTATGAGCTGTTCCATCTGGGCATCACCGGGCGCAGCAGCGCCGCTGGCCGGGATTATAGCCGCGGACCTAGCGGCGAAGGGGGTGGAGCCCACGCGCGGCACGCATCGCGTTGACGGCCGTCATGAGCTCGGGGGCGCCGAGGAGCAGGCGGGAGAGTGCCCCGGTGCTGAGACCTAGCCGGGCGGCAGTATCACCGACTGAGCAATCAAGGGCCGCGAAGAGATCAAGCAGCTCCTGGACACCTGCCCAGTAGCGCGCATTGCCGGGTCCGACGGTGCCGCCGGGATGACCTGGAAGTAGTGCAGAAAGCGCCGGGCGAGGACGGTACGCAGTCAGTTCGACGGCACGGCGCTGTTCGATCGCGATCGCCTGGCGGAGCCTCGCGATCGCCTGGTCGCGATTCTGACGTTGTGAACGGCGTTCGAATGCCTGGCCGACGCAGCCGGTGGGAAGATGATGGAGACGCACGCCGGAGTCGGTCTTGTTGCGATGTTGGCCGCCGGGGCCAGTACCACGAGTGGTCTCGACGCGGCACTGGCGAAGCAGCGCCTCATCGTCGAGATCGAGAGCGCGGCCGGGATCCGGCGGTTCCTTAGACTCAGACTTCGTAGCCACCACCGATGTGATCATACGGGTCGGCACCAGCAGCAAGTTGGTCTCGATAGTTCGTGTCGTCGATGAGACGTTCGAACCCGTCGACAAGGAACGCAAGAAAGTCCCGGGTGGATAGGATTCCGACCGGTTTGCCATTGTCCACAACAGGAAGGTGGCGGAAGCGGCCACTGCGAAAGACCTGGAGCACTTCCCGGAACGGTGCCGCCACATCGACGGTAGTGACTGCTGAAGTGGCCACATGGCCCGCGGTCGCGTGCAACGGATCGACGCGAGGGGCGAGGACACGGGCCACGAGATCGCGTTCAGAGAGGATGCCAACGAGGGCATCACCTTTCATGACGAGGACGGCACCGACGCGGTTTTCAGCCATACGCCGAGCGGCATCGGCGAGCGACGCATCGGCGGGAACGGTGATGAGATCCCGAACCATCAGGTCCTTCAGGTGCGCCATGGGTGTTCTCCTCAGGAATACGGAGTTGGAAAACCGATTCTGCTGAGGCTACGGCCGTTGCCCCGCACCGGGCAGGGCCGACGAGACCTCATGCCCGGGCCCAGCGGACGGAACGTCGCCGTTTCAGTCGGTCCAACGGAGATCCCAAAGGCGGATTGGTTCTGAGAGGCCGCGTAGCGCGTGCTCGCCAGCATCGTCGAAGCGAAATCCCTTTCCGGACGCAAGTTCGCGGACGACGTTGGCGACGAGGATCCGGCCTGGCGCCGCCGTGGCGGCGATGCGAGCGGCAGCGATGACGGAGGCGCCGAAGAGGTCATCGTCTTCGGCGATGGGCTCGCCGGCGTTGAGGCCTACCCTGACGCGGAGCCCTTCAGCGGCAAGGAGCGTGGCTGGAGCGCTGAGTGTGCGCTGCAACGCGACGGCACAGTCGAGAGCGCGCTGTGCACTGTCAAAACATGCCATGAAGCCGTCACCCATGGTCTTTACTTCCTGTCCCCCATGGCTGGCGAGGGCAGCACGAGTGAGGCGGTCGTGCTCGCGGAGGACATCGCGACCGCGGGCGTCACCAAGGCGGGACACCATCGCCGAGTGACCTTCAAGGTCGGTGAACAGCACGATACGAAGCCCAGAATTGGCGTGCAGGCGACCGGTCGCGGCGGCGGGGGCATCGGCGATCAGTTCGTCGATGGCAGCGCAGAGGCTCTCAATCCCGCCATGGACAATGAAGCGGGCTCCAGGAATGCCTGCTGCCACCCTGCGGGAGGCGTCCTCATCGTGGCCGCGGACGAGCGCCATCTCGGGGCGGGCGACAAGGGTGGGAGCATCGACGTTTTCAAGAATGCCCACCAGGTCGACCGCGAGTTCGGCGGTAGCCCAGGAGAGAAAATCACCCTGGTTGATGCAAGCGCGCGTATGAGCGGCATGGCGAAGCGCCGCATCACCGGCCAGGCCCATCGGTGTGTCACGCGCATGGTCCCAGCCCCAGGCAACGCGCGCATTGCATTCGGTGAACACGTCCCAGACATATTCCGCGAGGGCGATAAGGCCACGGTTAATTGGCGTGTCCCAGAAATCGAGGCCGCGCGCGAATGCATCTTCGAGGACGAGGTGGGAGACGCGGCCGGGGTTTGCCGCGGCGTAGCTGAGCGCAACGAGTGCAGCGTTGCGTACGGCATGGATGGCGAAGCTATCGAGCTCGAGACGATCGACCACGGCGGCGAGGTCGCTGACGCGGGCTGCCAGCGAATGGTCGACAACCTGGCGGTCAGAGAGGCCGGCGCCCCGGGGGTCGAAGCGGATGACGCGACGGTGCGCGGAAAGGCGTTCGATCTTGCGGAAATGGGTGTTCCACGGCATTTGCCACTCGTGCTTGAGATGGCTGACGTGGGGCGGCTCGATCGAGACAAGCGGGACGCCGCCCGCACCGTAGACGGCGAAGGCGATGTTGATCCCGTCCGGGGTGCGGACGTACTGCACTCGTGGGTCCAATGTGCTGGCATTATGCGATGGGCGGCGGAGTGGTTCATCAGACCAAGGTCCGAGGCTGGGGCGCGTGGCGGGACCGAATGGTAGGGTGAGAAGACGATGAGTATCGGCGACTTCCACCTCCACAGCACAGCATCGGACGGCATGCACACGCCGGAATGGGTGATGGAGACATCGCACGCAAACGGCATCCGCTGGCTTTCGCTAACTGATCACGACACGACGGATGGCATCGAGGAGGCGCGATCGGCGGCGGAACGTCTCGGCCTCCACCTGATACCGGGGATCGAGCTGAGCACGGACCTCGAAAAGACGGACGTGCACCTGCTGGGTTTTGGGATCGACACGGAGTCCAGGCGGCTGCAGGACTATCTCTCGTGGCTACGGGAGGGGCGACTGGGACGGACCCGAACGGCAGTCGGGATTCTCGAGGGGCTCGGCGTGCCGGTAAGGCTTGAACGCGTGTTCGAGATCGCGGGGGAGGCGACGGTGGGGCGGCCGCACCTGGCCCGGGCGTTGATGGAAGCAGGCCACGTGCAGAGCGTCCAGGAGGCGTTCGACCGCTACCTCGGCGATGGCAAGCCGGCGGACGTGCCCCGGGAGAAGCTTTCGCCGAAGGATGCGATCGGCGAAGTGCATGCGGCGGGAGGTGTCGTGTTCGTGGCACACGCGATCTTCATCGGCGACGATTACCCGGCTGTTGTGGGGCAGTTTGCGGGATGGGGCCTCGACGGTATTGAGGCGTATTACAAGCACTACACGCCGCAACAGGTTGCTGACCACGTTGCGGTGGGCCGCCGGCTGGGGTTGGCGCTTTCGGGCGGCAGCGACTACCACGGGCTCGGCAATCCAGGCGACCGGGAGATCGGCGACATTCCGTTCCCGGACGAAGCGGTGCACGAATTTCTCGGGTTCCTGCGGAAGGCCGGCATCGACACCGGGGACGGGGTGAGCTAGACGATGTTAGAAACGGACCAGATCGAGGCCATCATCCCGCACCGGTACCCGTTCCTCCTGGTAGACCGGATCATCGAGTTGGAGCCGGGAAAGAGTGCCGTGGGCATCAAGAGCGTGACGGCGAACGAGTGGTTCTTCCAGGGGCACTTCCCTGGAAAGAAGATCATGCCCGGCGTGTTGATCGTGGAGGCAATGGCGCAGGTAGCCGCGGTGGCGTTGATGCAGGGGCTGGTGGATGCGGGTGGCGACACGGGAGGGAAGCTGCCGCTGTTCGGCGGAATTGAGTCGATGCGCTTCCGAAAGCCAGTGGTGCCCGGCGATCAGCTACGCATGGAGTTCGAGTTGGAGAAGATGCGGGGGCCGGTTGGGAAGGGTCGCGTGAAGGCCACGGTGGACGGCAAGGTGGCGGCAGACGGGACGATCATGTTTGCGCTGGCGAACCCTTCGGGAGCCTGAACCCGGCGTGCTTTACCGGGATTGGCTCGCTCACCCTGGATATTGGAACGGGGCCGGCGCTGCTGGTTCGAACGTGATTCGGGGTTCTACTAGCATGGCTTCCGTGGTTACGGTCGTTGAATGTCCTCGAAATCCGGGGGTGGAAACAGCGCTGCGGTGTCAGCAGTGCGACAGCCCTATCTGTCCGCGATGCCTTGTGCACTCACCGGTTGGAGCGAAGTGCCGCGACTGTGCGCGGGTAATGAAATCACCGGTCTATACGGTGAAAGGGGCAAACCTCGCGCGATCCGTGGGCGTTGCTCTGATTGGCGGGCTGGTGACGGGCGTTGCATGGGGCTTCGTGCTGTTGCCGTTTACGTTCGGTTTCTTCTCGATATTCCTGGGGGCGGGCCTTGGTTACGCGTTCACCCGCGGACTGGAGTGGGCCTCGGGCCGGAAGCGCGGGCCGGTGATGATCGGCCTCGCCGTGGGCGGGATCTTCGTGTCCTGGGCGGTTATGGCCTCGATCGTCTGGTCGCAGGACGCGTTACGCCTGGCGTGGTACGGCCTCGTGGCCGTTGGTGTGGGGATCTACTTCAGCTACCAGAACCTGAAATAGCCGCCATCGCTGCTCAGAAGAGGAAGGACGCGGCGACGACAAAGGCGACCGCGATCGCACCAACGACCGCGACGCCGATAAGGTCCGTATGGACATACGCATAGTCCTGCGCAACGTGATGCGTGGGGGAAGCATGGTGACGTCGTGCACGCGGTTCGTTCGCAGGAACGGTCTCCTCGGGATCCTCAGTGGCGGCCGGAGCACCGGTTGCGGCGTCGGGGCGGGGTAGCGAGGAAGCAGGGATGGTACGGCGGCGCGGGCGGCGCGTTTGTCGGGCGGGCATACGCCCATGCTATTCGGGGGCGGGAGAATGCGATAGGGCCGGAGAGCCAGGGGCGAGAGGACGGCTGAACCACCAGGCGATGCAAGCACAGACCATTCCCACAACAAGGTCGAGCACGTAATGCTCGGCGAGATAGACAAGGGCAAGACCCATTACGAGGGTGTAAACGAGCAATGGCCAACGCCAGGCAGGGGCGTAGACGCGACTCCAGAGGTACATCGCGAAAGTGACGCCCATATGGATGGAGGGCATGGCGGCAACGGAGTTTGGCTCACCAAGCGCGGCGTAGAAGCTCTGATACGTGCTGGCGTTGACCTTGCCGCCAACGAAGTCCATGACGCGGTACACGCCGTGGAGCTGACCCTCGCTGGCTGCGAGCCAGGGTGGCGCCGTTGGCAGCAGGAAGAATAGCAGGAGGCCGAGGTACATCGTCCCGACGACGGTCGCGACGTAGGGCTTAAAGAGCGGCCGCCGGTAGACGAAAATGAGAATCGCCATGGCGTGGGGAGCGATAAAGAAGGACCAATGCACGCCGACGGCGAAGTAGTCCGCGAACCCGATGGACGTTGTTGAGAAGAACGCCTTTTGGAGCGACTCGACGGGGTGCACGCCAAAGAAGAGTGCCCGGTCAACGGAGATGACATACCCGGAGCGAATGGGGATGGCGGTCTCATCCGCGAACGCCCGCAGCAGGTCATAGAAGAAGATGCCGGCAACGTATGCAAACCACCACAGGCGGTCACGGCGTTTGACGAATTCGACAGACCAGGCGGCACCGGTGACGCCGACGAGTACAAAGCCCAGCCAGAGGTGATCGTGCCAGGTCTTGGTGACGGTTGAGAGGGTCATGAGGCCGAGGAGTCCGACCTGGAGCACCAGCCACGCGGGGCTCATGCTTGCACGTTCGAGCCATGGCGCGAGCCGCTCCGTGCGGTGCACAGCGATGCAATCCTGCACAACGGGTGCGCGCATGACAGCCAACGTACCGTGCCACGGTCCCTGACGAAAGTGCGACCGTGTGGCATCCTTGGCGGATTGGCCACCCGGCTAGAAGGGGGCAGACGCTCGAAATGCGCCGGTTGCTGGTTGGCCTCCTGGTGACGGCAGTGAGCCTTGGACTGCTGATCAACCTCGTCGACTGGCGAAGCTCGATCAGTGTGCTGGAGCGAGCTGACCCATTTTTCATTGGGGCAGCGGTCGTTTGCCTGTTCTTGTCGCTGATCGCCAAGACGGTCCGCTGGCGGCTCTTATTGCCCGCCGATGCAAACGTTACGACGCCGAGGCTGTTCCGGATTCTGCATATCAGCTTCTTGTTGAACAACGTCCTGCCGGCGAGGCTGGGGGACGTGGCGCGTATCGCGATGACGGCCGCTGCGCCAGGGATGCGCGTGGGGCTCGTGATCTCGTCGATGCTGACCGAACGTCTGACGGACACGGTGACGCTGCTGGTCTGCTTTGTGCTGGTAAGCCCGTTCCTGCCGGTACCACGGGCATATATCGACTGGCTCCACCTCGCGTGGTGGGTCCTGGCGGGACTGGCCGGTGCGGTGATTGCGTTCGCGTTGCTCCGGCGGCATATCCAGCGAATCGCGGCGCGCGTCCAGATGCCGGACGGCTTCCCCGGTGCGGCGCGCGTGCGGGTTGAGGCCCTGTCATTCCAGGAGGGGCTATCGCAACTGGCCTCACGGCGGCGCGTATTGCCGATCTGGGGTGCATCGTTGTCGGCGTGGCTGACGGCATTCGCAATTAACTTCATGATCTTCCAGTCACTCGATATCGAAGTGCCCGTGACCGTGGCCGTGCTGGTGACGTGCGTGACGAACATGGCGATGCTGGTGCCATCGTCCCCGGGCTACATCGGCGTGTTTCATGCGGCGGCAACACTCGCGTTGGTACCGTTCGACGTGAGTGGATCGCGAGCGTTGAGCTTCGCGATTGCAGCCCACCTGGTGAACGTGATCCCCGTGAGCATCCTTGGGGCAGTTTTCCTGTTGCTGGGGCGAGAATCCGTAACATGGAGCTGGAAGACCCGTGGGCCGGTGTCCACTGAACCAACTGCCGGGCCGGGCGGCGGCAAGTAACGGCGCCCCAGATTCGGAGTATCACGATGTTCGCCCAGCACAGAGACCGGTTCGTGAGACAGCTTGCGGAGACGCTTGGATGCGACCCGGCCGCGTTCGAAACCGATATGCTGACCGTAGTCGAACGTCCAGCAGCGAGCCGGGAACCATTCATCGCGCTGGTTGCGACACTCGGGACCGGGACGGTCCTTAGCGTGGATGCCAGGTTCTTCGATTTCGCGCGGAGCCAGACAATCGAGCCACACTTCCGCGCGTTCCATTCTGCGGCGTTTGCTCAGCCGCTCGTGGAAGAGGGGAAGGCGCGAGGTATAGCATTGGCCTGGCGGGGGCCGAACCTGGCGTTCATCCCCGCTTCCGCGCCGCCGGAGTTTGTGCTCCCGGATGGGTTCGAGGCACGAAGCGTGGGCCGGGAGTGGCGCGCACAATACCTTGAGTCCAGGTTGTTTGAGAACGGGCTGGGCGAGCCCGGCAACACCTACGTGGAGCAGTTCTGGCGGTCGGCCATCGTCGCATTCGGGGCGGACGGCGAACCGGCCGCGCTGGCCGGCACCTACGACGATGGCGAGGGGCTTCTGGAGATCGGCGTGGAGGTAGCACGGCCGTTTCGGGGGATTGGCCTCGCGAACGCTGTAGTGGCACGGCAGGCGGCGGCGATCCTTGCCGCAGGGGCGACCCCGACGTACTACTGCGCGCCGACGAACATCCGGTCGCAGCGGACGGCGTCCGCGTGCGGGCTCGTGCCTGTAGCCTCCCGGCTGGTCGTGAGCGCGGTCAAGGGGGCGTAGCTCTCATTCGCCGCATGACCGGCGGCTGTCCGCCGCGTATGCTTCGGCCACTTGCCGAGGAGGGTGCCGGTGGGCGCGTTATCTCATATTCGTATCTGTGACTTTACAGGGCAGCTGGCTGGCGCCGGGGCAACGAAGTTCCTTGCGGCGTTCGGGGCGCAGGTCATCCGCATTGAGGACCCCGTCAACGAGGGTCACTGGGACATACTTCGCGGGATGCCGCCATACAAGGAGGGGCAGGGCGGCCTCGAAGCTGGCGGGTCGTTCAACAACCACAACGTGGAAAAGCTCGGGATCACACTGAACCTGCGGACGCCGAAAGCGAAGGAAGTGCTCCGCAAGCTGGTGGCGGGTTCGGACTGTGTGACGGAGAACTTCGCTGCAGGTGTACTCGACCGCTGGGGTTTCGGGTACGAGGAGCTGAAGAAGATCCGGGAAGACATCATCTACGTCTCCAACTGCGGCTTTGGGCATGTTGGGCCTTATGAAAAGTATAAGACGTGGGGACCTGTGGTACAGGCAGTTTCCGGGCTGACATTTAGCTCAGGTTTGAAAGACCAGCCGCCAGCCGGGTGGGGCTATTCGTACATGGACCACACCGGCGCCTACTACATGGCGATGGCGATCATGCTGGCGCTCTATCACCGTAACCGGACGGGCGAAGGGCAGTGGGTGGACCTCGCCTGCACGGAAGCCGGCGCCGTACTGAACGGCCCGGCACTCCTGGATTACACCGTGAACGGGCGGCCACTTCGACGGCCGGGATCGCCGGATTCGAACCGGAGCCAGTTCCCACAGATGGCACCGCATGGCATCTACCAGGCAAAGGGCGAAGACCGATGGGTCTCGATTGCGTGCCGGGATGATGCGGACTGGGAGCGGTTCGGGACGGCAACCGGGGCCGCGTTTGCGAGGGACAGCCGCTACACGACGTTGGCGGGACGGATTGCGAACGAGGATGAGCTGGACGCAGCCGTAACGGCCTGGACGATCGACAAGGATGCTAAGGAGATCGCGTCGCTGTTCCAGGCGAATCGGGTGCCTTCGGCGCCAGTGCAACTACCAGAAGACCGCGTGGATCACGATCCGAACACGAGTGCATGGGGGCTGTGGCCGACCGTGCACCATACCCACATGGGCGCCGTACGGGTTGATGGGCTGCCCGTGCACATGAGCCGGACGGACTGGGAGATGACCAGGGGAGCGCCGATGCTCGGCGAGCACAACGAGTACGTGCTGGGGGAGATCCTCGGCTATAGCGGGGCGGAAATTGCCCAGATGAAGGCGGAGGGCGTGCTGTGAGCGGACCGTTGACAGGGATCAAGGTTGTCGAGATTTGTGACGAGATGGGCGAATGGGCGGGAAAGCTCTTTGCCGACGTTGGCGCGGAAGTTGTAAAGATCGAGCCACCGGGGGGTGTCCGGACACGGACGTATGGACCGTTCCTGGACGACGAACCCGGGCCGGAGCGAAGCCTCTGGTTCTGGCACTACAACACGAATAAGCGAAGCGTGGTCGCGGACCTTGACGAAGCGGGGGCACGGGCTGCGGTGAAGGGCCTGATGGCCGCCGCGGACATCGTGATCGAGGATCAGCGGCCGGGACGGATGGCCGAATTGGGGCTCGATTGGGCCGACCTGAAAGCCCTAAATCCACGTCTGATCTACGTGTCGATCACGGCATTCGGCCGGGACATGCCGAAGAACCTGGACGAGTACACAGACCTCACGCTGATGGCGGGCGGCGGACCAGCCTGGAGCTGCGGCTACGACGACCATTCGCTGCCGCCCGTGCGGGGCGGTGGGAACCAGGGCTTCCACACGGCCAGCCACTACGGGTTCATGACGGCTCTGGTTGCTCTGCTGGAGCGGGACGTTTCGGGCGAGGGCCAGTTCATCGACGTGAACGCCCATGCTTCGCAAAACGTGACGACGGAGGCGGCGTCGTATTCGTGGCTTGTGAACCAGTCGACGGTGCAGCGGCAAACTGGGCGGCACGCCGGGGTGACCCCATCAATGCCTTCGCAGATTATGTGCGGCGACGGGCGGATGGTGAACTCAGGCCTACCGCCGCGGCGTGGCGACGACTACCGGCGGATGCTGATGTGGCTCGATGAAATCGGAGGGCGGGAGCAGTTCCCGGAGTACCCGTTCCTGGAGATTGGGGCGGGACAGGAACGCATCGACCTTTCGAAGATCCAGACGGACCCGGAAGTAGCCGCGATTTTCGGGGCTGGACGCGAGTGCGTGAACTACATCGCGTCGAAGCTCAGTGCCTTCGAGTTTTTCACGGGGGCACAGGAGCGCGGATTCCAGGTCGGCATCATCTACTCGCCGGAAGAGGTGATGGAGGACCCGCACTTCAAGGCGCGTGGGTTCCCGGTGGAAGTGGAGCACCCGGAACATGGCCACACGTTCACGTACCCGGGGGCGCCGTACGCATTTGGGAAATCCAGGTGGGCGATCGAGCGAAGGGCGCCGTTGTTGGGCGAGGATACGAAGGCCGTGTTGGGATAGGCCGAACGGCTCCGCTCACGCCTGGCCTCTCGCTCTTCCGGAGTGGGGAACGAGGGCGCATCACTGCCTCGGGTTGTTGGGTCAGAGGAAGGCCTTCACGGCCTCCACGAATCCGCCGGGATTGTCGAGCGGCACGGAATGACCGGCGTCCGGGACTTCGACGAAGCGGCAGTCCGGGATGGTTTCGACTATGCGGTCTGCGGTCTCGATCGAGAGGACGTCGCTGAGGGCGCCCCTCACAAGGAGGGTGGGGACGTTGATGTGCTTGATAGCGGCCCAGCCGGCCTCGGATGCCGGGCGTGGGAGCGGCGTAGCCGCGTTCCGAAGCGAGGAGTCGTAGCGAAAGGTCCACGTCCCGTCGTGGCGGAGCATGAGGTTCTGTCGGGTCCGGTCGCGAAGCTCCGTTTCGTCAGCATTGGGATTGGCCTGGCGGGCAGCGTTGATGGCGTGTTCCGGTGATTCGAAAGTGTCGCTGACCGTGACGCCAGAGCGGATACGCTGTGACCCGGCGGCGACAATGTCCGGGCCAATGTCGACGATGACGAGCCGTTCGAGGCCTGCGGGGCGGCCGCCTGCGAAGTGGTAAGCGTTGCGTCCTCCCATGGAGAGGCCGAGGAGCGCGAAGTGGTCGAGACGGAGTGCCTCCACGAATGCGGTGACGTCGGAGACCATCGCCTCGGGCGTGTAGTCGGGAGCCCAACCAGATTCGCCGTGGCCACGCTGGTCGAGGGCGAGGACGCGGTACCTGGGGGCCATTGCCTTTGCGAGCGTGTCCCATGAGCGGCTGTGGCCGGTGTAGCCATGGAGCAGGACAAGAGGCGTGGCGCCATCGTTGACCCAATCGCGGTAGTGAAAGCGGATGCCGTTGAGCAGCACATATTCGTCGCGGACTGCAGACATTGAGAAGCCTCGAATCGTGATGGGCGGAGCATAGCGCCGGAAACGGCCGAGGGGTGCACTCGACAGACAGGCGGGGGACGGTATGCTCCGGCTCTAGCGCAAGGAGGCAGATTCGCCATGGCAAATCGACCGCTCGACGGCATCCGCATTCTCGACATCAGCACCGGACCGGTTGGCGGGATGGCGACGATGGTGCTCGGGGACTTCGGCGCTGACATTACCAAGGTGGAACGGCCAGGCGGCGACCGGTTCCGCGCGCTGGCGAACAGTCCGATGTGGCTCCGTGGCAAGCAGAGCGTCGAGCTCGACCTGACCACGGAAGCAGGACGGATTCGATTACGCGAACTCGCGGACGGTTCGGACGTGGTGCTGGTGACGGGGAAGGAGGAGGAGTGCGCGCGCCTTGGGGCCGATTCGGCGACGCTGCGGACTGGCCACCCGGAGTTGATTTACTGCCGGATCACTGCGTTCGGATCGAAGGGACCGTACCGGGATTACCCGGGGTACGAAGGCATCGTGGCGGCGAAATCTGGGCGAATGCGGAGCTTCGAAGGTATCGCGGACCGCGAGGGACCGGGCTACGCGGCCGTCCGGGTGGGAATGCACTCGACCTCGCAATCGGCCGTGACAGCGATCCTGGGTGCGCTGCACGAACGGGACGCGAGCGGTGAAGGCCAGGTGGTAGAGACGAGCATGCTCCAGGGGATGCAGCCGTATGACCTGCTGGCCCTGTTGCGTTCGCAGCTGCTGAAGCGGTACCCGGAAAAGTACGCGCTGGACCCACTGGCCTCGGCAGCATTGCGGTCGCCGACATTGAACTACCACCCTCTGCAGGCGGGCGACGGGCGATGGATGCAGATGGGGAACCTGCTCCAGCACCTTTTTGACAACTACCTCGGTGCTGCAGACCTGGCGGATATCTACGCGGACCCACGATACGAAGGGCCTCCGGCGCTCTGGAGCGAGGAAGCGCGCGAGGAGCTTCGCGACCGGATGTTCCTGCGGATGCGCGAAAAGACGGCGGACGAATGGATGCAAGTGTTCACGGAAAACGGGGGCGTTGCAGCAACGATCTATCGTCCGACCCAGGACGCACTGGACGACCCGGACCTCATCCTCAACGGGATGGTGAAGGAACACACGCACCCGGAACTCGGCGTCGTGAGGCAACTCGGTCCTGTGGCGAATCTATCGGTAACACCGGGGGCGATCGGTGGGGCTGCTCCGACCGCCGGGGCCCACAACTCGTCCGTGGCGGCTCCCCGTAACGGCCGAAACGGAGCGGGGGCGAGGACTTCGAACGGGAAGGGTCCGCTGGCGGGGGTCACGGTGGTGGAGTTCGCAACGATCATTGCTGCGCCGCTGGGTGTTTCGTTCCTTGGCGACATGGGAGCACGGGTGATCAAGGTGGAACCCGTTGGTGGCGACCCATACCGGGGAATGGGGATGGCCGGAATCATGGCCGCACGGACCAACCAATCGAAGGAGAGCATTGCGCTCGACCTGAAGAGCGAAGAGGGCCAACAGATCGTCCGGGAGATCGTCGAACGGTCGGACATCCTCATCCACAACTACCGGCCGGGCGTGCCGGAGCGCCTGGGGATTGGCTACGCGGACTGCAAAGCGGTGCGGCCGGGGATCGTGTACGTGTCCGTAAATGGATACGGACCGGACGGCCCGAGCGCCCATAGGCCTTCAACCCACCCGATTCCGGGGGCAGCGTTGGGGGGAGCGCTCATGCAGGTTGGCGCCGGGAGGCCGCCGCTCGACTTCCAGGACCTTCAGAAAACACGGAGGACGGCGGAGCAGCTGTTCCGATCGAATGAAGCGAATCCGGACCCGAACACGTCGGTGATCGTCGCGACGGCCGCGATGCTGGGGCTGACGGCGGCCCGGCGGTTCGGGGTTGGACAGCAGGTGTTCGTCGACATGATGGCGACCAATGCGTATGCGAACGCGGACGATTTCATCCAGTACGCGGGCAAAGCGCCCCGAGCGGAACCAGACGGGGACCTGATGGGGCTGAGCGCCACCTACCGGCTGTATGAAGCGGCTGAGGGGTGGGTGTTCCTGGCCGTACCGGAGGATCGGGAATTCCGGGCCTTCTGCGCGGCGGCGGGGGCGGATCTCGCGGACGATGCCCGGTTCGCAACTAAGGCACTGCGGGCGGCGAACGACGCAGCATTGAGCGAAGCCCTGGCAGCGGTGATGAGGACGCGCGGAGCGGATGCCTGGGAAGCAGCGCTCGCACCAAACGGGATCGGATGCGTCCGCGCAGATGGGCCAACGCCGGGGGACTTCTGGCTGGATGACCCGCACGTCCGGGAGAACGGATTCATTGTCCCCGTGCAGCACCCGCGTTACGGAGACTCCTACCGGTGGGGTACGCAGGCGCTGTTTGAGCGAACACCGCTCCATCCGGGTGCGGGCAGCCTGGCTGGCGACCACACGGACGAAATCCTGGCAGAACTCGGATATGGTGGAGACGACATTTCCCGGCTCCGCAGAGAAGGAATCGCGTGGTCAGAAGCAGTTGGGGCACTGGAGTAGCGAAAAACAGGCCGTGAGATAGCCCGAGCCGATGGCCCATTGATATGGTATCGAGCAGGACTGTCCCTTGTTGCGTGGACTGTATATAATCCGGACTCCGGCAACAACAATACGGGCCGATTAGCGGAGGGTCTTTGGTGGGAGCAGCAACGAGCGCGTCCCTGGAGATCAATCGCGTCGTCGTCCTTGGGGCAAATGGAGCAATGGGCGCGGGATCCGCGGCCATGTTCGCGAGCGCGGGCTGCGAGGTTGACCTCGTGGCGCGCGATCTACCCAAGGTAGAAGGCGCAATGAAGGCGAGCCAGGGAATCGCCAAGTCAGAACATATCACTTCGAGCATGAGCGCCCGCACGTACGGCGAAGGCTACGGGGCATTCCTCCCCGGGGCGGACCTGATATTCGAGGCGGTGGCGGAGGAGATGTCGCTCAAGCGACGGATCTTCGCCGAAGTAGACGCGCACCGGCCAGAAGACGCGATCGTGGCGACGGTCTCGTCCGGGCTCTCGATCCGGGAGATGGCGGAGGGCTGTTCGGACGGATTCAAGAAGCACTTCCTCGGCATCCACCTCTACAACCCACCTCACGTGATGAGCGGAGTGGAGCTGATCCCGCATCCGGACATGGACCCAGCACTGGTCAACGAACTGGCAGAGATGATGACCAACCGTTTCGGACGGGCAGTGGTCATCTGCAAGGACCTTCCGGCGTTTGCCGGCAACCGCATCGGGTTCAAAGTGTTGAATGAAGTGGCGCAGCTGGCGGAGACGCACGGCGTACAGCTGATGGACACGATCGTCGGGCCCTACACGGGCCGTGCGATGCCACCCCTCGCGACGATCGACCTCGTCGGGTGGGACGTGCATAAGGCCATCGTCGACAACGTGGACGCGAACATCCAGGACGAGGCTCCGGGCGCGTTCAAGATGCCGGCGTATATGTCGAAAGCACTTGAGGCGGGCCACATGGGCGACAAGACGCCCTTGATGGGCGGTTTCTTCAAGCGGTCTACCGTCGACGGCAAGGCAATCGTGCAGGCACTGGACCCGGCAACGGGCAACTACATTGACATGGACCGTGGGCTGACCGTGCCGTTCGTCGAGCAGGTGAAAGAGCTCTACCACGAAGGCCGGTACCAGCAGGGCATGGACAGCTTCATGAGTGCCCAGGACCCGTTGGCAGACATCGCCCGAAAGGTGGTGCTTGGCTACGCGAGCTACGCGCTGCACCGGGTCGGCGAGGTGGTGGAGGAGTACGCGGACGCTGACCGGATCATGACGGCAGGATTCAACTGGGCGCCACCTTCGGGCCTGGTGGATTACATCGGTGTTGACCGGGCGATTGCCCAGATGGAGCGCTACGGGATCCCGGTCCCGGCGCTGTTGCACGCGGCGAAGAAGGGCGAGGTCAGGACGCCACTCTTCAATCTGCCGTTCCTTACGCCTGGCCGGTACTTCGCAGGCTAGCTGCAGAAGGAGAGACTCCGATGTCTGAAACCGAACCGATTTTTATTCTTGGTGGCTACCAGACGGACTTTGCCCGCAACTGGACGAAAGAAGGCAAGCACATCTCGGCGATGTTCAACGAGGTGGTGACGGGGGCCCTGCAGGCGACCCAGATTCCCCCGGAGGACGTCGAAGTTGGCCACGTTGGCAACTTCGCGGCCGAGCTCTACACGATGCAGGGACATCTCGGGGCGTTCCTGGTGGAGACGCATCCATCGTTCAGCGGCCTGCCCACCGGCCGCCACGAGGCGGCATGCGCGTCGGGATCGATCGCGCTGCTGGCCGCATCTTCGGAGATCGAAGCGCGGCGCTACGACCTGGCGATGGTCGTGGGCGTAGAGCAGATGAAAAGCGTGGACTCGGCACGGGGCGGCGACTTCCTCGGCACGGCGGCGTGGTACGAGAAGGAAGCAAAGGGCGTCTCGTTCCCGTTCCCGAAGCTGTTCGGGCGGCTTGGCGACGAATATGACAAGCGCTACGGCCTGAAGGACGAGCATCTCGCTCGCATCTCGGCGATTAATTACGAGAACGCGCGCAAGAACCCGCTGGCACAGACGCGCAGCTGGTACATGAGCGAAGAGCATGCGCAGCGGACCGACCGTTTCAACACGCTCATCGGCGGCAGGATCAAGATCACGGACTGCTCGCAGGTGACGGACGGGGCGATCTGCGTATTCCTCGCTTCGAAGCGGTATGCGGAGAAGTACGCGAAGAAGCACAACATGGACATCAATTCGATCCCGCAAATCCAGGGGTGGGGCCACCACACGGCACCGCTGGGCTTCGACGACAAGGTGGCGGAGAGCAAAGACAACCCGTACGTGCTGCCGCACACACGGCAGGCGATCCTGGATGCGTTCCGGCGCGCCAAAGTAGCGGATGTCTGGGGAATCGATGCGATCGAGACGCATGACTGCTTCACGACATCGGAGTACATGGCCATCGACCACTTTGGCCTGACACCTCCGGGGAAATCGTGGCAGGCGATCGAGGAAGGCATCATCGACCTCGATGGGCAGTTGCCGATCAACCCGAGTGGTGGCCTTATCGGTACCGGTCACCCGGTGGGCGGCACGGGCGTGCGCCAGCTGCTGGACGCATACAAGCAGGTGACGAACACAGCCGGCGGCTACCAGGTCGGAGGCGCCAAGAAGGTCGCAACGCTGAACATCGGCGGCAGCGGAACGACGAGCGTTTCGTTTGTGGTCGGCGCCGGCAACTAGCGCAACCGGTTCTCTCCCGGTATGAATGACGAAGGCCCGCCGCTGCGGGCCTTCGTCGTGAAAGAAGGAAGTGAAGGAATGGGGCAGCAACCACAACAGATCGAGATCCCACCGCCATCGCCAAACGATGTGCTGTACGAAAAGCGAGAGGGCTACGCGCTGATCACGCTGAACCGCCCGGTCGTGTTGAACGCGATTAACTGGTCGATCCTGCGCCGGCTTTCGGTGGCACTGGACAAGGCCGAGGCAGACGACGATGTAAGGGCTGTCGTACTGACGGGCGCCGGGCGCGCGTTCTCGTCGGGAGGCGACATCCAATCGACACCGCCGCCGGACGATGACCCGACGCCGAGCGGCGTGGACATCAACCTGAGAATCTGGAACATGCCCAAACCAGTGATCGCCGCGGTACGCGGGTACGCGGTTGGGCAGGGCCATGAGCTGGCCGGGACATGCGACATGACGATCGCTGCCGACGATGCCGTGTTCGGCGAACTTCAGATCCGGCACGGATTCGGGCCGCCGATGCTGATTTCTCCGTTCATTACGGGGCTAAAGCAGGCGAAAGAGCTGTTGATGCTGGGCGAGCGGATCACGGCACAGGAGGCGTTGCGGCTCGGGCTTGTGAACCGGGTGGTGCCAGCGGACGAACTGCTGACAGCGGCCGAAGACCTTGCGAAGAAGCTGGCGGCACTGCCGCAGAAGACGGTCCAGAGCAACAAGATGCTGGTGAACCGAACCTACGAAATCGCCGGGTTCCGGCGGGCGCTGGAGTACCGCGAAGACCCGCTCATCTCTGCGATGCTGGAAGGGACACACGGCGACAGCCCGCACCTGAAAGTGCTGCGTGAGCAGGGCTGGGAAGCGTTCCGGGCATCACGGGACCAGCTCTACAAATCGGGCGACGCGTCAGCGCAGGTACCCGCCGACGGTGGCGTATAGTCGCGGCATGAATTCAGACCTGCCGGTCATCGAGCCCGCGATCTTCGAGGCGATGCGAACGCAACGGGCGATGCGGCGGTTGAAGCCCGACCCAGTGCCGGTGGAATACATCCACCGGCTCATCTGGGCGGCGACGCGGGCTCCGAACGGCGGAAACGTGCAACCGTGGCGCTTCATGGTTGTGGAGGACAGCGCCAAGAAGCGTGGCCTGCAGGAAATCTACGCTGCCGAGTGGGCGAAATACATCGCCGGGCGAGGAGCTCAGAAGCGGGCGGAGGTTTCAGAACGCGAGCGACGTTCGCTGGAACTAACGCTGGAGCGCGGGCAATACCTGGCCGACCACCTGCACGAGGCGCCGTACATCATCATTCCGTGCGGATTCCTGCTGGCCATCAACAGCGGCATCGCGAGCGGAAGCAGCATCTACCCGGCCATTCAGAACCTGATGCTGGCAGCCCGGGCGATGGGGCTCGGGACCGTGCTGACGACGCTGCATCGCCAGAACGAGGGAGCAGTGCGGGCGCTGCTGGGGATCCCGGAGGACGCGCACACGGCGGCACTCTTGCCGATCGGCTGGCCGGTGGGGCGATTCGGTGAAGGGCCGAGGCGGCCGCCGTCGGAGGTCACGTACTGGGACTCGTGGGGCGAAACTCGGGACTTCGAGGCATTGCTGTGAGCAACGACAAACCCCGAATCGCGATCACGTACTGCCAGAAATGCCACTTCTTGCCGCGGGCGACGTGGGTGGCGCAGGAGCTCCTACACACGTTCGGACAGTTCGTGGCTGAGGTCGCACTGGTGCCGGGAGACGGCGGGATCTTTGCCGTATCGATCGATGGCGAAGAGGCGTGGTCGACGAGTGAGAGGGGCCGCTTTCCGGAAATGCGGGAGCTACGAGCCCTGGTCCGGGACCGTATCGACGGGACGCCGCCAGCACGCCATGGCTAACCAGGTCCAGACGCTGAAGCGCAAGTACGACGGCAGCGAGGAGCCGGCGTGGAATGGCGACATGAGACGGGCCGCGCGATCTGGTACTTCCGGACGGTGGCGCCGCTAAGCATCCTTGTGGCATTTGATGACCGGGGGAGCGTGTTGTACTACCAGTGCGATGCCGGGTGCCCGGCAACGATTGTGGGGCGGACGGTCGCATTCGTGGACCTGGAGCTGGGCGCGATCGTGACGCCGGACCTGTCGTTCTTCGTCCGGGACGAGGACGAGTTCGAATCGAACCGGGAACGATGGGGGTATCCCGAGGATGTCGTCGCTGCGGCATGCGAAGGTGTGGCGCTTGCCGAGCGAATGCTTGCGACGCGGACGTACCCGCTCGATGGAAGCGCCGAGAGGCTGCTTGGGCAGTGCCTTGCAAGTGCCGGGCCGCTGTAGAGCGAACGTGACGAGCGAGGCAGGTATGCTCTCGGAATGACGTTCGATGAAATGGTGGCTATGGCAGCCGAGCGGAAGGCGCAGATGCCAGACGGCAGTTCGACGACTGAACTGTTCCGCAAGGGCACGCACGCGATTGGGAAGAAGCTGGTGGAAGAAGCCGCAGAGAGCTGGATGGCGGCAAGGTATGAGGCTCGCGATGACGTGGCGCTGGAGTTGTCGCAGGTTCTTTATTACGTTGCCTGCATGATGGCAGACAGGGACATCACCCTCGACGAGGTCTACGCGCGACTGTGATCAAGATTGCGATCCCCAACAAGGGCCAGCTATTCGAACCGACCGTAGAGCTGCTGACGTCGTGTGGCTACCGGCTGACGAAGACGCCGAAGAGCCTTACCTGCCTGGACCCGGAGAACAATATCGAGTTCTATTTCCTTCGGCCGGTCGACATTCCGATTTATGTCGCGGCTGGCATTTTGGACGCGGGCGTCACGGGAAAGGACTTCGCAGCCGAAAAGAGCGTTGAGCCGACGCTACTGGTGGACTTGCATTACGCCCAGTCACGGCTCTGTGCGGCAGTACCGAAGGATTCGCCGTGCACGACACTCGCCGAGGTGGCAGACCTGCAGATCGCAACGTCGTTCCCGGAGATCACGCGGAGTTACTTCCGCGGGAAGGACCTGCAGATCGTGACATTGGAGGGCGCGGTCGAGATTTCGGTGCAACTCGGGATCGCGGAAGCGATCGTCGACGTGGTCGAGACTGGCAGCACGCTGGACCAGGCGGGATTACGCGTGGTGGGCGAGCCACTGTTCCATTCTAACGCGGCGCTGTTTGCGCGGCCGGGACACGAGTCGTTCGAGGAAGTGGAGACGCTGAAGCGCCGGATAGAGGGGCGGATGGTTGCCCTTGAATACGTGATGGTGGAGTACGACTGCCCGCTCTCGTTGCTCTCGAGGGCGTCGGAGCTGACGCCGGGGATCGAGTCGCCGACCGTGAGCCCGCTGCAGACGGAGGGCTGGGTGGCGGTGAAGGCGATGTTGAAACGGCGCGAATCGCACCGGATCGTGGACGAGCTGGCGAAGCTGGGGTGCAAGGGAGTGTTGTTGATGCAGATCGAGATGGCGCGGATCTAAACCCCTCACCCCCGGCCCCTCTCCCGCAGCGAGAGGGGAGATGCGACGACGCGACGGTGTGACTACATGCCGACGAGCGGGGGGCCGTGTTTGCGGTAGCGGCGGCTAAGGCGGTCGATGCGCTTCATTTCGTCGGGCGTGAGGGCGAAGTCGATGGAGCGGGCGTTTTCGGTGGCCTGGCGGCCATCTTTGGCGCCGGGGATGGGCATGACGCCGGGCTGCGCGGCGAGCCAGTTGAGGGCGACCTGTGCGGCGGAACGGTCGTGGGCGCGGCCGATATCTTCGAGGGCTTCCACCAGCGGCATCGCCTTTTTCAGGCCGCGGAAGACGGCGCGGAAGCGACGCATACCAGCGACTTTGCCACGGCCGGGGCCGTATTTCCCAGTGAGCGCGCCCTGGGCGAGTGGGCTGTAGGCGATGAGCGTGATGTCGAGTTCACGGCAGGCATCGAGGACGCCGTCGGTCTCGGGTGCGCGGTGCATGAGGCTGTAGTGGACCTGGTTGGAGACGAGCGGGATGCCGCGCTTCGCAAGGGCCCGTTGGGCGGCGCGGAGCTGGCGCTGGCGGTAGTTGGAGACACCGACGTATTCGACTTTGCCAGAGCGCACGGCGTCAGCGAGGCGGCCCATGATCGCTTCGTTGCGAAGGATGGTGAACGGGTGGTGGACCTGGTACAGGCCAACCTTTTCGACGCCAAGGCGCTCGAGGCTGTCATCGAGTGACTTCTCGACGGACGATGCACGAATGTGGGCCAGCGGATAGAACTTTGTAGCGATGAAGGCATCGCTCGCGGTCTCGCGGTAGACCTGGCCGAGGATCTCCTCAGACTTGCCCCCGCCGTAGACTTCGGCGGTATCGAAGAAGGTGACGCCTTCGGCCAAGGAGGCGGTGAATGCTTCGCGCGCGGTGCGTGGGCCTTCTTCGGGGTCGAATGCCCAGTATCTATCGCCCCATTGCCAGGTGCCGAGGCCGAGAGGCCGGAAGGTGCGATTGGTGGGGCCGAGACGAATATCTGGGAGCATGAAGACCTCGCGGGATGTCGGGGAGCGGGGCGTCAACCGCGATCCCCCTGTATGATAGGAGGTAACCGCAGAGGGACGAGGGTTCGCATGGCGTACAAGATCATCGAGACATGCATTGGCTGCACCGCCTGCACGAAGCGGTGCCCGACGAACGCAATTACGGGCGAACGCAACATGATGCATGTGATCGACTCGACGCTTTGCATCGACTGCGGGGCGTGCGGGCTGGTTTGCCCGCCGGAAGCGATCCTCGACACGGATGGCATCGTCTGCAGGTCGCTCAAGAAGAACGAATGGCCGAAGGCGGTGGTGATCGAGGACAAGTGCATCGGCTCCGGGTGTGAGCTGTGCATCAACATCTGCCCGTTCGACGCGCTGAGCCTGCAGCACAGCGACAGGATCGACGACTTCTTCGGCGTCTCGACGGTGGACGAGAAGAAGTGCACGGGTTGCCGGCTGTGCGAAGACGTGTGCGGCTGGGACTCGATCCACATCTTCCCGCTACGGGACGAGATCCTGAAGCCCTGGGAACTGCTGACGGAGCACGAGAAGGAACTGGTCATCCAGGCACGGAAGGCGGAGGCAGCGAGCCGGTAGGGAGTGTGGGGTGTCTCTTCACACGGATCCGATTGCGTGATAGCGTTTTAGGAACATCTGTTCGGTGTGTGTCCGCCTTCGCTCAAGGACGCATGTTCCCATCTGGCCGCCTTCGACAGGTTCTGGCCGTTCACGACGAGATCCAAGCCAGTCGGGGGGTGAACGCGCACCCGTACTTGGTGCACGGCCTATTGCTTGTCCCTCAGAATCGTCGTGCTTGGCTTGTTGGGGAATTGCGTCGGCTTCGCCGCGGCTATGCGGGACCCATGCACTACACTGAGATCAAGAAGCCAGCCGGACCCCGTTCTGAGACCGCCTTCCGGTGGATCGACTGGTTCAAGAAGACGGGCCTTCAGGTCTGCAAGTTCAAGGTCTTCGCGGTCGAGCAAGATGCGTTCCAGAAGTTCCCGTACCGGGGCGATCAGGGTTACGGTGAACATATTCTCAGAAACACTTCAGCGACCGTCATTGCCGGTCTGCGCTGGAGCTTCCCCGGCGACGCGCCCGTTCTCGTGGAACTTATCTGTGACGAAACCGGCGACAGCGAGTTTCGGAGGAGCCTCCAACGCCTCCCGACGTTCATCGCGCGCAGCATGCGTGAGAGGCGCCGCGAACAGCGGGCACGTGCTTCGCGAAGCGGAGGAACACCAAGACTAGCGCCCCTCGTCCGAATCCAGAGGCCGGTAAGCCTCAGGCCAAGCGACCCTCGGCGAGCAACACCAGGGCGGGAGGACGATACCGAATTGATACAGCTGACTGACGTGCTGTTGGGTTGCATCTGGGATGCGGTGTCCCGGCGCATAGATGGAAGCCGCAACGCCCACGGTCGGCTCCAGCTCAGCGAATCCATAGGCTCGCTCCGGACCGCACACCCGGTGATCCCTTGGGCCGCCAAGCTGCATGACAAGCGAGCCTTGTCAGTTTCGATCTACCCCGATGAGTACAACCGCGCGTATCCAGCGCCGAAAACGATTCGACCCACTGGGCAACTCCGCCTTCCAATCTACGATTCGACGTTCGCGCCGCGAAAGGCGCGCATCAAGTCGAACAGTTTGAAACCCGAGGGTGAACCATGGGCCACCGAGTGCGACGCACTCTGGCCCGACGGGCCGGCTGGTCTAGCACCGGTTGACGGCAGCCGTGCGAGTCATCCGACGTACACCCCTACCCGCTGACGCGGCGCCACTTGTGGAGGCTGATCATCTCGCGGGGAGGGGTTTGCTTGCTGCCGACTTCGACGTAGCTCACGTCGGCGACGTAGATGCTGCCGGTGCTATCGACGGCGACGCTGTGTGGCCAGAGGAACTGGTCCGGGGCTTCGCCGGGGAGGGGGTTACCGATGCGGTTCAGGAGCTTGCCGTGCGTATCGAAGATCGACACGCGGTGGCCGAGGTTCTTGACGCCGAACTGGACCTGCGGTGGACCCTGTTCGGCGACGTAGACACAGCCGTGTTCGCGGTCGACCCAGACGGCGACGGCCTTGTGGACGTGCCACTGGCGGACGTACTGGCCGTCGAGCGTGAAGACCTGGACGCGGTGGTTTTCACGGTCGCAGACGATGACGTGGTCGTCATCGAGGATGGCGATGTTGTGCGGGAGGCTGAAGAGGCCGTCGTCGGCGCCGGATTCGCCCCATGAGGAGATGTGGCTGCCGTCGGGAGCGAGGCGGTGAACACGCGAATTCCCGTAGCCGTCGCTGATGAAAATCTCGCCGGTTCCCGGGTGAATCGCGACGTCGGTCGGGCGGTTGAACATCTGCCCGCTCTGCTTCGGGGCAGGGACGCCCGTGCCGATGGTCATGAGGGTGTTGCCCTGGCGGTCGGTCTTGAAGATCTGGTTGCCAACGGTGTCGGTGAGCCAGAGGTTGTCCTGGTGGTCGGCACGGATGGAATGCGCCCATGTGTAGCAGCAGCCTTCGAATTTCTTCATTGGGTTGCCGTAAGGGTCAGTGATCTCGGTGACGCCAGCCCAGGGCGTGTCGTTGCCCCAGCGGTGCACGAGGTTGCCATTTCGGTCGAAGACGAGCACCGGCATGTTGCCGCGGTTGAAGACGTAGACATGGTCTTCGGAGTCGATGGCGACGGAGGTGGCCTCACGAAGCCAGATGCCGTGGGGTATCTTCGCCCAGAAATAGACTGGCTCGTAGATGGTCTGGGGGGTGACGGCGGCGGGCATGGGCGTTCCTCCTGGGAGAGCGGTCTGACGGTTGGTCAGGAGCGGGCGAAGTTGGGCGGGCGCTTTTCGCGGAGGGCGGCGAGAGCCTCGGTGTGGTCGGGAAGGCGGCGAGCGATCTGGTCGCGGAGGAGTTCGCGCTCCATGACGGCTTCGAGGTCTGGATCGAGCGGATTCTTGGCGAGCAACTCTTTGATCATGGTCACAGCCTGGGGCGGGTTGTTGGCGATCTCGTCCGCGCGTGCGACGGCCGCACCAAGGAGCGCGTCTCGTTCGACGACGTCGCTGACGAGGCCCATACGGAGGGCTTCGGCTGCGGGAACCATGCGGCCACTGAGGCACATGTCAGTCGCGTGGCCGAGGCCGGCAATCTGGGCGAGGAGCCGGGTGGAGCCTAGCTCAGGCATGAGGCCGACCTTCACGAATCGGATACTGAGCTGAGCATCGGTGGAGGCGATGCGGATGTCGGTGGGGAGAATGAGTGTGAGGCCAATACCGACGGCGTATCCCTGAACCGCAGCGACGATCGGCTTCGAGCGACGAAAGAGGTGGGTGATGGCGGCGCCGCCGCGACGAATCTGCTCGCCGGAGCCCTCGGAGTTGACCTGGGCTCTATTTGCGAAGCCTCCGAGGTCAGCCCCCGCGCAGAAAGCTCGCCCCTCGGCAGCGAGGACGATCGCACCGATGGCGGGATCATCGTTCCAGGCGGAGACTTGATGAGAGATCTCATTCCCCATCTGGTCGGTCCAGGCGTTCAGCTTCTCCGGGCGGTTGAGCCTGATGACGCCGACGCGGTCGCGGGTCTCAGTGAGGATCTGTTCGTAGTTCATGGCAATACCCCGGGTTTCAGGAAAGGCGGTCTTTGATGCCGAGCTCGGCCGCGAGCTCACGGTAGTAGGTGATGACGTCGGGATGGTACGGAATGCCCTTTTCGCGGCGTTCTGCTTCGGTGCGGGCAGAGTTCAGGCCCGCGTAGGCAACTGGCTCCTGGCCGGGCGCCGGCGGGGTTTCGCGGAGGCCCTTCAGGAATTCGTCCATGTGGTCCTTAAATCCTTCAAGATCCGTATAGGCATCGATCCGGTAGGCGAGGAAGTGGTGAGAAACATTTCCGGCGTTGAGGAAGCCGGCACCGACGCCGGAAAGGAGGCCGCTGAGGATATCGACGACCATGGCGAGGGAATAACCCTTGTGGGAGCCGATTTCGCGAGTGGCGCCGAGCGGGAGGACGTGAAACTCCTCCGGTACCAGGGCCTGCTCCATGATTGGTGTGCCATCTGTGTGTGCGATCCAACCGGGGCCGACGGGGACTCCGAGACGGCGAGCGACACGGATCTTGTTGCCTGCAACGGCGCTCATGGAGGCATCGAAAACGAACGGGGCCTCGTTGCGGGCGGGGGCGGCGACGGCGATCGGGTTGAGGCCGACCATGGGCTTCGAGCCGTGTGTGGGCGGCACCTGGAGGCCGCCGACGGTCATTGCCATGCCGACCATATCGTGAGAGACAGCCATGGCGGCGTGGTAGCCGGCAGCCCCGAAGTGGCGGCCATTGCCGACGACGACGGAGCCGATGCCGCACTGGCGCGCCTTCTCAATGGCGAGGTTCATAGCAGCCGGTCCGACCGAGAGGCCGAGACCGCGGTCGCTATCGATCGTGGCGGTGGCGAGGGCCTCGCGCGTGATGGTCCACGAAGGTGTGGGATTGATCGTCCCGGATCGGAGGCCAGTGACGTAGGACGGCATCATGTTGCTGACGCCATGGGAGTCGACGCCGCGAATGTCGGCCCAGACGAGCACGTCAGCGGATTGGGCTGCATCTGCCTCAGACAGACCGAGGGCGCGGAACACGTCCTCGACGGTGGCACGCATGACCTCGTGGGGCACGCGCACGGCGATGGATTCGGGAACGCGGAGGCGGCTTTCAACCATCAAAGCAACTCGTTAATGCGCTTTGCGAGCGCGATGTCGCGGCCTGTGACACCCCCGGCATCGTGCGAACTGAGCCGGATTTCGACGCGGTTGTAGACCATGCGAAGGTCGGGGTGGTGGTCCATGACCTCCGCGGCCATGGCCACGCGGACCACGAATCCTACAGCCTCGATATGACCGGCAAAGGTGCATTCCCGGTGGATCTGGTCCTCGCCAGCCTGCCAGCCTTCAAGGGCTTCGAGAGCCGACGCGATCTCCGCGATTGTGAATTTACGTGGCATGCAGGGTGCAGTCCTTCCGGTGCCCAGACGGCGCCGGGCGATAGTATGGGAAGCGGGATGGAATTGAAACGGGGCAGGCTAACGCGCCGGGCGTTCCTTCGCGCGGGTAGCAGCGGAGCGGCAGCGCTCGCGCTGGCGGCATGCGGCGGAGGTTCGGGCAACGGCGGGAGCACAACCATCACCGCGGCCACTCGGACAGTCGGCGCCACGGGAACCAGGACTGCGACCACGACCACGACACCGACGCAGACGCCGCTGGCGCCAACGCTCCGTTACGCGGGATTAGTCGCGGACGACGGGACATTCGACCCGCACAAGACTCAGGCGGGGCCGTTCTATGGCCAGCAGTCACTCGTGTTCAGCCGGCTGCTGACGTACGCGAGCCAGGCCGAGGGCTCGATCGTGAACGACCTGGCAGCTTCGATGCCCGAGCAGCCGGACGAACGCACGTACATCTTCCGGCTTCAGCCGGGCGCGAGGTGGCAAGCGGCGTTTCCGTTAAACGGCCGCGCAGTGACGACGGAAGACGTGAAGTTCTCGATCGAACGGCAGCGGGATGGTGACCCGAGTTTTGTCCGCAAGGCCCGCTGGCAGAACGTCGAAAGCGTTGAGACGCCATCCCCAGAAATCGTCAAGGTCACGGTGGCGACGCCGCTGGCCACGATGCTGCCGACGTTCGCGGGCGTAAACGCGTTTATCGTCGCGCCAGAGACGAGCCCGGATGGGCAGGATATCAACCTCGATTTGCAGGTGGGGAGCGGGCCGTTCCGCTGGGTGGAATGGTCGCCAGGCTCGTTTGCCAGTGTGTCGCGGAATCCAGGCTGGTTCGGCGGCGGCGGGCGGCCCGCACTTTCCGGGATCGATATCGTGCAACCGCGCGACAGCCAGGACCTGGAAGCACAGGTGCGCGTGAAGAAGCTTGATGCGGCGTTGTTGGGCCGGCCCCAGGCGGACGCTCTGCGAGCGAGCATCCCGGAGCTCGTGGAGACGACAGCGGGGAGTGCTTCGTTCTTTGGGATGCGGTTCTTTACGCCACAGGTTCCTTACAACGACCCCCGATTTCGGCGCGCTGTCTCGATTGCGCTGGACCGCCGGGGGATGATCGACCAGTTCTTCGCTGGATCCGGCGAGATGAGCCCCTGGGTGAGCTGGCCGATGACCCGCTGGACGCTGCCGCAGTCAGAGCTGATGTCGTTGGCCGGCTACCGGGCAGGGCCTGGCGGCCGGGAGCAAGACGTGGCGGAGGCGAGAGCGTTGCTGGCGGCGTTCGCCTCGGACAGCACAGTGCCGGCAGACAACGCGCTGTTCGTGATTGACGAGGCAGAGGCCGCTGTGGGAATGGGGAGCCTGATGCGAGACCAGCTGAAGGCGGTGCTAGACCTGAATGTGACGGTCTACCCGATCACCATCTCGGAGCTTGTAACGCGGCTATTCCAGGGTGAGGCACCGTGGGCAGCGGGGCCGGACACGGGAAGCATCGACCTGGACGACTGGCTGTTTCCGTATTTCCACAGCAGCGGCGTGAAGAACAGCATGGCTGTCCGTGACGCTGAGCTGGACGCACTTATCGAGTCGCAGCGGATAGCGTTCGATGCTGACGCTCGGCGCGCGATTGGGCACGATGTGCAGCGGCGGCTGATGGCGATGGATGCTGCTGTGAACTTTGTGAGCGAGCGCGTGGTAGCGCTGAGTTGGCCGTATGTGAATGGATTCCCGATCGACACGTCAGACGGATATCAGCAGCGGTTCGCCGATGCCTCGATCGATGTGACGCATGTGTCGTTCCGCGGCCGGCCGTAGCGGCGTATCAGGTGAGCGAATCCAAACCCTGTTCGAGAATCTCGGCGGCGATGCGTTCAGGATCAGGCACGTATGTGCCGTCCTGGACCTGGCGCCGGAGCTCAGCGAGGCGGCGGGCATGTTCAAAGTCCACCGGCACTTCCTGTTTGAGGGCGGGAAGCGAACGATAGCGGCGGGCGGCGGGCTTCTGTTCGGTCATGGCCTGCAAACAGCTTACGCTGCCCGGAGTGAGGCACCAACGGCCAGAGGAGCCGGGGGTTAAGGCCTAGAAGCTTTCGAAGGAACGCTCGACGTGGCCGGGCTCGATGACGAGGTGGAGTTCCGAACGAAGGGCCATGATGTGCGCGTCGTTTGCGGTGGCCGCCGAGGCCTGGGCGTCGGTATAGACAGCGACGCGGGCGAGTTCACCGGTGCCGTCGTCGGACTGCAGCAGCATGCTTTGCGTGCAGCCTTCATGCTTGGCGACGCTTTCGGCGAGTTGGCGCATGAGCGTTTCAACACGCTCGGACTGTCCACGCATGGGCCGGACGATAGAGATACGGACGTAGGCCATTGGTTCAGGGCTCCCTCTGCTTATTGGGGGATTCTAGGGGAGCGGTGTGGCAGGGCGAAAGTCTGCGTCGTGGTAGCCTCTCGGCCATGGCGTACACACCGATACTGGCAACACTTGGGTACGTAGTTTCGAAGGATCGCGAAAGCGTCCTGATGATTCGGCGCACGCGTCATGAGGACCCGGCATTCGGGAAGTACAACGGTGTTGGCGGGAAGCTGAACGAGGACGAGGACTGCGCGGCGGGCATGGCCCGCGAGGTGTTTGAAGAGACGGGCGTGACGGTCACGGCGATGCATCTTCGGGGAACGCTCTCGTGGCCGGGCTTTGGCGGCGAGAACGAAAGCTGGTTCGGCTTCGTGTTCGTTATTGACGAGTACGAGGGAGCACCGGGTACGGGGAACCACGAAGGCGAACTGGAATGGGTGCGCACGCGAGACCTCGTCGACGGCAAGGTCAACACCTGGCCGGGCGATCGGCTATGGCTGCCACTGGTGTTCGACGACGACCCGCGGCCATTCCACGGGGTGCAGCCGTACGACGGGTTCGAGGTGCAGATGGAGGCGTGGGCCTTCACACGCCTGTAGCACTGTGCTAGCAGGCTGAGCAGCCGGCTTCGTGCGGAACGTCGCGATTCAATGGCCCTGCCACTTTGGCTCACGCTTCTCGACAAACGCCAGTGGGCCTTCCTTCGCATCATCGGTGGTCTGGGCGATAAACATGGCCATCTGCGCGACATCGAGGTGCTCGTCGAAGGGGATGTTAGCGGAGCGGTAGACGAGTTTCTTCGAGAGTTGGACGGCGGTGGCGGGCCCGTTTGCGATGGTGCGAGCATAGGCTTTGACACGCGGGAGCAACTCTTCGGGTTCGAAGACATCCATGAGGTAGCCGATGGCGAGGGCTTCCTGGGCGGTTATGAGTTTTCCGGTCCAAATCATGTCGAGGGCGCGCTGAGTGCCGACGATGCGCGGGAGCGTATAGGTGCCACCGTCGCCGGGGATGAGACCCATGCGTACGTAGGTCATGCCCATGCGCGCGGTTGACGCGGCGAAACGGATGTCCGCCATGCTGGCCATGTCCATACCGGCCCCGGCGGCAGCACCGTTGATAGCAGCGATGTACGGCTTTTCGAGCTGGATGAGCGCGCGAGGGATCGGGTGCACGCGGTCCCGGAGGCTGTGGCGGCGGGTGGCGACGGTGGCTTCGCTGCGAAGGACACCACTTCCGGCAACTTCGGCCTGGACGTTCATGCCACTGCAGAAGCCACGGCCGGCGCCCGTGATGATGATGGCACCGACGCCGGGATCCCTGTCGGCCGCAACGATGGCGTCATGCCAGTCAGCGAGCATCTGGTCGTCGAATGCGTTAAGGCGTTCGGGCTTGTTGAGTGTGATCGTGGCGACACGGTCTTCGACTTCGTAGAGGATCGCTTCGTAGGCCATTGGTATCGCTCCGGGTTGGTGTGCGGGAATTCTACGAGTTCCCGGGCCAGCGGGCTGCCGGATGGCGGTGCCGAGAGTTCAGGGTGTCAGCCAGTTCTTTTCAAGCTCAGCTGTCTCGTGTTCGAGTTCCTTGAGCTGATCGGCGGTGAGGAGTGTCTCGGCCGGCAGGAACAGGTCGTCTTCCTCGTCGCCGAAATGCCCCTGGAGGATCCAATGGAGGCGGCGGACCGTCTCCCAGAGTTCGTTCAGCTGTCCGGCAGTTGGCAGGGACCCGGCGGCGCGCAACCCGTCGCTGAGACGGGCACGCTCCGCGTCGACCTCTGCGTGTGCCTGGTCGAGTTCTTCGAGGGCGGCCACCAGGTCGGCATGGCGGTCGCGGACTTCGTCGTGTTGCTCGATCAGCTCGTCGACGGCCTTTGTGAGGGGGGCATCGAGCCGCAGCGCGGGGAAGAGAACTTCCTCTTCCTTGGCGATATGGAGTGCGAGGCGTTTGTCCATAAACTCTTCAAGCTCACGAATGGCGAGGAGAGCAGAGGCGGCCAACTCGGCGTTGCCTTCGTCGCGGACGGCAGCTTCGGCGGCGGCCCTGGTGGATTCGACCACCGCGTCGATCACTTTGTGTTCTCGAGTGAGGCCCGCCATGGGCTCCAGCGTGATGTCGATATCGGTGGGCATGAGTACGCCTCCGGCTTTTCCTCCATTGTGCCCGGTGCCGGCGTTGAAGGCCCCTGTGCTGCGGACTATGGTGGTTGTGCGGCCAGTTGCGCCGGCCCCTTAACGCCAACCGCTCCTCGATTGCGTGATGGAGCCAGCGGCCGACCGGGAGGAGGAGCACATGCCAACCACGACGACAACGCCGACAGGGCCATACCCCAAACCGGCGCCTATCCACTACCTGGACCTGGAGTCCAAGGCCGACCGGCTAATCGCGAAGTTGCCGGGCCATCGGCGCCAAACGGAGAGCCTTGTCCGCGAGCACGGAGTCTCGGTGCTGATGATGGCGATGGAGGGCGGTGATGCTCTCCGGGAGCATTCCGCCGACGGTGTCGTTATTGTCCGTGTGGTGCGCGGCCATGCCGTGGTAGCCGCGAATGGTGAGAGCTTTGACGTGCGCCCAGGCGAGATGGTGTTGATGCAGCCGGGAGTCCGGCATGACCTAACGGCGCAAGAACAGACCGTCGTGGTGCTCACCGTGACTGGCGGAGATGAATAGCCTGCTGAGCTGCGCATTTTTCGAGCGGCGGTGCAATGCGTGCGGGGGGTCGTTTCGTGTCACTTTGCAGCAGGTTCTGATGGAGCATCGAGTGAACCACGAGTGGCAATCCCCGCACCCGTGCAGCGTCTGTTCGATCGAGAACCGCCAGGCAATGTGGGCAATACCGGTCACCGTCATCGAGGAGTTGGAACGTGCGTGGGAACGCGTTGCATCGGCGGCGGAGCGGGCAGGTATTCCCCTGGTTGTCGGCGCCTAACTACCACGAGGCACAGAGCAGATAGGCTCCTGTTACTGGCAGATGTTGACGGGCATGACGCGGGCTCGCAGCATCGGGGCTATGGCAGATGACGTGGTGTATGTCGAACGACACGGGGCCGTCGCGGAAGTCGTGATGAACCGGCCGGAGCGGAAGAACGCAGTGACGGGTCCGCTGGCCAAAGGGCTGGGGGACGCGTTCAGAGCGCTGGCGAAAGAGGAGGCAGTCAGCACGATTGTGCTTCGGGGAGCGGGAGGGGCGTTTAGCTCAGGGCTCGACCTGAAGGAGTTCAACGCGGAGCCGAAGCCCGAATGGCTTGGCGACTTCCACACGTACTGGCGCGGAACGCACGCAGCGATCTACGACTGTCCGAAGCTGATAGTCGGTGCCCTTGAGCGGTACGCGATCAACGGTGGCGGTGCGCTGGCATTGAGCTGCGACCTGCTGGTGGCGGGGCGGGAATCCTACCTGCAGGTTGGCGAGATTCAGCAAGGGATCGGGGCGCCGATGAACCTGGCATGGTTGCGCTTGCGGCATAGCGAGGCTGTGGCGGCGCGGCTGGCGCTCACCGGCGACCGGTTCACGGGCGACCAGCTCGTCGCGATGGGCGTTGCACACACTGCCGTGGATGACGGGGACGTGGTTGCTGAAGCGAGGGCACTCGCTGAGCGGCTGGCGGCGTATCCGCCAACGGGGGCACCGGCGATCAAGAAGACGTTACGGGCGCTCTGGCCGGGCGTGGACGGCGAAACCTGGTTCGCGCAGGCGGCCGCGGCGAGTCCGCGCGGGAGCGGCGGGCTGCGGGCCGCCCGATAGGCGTTTTCGCAGAGCCGGGAGAACTGTGGCGAATTGCTCGCGGCATCGCCGCAGCGGCTGCTATTCGCCGGTGTAGTGCGGGGTCCGCTTTTCGATGAAGCTCCTGAGGGATTCGGCGACGTCGTGGGGTGCGCGGCGGGCGTAGGTGAGCCCGGCGTATTCGAATCGCAGGGCTTCTTCGAGGTCGACCTGGAGATTGTGCTGGAGGACACGCTTGGCACTTCGCATGGCCACCGGCGGCCAGCGGGTGATGTCGTTGGCGAGCGCAACGGCCTGGTCAACGAGATCGTCGCCTTCGATGAGGCGGTCGAGCAGGCCGAGGCGATAGGCCTCTTCGGCATTGACGGCGCGGCTGGTGAAGATCAGGTCAGCGGCCCGACCGTAGCCAATGATCCGGGGGAGGAAGAAGCTCATGCCCGAATCGGGCGAGAGGCTGCGCTCGATGAACACGGTCTTGAAGCGGGCATCACGGGAACCAACGCGAATATCACAGGCAAGAGCCAGGCTCATCCCTGCACCGGCCGCAACTCCGTTGACGGCTGCGATCGTGGGCTTGTCCAGGTTGTAGATGGCCATAGCCTGGCGTCCAACCCATCCCATCTCGTCGAGGCGCTCATTCTGGGGAGCTACGCTCTCTCCATCAGAGCGAACACCGGTCAGGTCCGCGCCTGAGCAGAAGCCGCGCCCAGCCCCGGTCCAAACCACGGCACGGACCGCATCGTCGTTTTTCGCTTCGTCGCAGGCGGCGCGCATTTCGTCCTGGAGGTTCTTGCCGAGGGCGTTGAGCTTTTCCGGGCGGTTGAGGGTGATGACTGCGACGTGGTCGCGGCGTTCGAAGACGAGATCGGAATAGGGCATGGGGAGGTCCTTGCGCGTCGCGTGGTTCGTGGGCGTGAGCATACCAGCGCGGCCGAAAAACAAGATTGGGGCGCTGCACCATGCTGGCGCCAGGAGTACCGGGCCCAGTGCGCGTCCCTATCTGCCTGGCTTCCATTTCGACGCCTCCTACCCATCAGCGAGCAAGTGAAAGTGGCGTAGCAGGTTCAGCGCGACCGGCCTACTATGGCGACTTGCCACGCGGGAGCATGGCATGACTCAGGAGGTTCCGTATGGCAGGTCTACGTGGCGAGGCTGCGATTGTGGGGAGCGCGGAATGGGCGCCGAAGCGGAAGCCCGACAAGCTCTGGATGGGGTTGGAGGCGTACGCGGAGCTAGCTCGAATGGCGCTAGAAGACGCGGGCTTGAAGGCATCCGACGTGGACGGCGTGATTACCGGAACAAACTTGATGGAAGCGCGGATGCTGGTGCCGTCGGCGATCGCCGAGTACCTGGGGATCCGGGCGAATTTCTTCGATGTCGTGGACCTGGGCGGTGCAACGGGGGCGGCCATGGCCTGGCGGGCCGCGGCGGCAATCGAAGCCGGGATGTGCGAGACCGTCGTGTGCCTCGTGCAGACGCAGATGAGTCCACCGGACCCGCGCGTCGAACAGGCAGCTGTTGCGCGGGATTGGGGCGGCGGGATCTGGGGTTCGCCACAGGCGGAATTCGAGATCCCATTCGGGCATGTGCAGGGAACGTATGGGTACGCGATGATCGCGAACCGGTACCGTTACGAATTCGGGCTCAAGGAAGAACAGCTCGCAAAGATCGCGGTCGAGCAGCGGTTTAATGCCCAGCAGCACCCGAAGGCGGTGTTTCGGGGACAGCCGATCACGCTCGATGACGTGATGAACTCGCCGATGATCTGTGACCCCCTGAAGCTGCTGGAAATCGTGATGCCGTGCTTTGGCGGAGCAGCACTGGTAATCACGAGCAAGGAGAAGGCACGCCAGAGCAAGAACCGCCCGGCATGGATCATCGGTGCGGGGGAACACCTGACGCACCGTTCGGTGACGTACGAGCCGGACTTTACGCATTCGCCAATCAAACCTTCGGCGGACCGGGCATTCGCGATGTCCGGGTTAAAGCGCAGCGAGATTGACCTGGCGTCGCTCTATGACTGCTACACGATCACGGTTCTGCTGACGATCGAAGATGCCGGGTTCTGCGACAAGGGCGAAGGGCCACGTTTCGTGGACGAACACAATATGACGTACCTCGGCGACTGGCCGATGAATACGCACGGCGGACAGCTGAGTTTCGGTCAAAGCGGTCTCGCGGGCGGGATGTCCCATGTGACCGAGGCGTACCTGCAGATCGCGGGGAGAGCTGAAGGCCGCCAGCTGGCGAAGTGCGACACGGCGTTCGTCAACGGGAACGGTGGAATCATGAGCGAGCAGGTGTCGCTCATCCTGAGGGGGGACTGAGATGCCACGGTATCGCAATGGGACACAGCCCGTGCCGTTCCCAACACCGGTGACGCAGCCTTTCTGGGACGGGACGAAGCAACACAAGCTGCTGCTACAGAAATGCAGCGCCTGCGCCCACGTCTTCTACTACGCACGGACTCACTGCCCGGCGTGTCTCGCGAAGGAGTTCGAATGGGTGGAGGCGAGCGGCCGGGGAACGCTGTACAGCTATACGGTGTGCCGCCGGGCGCAGTCGCCCGACTTCGCCGAGGACACCCCATATATCCTTGCGGCGGTGACGCTGGAGGAAGGGCCGAGGATGTCGTCGCTGCTGGTGGACGCCGACCCCGAAAATGTACCAATCGGCGGACCGGTGCGGGTTGTCTGGGACGACGACGTATCGGCAGACCTCGCGATGCCGTATTTCACGCCTGCGTGAGTGTGCGAAAGTGGCCGGGGGCAGGAGTGGTCTGATGGAAAACCTCAACTTCCGGCGTCACCGGCGGCTGCGACGGACCGCTGCCATGCGCGGGCTGGTGCGGGAGACGGAGCTCACGCCGGCGCACCTGATCTATCCAATCTTCGTGCAGGCGGGACTCTCAGGCCGAACGCCGATCGAAGCGATGCCTGGGCAGTTCCGGCTTGGGTTGGACGCGGTTGCCGAGGAGGCCCGCACCGTCTCCAGGCTCGGGATCGGCGGCATGCTGCTCTTCGGTCTGCCGGAAGCGAAGGACGAGGTTGGCAGTGGCGCCTGGGCCGCGGATGGGATCGTGCAGGAGGCGACGCGGCGGCTGAAGGAAGCGGCGCCGGGCCTGGTGGTGATCGGCGATGTCTGCCTTTGCGAATACACGAGCCATGGGCACTGCGGGGTGCTGCGCGCGGATGGAAGCGTGGACAACGACGGGACGCTGCCGTTGCTGGCAGAGACAAGCGTGAGCCTCGCGGAGGCGGGATGCGATGTGATCGCGCCGAGCGACATGATGGACGGACGAGTCGCAGTGATCCGAGCAGCGCTGGACGGTGCCGGGCTGGGTGAGACGGTCCTGCTTTCGTACTCGGCCAAGTTCGCGAGCGCCTTCTATGGGCCCTTCCGTGAAGCCGCGGACAGCGCCCCTGCCTTCGGAGACCGGCGTGGCTACCAGATGGACCCGGCGAATGCACGGATGGCCCTTGACGAGGCGTTAACAGACGTGGGCGAGGGCGCGGACATGGTGATGGTGAAGCCAGCGCTGCCGTACCTGGACGTACTGCGAAGCGTGCGCGAGGCGGTGGACGTGCCGGTAGCGGCGTACAACGTGAGCGGCGAGTACAGCATGCTGATGGCCGCGGCCGAGCGTGGGTGGATCGACGGCGACCGGGCGGTCGATGAGACGCTGACGGCGATCCGCAGGGCGGGCGCGGACATTGTGATCACGTACCACGCAAAGGACTGGGCGCAGCGGCAGTAGCGCTCTATGCGCGGCGGGCGACGAGAGGCTCGGAGGCGTTGGAAAAGACGGTGCGGCGAACGGGCAACGGCGTCTGGCAGGCACGCACGAGGGTTTCTTCGACGGTGTCGCTGATCCCGGCTTTCCGGGCCTCATCACGGACGTATCCAATCGTGGTGGAGATAAGGCGGTCGAAACCGGGCCAATCAGTGCACCGAAGGACGCGCAGGTGGCGGGATGATTCATTCCACTCAACGACAAGGCGCGGCGTGGAAGAGGGGCCGGCGGAGAAGCGGGTGTAGCCGCCGAGGTATTCGCGGGTGAGGTAGAGGCCACGAACGGCGGGGTCAATATCCGCCCGCTGGAGTCCGTCCCAGATTTCTCCGAGAGCGAGGAGCAGGCGGAAGGCCACATCAGTAGTGTCAGCGCGCATCGTAATCTCCGACCTTGTGCTGACCGGACCGGCGGGGAAACCGGGCTCAACCCGGATTCTACGCATGCTGGGTGGGGAATCAAGCCGGGCGTGCGTTGACAGGGCGAATGTGCGATTTCTACGATCCCGATGTGAACGTGACCGACACCGTAACGAGCCGCCTGGCGAATTCTGGCGTGAGGGTGACGGGGGCACGCCGGGAAGTGCTGAGGGCGATCGCCAGCATCGAGGGGCCGTTCACGATCGAAGAACTGGCGGCAGCATTGCCCGAGGTTGGCCGGGCGACGGTGTACCGGACGGTGAAGCTGCTGCAGGAGTCCGATTTTGTTTGCCGGATGGTGCTGGAGGACGGCGGCATCCGCTACGAGCTGTCACAGGGCGACCATCACCACCATCTGATTTGCAGCCAATGCGGGCGCGTTTCGGAGTTTGTGGACCCTGGCCTGGACGCGATCATCCAGGCGAATGCAGACCGGCGCGGGTTCGATCTCGCGGGCCATAGCGTTGAGCTTTACGGCCTTTGTGCCGGTTGCCGCTAGGCGTGGCAACGGGGGCGAAAATCCTGCCGGTCACTATCGATACACGAAGCGTCACGGTGGTGACACCTGAGTGTCGTCCGCAGAGGGCCGACATTTCAGTGGAACGCGCGGGAGCGCACTTGGAGCAATCCCCGGACGGCGCGGATTCGTACCGAAAGCGACGGCACGCACTGCAAAGGGGTGTGTCCGGGATACTGCCAGGGCGGAGGTGAGCAGGGCCAAGCACAGCCAAAGTCACCGCTCCAATATTCTGTTAAGTTGCATTGACCTTACCGGTGAGTTGTGCCTAACCTACCGTTCGGTCCAACCAAGGAGGGAACGCGTATGACCAGTTCGAAATGGAGGCTGTTATTCGGCCTTCTTTCGCTCTTCGCTGTGCTGAGCGTTGCCGTCGCCTGTGGCGACGACGACGATGACGACGGTGGGGGCGGTGGCGGCGCTGCCGCAGCCAAGGGTGGCACGATTACGATCGGTGCCAAGCAATTCGAGACCTGGGACCCGCACTTCAGCGACTTCGCCCAGGACATCGCTCACTACTTCAAGGTGTGGCGCGGCATGTACGAGCTGGACCTCGACAACAAGCCCGTCGCAGCTATGGCTGATGGGGACCCAACAGTCTCTCCCGACGGCAAGACGTACACGATCAAGCTGCAGAAGGACCTGAAGTGGTCGGACGGGCAGCCGCTGACCGCGAAGGACTTCGTGCTTGGCATCCAGCGCACCTGCAACCCGGACAACGCCGGACACTACCAGTACATCCTGACCGCGATCGTTGGTTGCGATGACTACTACGGTGCCACCAAAGCATCGGATGCCGAGAAGGACACGCTCCTGAAGGCACTTGGCGTGTCCGCCAAGGACGACCTGACGGTTGAGATCAAATTGAGTGCCGCTCAGCCGACGTTCCCGATCCTGCTGGCCCTCTGGCCGACGTTCCCGATCCCGAGCCACAAGGTGGCATCGCCGAACGCGGCGTGGCCTGGCCCGATGGAGAATGTGTACAACGGCCCGTTCATGCCGAGCGCGTACACCGAGAAGTCGAGCATGGAGCTGATCCCGAACCCGAACTGGGCGGGCAAGCAGAAGCCCAACCTCGACAAGATCGTCCTCAAGTACGTCGATGACGATGCCGTGCTGAACAACGCATTCCGCACGAACGAAGTGCAGGCGACGCTGGCGAATAAAGCGGAGCTCGACAAGCTCAAGACCGAATTCGTGGAAGACAAGCAGCTCTTCCTGTACCCGGCCACGCGGACCATCGGCATCGAATTCAACATGACCGATGCGACACTGAAGAACCCGGATGTGCGCCTTGCGCTTTCGGAAGCGACAGACCGTGTGACGATGATGAAAGTCGTCTTCCAAGACGGAAACACGGCCACCACCAGCTGGGTCCCCCCGGCGCGCAATGGGCTCAAGGGCGGCGAGTATGACCAGTACCTCGCATTCGATGCCGCCAAAGCAAAGGCCGCGCTGGCGAAGGCTGGCTATCCCGACGGCAAGGGTTTCCCGTCCATCACGCTTCTGCAAACCGACTCTCAGACCAACAAGCTGGCTGGCGAGTTCCTGCAGGCTGAGTGGAAGAAGCACCTTGGCATCGACCTGAAGCTCGAGTTCGTGGACTCGAAGACCCGGTCGGCGCGTTTCAACGCAACAGACTTCCAGCTGGTCCTTGGCGGCTGGCAGGAGGACTACCCGGACCCGGAGAACTGGTTCATCGGCCTCTGGGAAACTGACGGCTCGATCAACAAGACCAAGACCAGCATCAAGGCACTCGACGACCTGATTGCGGGAGCGAAGTTCAACACGAACGACGAAGCCCGGCGCAAGGCCTACCGCGACGCTGAGAAGGTGCTCCTTGAGCAGGCGAGCGGCATCGCTCCCATCTACCACACGCTGGCCGCGTTCGTCGTGAAGGACACGATCACCGGCATGGTGGAGTGGAAGCGCCCTGGCGACACGTTCGTCCCCGGCGACTGGAATCCTGAGTACTGGGGCCTCAAGAAGTAGGTTCCCGGTCTTCAAGGCCAAAATATCGAGGGGGACCCTCGCGGGTTCCCCTCTCCTATTCCCGTTCCGGGATACGAGCCGCTCATGTTCGCTTATACAATCCGGCGCGTCCTCGCAATCATTCCGCTTGTAGTTGCAGTTGCCACGATTACGTTTCTGTTGATGAACGCCGTCGAGGGCGGTCCATTCGATAGTGACCGTCCTCTTTCGGAAGCGACACGGAAGAATCTCGAAAAGAAGTACGGTCTCGACGACCCGTTCGCCGTGCGGTACGTGAAGTACATCTGGAACCTGGCGCACGGGGACCTTGGCGTTTCGCTAACGAACGACCGCGAAGTGCGGACCATCATCACCGAGCGGATGCAGGTCTCCATTCAACTGGGCCTCGCCACGTTTCTTTTTGCTACAACCGTGGGGCTGACACTTGGGAGCCTGGCTGCACTGAACCAGAATGGAGCCGGCGATTACGCTGGCGTCTTTGTAGCAACGGCAGGTGCGGCCCTGCCAAGCTTTGTGTTGGCGCCGATCTTACAGATTATCTTTTCGGTGAAGCTTGGCTGGTTCACGGTGCTCGCCAGTGACTACGGATTCACGCAATGGTTCAGGGGCGATTTTTCGAACTGGCAACAAATTATCTTGCCGACTCTCTCGCTTGGCTTCCTTTCCATGGCGTTCGTGGCCCGGATCACACGCGCGGCAATGTTGGAAGTGCTGCGGCAGGACTACATCCGGACGGCATGGGCGAAGGGCATGCGGCAACGGCAGGTGCTGCTGCGGCACGCGGCGAAGAACGCGCTCATCCCCGTGTTGACGATCCTGGGTCCGATCTTCGCGGGCCTCGTGGTTGGTTCGTTCATCGTCGAGACCGCGTTTGGGATCCCGGGCGTGGGCCAGCTCTTCGTCCGATCGGTGCTGATTCGTGACTACGAAGTGATCATGGGCGTGACGGTATTCTTCACGGTGGTGATCGCGGTCATGAACCTCGTGGTGGACCTGTTGTACGCGGTCGTCGACCCACGGATCCGGTTGTAGGGGGCAGCGAGGATGGCGCAAGCGGCAGCGGAACCCTACGACTTTACGAAGCAAACGATGCACACCAAGGAGCGCGGGCTCTGGGGCCAGGCGTTCCAGCGGCTCGCTCGCAACCGGCTGGCACTGGCGAGCGGAATCGTCCTGGTCGTGATAGCCGTACTTGCGGTGCTCTCAGAGCTTGGCACGCCGGTGCAGCATCACGACCCTGCCGTCCCGGACTTCCAGAGCATCAAATCCGGTCCGAGTTCTACGTACTGGCTGGGCACCGATGGCCTCGGAAGGGACCTCTGGGCACGGCTGATGCAGGGCACGCTGTTTTCGTTAAAGCTTGGTGTATTCACACAGCTGTTCGTCCTGGTCATCGGCATCTCGGTGGGGATGGGGGCAGCACTCGGCGGTAAGCGGGGCGACGGCGTGTTGATGTGGTTCACGGACCTGGCCTATGCATTCCCGGACCTGCTGGCGATCATCCTGATGCGCCAGGTCCTGTTTGGGCGTGGATGGCCGATCGTCGGCGACGGAAACCCCCAGATCCCGGGCTTCGGCGGCGTGTTTCTCGTTACGGTCATCGCCATCGGACTGGTGGCGTGGGTGACAGTAGCGCGGCTCGTCCGCGGGCAGATGCTGCAGATAAAGCAACAGGACTACGTCCTGGCCGCGCAGGCGACCGGTGCGAGCCCATGGCGGGTGGTCCGCTATCACATGCTACCGAACACGTTGAGCGCGATTATCGTTGCGACGACGTTCGGCATCCCGCTGGCAATCTTCGCTGAGGCGGCGTTGAGCTTCATCGGCCTTGGTGTGCCGCCACCAGATGCGAGCCTCGGTTCACTGATCGGGTCCGGCCAGGGCAATATCCAGACGAACTCAATCGAGCTGATCTGGCCGGCAGCAATGGTGGCGATCCTGATGCTGTGTTTCACGTTCCTGGGGGACGGTCTGCGGGATGCGTTGGACCCGCGCACCCGGAAATAGGGCGGCCGGTGCGTTCATTGCCGCTGAGCGGAGGACGCTGGTACCATCGCTAACGGTTTGAGGGGCTGTAGCTCACTTGGGAGAGCGCAACACTGGCAGTGTTGAGGTAGAGGGTTCGAATCCCTCCAGCTCCACCACCCTTCTCCCGCGGCTTTTCAAACTCTGTGCCCACCTGGGGCTCGTAGCGACTCACTCCCCAGCGTTACGCGTTCACTCTTTGGGCCCGCCCACGAGCGCGGTGTGGCCGAAAACCCAGGATGCCGTCCAGGTTCGAGCAACACCGCCGGCGGATCGTGCATTTCCGGCGACCTGCGATGATGGCCTTGGATGCCAGATTTGGAGGATGCAGTGATAGAAGCGATAAAGAGAGATGGGGTCCTCACCGGGAAGGTGGCGGTGGTTACGGGCGCGTCGCGCGGAATCGGAGAAGCGATCGCCATTCGTTTCGCGCAGGAAGGCGCAAAGGTCATCGTGTCGGCGCGCACCATTGAGGACGGTGACCACTTCCTCCCGGGTAGCATCAACAGCGTCGTACAACGGATCCGTGATGCCGGGGGCGAGGCAACAGCGGTCCGCACGGACCTGGCAAAGAGCGACGAGCGGGAAAACCTCGTCGCTGAAACTGAACGGATTTACGGGCCGGTGGACATCCTCGTAAACAACGCTGCGGTCAGTTATATGCAGCCGTCCGAGGCATTCAAGGAGAAGCAGTTCAAGCTGATGGTGGAGGTACAGATGTACGCGCCGTTCCACCTGGCACAGCTTGTGCTTACCGGGATGCGAGAACGGAAGTCCGGCTGGATCCTGAACATTTCGTCCCACGGAGCGATCCATCCTCCGTTGCAGGGAATAGGTGGGCCTTCCCAGGGCGAAGGCAAGAACACGACGGTCTACGGTATGGTGAAGGCGGCGCTGGAGCGATTCAGCACAGGGCTGGCGTCGGAGGTGTTCGAGGACCACGTCGCCGTGAATGCGATTTCTCCGGGGAGCATTGCGACACCCGGCGTGCTCTTCCACAACCTGGTTACCGAGGAAAACAAGGATGAGTGGGTGCCCGTGAAGAACATGGCCGAGGCGTGCCTCTTCCTGGTCCACGGCGATCCTGCGACGAACACCGGCCGGGTGACGTACGCAGCGGACGTTCTCAGGAAACATGGCCTCACGCCGGCAGAACTGATGTGCTAAACGCACTTCGCGCGAGGCTGTGTCCCGAGCGCGTGCATCTCCGTAGAGTTGGGGCACCAATCGCAGGAGCCCACAGCAGATGGTCGAACGAGAGAAGGATGTCGTCCTGTACCGGACGGAGGGCGCGATCGCGCGGATCACGCTGAACCGCCCGAAGTATCGCAACGCACAGAGTTACCACCTGCTGGACGAGTTGGATGGGGCACTGGAACGGGCGATGGCCGACCGCGAGGTTGCGGTGGTGATCCTGGAGGGCGCAGGGGGGAACTTCTCGTCCGGACACGACCTGGGGACGCCAGAGAGCGTCGCGGACCGCGAAGCGCGTGGGCTCCCCGAATCCGGCATCGAGTTCTACGACGCATTCAAGCACTACAACCTCGACATCACACTGAAGTGGCGGAACATGCCGAAGCCGACGATCGCGATGGTCGATGGGTTCTGTATCTTCGGCGGGTGGATGATCGCGGCTTCAATGGACCTGGTCTTCGCCAGCGACCGCGCGCTGTTCCTACCGGCATTGCTGGAATACCCGTCGGTGCCGTGGGACATCACGCCGAAGAAAGCTAAGGAACTGTGCTTCGAGAGCCGGTTCCTGACGGCGGTGCAGGCCCTGGAGGCAGGGTTCGTGAACCGGGTCTGCGTGCCGGAAGCCCTGGAGCAGGAAACGGTGAACTATGCCCTACGGGTCGCGGAAAATGACCGGATGATCGTGCGAATGACGAAGCTCTCCATCAACAAGGCGCAGGACCTGATGGGCTATGCGAACGGGATGGAAGCCGGGTTTGGCGATTATGTCGTGATGATGCGAAACCAGGGCGGACCGCGTGGTCCCGAGGGTGTGCGACGGCTGGGGCCAGTGGACCTGGCGTTGCGAGGACTTCGGGGCCAGCGGACGGGCCTGGAAGCGAAAGCATAGGGTATGGCTTCAGAACGGACCTTTCACTGGGCGCGGATCCGCAACACGGCCGGGACGGGGCGTATTGCACCCGGGGGCCAGTACCGGGCGGCCGGGTATCAGCCGCTGCTCGAGGTGCTCCGCCAGGCGGTCTATCCAGCGATTGAGCAGGCCGGCGGGCGCCTGTGGGGGACGTGGCTCGGGCTATTCGGATTGCGGAATAACGAACTGATCGTGGCGACATCGTGGGACAGTGGGGCGGACCCGGCAGGGGTGCTGACTGACTTGCTCCCAGCAGCCGCCAAGGTCATGGAGCAGTACACGTTTGTCCCAACCGTGCGACCTGAATCGGACGCACCCCTGACGCGGGACGGACTGTATGTCTTTCGATTCTTCGATGTCCGCACACCTGACGTTGAGCAAGTTGCGACGCTTTCGAACGAGGCGTGGACGACGTTCGAGAACACCGCCGCCTACCAGGCCGAGCCACAGGCGCTGTTCAAGGAACGCGAACCAGCCCCAGACCGGAGCACGATGCTCCTGCTGACGTGGTACGACGGCTTCGCTTCCTGGGAGACGTCACGGACTCCTGCGCCGGAGGCGCGGGACAATTTCCGTCGAAGGGCGGAGCTGACGCTGGGCGCGTTTCCGATCGCAACACGCCTGTGCCCGGCGGACTGAGATGCAGGCCTTCGCAGGCAGCTACAGCGCGATCACGCAGCGGCCGCGGGTGCCACCGGCTTCAAGGCGAGCGTGGGCGGCGGCGGCCTGTTCCGGTGGATAGCTTGCGGCGACGCGCAGCGTGACGAGACCGGCTTCGACCTGCTCGCGGAGCTGGTCGAGCAGGTCGGCACGATGGTCATAGTCACGGACCATCGTCACGTGGAAGGCGATCCCGCGCTCACCGGTGCCCTTGAATCCACGGACAGAGGCGAATCCGCCGCCATCACGCACCGCTCCGACAGCGAGCTCGTTCTGCACGGCACCGTCGGCAAGGCCATCAACACCATCGGGAGCTACTCCACGGATGGTTGCGGCGATGTTGTCGCCTCTCGGCACGACGATATCGGCGCCCAGGTCGCGGACGAGCTGCTCGTCGGCGCTTGACGCGTCGGCAATCACACGAAGGCCCGCAGCTTTTGCGAGCTGGACGACGTAACCGCCGTAACAGCCGGCAGCACCTGTGACAGCGAGCGTCTGGCCGGGCTGGAGCGCCAGCTGGTCAAGTGAAAGGCGAGCGGTGAGACCGTTCATGGGGAGGGTTGCAGCTTCGAAATGGCTGGCTCCCTTTGGAGCTGCAGCAACTGCATCGGCGGCGAGAACGATGCTCTCGCGATAGGCGCCGTGGGCCCCGGAAGGGATGACCATCGCCATGACTGCGTCGCCAACCTTGAAGCGATCAGCGGCACCTGCGCCAACTTCATCGATGACGCCCGCGGCATCCATGCCGGGGATGTAGGGCGGCGGAATGTTCGCAAGCATCGCTGCGCGGGATCCGTCACGAATGCCCGTGTCGGTCGGGTTCACGGCGGCACCATGGACGCGGATTCGAACCTCGCCCGCACCCGCGTGGACCTCTGGGAGGTCGACGATCTTGAGGACTTCTGGCCCCCCGAACTCAAACACGCCAATTCCTCGCATAGCTGGTCAGCCCCCTTCCGCGGCCCAAACCGCGCCCCGCCATTCTGCCGGATCGTTTGGGCGAGCGTACCAGCAAGACGTTCCTGACCGAATGAAACGGGCCAATGTGCTAGAAAGGAGGCGGCCAGAGTGGCTCCTGGGGCTTCCGTGTGGACGCTTCATCGACCCCGACCCACAAACCCGAGGAGGCATGCGTTGCAATGTCCGCGCGACGGAGCCGATCTTGCAGTTGAGCACCACTACGGTATCGAGGTTGACCATTGTCCGACCTGTAACGGGAGATGGCTTGACCATCACGAGCTGGATGCGTTGGAAGCGACGGTTGAATCAACCAAAGGTCAGCGCCGTGCGATGGTCCAATATTCGAACCGGGACAGTGATATCAACTGTCCCGTCTGTGGCAAACGGATGACGGCGTTCAACTACCGGGCATACGACCTGGAGCTGGATACATGCCGCGAGGAGCACGGGTACTGGCTGGACTCAGGCGAAGAGGGCCGGGTCCGAGACATCATCGAAGACCGGATTCGGGGACTGGAACGAGCAGCAGGCGCGGAAGCCGCGTGGGGCTCGTTTCTCAGCGGGCTACGCGGCGGTGGTAAGCGCTCGTCGTTCTTCGACCGGTTCCGGGGCGGCGGGCGCTAGACCGGACCGCGGTCCAACGGGTCAGGATGCGCCAATGCTCCGGAGCCAGTCGACCGTGACCTGGAGACCCCGACCGATGCCTGTTGGGGCGAAACCAAGCGCACGGGCGTTTGTGTCGTCGATCGTCATGGGGCCGAGTTTGCCGTAGACCTCCGAGCGGATGGCGTGACCCCAGAGGCGATCTCTTGGGATGTCCGAGCCACGCGGCAGTACCTCGATCTCGGGGGAAACGCCCCAGAGCCGGTTGAACTCGTTGAGCACACGCGGGAAGGTCGCCACTTCGCCAGAGGCGACGTAGCGCTTGCCCGCTTCGCCTTGTTGGTAGGCGAGGAGGTGGGCACGAGCGACGTCTTCCGCCAGCACCCAGGCAACCTGGGCGTCGACGACAACTGGGACCTGCCCGCCAGCGGCGGCGAGAAGCAGACGGTTGTAGCTTTGGGGGCCGGCGGGACTTGGGCCGTAGGCGTTGACGACATTGACGATGTTGGCATCTTGGCCATCGCGGACCGCATCGAAGACGACCGTCTCCGCCTCTTTCTTGGTAACGGAGTACTGATCGACGAGGCCGGTAGCGTTTTCGTTCTGTTCGCTGACGAGGCCGTCGGGGCGAATGATCGCGGCACTGCTGCTGGTGTAGACAACGCGTTGGACGCCGGCACGGCGCGCGGCGCGGAGTATTCGGCCGGTGCCGCCGGGATTGCCTTCGCGCGATTCCTCCCAGGATGCACCCATCGCTGCGGCGAAGTGGAAGACGCCGTCGCAGCCCTTCATGCCTTCGGCGAGGAGGTCTTCATCGGAGATGTCGCCGGCGAAGTGTTCGACGCCGGGCGGGAGGACGGAGGCCTTGGCGGGAGTCCGCACCATGGCACGGACGGCATGGCCCTCCTTGACGAGCAGGTCGACAAGGGCAGACCCGAGGTACCCCGTGGCGCCGGTCACAAACAGCATGCTCGCGCTCCGCGATTCAGATTCGAGCGATGGTAGCAGGCGGAAGTGCCGCAGGGTGGCGGCGGGCTGTTATTCGGCGAGCGCGGCTGTAACACCGTACATTTCTAACTTCGAACCGAGTGATCCGACCTGGCAGCTGAGGATGACGAGGTCATGGAGGCCGCCCTGGCGATCTTTGACGTGATCGCGGAGCAAGGCTTCGGGCTGGAAGCCGAGGGAACGGAAAACCGCGATGGCATCGACCTGTTCGACCATGAGCTGGCCGATGATCTTTTCGACGCCCATTTCGAGGGCGACGCGAAACGCTGCTTCGGTGAGCAGGCGCGCGGTGCCGAGACCTCTCAGCGGTTCCCCTACGAGGACGCGGAGTTCGGCGACGTGGTGCATCCAGGGCACACCGCTACGGTCTACGTTCGCGTAGGCGCCGATGTCGCCATGTTCGTCAACCAGGAGGAGCGTCTGAAACTGCTGCGTCGAGAGGCGGCGGACCCATGCGTTAACTTCGCCGACGCGCGTGATATCGCGGCGCAGGTAGAGCTGATCGTCGTCGCTGAGACTGCGGCCAAACGTTATGACGAGCGGCCCGTCGTCCTGGTTCATGAGCCGGAGCGTGAAAGGACGACCACCGATGGTAGTAGTGGCGGGATAGCGTGCATCCGGCGATGCGTGAATTAAACGGAGCGGGTCGATAGCCATTGATCCAACTTTGGCCACAAACGATAGAGGGCGTTGCCCCCTGCGACCAGACTGACGTGTCCGCCACGCAAAACGACTTCTTCTTTGTCCTCCGACGCGAGCATTCCGGTGAGATGCCTGGCGGCTTCGTAGGGGACGATGTGGTCGTGTTCGGCCATGGCGTGGAACACGGGCATGTCGAGACCGCGAATGTCGATGGGGCGTCCGTCCAGCTCCAGGGTGCCGTCCAGCAGCTTGTTATCCCACATGAGCTCTTTAGTCAGCTGGCGGAAGGCTTCGCCGGCGAAGGGGATCTGATCTGCGGCCCAGCGGTCGAAGAGGAGGAAGGTACGGACGTACTCGCTCTCCTGAAGGCGGTCCCATGCCTGGAGGGTGCTGGTCATACGGCCGGCTGGCCGGAGGCCATCGAACGCGGACAGGAGGAGCTCACCGGGCACGTTGCCAAGGGTGTCGACAATGCGATCGACGTCGAAGTACCGCCGGTCGGTCCACCTGGAGAAGAGGCCCATGCCGTGGAAATTCACGGGAGTCGTGATGCAGGCAAGGTTCTTGATGGGCGCTTCCGGGTGGGCGGCCGCGTAGCAGAGGGCGAGCGTGCCACCGAGGCAGTACCCGGCGATCGTCACTTCGTCTTCGCCAGAGCGCTCAAGGACGGTGTCGACGCACCTGGGAAGAAAGTCGAGCGCGTAGTCTTCGAGGCGGAGGTGCGAGTCGCGGGCGCGTGGGATACCCCAGTCGATGAGGTAGACATCGTATCCCTGTCGTACGAGGTACTCGATCAGGCTCTGGCCGGGTGTGAGGTCGAGGATGTAGGGCTTGCTCACGAGCGACGTGACGAAGAGAAGCGGCACGCGATAGATCTCGTCGGTTTGGGCGCGGTAGTGGTAGAGCTTGTGTGCGCCGCTGGAACTTACGAGGACCGTTTCTTTCGGGGTTTGGCCGACATCTGTGTCTTCGATGGTGATGTATTCGAGACCGACGAGGCCGCGGCGCATGCTCCGCTCAACGGTCGTGCGGATACGGTCCCGCAGTTCCGGATCGTCTGCTTCACGCGAGGCGGACTGCGTCTGAGTCGCCACGGACTGATCCTTTCGCCGGCTGCCCGGCTCACGTTGCGTGGGAGGCGTGCCAACACGCGAGCCGAGACTCAGTGTACCGGCAGGCATGGGCCCTCCACTCGCGTACGCAGCATGGCAGAGAAGCATGAACAACGCATTACGATGAGTTCAGGAACTGGAAGGAGTGGGCGGCCGCTTGGTTCGCGGTGGACGCGATGGGTGTTCGTCGTTAGCCGGGCCAGTCACCCGGGAGAGGGCAGCTTCGATTGCAGCGAGCCGGCCTTCGATCTCGAGGAGGCGCTCGCCGAGTTCGAGGACGTCGTTTCGTGTGGGGACATTAATCGCCGTAAACCAGGCGCCCATTGCTTCGTTCATGGTGCGCTGGAAGTGAAGGTAGAGGTCCATCGAACGGCCAGCACTCTGGCTGAACTCGGGAGTGCCCATGACCTGGTTTAGATAGTTGTTCCACTGGCCCTCAGACTTGCTGAGCCAGTCGCGCCACGCGGCGGCGAAATCGGGGTTGGGTGATTGCTGCTGGCTGGTCATGATTCCTCCGGTTTCGCTGGCTTCTGGTCCGCTAGAGCAAACCCGGTCAGGGCCGTGGTGAGCACTGCCTGGTAGCGCTGCATGGTCTCGATCCAGCTGCCGAGGAACACGTCGCCGGCCCTGGTGAGGCTGTACATGCGACGGGCCGGACCATTGGCCGAGGTATCCCAGAACGATGAGACCATGCCCGACTTCTCAAGCTGGCGAAGCGTGCGGTAGACCGTGCCGGAATCGAACTGCGGGAGACCAGCACCGGCCAGTTGCTGGGAGAGTTGATAGCCATAGGCGTTGTAGCTCTTGAGGAACGCCAGGAGGCTCGTCGCGAGCAGGTCGCCGTTGAGGCGTGGCTCGGCGAAGGGTGGGGATTTCTCAGCGGGCGAGCGCTTTTCGGATGGGCTCATAGTCCCGAGTATGTCTCTATGTGCCGCTTAAAGCAATATGCATCTTGCACTTAGATGCGAAGGGCTTTAGGTTACGTGCAGACAGTTCATGGAGGCTGCAGAAATGACCACAGAAACCCGCACCCGCGAGTACTTCGACGCACTGCTGACGAGCTATGACGCGATGACGAAGGCTGCCGAACAGGCCGGCGAACGAGGTCTCAAGATCTCGCAGCAGTACCTCGCCGACGTCGTGAAGCGGCAGCGTGCGACGATTGAGATGGCGAAGAAGGTGGCTGCCGAGCCCAGCAACGTAGGCCTCGCGTACACGTCTGTGATGGAAGCAACAGCCACGGCGCAGAGCCAGGCACTGGAATTCGCGCAGATGGCATACAGGGAGTCTGTGGCCGCCGGCACGGAAGCGCGCGAGACGCTCGACACGCTGATGGCGGCAAGCAAATCGGCCGGCGAGGCCGCGGCCGCTCTCTCGCGGGAGTGGATCGCTGCGAACCCGTTTGCGGAGTTCATCCAGAGCAGCGTGAATATGTTCACCGGTGCAGCGAGCGCGAAGTCCTAACCCTCCCGAGCGAGTTCCCGGCTACCCATTTGCGAGGCGTTCAGCTATCTGGCTGAACGCCTCTGCGTTTGTGATGAGGCCGTTGTGGGAGGTCGAGATCCCGAAGTTGAGCGTGGGGTCGGTCTCGATGCAGCTGGTCCAGTCGACGAGCCCGTCATGCCGGGCGTAGAGGGCGTACTTGCGGAAGCCGCCGTGCTTGCCCTGGAGGAGGTTCTTTGTGAAGGCGCAACTGCAATGGCCGCTGTAGCAGGTGGGCTGCATGCGGCGTACGGGGTGCTGGCCAGCCCGGCTGCGGACGGCGGCCATCGCTTCGATCAGCAGTGGATGCACACGGGCGACATCGTTAAATGGGGAGCCGAGGGAGATCAGCATCTCGACGAGATGGGGATGGTCGATCGCGACGCTGCGGGCAAGCAGGCCGCCGAGGCTGTGTCCAACGATCCGCACTTGCTGGCCCCCGGATTCGCGGACTGCGCGGCGGACAACTCCCACGAGTGCGTCTGCGGAAGCATCGGGGCAGTCGACGTTCAATCCGAGCCCGGAATAGTAGGGCGAGTAGCCAATTCGCCATAGCCACCAGTACATCTCGGCCATCGTGAGGTCGACACCAAAGAAGCCAGGGACGAGGACGACGGGCTCGCGACTACCGCGTGGGACGCCGATTCCGTAGTACACGGGCGACATACGGAGACAGAACCAGTCACCGGAATGACGGAACTCGTCCGCAATCGCAGTCGCAACGGGCTGGACTGAATGGTCGCCGAAGAACGGATCGGTGATGGGTTCGAGGGTCGCCTCGCGTCGATCCAACCTCTCCCCCTCGCGCCGCGCGCCCATGGGGACGCACGAATCATGCCCAGTATACCGGCTGGGAAAGGCGGATCGCCGTTACGTCTGCACGAGGCTGCTCAAGCCGGGGAGGGCGCGTTAAAGTGGCGCTGTGACGGCGGGGAGCCCTATAAGCGGCAGCACGGACCACGGACGGACGGAGTGAACGCGGGCGTCTCCGAACTGGAAGTCCTGCGAACGTGCGCGTTGCGCATCGACGGGTATCTCTGGGCGGACCACCAGGGAATTGAACGGGAAGCGTTGCTGCAGCCGTTCTGGCACGAAGATGCGCGCGTGCAGTTGCTGGAACAGTCATGGGACCACCAGTGGGCAGCCTGGTTCATGCAGGAACGGACGTTGCGATGGAGCGATGCAGCGCCTTCGGGGGCGGTTCTCACACTCTGGAGAGAGCTGTTTCTTTTGCTCGCGGAGAAACGGCCCAGCCCGCCGTATGACCGTGGCCTGGCGGGAGACGGGACGATCACGGGCGACTGGGAAGCGCGATTCGCACCGCAGCTGGGCCTTTTCAGGCAGCTCGTGGGAGAGCGGCTCAGCCGGGCTGCGGCTCTCGATGAAGCGTTCGGGACCGGTGATTGAGGCGTGGTGGCAGCGCAGCGCTTTTCCGAACAACGATATCGGACTATCGTCCGGATCCGGCGATGGGGTCCTGCCGTTAACCGCTCTCCGTGCGACTGTGCGCCAGGAGAGCTGATGACTCCTACGAAATCGTAGGAGTGCGTGCCCTGAACCGAACGACGATCTCTCGAAGCAACGAACGACTCTCGGGGCGGGCCGGATGATGCGTATCCGTTCGAGTCTGCGCGAACAGGTCGCGGTGGCACGGTACCTGGCCCGGTGGCTCCTGATGCTGACGCCGGTTGCCTTTGTCGTTGGCACGGCATCCGCGGCGTTTCTGTGGTCACTAAAGTGGGCCACAGAGACACGCTGGGAGCATGGGTGGCTCCTGTTCCTGTTGCCAGCGGCAGGGCTCTTGAGCGCGGCAGCTTACCACCGTTTCGGGCGTGCGGTGGAGGGTGGGAATAACTTGATCGTGGACGAAATCCACACGCCCGGTGGCGGAATCCCACCACGGATCACGCCGCTCATCTTTGGCACCACGGTCCTAGCGCACCTGTTTGGGGCATCGGTCGGCCGGGAGGGTACCGCCGTGCAGATGGGCGGAGGAATCGCGAGCGCGTTCGACCGTGTGTTTCGCGTTGGGCCAGAGGATCTCCGGACACTGCTGATGGCGGGCGTCGCAGCAGGGTTCGGGGCAGTATTCGGCACACCGCTCGCGGGAGCGGTGTTTGCGATGGAGGTGCTGGCAGTTGGAAGGATGGAGTACGGGGCACTGATTCCGGTGCTCTATGCGGCACTCGCAGCCGATTTCACGGCGGCCGCCTGGGACGCACACCACACCGCGTATCACGTCTCAATCGTTGCCCGCGATGGCAGCCTGCCGTTCAGCGCGCTGCTCATGGGGAAGGTTGCACTGGGCGGCGTGGCGTTTGGACTTGCAGCACTGTTCTTTACGGAGCTCACGCATGGACTGGGCCAGGTCTTCCGTCGATCGATCAAGAACCCGCTGTTCCGGCCGGTTGTTGGAGGAGCACTGACGATAGCGCTGGTGTACCTGCTGGGGACACGCGACTACCTCGGGCTCGGCGTGACCTCACCAGAAGCAGGGGCAACAACGATCGTGTCCAGCTTCGAACGCGGGGGTGCGGACCCGTTTTCGTGGTGGTGGAAGATCGCCTTCACGGCACTGGCGCTGGGGAGCGGGTTCAAGGGTGGCGAGGTCACACCGCTGTTCTTTATTGGCGCGACTCTAGGGAACCGTGTCGCTGCACTCCTGGACGGTCCGGCTGACCTGTTCGCCGGGATGGGCTTCGTGGCCGTGTTCGGGGCGGCGGCGAACACGCCACTCGCGTGCACGATCATGGGAATCGAACTGTTTGGCGGCAACGCGGCTCCGTACCTGGCGTTGGCGTGCTTCGTGGCCTACCTGGTGAGCGGTCACCGAGGGATCTACCTTTCGCAGCGGATTGGCACGCCCAAGACTGGCGACCTAAGCCCAGCAATCGGCACGACGCTCCGCGAGGTGCGCGACGGCGGGCGAGCAGGTTCTGCGGCTTCTGGAGCGGCGGGCAATGGGGAGTCGACCGATGCACCAGCCACGGAGCGGCCGGCGAAGGCCGACTAGGGCCAGCGAGTGACAGTGCGCACGATGGGGTCACGGGGCCGTTCGGCGGGCCAGGCTGCTTCTTTCTACGAGGCGGCGTGCTGGACGAGCGACATGCTTCGCCACAGTATTGCGGCGTGAAGCGAAGCACGTACCGATTCAGGGTCACAGGACCCTCTGACACGTGGGTCCGGTAGCCGTTTGGCCGCCACGAATGTGCGACCCGGGAGTGTGATCGCGCCCTATACGGGTTTGCGGGTGGTAGACCTCTCTAGCCGTGTTTCGGGGGCGTTCGCCGCGCGATTGTTTGGTGACTTCGGCGCCGACGTCATGCTTGTCGAGCGGCCAGACGGCCACGCACTGCGACGGGAGCCTCCGTTTGTGGACGACGCCGAAGGTTCCGACCGGGGCGTCCTGCACGCATATGTGAACTGGAATAAGCGGTCGTTGGTCGTCGAGAACGCGGCTGGAATTCCGGATCTCCTGGCGAAGGCGGACGTGTTGGTCACCAACGCCGACCCGCCCGGAGAAGCATGGTTCGCGGGTGCATTGCCGGGCCTTTCGCGGGAGGCGGTGCATCTTTCGATCACGCCTCATGGCCTTACGTCACCTCTTACCGGGAGGGCGGGCAACAACCTGACGGCGAGCGCACGGACCGGCTGGTCCTTCATCAACGGGTACCGGGAAGAGCCACCGCTACAGATGCCGCGGGAACAGGCGGGTTACGTGGGTGGTGTGGCCGGGTTCCTGGCAGCCGCTGCCGCGCTCCGGCGGCGGGACGTCGCAGACCAGGCGGAGATGGTGGATGTGAGCGAAATCGAGGCTCTCGCGCTGACTGTGCACCCGTGGGCGGTGGCGGCAGTCTACGAGGCCACGGGTTTCTGCAACGGGCCTGGCGGTGGGCGTTACCGGGGCGAGCCAGGTCCACTCTGGGATGCCGCCGATGGCCAGATGAACTTTGGGTTCGGCGATTTCCACAATTGGGCAGCGGCGATGCAGCTGCTGGGGCTTCCTGAACTCGGTGAGCGAGCGGACCTTATCCCGGACGAAGGGCGCCATTCCAAGGACCTTTCAGCCGTCGTGGCGGGCACGTCGCGAACGCTCGCAGATATGGAGCGGTGGCCGGTGTTCCATGGCCTGGCAGCGCTCCGGTGCATCAGCGGCGTGCTCCAGGACACTCACGACATCGTGAACGACCCACAGCTGGCGGCGAGGCATTTCCTCGTTGAGACGGAGCTGGCGGGGAAGCGGCTCCGGGCGGCTGGCGCTCCGGCGCGGCTGGCACCATCACCCTGGCAGCTGCGGGCTCCGGCGCCACAGGTCGGCGAGAACGGGGGCGCCTTTGTTGCAGAGTGGACGCATTCGCTCGCTCACCAGTCGAGCAGAAACCCTTCGCGTATTTCTGCCAGTACCCTCAGCGAGGGGCCGCTGCAGGGTGTACGGGTGCTGAGCTTTGCCCAGGCGTGGTCGGGAACCTTTGGGACAGAGCTGCTGGCGTTGCTCGGCGCCGATGTCGTGCAGATCGCTTCGTTGCACCGGACGGACACATGGCGACGTGTGCGGGGGCACGTGCCGGCCGGTGTGCTCGATCGTGGTCGCGTGCAACATCCCCGGAATACGCAGGGACTGTACAACTCCGTAAATCTGAACAAGCGGGAGATCACGCTGGACATCCGGAGAGAACGTGGGCGCGAGATGCTGTGGAAGCTGCTCCCGCGCTTCGACATCGTGGCAGAGAACTTCAGGCCAACGGTGCTGCCGTCGTGGGGCATCACGCTGGAGAAGCTGCATGAGTTGCGGCCAGGAATGATCTGGGCGGCGATCTCGGCCTATGGGACGGACGGCCCGTATCGCGAGTACCCGGGAAACGGGGCAACGACGGAGCCGATGTCGGGGCTTTCTTCGCTACATGGGTACGAGGGGGACACGGGGAAGAACACCGGCGGGCTGTACCCGGACCCGATCTCCGGCTACCTCTTCGCAGCGACGGTTCTCGCAGCCCTGGCCCACCGGGACCGCACGGGAGAACCGCAGCGGATCGATCTGTCGATGATGGAGGCGGTGGCTGCCGTCTGCGGAGACGCCATCGTGGAGTATGACGCGACGGGCCGGGTGCCGCGGCCGCGGGGAAATCACCATCCAAGGGTCGCGCCGCACAACAACTACGCCGCTCGCGATGGGGAGTGGCTAGCGCTGGCAACCGAGACGGAGGACGCATGGGCTGCATTCGCCCAACTCACCGGGGATCCGCGTCTGAGAGAAGCACGATTCGCCACGATGGCAGCGCGGAAGGCGAATGAAGCTGAGCTCGACGAGCTCGTGGCCGAATGGTGTGCAGGCCAGGACGCGAAAGGGGCAGAGGCCTCATTGGGAAGACTCGGGGTGACCACGGCTCGAGTTGTGCCCATCTACGAGATTTACAGCCTGCCGGACCCGAACTTCGTTGCCTCAGGGTTTCTCGAGCGAGTAGAGCATCCAGAGGCGGGGATCACGTGGCTGCCGGGGCGGCCGTGGCGATTTCAGCAGTGGCCGTCGTCGCCACTCCGGGGAGCGCCTTGCATCGGCCAGCACAGCCGCGAGGTATTCGCGGAGGAGCTTGGCATCGATGATGCCGAGTACGAAGAGCTGGTGCGGGCGGGTGTCACAGGCACGCTCGACGATCTCGCGCCCGAAGCGTAGCGCGAGCCGCATTTGAACGGATTCACCGAGGAGTTGTCATGCCATTTTCAGCGTTACTGATCGCGAACAGGGGAGAAATTGCCATTCGGATCGCCCGCGGTGCGTCGGACCTGGGGCTGCGGACGGTCGCGATCTCTTCGAGTGATGACGCACGAAGCCTGCACGTACGTGTTGCCGATGAGGCATATGCGATGCCGGGTAGCGGCGCGGCAGCTTACCTCGATATGGATGCAGTGATCGGCGCGGCAAAGGCCACCGGCTGTGACGCGATTCATCCGGGCTACGGATTCCTCTCGGAACGGGCGGATTTTGCCCGGCGTTGCGCAGAAGAAGGACTGACCTTCGTCGGGCCCGGAATCGAACACCTTGCGCTGTTCGGGGACAAGGCGCAGGCGAGGTTGGCAGCAATCGCAGCAGGGGTGCCGGTGCTACAGGGTTTGGACCATGGCGTCTCCCTGGAAGAGGCAGAGGCGTTCTTCGCGTCTCTGGGCGACGGCGCTGCGATGATCATCAAGGCGGTCGCCGGAGGTGGGGGACGGGGGACTCGCGCGGTGACTACAGCCGATCAGATCGCCTCGGCATACCGCCGGTGTCAGTCCGAGGCGAAGGCTGCATTCGGCCGAGAGGACGTGTACGTCGAGGAGTTCATCCAGCAGGCGCGGCATGTCGAAGTGCAGGTGCTGGGGGACCGGACAGGTGCGGTCGCGCACCTCGGCGAACGGGAATGCAGCGTGCAGCGGCGGTTTCAGAAGGTCGTGGAGGTAGCGCCCGCACCAGGGCTCGCGAGCGAGACGCGCGAACAGATCATCCTGGCAGCCGTGCGGTTCGCCTCGGGGGTGAAGTACAGCAACCTGGGGACGTTCGAGTTCCTGGTGGACGTTTCGGGACGGGCCGGACGGCCGCCGTTTGTATTCATCGAGGCGAATGCGCGACTCCAGGTTGAACACACGGTGACCGAGCAGGTGACGGGTGTCGACCTGGTGCAGACGCAGATCCGGCTGGCACAGGGCGAGACCCTCGCGGACATGGGCCTCGATGCGCGGGACGTGGCGCGGCCACGCGGCTACGCGATCCAGGCACGGGTGAACATGGAAACCATCGGCGCAGATGGATCCGTGCGACCCGGCGGCGGGACATTGACCGTGTACGAGGCACCTGGAGGACCCGGCGTGCGCACCGATGGGTTTGGCTATGCCGGTTACAAGACGAGCAGCGCGTTCGATTCGCTGCTGGCGAAGGTGATCGGACATTCGCCTTCAACGGACTTCGGAGCGACGACGGCGCGGACGCTGAGGGCACTGAGCGAATTCCGGATCGAAGGAGTGAAGACGAACATCCCGTTCCTGGAGCGGATCATCTCGCACCCGGACTTCGCCGCCGGGCAAATCCACACGCGGTGGGTGGAAGAACACATGCCGGAGCTGGCAGCGTCCGGAAGCGAGCGGAAGACGCGGTTTGTGGAGCCCGCCTCGGCAGACACCGGGGTGCGGGACGCAGGATTCGCAGGCGCGAGGGTCACGAGCCGGGACCCGCTGGCGCTATTCGTGCACGACGCGCAGGTGAAGGCAGCGGAGCCGGTGCGCGCTGAGCCAACGGGCCCACAAGCTGCCGCCGGTCCGGACGGATCGCATGGCCTCGTGGCACCGATCCAGGGAACGATCGTCTCTATCGATGTCGCGGTGGGAGACGAGGTGCGGGAGGGCCAGCAGCTGGCGGTGATGGAGGCCATGAAGATGGAGCACGTGATCGCGGCTGACCGGAACGGGATCGTGCGGATGGTGACGATGGGCGTGGGTGACGTGGTACGGGAGGGCTACCCGGTCGTGTTCATCGAGGAGGCAGACGTGACGGGCGGGTCGATCGCTGCCGTGGCGGAACTCGACCTCGACCACATCCGGGCGGACCTGCAGGAGGTCATCGACCGCCACGCGTACACGCTGGACGAAAACCGGCCAGACGCCGTGGCCAAGCGCCGCGCACGCGGGGGACGGATGCCCCGAGAGAACATCGCGCAGCTCTTCGATCCGGGTTCGTTCCTGGAGTATTGGCCGCTTGTCGTGGCGCGCCAGCACCAACGCTACGACATGGAGACCCTGCGAAAAGAGACACCGGCCGATGGACTGATCGCGGGGACGGGCAGCATCAATGGTGACCTGTTCCCGGACGACCGATCGAGGGCGATCGTCGCGCACTACGATTACACGGTTCTGGCGGGAACACAGGGTGGACGCAATCACTACAAGCAGGATCGCGTATTTGAACTCGCTCACCGGTACCGCCTGCCGGTCGTGCTGTTTGGCGAGGGCGGCGGGGGGCGGCCCGGCGACGACAACAACGGGCCCCGAGTGGCAATGGATACGACGACGTTCACGACGTTTTCGAAGCTGAGCGGCCTTGTGCCGATGATCGCAGTCGTGAACGGCCGGACGTTCGCGGGGAACACGGCGCTGGTCGCGAGTTGCGACGTGATCATCGCGACCGAGAGCACCACGATCGCGATGGGCGGTCCGGCAATGATCGAGGGCGGTGGCCTCGGCATCTACACGCCGGAGGAGTGCGGACCGATGTCGTTCCAGGTGCCGAACGGCGTGGTGGACATCCTCGTGAAGGACGAGGAGGCGGCCGTAGACGTGGCGAAGAAGTACCTCTCGTACTTCCAGGGTGCGATCCCGGCGTGGGAAGCTCCGGAGCAGCGGCGGCTGCGGCACATCGTCCCCGAGAACCGGCTGCGGCTGTACAACATGCGAGATGTGATCGAGACGCTGGCGGACAAGGGTTCGATCCTGGAGATCCGGGAGAAGTTTGGCGTGGGGATCATTACGTCGTTCATTCGGATCGAGGGAAAGCCGATGGGCGTCATCGCGAACAATCCTCACCATCTCGCGGGCGCGATCGATTCTGACGGGGCCGACAAGGGGGCGCGGTTTGTGCAGCTCTGCGACGCGTTCGATATCCCTGTCCTGAGCCTGATCGACTGCCCGGGCATGATGGTAGGCCCGGATGTGGAGCGGACTGCCCTGGTACGGCACTGCGTGCGGTTGTTCAACGCCGGGGCGAACCTGACGACGCCCATGATCAGCGTGATCGTGCGGAAGGCGTACGGCCTGGGCGCGCAGGCGATGCTCGGAGCCGGAACCCTTGTGGGCTTCGCCGTGGTCGCATGGCCGACAGCAGAGTTCGCAGGGATGAACATCGAGGGCTCGGTGAAGCTCGGCTACCGGAAAGAATTGGCGGCGATCGAGGACCCGGAGGAGCGGAGGCAGGAGTTCGATCGGCGCGTGGCTCGGGCGTACGACGCAGCCAAGGCGGTGAATGCGGGCGTGGGCGGAGGGATCGAGGACGTAATTGACCCGGCAGAAACACGGAACTGGATAGCGAACAGCCTGCGCCGATTGCCGCCGGTGCCGCCGCGGACGGAGAAGAAATACCCGTATATCGACCCCTGGTAGGAATGAGATGGGACGCCGGGGGCGAGCGAATGCGTAGAATGCGGCTCATCCCCTCAAAGGAGCCTCGAAAGTGGCCTACTCCGATATCAGGTACGAAACCGACGGCCGCCTGGCGTTTGTAACGCTGGCGCGTCCGGAGAAGCTCAATGCGTTGAGCAACAACCTCCGCGGCGAAGTGATGCACGCGATGAAGGAAGCCGAGGCAAATAAAGAGGTCGGCGTCATCATCCTGCGGGCGGAGGGCCGGGCGTTCAGCGCAGGATATGACCTGTCGCCAAGCCGTACGGCATCGGAGGACAGCCAATTTGTGCATCCCCGGAGCGGCCTTCCAGATACTGGCTCGACGCACCCGGGCCCGATGGAGTGGTCGCGCCATGTGGTTGCGACCAACTGGACCATCTGGGAACTGGCGAAGCCGGTTGTTGCCCAGATCCAGGGCTACTGCCTGGCGGGCGGGACAGAATTGGCAACGATCTGCGACTTTCGGATCTGTGCCGAAGACGCCCAGATTGGCTATCCGCCGGTACGGGCAATGACGACGATGGACATGATGTGGGCACCGTGGCATCTGCCAATGGCGAAGGCGCGCGAGTTTGCGTACGTGGGCGATAGCCTGACCGGGGCGCAGATGGCGCAACTCGGCTGGGCGAACTATGCGGTGCCGGGGAACGAACTGGCAGGGTTTACCGAGGCCTTCGCGCGCCGGATGGCACACATCGACAACGACATGCTGATGTACTCGAAGCGGGCGGTGAACCGGCAGTACGAAGTAATGGGCATTCGTACCGGCCTCTGGAGCGGGACGGAAATCCAGGGACTGAGCACCTACCGGCCAGCGGCAAGCGAGTGGGGCAAGCGGGTGCGTGAGGATGGTCTGAAGTCCGCGCTGGAGTGGCGCGATGGGCCGTTCCGAGATAACCGCGGCCGCTACGATAGCGCCCCGCACGAGCGGGCGGTGGCGAGCGGGCAGGGGCCGGGCAGCAGCTACGCGTAGTGGCCACGGGCCAAGGGGAACTGACACCGCGGCTGGCTCCCGGCCCTTTCGGGTAGCCAGTCGCGGTGTCGAACTGGAATCAGGCACACGACGGAGAAAAACATGAGCTTCCTGGATGCTGAGCAGCAGGCGCTGGCGGCGGATATCGCCGAACGTGTAATCGCCCGGGGCGAAACGATCGCCGTGGCCGAATCGACGACAGGCGGGTTGATATCAGCGGCGTTGCTGTCCGTCGCGGGAGCTTCGAGGTACTTCGCTGGTGGCGGCGTGGTCTACACGCTGAAATCTCGGACGGCGTTGGCGGGGGCGGACCCGGCACAGTACGAGAATTACCGTGGGACAACTCAGGAGATGCTCCAGTCGCTGGCCGAATCGATGCGCGACCGGCTTGGAGCCACCTGGTGTGTCGCCGAATCGGGGCTGGCAGGACCCACGGGCGGACGGGCGGGGGCTCCTGCCGGGCGGACGACGATGAGCGTCGTGGGGCCGGTGATGCGGGCTCAGAAGCTTGAAACGGGTTCGGACGATCGGGTCGAAAATATGGCGGCGTTTACGACGGCGAGCCTGCGACTCCTCCGCGACGCTATTGCAAGCGCGAGCGGGTAACGCGGCCCCGAGGCCTCGTGCCGTGTGGTACCTTGGGGGAGTTGGAGGCGTGCCCGGGATGGCCGGGAGCCTCAGAGAGAAGGACGTTTTGGCGGCACGAGGGCAGCGCTTGAACGAACCGGTGGTGCGGTGTCCGCGTTGCGGCGCAACGGCCATGTTCAGAAACCACGAAGAGATGTCGTGTCTTTCGTGCAGTCACGTGGTGAGCTCGGAAGCAGCGGCGGAGATCCCGTTTGAAGAGCCGGAGCGAAAGCGGGCGCCGCAACTGGGCCCGGCGTGGACTGCGGCGGAGCGAGCGGCGTGGGCGGACTTAGAGAACAGCGACGACGTGGGCGGGTAGTCCCGCTCCGCACAGGCCCGTCAGGGACTTTGCCCGGCGCAACGTAGAGTCGAACGATTCCCCTGGGGGAGCCCCCGCGAGGGCTCGCCCAGTCCATGTGATGGCTATTCCAGCAAGCTACGAAGCGTCCAGGCCGTCTTTTCGTGGACCTGCAGCCTTTGCGTCAGCAGATCGACTGTGGGCTGGTCGTTCGCGGCGTTCGCAACCGGGAACACAGAGCGGACAGTACGAACGACGGCTTCGTGGCCCTCGACAAGCAGGCGCACTATGTCCATCGCGACAGGCGAACACGAGCTGTCGCCCAATCAAGTGCGACTGGACTGGCTCGCGGCCGATCAAGCCGGTCGGCCCAGGCTCAGGGTGGTAGACTGCCGCGCTGGAGGGACGACAAGCATGCGTTGGATTGATGTGAATGGCCACGATATCGCCTACCGCGAGGAAGGGACGGGGCAACCGTTGGTGTTCCTGCATGGAATGAGTTCGTGTGGCGAGGCGTGGTGGCAGCAGTTTGACGCGTTTTCGAAGGACTACCGGGTGGTCGCATACGACAGCATCAACCATGGGCATTCAGCCAACTCGCCGCGCGGTGAGATGGAACCGGACCGGACAGACGAGCTGGAGGGGTTCCTGACAGCACTCGGGATCGAGCGGCCGATCCTGGCGGGGAACTCGATGGGCGGTGCGACGATCCTCCGTTGGGCCGCAAGGCGCCCGGGCGAAGCGCGGGCACTTGTCGTTTCGGGCATGGGCATCGCGGAGCCCGGAAAGACATCGTTCCGCGAGATCCAGCCGCTGGACCAGGAGACGCTGTTCCTGCCGATTGGCGATTCGCTGACGGACACGCTGCGGCGAGAACGACCATTGATGTACGAGCGCTACCTGCGGATTCGTTCGACAGCGACCCGGTTGGAGTACATGCGGCATCCGAGGCAGCGGAATCCGCTCACGGTTTCGGAAACGGAGTCACTGAATGCCAGGATCGGAGATGTGAAATCGCCGATGCTGGTGATCGTGGGGTCCCTGGATGGGCTCGTGCCAAACGCGAAGCGCCTCCACGGGAAGGTTGGCCATTCGCATTACCACGAGGTGGCTGGAGCGCCGCACAACGTGTACTGGGAGGCGGCTGAGGAGTGGAACCGCGTGGTCGCTGGCTTCCTTGCAGGGACATCCTGATAAGGCGTTAGCTCCCGGGGACGCCGCGCGGCTGTGCGGAAGCCCACCGCCGGCTATCGCCCGTGCGCATGGCGGTGAAACCAAGCACAACGATCGTCATGCAGAGACAGGCGAGCGCAGCCATGGTCGGGCGCTCACCGATGTGGTCGGCGAGCTGGCCTACCGGGTAGGCGACGATGGAGTTGAGGCCGAACGACATCATGGTGACGGCCATGACGCGGCCAAAGAACTCGGGAGCGGTGCGCTGCATGAGGTTGACGTTATTGAGCATCTGGAAACCGGACGACGATGCGCCCACCAGAGCAGCGATCGCAAGAGCGGCGAAGAAGCCGGGAGCGAGTGCCAGGAGGAACAGCGACGCCGCGAGCGCCGCGCCGAATGCGAACATAGGCGGGGCAGCATTCGTGGGCCGGTGGGAGGCAAGGTAGAGCGTGGTGACGATGCCGCCGACGGCGGTAGTGCCAAAGATAATGCCGAGCTGGCTTGCCGGATGTCCCAGCTCGTTTTCGAGGAAGCCGGGCATGATCGTCTGATAGGAGAACCCACTGAGGACGACGCCAGCGAAGACCAGGGTCAGGAGCCGGACTTCGGGCGAGCTCCAGATGTAGCGGAAGCCCCCGGCAAGGTCGCCGCGGATCGAGGTTACGACCTTGCGAGGGCGGGGAGGCGTCGGGGCCATGAGAGCGAGCACAAAGACAACGACGGCGAAGATGGCGGCCATGACGGTGTAGGTGCCGGCCGTGCCGATCGGTTTGATCGCGATGAGGAGACCGGCGGCGAGCGGCCCGACGATGCGAGTGGCGTTCATCATGAGCTGCTGAAGGGCGACGCCACTGGCGAGGTCGGGGCCTTCGAGAAGGTCGCCGAGCCACGCCTGGCGCGTGGGCCCCATAGCGGCAAACATCGAGCCCATGACGAGAGACGCACCAGCCAAGATAAGGATCGTGATGGCGCCCGAGAATATGAGGCCGGCAATGATGCCGAACATGACGCCGATCACGACCTGGGTGAACATGAGGATGCGCCGCTTGGACATTCGGTCGCTGAGCGTGCCGCCGATAGGCCCGAGGAACAGCATGGAGATGCCGGTGCCGAGGGCGACAAAGCCGACGGCGCTGTTCTTCCCCGTAAGTTCGAAGGCGACGACACCCTGGACGACCTGCATCATGCCGAAGGCGAGTTGGGCAAGGGTGGTGCCGATAAAGAGCAGCTTGAACTGGCGTTCGCCGAGTACGGAGAAGGCACTACTGCCGCGATTGGGAGTGCTCAGGGCCTGCACCTCAACGATGAGCGACCCGGTGGAGAGCCAGCGAGCATGCTGGGCGCAACCACAGGCGGTAGTACATCAGTATCACACTGTTACGCCGAGGAGCACTCAGTGTCGAGTGGGCGAGCGGTAACCTTGCAGAAATCGCAGACTAAAGCGTCCCTGACTCGAATTCGATGCGACCGCGGGCGATGTTGAGGCGGAGGACATCGGTCGCGCCACCGGCCAGGCGGAGGCTGCGGACGCGTCGATAGAGCTTTTCGAGTGGGTGGCCCGAAATGAGCGCATTGCCGCCGACGAGCTGGACGGCAGTGTCGACGATGCGGTTGACCGCTTCGCAGGTAAAGACCTTGGTGGCCATGATCTCGTTCATCGCGTCGGCGCCTGACTCCACCATCCGGGCGGTGCGGTAGAGCATGGCGCGGGCCGCGTAGGTCTCGATGCGAAGGTCGCTGTAGCGGAGACGTACGCCCTCGCGATCTCCGAGTCGATTGCCAGAGGGATGCGTGGCCGTTACGTGTGCCGTGACAAATTCGGTAGTCCACATGGCGATACCGCAGGAGGTAGCGCTGAGTTCGAGGCGCTCATCCGTGATATTGCCGAGGGCGCCGCGCATGCCATCACCGACTCGGCCGATGACGTTGGCAGCCGGAACGCGGGCCTCTTCGAACACGAGACTGACATGATGGCCGCCATCAAGGCTGGAGAAGCGGCGGTCCATGGTGACGCCCGGAGTTCCTGCTTCGATCACCAGCATCGCAGGGCCGGCCGGGCGGTCCCCTTCGGGATCGACATTGACGAGTACGCCGTAGAAGTCGGCGGTCGCTCCACCGGAGACGTAGGACTTGCGGCCAGTGACGAGGAGGTCGTCGCCGTCGCGCCGGGCCCATGTGGGGCGCGGTGGTGCATCGGGGCCAGATGGCTCGGTGAAGGCAAACGATCCGCGCTTTTCACCTGCGAGCACGGCCGGCAAGAGGCGATCGCGGAGCGGCCCTTCGGCGCGGGCGACGATCCCCGGGCGCGGACCGAAGACGAAGTGGGCGTAGGGACTATTGGCCGCGGCCAGAGCTTCCCATGCGACGACACGGGCAAGCGGGCCAGCTTCGTCGCCGCCGAGGCTGCGTGGCTGCAGGAGCGTGAAGAGAGCGGCTTCGCGGGACCGAGCACGGACTTCTTCGGCGAGATCGGCCGGAACGTCGTCATTGCCCACATCGGGGAGCGCGGCGAGGAAGGATTGGATGCGGGAACGGAGATCGAGCAGGTCCGGTGGGACGGTTTCCGGCATGTGGCGTGCCCCTTTGTTGGTGGTGGGAGCGTAGCCGCGAGCGTGGATGGGGGCCACTGCCACGGCTGCTGGTAGGATTGCGGCCACCAAACTGGGAGGCCCGAACTTGAAGGCTGCAGTCCTCTACGAAATCCACGAACCACTGCGCGTGGTGGACCTCGAAATCGAAGACCCGAAAGCGGGCGAAGTAAAGGTGAACGTGGGAGCGGCGGGTATCTGCCTGAGTGACCACCACTTCATGGAGGGGACGGGCACGACGGTGCGGCCGGTAGTCCTTGGGCACGAAGGTTCGGGGATTGTGAGCGAGGTCGGACCAGGCGTCACGGCGGTGAAGCCGGGAGACCGCTGCATCCTTTCGTTCGTTTCGCATTGCGGTAATTGCACGATGTGCCAGTCGGGGTCGCCGCAGCTTTGCCTGACAAACCGGGCGACGGGCGTGCGGCAGTTCGATGGGACGACACGGCTGAAGGACGGTGAAGGCCAGGCCGTGCACCAGCTCTCGAAGATCAGCGTGTTCGCAGAGCAGTCGATTGTCCCCGCGCAGGCGTGCCACCCGGTACCTGCAGACGTGCCGCTCGAAGTGGCGGCGCTGATTGGGTGCTGCGTGACGACCGGTGTTGGCGCCGTGATCAACAACCCGATGATGAAAGCCGGCGCCACGGTAGCGGTGTTCGGTGTTGGAGGCGTCGGCGTGAATGTGATCCAGGGCGCGCGGTTGATGAACGCAAGCCGAATCATTGCGGTCGACATCAAGCGGGAGAAGTTGGATTTCTGCAAGCGGTTCGGCGCCACGGACTTTGTGGATGCGAGCAAAGTCGATCCGGTCGTAGCTGTGCGTGAACTGACCGGCGGTGGCGTCGATATGGCGTTCGAGGTGTTCGGGAGCGGCAAAACGATCGCCCAATGCGTAGACGTGCTGCGGCCGAATGGCACGGCCGTGATGGTCGGGCTCGCGCCGGAAGCGGATCGCGCGTCGCTGGAAGTCACGGGGATCGTACGAAACCAGAAGCACCTGATGGGCTGCTATTACGGGTCCGCGAGCCCACACGAGACGTTCAACAAGGTGCTGGACTTTTATCAGCGGGGCCTGATCGATATTTCCGGGCAGATCACACGGCGGTACTCGCTGGACCAGATCAACGAGGCGTTCGAAGACCTGGTGGCGGGGAAGGCGGGGCGTGGGGTGATTGCTTACAGCTGACCGGGCGTCCGGTTGGTGCGGCATCCTGGGAAGGAGATCGGACGATGACGACCGAACTGGTCCACCTGGCGGTGGCCGATGGGATCGCCACGATTACGCTCGATTCGCCACACAACCGGAATGCGCTGTCGCGGCAACTCACGGGTGAGCTGTGGGGACACCTGCAGACGGCGTTGAGCGACGCTGGCGTGCGGATCGTCGTGCTGACCGGCTCGGGAACGGTGTTTTGCAGCGGCGCGGACCTGAAGGAGCAGAGGGCGGCGAACGAGGCCGGGAGCGGACAGCTCGGCCCGGTTGGCGTACCGCAGATCCTGATGGCGATGTGGGAGTCGCCGAAGCCGATCATCGGGCGAATCAACGGATCGGCACGGGCGGGCGGGCTTGGACTGGTGGCGGCCTGCGACATCTCTGCAGCGGTCGACACGGCGACCTTCGCGCTGAGCGAGGTGCGTATTGGCGTGATCCCGGCCGTGATCTCGGTGGTATTGCTGCCGAAGCTGGGGTTGGCCAAGGCGATGGAGCTGTTCATCGGCGGCGAGCCGTTTAGTGCAGCCGAGGCGGTGGCGTACGGCATCACCAATGCATCGGTACCAGGAAGCAACCTCGACATTGCGGTCGCGCGGTACGTGGCGATGCTGCGCAAGGGAGCCCCGGGAGCCGTTGCCGGGGCGAAGCGGCTGGTGCGCGATGTGCCGGGGATGCCGATGGCCGAGGCATTCGAGAGGATGGCGGCACTCTCTGCGAGGTACTTCGCGAGTGACGAGGCGAGGGAAGGGATGACAGCGTTCGCCGAGAAGCGGCCGCCGGCGTGGGCGGAGGGTGTGGAGTAGGGGCGCCCTGGCCGGGTTCGAAGGACGCAAGACGGGCCTCCAATTGGAGGCCCGTCTTGCGTTCGTGCCTGCCGAAATCAGGCGATCAGTTCCGCGGGGGTGAGGTTGAATTCCTTGAGAATGTCGACCGCGTAGGTGATCCGGCCGGAGAGGGTGGACGCGTCTCCGTGGACGAGGCGAAGGCAGGCTTCGGCCATGTTTTCGACCGGGACAGCCTGGTCCTCGTTGCTCTCGTTGATGAGCTTGTGGTGGACGACACCTGGAGTGGCGATGAGCCCTGGGGAGATGACGTTGACACCGATGTTGTCGCTGTGAACTTCGGCCGCGAGGCCGGTGGTGAAGCGCTCCAGCGCGGCTTTGCACATGCCGTAAACGGTGCCGCCGCGACCGGCCGAGGTAAGGGCCGGCTGAAGAGCAGCGTGCGAAGAGATGTTGAGGATCCAGCCGGACTTGCGCTCCTGCATCTTGCCGAGGACGAGCTGGGCGAGGTGGAACGGCCCGTAAACCTGAACTTCCATCATCAGCCGGTAGCGCTTCTCCGGAAAGCGGTCGACGGGGATGAAGTAGGTGATGGCGGCGTTGTTGACGAGAATGTCGACCGGGCCGTAGATGCGCTCGGTCTCCTTGATGAGGTTCTCGCGGTCCTCGCCGCTGGCGAGGTCGGCACGAACCGCGGTAGCTTCGCCGCCGGCATCACGAATACGCTTGACGACGCTGTTGATGCTGCCGGGCAGGATGTGGTCACCGTCTTCGACAGTACGAGCGGAGACAATGACTTTCGCGCCTTCCTGGGCATAGCGCAGGGCAATGGCTTCGCCGATGCCGCGAGACGCACCGGTGACGACGGCGACCTTGCCGGCGAGGACGCCGTTCTTGTTGACAGTTGCTGCCACGTTGTTCCTCCGATGTGAATTGATGCAGGCATCGTGGGCGCGGGGAGCGGCTGTGGCAAGGAGCACAAGGGGGATCGCGGGGACGAGTATAGTCGCCGCAAAGCGAGAGGATGGTGACGGCGATGATTTACGAACTGCGGATTTACACAGCCAGCCCGGGAAAGATGGGGGCGTTGCAGGCACGTTTTCGTGACCACACATGCAAGCTGTTTGAGAAGCACGGGATCAAGAACATTGGCTACTGGACGAACTCCATCGGCGGGCGCAGCGACGAGCTGTGGTACATGCTCGGTTTCGAAGACCTCGCGGACCGGCAGCGGGCGTGGCGCGACTTTGCGAGCGACCCGGAGTGGCGGGATGTTTACACGGCGAGCGAGGCGAACGGCTCGCTCGTTCACCACATCGAAAACCGGATCATGACGGCCACGGACTTTTCGCCGCTGAAGTAGACGGCTCCACAGAACTTCGCCAGAGGGGTTGGCACCCGTATGCTTCCGCCGGTTGCGGAGGGTTGGCGGCGTGACGTTTTGCCTTGGGATGAAGTGTGAGGATGGCCTGCTCGCCATTGCGGACACCCGGATCACGTCCGGCAACGAGATGTCGATGGCGAAGAAGATCTCGATCCACCAGGTGTCGCAACATTCGATGTTCATCCTGACGAGCGGATTGCGTTCGCTGCGGGACAAGGCGATCACGTACTTCGAAGAGAGGCTGGAGAGCAGCGAGCACGACCTCCAACGGATGTACCAGGCGGCAAACGCATTTGCGGAGGAGATACGCAGGGTGCGGACAGAAGACAAGCCCTGGCTGGGAGAAGGGGGACTGAGCTTCGACCTGCACTGCATCTTCGGTGGGCAGTTGGCCCAGGACACTGAGCCACATCTGTTCCTGATCTACCCGGAAGGCAACTGGATCGAGGTCCGCCCGGGAACGCCCTACGTGATCATCGGCGAGAGCCGCTACGGCAAACCGATCCTCGACCGGCTGTGGCGCTATAACCGTTCACTGGAGGACGGATTGCGGGTCGCGCTCCTGGCGTTCGACGCGACGCGGACGAGCACGAGCGACGTCGACTGTCCCCTGGACGCGGTGATGTACCGGTCAGACACGTGGGAGTTGCGCGAGCAGCGGTTCACGGCGCCGGACCTGGCAACGGTGCAAAGGCAGTGGCAGCGTGCGATCACGATGGCGGCAGAGGGGCTAAAACCGGCGACGAAAGAGCTGTACGACCGCCTGGCGCACGCGCCGGTCGCAGTCACGCATTTCGATGATCTTGCCGAGGAAGTGGCAGCTCTGGAAGCGGCGCAGCGACAGGCGCGGGGCGGCACGAGCCAGGCGCGGTAGGGAAGGCGCCGGGGTATACTGACCACCCACCACACGGCAGTCGAGGCGACACCATGGGACGACCCGTCCTCCGAACTCCACTTTGCGATCTCCTCGGAATCGAATACCCGGTGCTTTCCGCGGGCATGGGGCCGGTGGCGAGTGGATCTGCGCCGGTGGCGGTCGGGAAGCTGGCGGCGGCCGTCTCGAATGCGGGCGGGCTGGGTGTAATCGGTGGCGCGGGGTTTTCGCCAGAGCGGCTTCGCGAGGAGATCCGGAACATTCGGCAGATGACCGACAAGCCGTTCGGCGTGGACCTGCTGCTTCCGTCGAACTATATGGGTGGGGCAGCGAGCGGCGAGATGCCGCGTGACCCGCGCGACCTGATCCCGCAGGCGACGTACGAGGGGCTGAAAAAGATCGCGGAGGACCTCGGGGTCGAGTGGAAGCAGAACCCAGACCTGGCGGATCCAACACGAAACCGGCCGCGTGGTGGCGGAATGAGCGACGGCCAGATGGAAGTGGTGATCGAGGAGAAGGTGCCTGTATTCGCCTCTGGCCTGGGTAACCCGGCACCCTGGATCGACCGGCTGAAGGCGAATGGCACCAGGGTATTGGCGCTCGTTGGAAACGTGAAGAATGCGCGGCGAGTGGCGGATGCCGGCGTGGATGTCGTAGTGGCGCAGGGGACGGAAGCCGGTGGACACACTGGACGCATCGCGACTCTGGCGCTGCTCCCCCAGGCACTCGACGCGGTCGCACCGAAGCCGGTGGTGGCTGCCGGCGGCATCGCCGATGGACGCGGATTGGCGGCCGTGCTGGCCTGCGGGGCTGTTGGCGCATGGTGTGGCACGGCATTCCTCGTCGCGGATGAGGCAAACCAGCCGGAGATGCAGAAAGAGCGAATCCTTGCAGCAATCGACGAGGACACGCGGATTACGCGGTTGTACTCGGGCAAGACGATGAGGAACATCACAAATCCGCTGATCGAGGCGTGGGAAGCGGCCGGGTTCGCGGCGCTGCCGATGGGCCTGCAAGGCGTGTTGACCGGAGATCTGATGTACTCGATCCGGGAATCCGGGCGCACTGAGTTGCTGATGAACGCAGCCGGCCAGGCGTCTGGACTGCTGACGAAGGGACGGCCGGCGGCAGATATTCTGAACGACATGGTAGCGGGCGCATCCGAGATCCTCGGCCGGTCGCTGGCACAATCGGTCACGGCCATCCCTGGATAGCGACCAACGCGCTGGGTGGACTGAAAGAGGAGGAAGGTGTGACGGGTAAGGCACTCGAGGGATTGCGGATTATCGAATTCTGCGACGAGATCGGCTCGTACGGCGGCAAGCTGCTGGCCGACCTTGGCGCGGAAGTGATCAAGGTGGAACCAGCTGGCGGAAGGCTGCAGCGAAAGACGCCACCGTTTTACCGGGACCCCGGAAACCCTGATACGTCCATTGCGTTCTGGGTGCACAACACGTCGAAGAAGTCGGTGACAATCGACCTGGATTCGGAAGAAGGCCAGCGGCTGGCACGAGCACTGGCACTGACGGCGGACGCTGTGCTTGAGGACTATCCACCCGGGTACCTCAGCGCGCGCGGGCTGGGATACGAAGCGCTGAGCACTCTGAAGCCGTCACTGGTTTACACGTCGATGACCGGGTTCGGGCAGACCGGGCCGCATTCTCGGTACGCGTATATCGACATGGTCGGGCAGGCGATGGGCGGCATCATGACCCTGGCTGGCGACCCCGATGACCCGCCGCACACCATATACGGGAACCAGGCGAATATTTCAGCATCGCTGAATGGTGCGATTGGGACGCTGCTCGGGGTCCTCCATGCTGAGGCGACGGGCGAAGGGCAATCGGTCGACGTTTCGGCTCAGGACGCGGTTTCGATGTCGATGGAGACCGCGATGATGACCTGGGATATGCAGAAGAGGAACCGGACGCGCACGGGCGCACGCGGCATGATTCCGGTGAGCATCCCGGCATTCGGCGTATACAAGGCGACCGACGGCTACTGCATCTTGTACGTCACGGCGCCAGCGGGCGCCGACTTTCCCGCGCTGGTGGATTGGATGAGGGAGAAGGGCATGGAGGGCGACCTCGACGAGGAGCCTTACCGGACCATCTCCAGCGAACTGAACATGCGTTTCCTGACGCAGGTGATGGCCGACCCTTCGTCCGTTGAGACGATCGCACCGCAGTTGAAGCACATAAACGACCTGGTGGAGGCGTTCTGCGCCACGCTTTCCGCGCGCGAACTGTACGAAGAAGGTCAGCGCCGCCTGTTGTTGGTCGGGATTTGCTCGACTCCGAAGGACCTGGCGGAGAATACGCAGTTGCGTGCCCGCGAGTGGTACCAGGCGTTGGCAATGGAGTTCCTGGACACGACGCTCGAATTCCCGGGGCCACCGTACCGGCTTTCGGAGTCACCGGCGGCTATCAGCCGTCCACCAAGATTGGGCGAACACAATGGCGAGGTCCTGGCGGGTCTCGGTGCTGGCGAGCAAGGAGGGATTCGATGACGAAGAGGCCGTTGGAAGGGGTCCGGGTAGCGGACTTCAGCTGGTTTGGAGCGGGACCAATCGCGGGCAACATCCTATCGTTCTACGGTGCGGAAGTTGTCCGGGTAGAGTCGATGGCGAAGTTGGACGGGCTGCGCGCAGGCCAGCCGGCCGCGCTCAACCCCGACGGGTCGTTCAAGACGGGATACAACGTCTCCGGGTACTTCAACAACTTCAATGCCGGCAAACTATCGATGCAGTTGAACCTGAACACTGAGAAGGGCCAGGAAATCGGGTACCGGCTTATCGAGAAGTCAGACATGTTCCTGACCAACTTCACGCCGCGTGTGATTGAAAAGTGGAACCTCGACTACGAGAAGCTGGCCACCGTGAACCCGCGAATCATCGCGGCGTACGCACCGATGCAGGGCATGTGGGGGCCGCACAAGGACTTCCTCGGATTCGGCGCTGTGCTCACGCCGGTAGTTGGCATCAGTGAAATGTCGGGGCATCCGCATCAGCCGCCGATTGGCGTCGGGACGAACTATCCCGATTACGTGATCAACCCAACGCACACGGTGACGGCGATGCTTGCCGCGTTGCGCTACCGAAACCGGACGGGCAAGGGCCAGTGCATCGAACTGGCCCAGGTCGAGTCGGTAGTGAGCGTGCTGGGGACGGCAGTGGCGGATTACCTGATGACAGGGCACCAGCAGACGCGGACGGGAAACCGGCATCCGAACATGGCCCCGCACGGAGCGTTCCGCTGCGCAGACGATGAGACATCGATTGGGTCGACAGACCGCTGGGTGGCCCTGGGCGTCCGCGAACTATGGCCGGCCCTGTGCGACGTGCTGAGACACCCTGAGGCGGCAACGGACCCCAGGTTCGTAACGTTCGAGGCACGCAAGGCGAACGAGGATGCGCTGGAAGCGCTGGTCGGCGAGTGGACACGAGCGTGGCGAGCGGAGGACCTGATGGAGGCACTGCAGGCACGCGGCATCCCGGCCGGCGTAGTGCAGAACCCACAGGACATCCTCGACAAGGACCCGCATGTGGCGCAGCGCGGCTACTACCAGTACCTGGACCATCCGGAAACCGGGCGGGCGGCGTACGACGGCGGAGCGGCATTGCTGGAGAAGACACCAGGTGCGTTCGCGGCGCCAGCGCCGCTCCTCGGGGAGCACACGTTCGAAGTGTGCGACCGGATCCTTGGGCTCACGGCCGACGAGATCGCGGACCTGATGGCCGAGGAGATCCTGATCTAATCGAGGAGCCGGCCGTGGCTGACCCACACGCGAGGAAGGAGCCCAACGCAGGCCGGCCGCATATGCCAGGTTATGGCATTGAGCCGTCGGAATCGGGTCTGCTCTCCTGGGCGTGGGCGGAAGAGCGACTGGCGGCGAGCCAGAACTACTGGCTGTCAACTGTGACGCCGGCGGGGATGCCCCACGCGATGGCCGTATGGGGCATCTGGCTGGACGGACGATTCTGGTTCAGCACGGGGAATGACTCGAAGAAGGCACGGAACCTGGCAGATCAGCCACGGTGTGTGGTGACGACGGAGCGGGTGGATGAGGCCGTCGTTATGGAAGGAAGGGCTGCGTTGGTGGCGCGCGTCCCGGACGATGTACCAACGGCATACCGGGAGAAGTACGGGATGGGCTACCCCGAGGATTCGGGTGTGTTCACTGTGCGGCCGCTAACAGTGTTCGGATTCATTGAGGCGAGTGCGCAGTTCTCTTCGACGGCGACCCGGTGGCAGTTCAAGGGCTAACGCGCCGGGCTCGGCTCCTATTCTTGCTGTGACTGCCCGCGCTTCGCGACGAGTTCGATTCGGGCCTGGCGTTGATTCGGCTCCTTGCCAGAGGCGAAGTTCGGCTTGTAGTCGCTCTGGCGGCCGGCGATCTGGGCAGCGTGCTGGCGATCGTGGCGGTAGAACGACCGCAGGTACTGGAGCACGGTGAGGCGCCCAAAGGCAGGAGAGACGGCGGTGCGGTCGAATCCTTCGAGGGAGATGCCGTCTATCAGGCCCCGTGTGTAGTGACGTTCGCGATCAAGGAGGTCAAGCATCTCAGCGACGGAGTGGCCGTTCGCGTCTTCGATGGGGATGCGCACAGGCTCGCCACGGACTCCGGTGAGGTCTGCACCGTCGCGTTCGAGGGCGGCGCGCACCCAGGCGTCGTAGCTACGCTCCATCTCGTGGAGGTGGGCGAGCTGTTCGAGCGCGGTCCATTGCTCTTCGCCCTTAGCATCTTTGGGGACGCGAAGGGCGTCATCGGGGGTGAGGCCACGGGCGGCCGCGATGAGGGCAGTGCGCTCCTCCGCCATCTTTTGCTTGAGTTCTTCGACTTGTTCGCGCGTCGCCATCATGTGCTCCTTCGACGGGCGTGGGCCTCAATCCAGCGGACCCCCTGCCAGATGGCGTACGGGATAGCGAGGAGGAGGCCAATGCCGGTGACGAGGGCACCGTAGAGGTTGAAGAGGAGGATGTCGACGAGTGGGTCGAGCAATGGCCGTTACTCCCGAAGATTGGGGCGCTTGAGGCCCGGAAGGTACGATACCAGCATGAGGAAGCTGTTCGGTTCAGGAAGCGGGCGGCGTTTTGAGGCGGAGTGGCTGGTGGTGGGGCTGGGAAACCCTGGGGAGAAATACGCGCGTCACCGGCACAACGTCGGCTTCTGGGTCGTGAACGAACTGGCGAAGCGGGCCAGCGCCCAGCTGAAGACGTCTGGGAGCACGATGCAGATCGGTGTCGGATCGCTCGCCGGGACAAAGGTGGCACTGGTGAAGCCAACGACATTCGTGAACGAGAGCGGACGCGCACTGGGCCAGGCGAAGGAGTGGACGGGCTGCGACGCACCGCACACGGTAGTGATTTATGACGAGCTGGACATGGCACCGGGAGCGTTGCGCGTGCGGCAGGGCGGTGGGCACGGCGGGCACAACGGGATGAAGAGCATCATGGCGCGCATCGGGCCGGAGTTCGTGCGAATCCGTATCGGGATCGGAAGACCAGCGCCCGGCGGGGAGCCGACCTGGGACCCGGAGGAAGTGGCGGCATGGGTGTTGAGCGCGCCAATGGGCAGCGACCGGGCTGTGCTTGAGGATGCCGTGCGGCTCGCGGCGGACGCCGTGGTGGCGATCGTGACCGAGGGCGTTGAAGCCGCCGGCAATCGGTTCAACCGGAAGGGGCCCGTGGTTAGCCCCGCCTGATCGACGTTCAGGCGGGGAATCCTGTAGGCCGCGCTGAACCGGGTGCGACGGTGAACCGTTCGAAATCGAGGCAGCCAGACAGCACGCCTGGCGGAAAGAGGGCGTAGGGATCGCCGCCAGGCAGTTGGGAGCGGTGGGCGGAGACTGCTGCGAGCTTTCGGCCATTGACCGCAGTGATGTCGATCTGAAGGTCCCAACGGGACGCGCCGATCTCGTCCGCAGGGGGGGACGGCGGATCACCCATCATGGCCAGGCATTTGAAGTACTGGGGAAGAAAGAGGCCGTGGGGGAAGGCGGCGAAGAGCAGGGCAGGCCGTGGCTCGGGAAGCTGGTTCCAGGCATCGACTACCCAGCGATGGACGGCGATGTGGTCCGGGTGGCCGTAGGCGCCGTCGGGGCCGAGCGTGACGATGACGTCGGGGGCACCACCGCGAATGAGCGCCTGGAGCCGGGGGGACTGCGTTGGGGCGTCCCGGAGGAGGCCGTCGGGGAGGCGCCAGCAATAGGGTTCGTTTGCGCCTATGTATTCACAGGAGCGCCGAAGTTCAGATTCACGTGCCCGGGCAACGGAGTCCGGGTCGGTGGGGCCACCGTCGTGGCGTTTCCCGCGTTCACCGGAGCTTGCGCAGTGGATTGCGACCTCCCATCCGGCAGCGGTCGCAATCGCGACGGTCCCGGCGATCGCGTAGGCCTCGTCATCAGGATGCGGCATGACGGCAAGAAGCATTGGCACGGCGCAAGTGTACGCGCCTTGCCGCGGGAGGCGGGCGCGCGGCATGGTTCGTACTTTGCTCCGCATCTTGCTAGATTTGAGCTGCTTTCTGCCCGGCACTGATGCCGGAGCACGGAAATGGAGGAAAGCACGATATGGCTGGAATGCTTGAAGGCAAGGTGGCGATCGTCACCGGCGGTGGACGTGGCATTGGACGCGGCGAAGCGCTGCTGCTGGCAGCGCAGGGCGCGAAGGTCGTGGTGAACGACTTTGGCGGCACTACAGCAGGCGAGGGCGGCGCTGCCGGGCCCGCCGATGAAGTCGCAGAAGAAATCAAGAAGATGGGCGGCGAAGCCGTCGCCAACTACGGAAACGTCGTGTCGCTGGCGGATGGCGAAGCGATGGTGAAGCAGGCCCTGGACACGTTCGGCCGCCTCGACATCCTGGTGAACAACGCCGGGATTTTGCGAGACCGGATGGTCTTCAATATGTCTGAAGAAGAGTGGGACGCGGTGATCGCGGTGCACCTGAAGGGGCACTTCACTGCGACGAAGTTCGCGTCGATGGTGTTCCGGCAGCAGCGGAGCGGCCGAATCGTGAACACGTCATCCGAATCGGGATTCGGAAACATGGGCCAGACGAACTACGCGGCCGCAAAGGAAGGCATCACGGGATTGACCCGCAGCCTCGCGCTCGATCTCGGCCGATACGGCGTGACGGCCAACGCTATCCGGCCACGCGCCGCGACGCGGCTAACGCTGAGCCCGGAGATGGAGGCTGCGCGCGCGCGCCGGGAACAGGCGGCCCAGGCTGGGCAGGTGCCAGCTGAAACAGCTGCGCCAGATGTTGTCACGGGGCTCGATGCACTACGTCCTGAGCTGGTCGCTCCGCTCGTTGTGTACCTGTGCACCGATGATGCCGCGGAGGTCAATGGCCGCGACTTCATCGTCGGTGGCAACGAAATCAGCCTCGTAAGCCTGCCGCGTGCAGAGCGGACGATTTACCGGGACGGGGGTTGGGACGTCGACACGCTGGCGCGCGTCTTCCCGACGACCCTCGGCGCCGGGTTGAAAAACCCGCAGCCACCGGTCGCCGGCAAGTAACGCGAAAGCCGCCGGAAATGGCGAAGGCCGGACAAGTGTCCGGCCTTCGCCATTTCCCAGGGCGTGCTACGGGTCACGCTGGATCGTTCGGTGGAGCGAGGAATCTGAGGGCCGCTGGGACGACCCCCACGCGGGCAGGCAGATAGCCGCCGCGCTCGCCATCGAGGTCGACGACACTCAGCCGGGGCGAGGAGAGGACGACCGAGCGGGCGCGATCGTGATCTACGCCGCGCATATCCAGGTGGGAGCCATTGGCCTTTCGCTGGGCATCGACCGCTTTGAGTATGTCCCTGCGGCCAACGTCGCCCCAGCGGACAACATCGAGCACCGCATCGTCGGGAGCAGCGGCGGGAACGGCGAGGAGATCGCCACCCCAGTACGCCATGTTGTGGACGGAGATGCTGTTGTAGCGGCCATCAAACCGCTCACCATCGATTTCGACCGTGAAATCGCGACTCATACGGCCGGCCATTTTGACGACCGTCATGATGACGTACGGGGCCGTATCTCCAAGCCGTTTGAGCAGTTTCGGCGTGGATTGCGAGATCTCGGGGACCCACCCTGCTGAAGCTTCGAGGAGGAAGTGGCGAGTGACGGGGTCGCCGCCTTCATCGCGCAGTTCGATGCGCCCAGCGTCAATCCGGCGCTCGTGTCCGGCGGCTATGGCACGAAGGGCTGCCCATGGCCGTCCGATCCCGAGACACTTGGCGACATCTTTGCCGGTACCGAGACCGACGGTTCCGAGTACAACATCGTCGCCCGCACCAGCATCAAGAATGGCGTTGGCCACTTCAAAGACGGTGCCATCGCCGCCACAGGCGATGAGACATTCACGGCCCTGCCCGATCGCCCGCCGGCTGAGTTCGTAGGCGTGGCCCCGCCGTTCGGTGAGTGACAGATCCGGGGTCATCCCGCGGGCAGAAATGCCGGCTACCAGCGAGGGGATTCGGTTCCGGGTACGTCCGCCGCCCGATTCAGGGTTGACGACGAAGAGTGGTTGCGTGCTCATTGTGGGAAGGTACACGCGCGCGAACGATACGCAATGAGTGCACGCCCCGCGAGGTGGACCGGGAGAGCCAGCATGCAGCATTCGACGGAGTTCCGGGCGATGAACACCGACGTGGAGGTGCTGGCCGAGACGGATGCCCCGATCCCGCCGCTGGACCTGTTCATCGGGGCAAAACTGCTGTTTGAGGAGCAGGAACAGCGGTTCAGCCGGTTCCGCAGTGGCAGCCTGCTGAGCCAGCTCAACGCGGGCCGCGCGGTGGACGACGCGTTGCTGGCGACGGTGTGCCGCATGGCGTTGGAGGCCTGGGAGTTCACTGGTGGCCGGTTCAACCCGATGGTGCTGGAGGCGCTAACAGCTGCGGGCTACGATCGATCGTTCGAACTGCTGACGAAGGCAGGGAGCCCGCAGAAACAGGCGGTCCCCGATCCAGAGGAGGCGATTCGGCTCGATGGCGACGAGGTGAGGCTTGTTGGGGGCCAACTGGACCTGGGCGGAATCGTAAAGGGTTGGACGGTTGACCGGCTGGTTGAGCACTACGGCGCATCTCTCGACGGATTGTTTGTGAACGCCGGCGGCGACCTGCGTTGCTCAGGGTCAGAAGGCGACGTTGACGGCTGGTGGGCGACCATCGACGGGGCAGGGCTGGCGGACACACCATGGGAAGGAGCGATGCGCGGTGCCGTGGCGACCTCCACCAGCAGGAAGCGCCGGTGGAGGATTGCTGACGGGTCCTGGGCTCACCATCTCATCGACCCGGCGACCGGCATGCCCTCGGCCTCGGACATTGTGCAGGCGTCTGTTTGGGCCGAGGAGTGCTGGCTCGCGGAGGTTTGGGCGAAGGCTGTGGTCATCGGGGGCGAGACGGCTCTTGCATCGTGCCGTGGTCAGGGCCTGGATGTGATTGCAGTGACGGGCGATGGAGTGGTGTTGGGAGGTGGGCCGACCTAACGGCGGCTGTTCGCGAGGTCGGCGACGAAGACCGCCGGGCCGGACCGTTCAGAAACGCCAGACGCGGCTTCCACGGTGACCACCGCGTTTTCGTAGCCATCCACGCCCTGGGGAATGAGTGCCTGGAAGCGGGCAAATCCCGAGTCGTCGGCGTTGAACGAGCCGAGACTGATGTAGTGGCCGGCGGCGTTGACCCAGAGCTGGTAGGCCTGGCCATCAGAGAGTTTCGGGAGGCGAGAGGCCACGAACCAGGCACGGCGCTGTTCCGGATCCCAGATAAAGCGGCCGATCGCGAAGCTGTTCTCATCGACAGAGAAGACTTCGGCGACGTTGCTATCGGGGGAGAGCAGAGCAAGTAGCAGGTCGCGGTCAAGGCGCGACGTTGAGCGGATGTCCGCTGCCTCTTTCGCCTGGTCGTCGAGCTTCTGAGTGAGGGCGGCGATCTCCACTTTCTGGGAGAGAGCATCGTCGATTTGAGCCTGCAGGAGTTCGTTCTGCTGTTCGACATCTTTGACCTGGCTGCGCACGGAGACGAGGCCGGTGAGGGCCGCGATGGCCACCACAATGGCTGCGACCCCGGCACCAGCGCCGATGAGACGGGCAGTCCAGACGAGAGGGCCCGGCGCCGACAGGCCAGCCGCCCGAAGTACGCGTCCGCGAAGGCGAGGAGGCGGAGCGACACGGTCAACTGCGAAAAGGAGGACGGCGGCGACGCGTTCACTTTCGGCGACGAGCCGGGCGCAGGCGTGGCAGGACTCAGCGTGGAGTGCGATGCGTACGGCCTCTTCGGGGTCGAGCGCTCCGACCGCGTATTCGTCGGCCTGTTCCTGTGTCAGGTGCTGGCGCATAGCTACACCTGCCCATCGAGTGCGCGACGGAGTTTCATCATGCCGAGGCGGACACGCGTCTTCACGGTGCCGAGGGGCTCGTGAAGCATGTCGGCAATTTGTTGCTGGGTCAGGCCGCTAAAATAGGAGAGCTCGAGCGCGAGGCGCTGCTCACGGGGGAGATTGGCGAGGGCGGCGCGGACGAGCGACTGTCGCTCGTTCATCTGGGCGCTTGAGAGCGGGTCCTCAGTCTCAGCCGGGAGGGACTCGAGGAAGTTATCTTCGGGCAGGGCACCCGGGATACCTTCGCGGCGGCGGCGACGGCCGCGAGAACGGAGCTCGTCGACGGCACGATTGCGTGAGACACTCATCAGCCAGGAGACGAACCGGCCGCGATCGGCCACAAAGGCGGCGGGATTCTTCCAAAGGCGGACAAAGATGTCCTGCGTTGTGTCTTCGGCAAGCTGTGAATCGCCCAGCACGCGGTATGCGGTTGAGTAGACGACCTCGGTATAGCGGTCGAAGATAACGGCGAAAGCCGCTTCCTGACGGGCGACGACAGCTTCCATGAGACGCTCATCCGACCATGCGGCCATGTCGCGGGGGGCGTCATCGGGGGCCCCACGCACGACCGCTGTAGTTACGTTACGTATGCCGGTAAGGTCTGGATTGTGTTCCCAGGTCATTCGAAGAGCCAGAGGCCATGATACAGCGAGCCTGTACTGGTTGGTGACGCCCTTTACCGGCCCGTTTGGCGGTTTACGCTCGATTGCCGCCGGGTATCGAACACTGGAGACAGACCCCAAAGGAACGGCTTACACATGAAACGAACGACGGGGATGCGAATACGAAGCCTGGGTATGGGAGCAGCAGCGATCGGAGCGGCTGTCGCGATCGCAGGATGCTCAGACCGGCTGCCCAATTCGGAACCGGCGACTGCGGTGACGACGTCCGCAACTCATGCTGTGCAAACGGCGGCAACCGCAACACAGGTGGCGCCACAACCGGCTGCGACACGAGCCGCGGGTGAGCTGGCCGTGCCGGACATCGTGAAACTGGCGGAACCAGCAATCGTCCGGATCGAGACGGGCGGCGGTGTGGGGACGGGCTTCATCGTGAGCAAGGACGGCTACATCGTAACGAACAATCATGTCGTCGAGGGTGGGAACGGCGTGGCGGCGCGGACCGTTAACGTGACGCTGAGTGACGGGGGGCGGGTGGCGGGAACCGTGGTGGGGACGGACCCGCGATCAGACCTTGCGCTCGTCAAGATCGACGGTGGGCCGTATTCGCCGCTTCCGTTGGGCAGCCTGGACCGGGTGGAGATCGGCCAGGAAGTGGTGGCAATCGGCTACGCGCTTGACCTGACGCGCGGCGAGGGCCCGTCTTTTACGGTGACGACGGGCATCGTGAGCCAGAAGAACCGGGCGATCAGCGAGACAGCGCCAATCCTTGGGGCCATTCAGACCGACGCCGCCATCAACCATGGCAACAGCGGTGGGCCGCTGATCAACCTGTTTGGCGAGGTCGTGGGCGTGAATACGTCGCTGGCCCCTGACCCGACGACGGGCGGAGTGGCGCAGGGCATCGGCTTCGCAGTCGGAGTCGACACGGTGAGCGCGGTGTGGGAACAGCTCAGAGACAGCGGGAAGGTTGACCGCGGCTACCTCGGGGTTTCCGGGTTCACGGCGCTGCGTCCGGCAACGGCAAGGGATCTTGGTGTGCCGGAAACGACGGCGGGCATCTACCTCGCCGCAGGTGACGCTGTGCAGCCGGGCGGCCCCGCGGCGACGGCCGGCATCCGTTCTGGCGACGTGATCACGATGATAGGCAGTTCGAAGATCGCGACTGAAGCCGACCTGGCTGTGGCGATGATCCGAAACGGTCCGGGGAGCACCGTCCCTGTCGAAATTTACCGCGGGTCTCAGAAGCTGACGGTCAACGTGACGCTTGGCACGCCTCCTACGCAGTAACGTAGCTGCGCATGGGGGTTCTCTCCCCGAAAAGCCCCGCGAGCACCATCTCACGGGGCTTTTCTTTGCGGGCCGCGGCCGGCGCGATAGGCTCGACCGATGCGCATCGTTTCCCTTGTTCCAAGCCTGACAGAGCTGGTGTGGTGGTTGGGGCGGGATGATTGGCTGATTGGGCGGACGCGGTTCTGCACTGAACCGGAGGGCCTCATCGAGCGCGTCCCCGCCTTTGGGGGGACGAAGGACCCCGATGTCGTAGCAATCGCGGGTTTGCGCCCGGACCTGGTGATTACAAACCGTGAAGAGAATCGCAAAGAGGACGTCGAAGCCCTCGAAGCGGCGGGCCTGCGCGTTGTCCTGACGGACCCGAATTCCGTCGACGAAGCGGTGGCGATGGTCGCGGAACTCGGGGCACTGCTTGGAGGGGACGAACGAGCGCAGGAGCTGGTGGCGGACATCGATGCGGCACTGGCGGCGCCTGTGCCAGGCCCCAAGGTGTTCGTTGCCGTCTGGAAGAAACCGTTGCTGGGTCTCGGATCGGAAAGCTACGGCAATGACCTGATCCGACGATGCGGTGCCACGAACGTGCTTGCGGGGAGGCCACGGTACCCGGAGACGAGCCAGGAGGAGCTGATCGCGCTCGCACCGGATCTGATCCTTTTGCCGGACGAGCCTTACCGGTTCCGGGAGCGCGACCGCAAGGAGTTCTCACGAATTGCACCGGCGCGGTTGGTCGATGGAAAGGCGCTGTGGTGGTACGGGCCGCGGATGCCGGAGGCGATCCGGCAGCTACGCGCGTTGTTCACCGCGCCCACCGGATAGACGGGAAGGCTGAAGGCGGAGGAGGCCGCCGCGGGTGAGCGGCGGCCCTGTGAATTCGTCTATTGCCCGGGGATACCGTCGGAAGCAACCGCGGGCATTATGCGGCGGATCTTGTCGTTACCTCCACCACCAAGGAAGCCGGAGGAGACCTTGAAGGAATCGAGGCTAGACGTGCCTGCGATGGGCTGGCCGATGGTTCCAACAAGCGAGAAGTTGTCCTTGGAGCTGAGGCCGCCACCGCCCGTGGGACCGGAGAACGAGAGATCCCAGCCGCTGGCGGATTGTGCGAGGACGACGACAGCAACAGCCGAGGCTGCGACGCCCGCTCCGGCGAGGGCGATGAATCGTCCTGCGCGAAAGCGATTGAGGCGCACTGCGGACATACAGGGCCTCCTTATTGCTTGATGACGAGGACGTTGAACTTGAGGTTGTCATCAAGCGCACTGCCGTCGAGGGAATAGACAACCCACCGGCCGGCCGAACACTTCGGGAATGTGGTCGTGCCGTCGCTGTCGTAGGTAACGCCGTACCCGATGCCGGACGAAACGCTCCCGCCCGAAACCGTCAGAAAAATGAGAGCGTTCGGGTCGTCGTTGGCGAAGGGGTTGTCGATGACACGGGCCGCATCGTCGTCAGCAGTCGCGAGGTCACATGTGTTGTTGCCGGCGTCGATAGTCGCTGTGAACGCTGCCTTGTTGGTGCCGCTGACCTTGATCGCACCGTCGATCTCGATGGCGGCAACGTCGCCGGCGACTTTCGCGCCGGTGCCGGAAGCACCGTCGACGTCGAGGCCGAAGCCTGTCGCAGTGGCGCCGGTCTGGGTGATGGCGATGACGGCGCCTGTACCGGTCGTGACCCCGGCAGCTTCGAATGGCACTTCGATACCGCCGACGGTCTTCGCGTAGATTGCGTAGGGGACGGCACTGATCGGCTGGCGCGGCGAGAGAACGGTATAGGTGCCGGTCGATGCGCCGGGACGGACTGCAATTTCAAGCCAACGAGCATCGCCGTTGAAAGCATCCGGACCCAGCGAAAGCGTGGTGGTGAACACACCGGCTGAGACAGGCAGGTCGTCCTTCGTGACGGTGAGTCCAACCTGATCGCCACCGGTTTCCGCGTCATAGGCGATGAAGCGGAAGTCATAGGCGCCAGAGGCTGGCTGGTTGTTGTCGGTAAGCCGGCCCTGGTAGGTGAAGGAATCCGTCAGTTCGGTTGGGGCAGCGAGGACAGATGCTTCGCGGGCGGGGCCCGGGTCGAGGACGCTGCCCAGCGCCGAGTAGGCGGGGAGCGCGAGGATGGCGGCGGTAGCGGCGATTGCGGCGACCAGGTGCGTTCTTTGCATAGGGTTACCTCCCTGCGGGGTTGGGGGCGTGGCCAGTATACGAGCTATTCTGATGAGATGCTCGATCGGGTCAACAGATGAACGAATCGTGAGTTCATTGACCCTTCTTGGAGCGAGGATTACGTTCGGCTTGCCCCGGTCCGTCCGGTGCGGCTATGCACAGGAACGTGGTTTATGGCGGAAGAGGACGTCGCCCGGGAGCTTCGGGAGGACGCCCGCGCCCTGGTCGAGTCCGGGGAGTGGGCGAAGGCTGTCGCGCTCCTTTCTTCGCTCCATCCGGCTGACCTCGCGGACCTGGTACTGGCGCTCAATGAAGACGAGCGGAGCGCGCTCCTCATCCACCTGCCAAACGACATCGTTGGACAGCTCTTCGAATTCACGGAAGAGAGCGACCTGAAGGCACTGATCGAGAGCGTCGGCATCGCCGGTCTGCCAGCAGTGCTGGAGGAGACCCCGGACAACGTCACAGTCGACGTGATTCAACAACTGACACCGGCGGAACGGATCGAGACGCTCGCGGCGCTGGACCGGGAAGAACTGGGCGAGCTCCTGGAGTACGCGGACGAATCGGCCGGCGGCATCATGTCGCGGGGGTTCGTGACGCTCCCGGAGCGGGAAACGGTGCAGCAGGCAATCGACTACCTGCGGCTGCTACAGCCAGGAGCCGACCATGCCTACTACCTGTACGTGGTGGACGACGATGAGCGCCTGCAAGGGGTCGTGAGCCTGCGGGACCTCATCGTCTCGCGTCCATCGACCGTGTTGGCGGAGGTGACAAGCAGGGATGTGCATGCAGTAACGGCCGGGACCGACCAGGAAGAAGTAGCGCGCGCTCTTCAGCGATACAACCTGCTGGCCATCCCGGTCGTGGACGAGGAGGGCCGGTTGATTGGCGTGACGACGGCCGACGACCTGATCGACGTCCTCGAAGAAGAGGCGACCGAGGACATGTACCGCATGGTCGGCCTGGACGAGGATGAGCGCGTCTTCAGCCCGGTGTGGCAGAGCGTACGGCGGCGTCTCCCGTGGATGATGGTGAACCTTGCGACAGCGTTCCTTGCTGCGGCCGTTGTCGGCCGATTCAACACGACGCTGGGGAAGGCAACGGTGCTGGCAGCGTTCATGCCCATCGTGGCTGGCCAGGGCGGGAACGCTGGGACGCAGACCGCAACGATCGCGGTACGCAGCCTCGCGCTGGGAGATCTCGAGGTCCGGGATGTGTTCCGAGCCTGCCGCAAGGAGATCCTGGTGGCGATCGCAAACGGGCTGGCCGTGGGCATGGTCGCCGGACTGGCAGCCTTTGCCTGGCAGCAGAACTGGGCACTTTCGACGGTGCTGGCGTCGGCGTTGTTCCTCAACATTTGTGCGGCAACGATGGGCGGTGTGCTGATCCCGCTAGGTCTGAAATCGATCAATGTGGACCCCGCGTTGGCGGCGAATATCTTCGTAACCACGATCACGGATGTACTGGGGTTTCTGTTCTTCCTCGGGCTGGCAACCGTGGCGATCAAGCAGATCGCCTGACACGGCCTCGCAAGCCTGGGAAGTGAAGAGGTGGGGCGAACGGTGGGATTTGAACCCACGATCTTCTGGGCCACAACCAGACGCGTTAACCGCTACGCTACGCCCGCCACGCGAATGGTCATCGTAGCATTCAGTGCCGTTCGCGCGAGTGGCGTTCAGCGCGGGCCGTAGACCTCTTCAAGAAGTGCGAAGAGGCCCGGGTCGTTCTGACGGAGCCAGCTGCGGTCGAGACGTGTTGAAGGGTCGCCATCGAAGTAAGCCATGGTCCCTTCGGCGAAGTACTCGTTGGCGTTTCGCATAGCGTAGGCGCGGCCGTACTGTCCGCCATCCAATGCGGCCTGGTAGAGCACCCGTACCTCGATATAGTCAGCAGAGGAGAGGACCCAGCCCTGCACGAGATGCCCGAGTTCGTGGTAGAGGACGTTGACGCCGCGGCATGGGCCCTCGGGATCTCCGGTCATATCCGCGGCATTTACGGTAACGAGTGGGTAATCGGCGCGGTCGGCGATGCCACACACGTGCTCTGAAAAGGAACGGCCGAGTTCTTCTTCGAGGCAGCGAAACTCGGGCAATTCGAGGACACCCTGGCCTTTTTCCGCGATCACGATGTAGGCGCCCTGGTCAACAAGCGGCTGGCGCAACGCCGGATCATTAAACACATCTTCGACGGTGGAGACGGCGGCATCGAATGCCGCGGCAGGGACACCGGGGCCGCCGGCGATGGCGAAGCCGAGCACATCGCGCTGTTGCGTGTATTCAGCAGGGATGACCCTTGGTTCACCAGGAGCGGGGATATGAAGGACGCCCTGGCAGACAGTTTGGCCGGGTGTAAGCCTCGGCTGCCCGGTCGTAGGCGCGACCACTGGCGTAGCCACCGCGCTGGCCGGTGTGGAACCTCCACCAGAACCGGCACTGTTCAGGACGGCCCCCGTGGCCACGCCGGCGATTGCGAGGACGGCGACCCCAGCGAGGACGGCAAGGATGATTCTCACGGCGAGTCCAGTATCACGGGCAGCGGACCGCCTCGAAAAGAACGGGGTTTGGATCCGGTTCAGCCGGAGATGGCGTAACGGACGGTCACGGTGACCGTGACTTTGCCCGTGCCGGGTTCGATGGGCGTGGGAGAGCCGGCGGCCGGGGCCGCCCCGACCTTGTCGGCGTAGTAGGCCTCGGGGCTGCTGAAGTTCACTTCGCTGATGGCGACGGGTTTGCCGAGGGTAACGTCTCCTGCGGAAGCCAGCTGAGACGCCTTCTTTTTTGCATCGTCCATCGCAAGGCCACGCGCTTCGTCGATGGCCTTTTGATCGTCCTCAAGCCCGAAGCGAATGCCGTTGATGCGAGTATCGTCACCGCCGGCCTCGGCAGCGTCGTCGATGATCTGCGAGAAGTCATCGAGTTTCCGGACCTTCACGGAGACGGTGTTGGAGACCTGGTAGCCGGTGATAGTGGGCTGGCCACCATCGCGCGGGTAGTTGTACTGCGGATAGATGGAGAACGATGAGGTTGTAATGTCCTTCGCATCGACACCGTTCTTTTTCACGCTGTCGATGAGGCGAGTTGCCGACGTGGCGGCGGCCTCGCGGGCCTCGGCGACGGTCGTACGAGTGACGTTCACGCCGACGTCGAAGTAGCCGGTATCAGGTTCAACGATGACTTCGCCGGTACCGCTGACGGTAATTCCAACCTGGTCTGTCGAGGTATTGAGCACGGTGGTCCCTCCGTCATCGCTGCAGGCCACGCCGGTGAGGGCGAGGATTGGGAGGGCGAACAGGACGATGCCCAGCGGGACGCGCAGGTGTTTCATCGTTGAGCCTTTCGTTTGAACAGAGGGATGACGAGTGAGGCGCCAAGAGCGGCCACGGCGAGCACGCCCAACACCACCTCGGCGACGCGAAGTGGCTTGCTGTCACCGTCAGTGTCCCGGGCAGGGCTGAGCGCCTGCGTGGCGAGCGACCCGTAAGGGGCTTCGACCTCAGGTTCCGGGGTGAGCGGTTGGGCGCCCGTTGCTGGTGGCGCAGAATCCGGTGGTGCAGGCGTGGGTTCACCGCCAGCCGCCTGGGCGGTGACTTCGCCAGTATCAAAGGTCGGGACGACTTCGGTGGCCTTCGCGGCGGGCGTCGCTTCCGGTGCAAGGGAGGAACGGGAACTCCCGGCGGCCGCGGCATCCGCTGCTTCGGGCGCGACGGCAGCAACTCCAGCAGCGGTATTGGACGAAGAGCTGGCACCGGATCCCGGGCCAAGATCAATGACAAGAACGACGGCAAGAGCCGCCGCCGCGAGAGTTCCGACGGCCCGCGCGCCGTTCTGGGCCCAGGACCCGCGGGATCGCTTTGACAGGGGCTGAGGGGTTCGCTCCGGCATGGGAGCAGCCATGGCGGGCGTGAGTCTGAATGAACGCGGCGCCTCATGGGCGGGGAGGGCATGTAAGGCAGCGCGGAGGCCGCGCAGTTCCGTTGAGCGCAGGCGGCAACGTTCACAGTTCGCGAAGTGCCGTTCAAGCGACGCGTAATTTCGTGGGGCAAGATTGCCATCAACGAATGCGCTGAGCCGCCGCGAGTGGCGGGAGTGAGGGCGAAGGTTGAAGAAGCTCATGATCCGGTTACTTTCCAAGACGATGGACCTCGCCAAAGAGTTCCGGGTGTGCCAGGACGAGGCGGCGAAGGCGTTCGCGGCCGCGGTGGATGCGGGATTTCAGCGTCCCTAGCGAGGTTTCGAGGAGACTTGCAGCCTCGTCGTAATTGAGGTCGTAGACATCGACGAGGACGATTGCCTGTCGCTGTTCAAAGGGTAGTTCAAGGAGGAGCTGTTCGAGGGCTGTCCCGAGTTCGTGACGGAGCATGGTGCCCTCGGCCGTCTCGCCACCATCCGGGAGGTCGATTGCGTCGCCGTTGGTATCGCCGGGCGTGAGGGTGGAGGCAGCTATACGACGGCCGCGGCGGCGGTATTCGTCGCGGCACTGGTTGGCAGCGATCCGAAGGAGCCAGCCCTGGAAGTTACCTTCTTTGAATCCGTTGAGACCACGGAATGCGGCAAGAAATGTCTCCTGTGTGGCGTCTTCGGCAGACTCGGGTTGGCCGAGCATGCGGCGACAGAGGCCATAGACATGGGCCTGGTGACGGTCAACAAGGCTGTTGAAGGCATCAAGGCTGCCGTTCTTTGCCAGTGAGACCAGTTCTGCGTCGGGGAGATCGCCGACTTCGCTCATCGTGGGCGAAGGTAGGTCAAGGCCCACCAACGGGACAACTGACGCGGATCGGTGACAGGTGGGAGTGCCAATGGATCCGGAAGACGACCTGGCCCAGGGGCCGGTACCTGAGGAAACCGACGGCGATGACCCATGGCACGAGGAAGGCTGGTATTTCGACCTGCCCGTTGGTGCGTGGGAGCGCCAGGAAGCAAAGAACCGGGTACTGCGGGACAACATCCGCGCGAATGTGAACCGGGAGACATCGCTGCGGGCGATGGAGGCGCGACGCGACCCATTTCACGGTCGTGATGCACTTCTCGGGCTGGCACAACACGCCGATGGCCCGGCATGGGGAGAAGAGATGGACGACGCACCCGTTTCACAGCAGGCCAGCGAGACGTGGATGGACCCTGAATCGTTCGAGAACGAGGAGCCGGGAAGCTGGAAGGCGGAGTTGCCAGACCGGCGGAACCGGACGACGTGGCAGGAAGAGGAACCAGAGCCCGAATGGGGCGCACCTGAGGACTTTGAACGGCGGACCGGGCCACGCAGAGCCGGGGCGATCGCGAAGCAGCACGGGCCGGACGGAGCGATCGAGGGCGACAGGGAATGGGCGCCGGCTCCGCTACGGCCGCGCGAGTTCGAGCTCCGTGAAGCGCCAATGGACGAAGAGCACGGAGACGGCCCGGGAGAACCGGACAACCTGACGCCAAAGCGGACGAAATGGGACGAAATGTTCGGCGGACCTCCGGAGACGTCGATCATCGAGGCGATGCGTGACTGGACGACCGGAGCGAAGGACGAGGAGCGGAAGGCGCGAGATCTGACGGAGTTGCCGTCCGAACTCCTGCAGCCGTTCGACTGGGAGGAAGCGGATGTTCCAGGCAGGCAGCAGCCGGAGGAGCCTGCCATACCGGCGGTGGCGAACGAAGAACGACGGGCAGGGACGGCACGCGAGCAGCAAGAGGAGCCGGCCGAGGCTGTGCCGCTTGCGATCGTAGAGCAGTCTGCGCTGGACGCGAGCGGGTGGGATACCTTCGCTTCAGCCAGCGCTCCCACGCGCGCGGACACCGGGGCTGAACCCGAACGAAAGCCGATGCGCCTCGGGAAGCTCTTCGGGCGGGGGGCCGAACGGCGCGCTGAACGTGAAGCGATGGAATGGTCAGCAGACCCAGCGGCGATCATGGAGATGAAGGCCGCGAAGGGCGAGCGGCAGCGGCAGATTCACCCGGAGCCACCCGGAACCGATGTGGCTGCGCTGACGGGCTGGGAACCAGCAGAACAACAGTTGAACGACGACGCGATCGGCGGCGATGGGGCGCCGGGAACGCGTGCGCTCGACGCCACGGCACGGGGTGCGAGCGGACCGGGACCAGGGGCCTGGGGGGCGCCACCGAGCGACGAGGACGGATCGCTGAAGTACGAACTTCCGCGACGTTTCACGGACAGGGACGTATGGGACGACGAATGGTTCGAACGGCCGCCATCGGATGAACGGGTGCCGCAGCGCCCGCCGCGGATGGTACGCGACACGGAGGCGGCGGGTGCACCGCAGCAGACGGACGTTGGCGGGGCCGATGTCGAAGCGACCGGCGAGCGTTTGGAATCCGGGCCCCGGGAGACAGCTGACCCGGCAGCGACGGTTGTCGAAGCGTTCGACGAGGCAGCAGAAGCGGAGACGACGGAGCCCATGGAAGCCGGCGGCGAATTGGTCGCCGAACCATCCGAAGCGCGTGCCGGGGAAGTCACTGAGCATGGTGTGACGGACGTTGAACCGTTCGCAGCAGCTGTCGAGGCTGTGCCCGACGGGGGAGTGGCCGAGTTTCTCTTCGACGGAGAGCATCCAATCGTGGCCCCGAGCATGGCGGAGCCGGAGGATGTCACGGCCAACGAGGGGGGTCTGTTCGCCGATCCGGAAGAGAGCGTCGCCGCAAAGTCAAAGGAAAGCCCTGTGGGCGCGGGTGCTGACGCAGAGGCCGAAACGGGCGATGCTGGAAGCTATCCGTGGGGACTGCCCGCCAACCAGGCAGACAGGCCCGCGGACGAGGTGCTCGTGGTGCAGACTGACTTGGACGTCGTGGTCGCAAACGAGGCCGGTGAGGAGCCCGCGCAGCGACGGCCCGTGGACGACGATCCATGGGCAGCGTTTCTAGTTGCGCGGGAGAGCGACGAGCCACTCGGCTTCCGGTTCACGAGCGATCGCGATTCGAGGTTGGCGAGTTGAAGACCGGCGCCGACGCCCAGAGCGTGAGGGGATAGGGGACGACACGTGCGGGAAACGGAAGGACCAGAACGCACCCCTGACGAGGCAGATGGCTGGGATGCCATCGTCGCGGCGGCCGGCTACGAAGCGTCCAACGATGAGGTACCGATCTACCGTGGCCGGGCCGACGATGGCCGTAGCGCACGGCGGCGGCTGACGCAGGATGTGGACATGGGTTCCCCCTGGGGACAACGGCATCATGGGGACGAAGCGGCCGATGTTCACGAGCCCCCCCTGGCCGAGCCAAATCCCGAATGGGCACTGGACGACGACGTGGTGCTGCGGGCGTTCGAGGAACACGCACGGGCCGAGCCGATGGTGCAGACACGCTACGCTGCGCAGGCCGCCGCACCGTTGCTAGAAGACCCCGACGAGATCCATTCGCTGCTGGGCTCAGACGCGAACGACATCGTGCGCGCCGCCCAGGCGTCACCGATCGAGGGTCCGGTGTACGAGTACGACGAGCCCGGCGACACTGAGCCGAAGCCGTGGGAAGACGAACCGCCGCGGCCTTCGGCGCCAGTGAGGGGGTACGTGGACGAAGGCTGGGACGAGCCTGACGACTTCCCGGCCGTGCCGCCGGCGGGGCGGATGGACTTCGATGGTCCGCCGGCGCCGGTCGTGCCGCTGGTAATGAAGAGCCGCCGACGGCAGGGGCGCACCGTGGTGCGGGAACTTGTTGAGACGGCGCTTCTGGCGCTCCTGGTGTTTCTCGCGGTGCGAGCGAGCTTTCAGAACTTCAAGGTCGATGGGAATTCGATGTCCCCGACACTGGAGAACGGCGAATTCCTGATCGTGAACAAGCTGGTGTATTCGGAAGTGGACGTGGACAAACTGAGCCGCTTCTTGCCGTTTCTCGATCCAGGCGATTCGCCCGAACGATACGTGTTCCACGGGCCACAGCGCGGCGACATCATCGTGCTGGAAGACCCGCACCGGCCTGGAACCGACCTGATCAAGCGAGTCATCGGGCTGCCGGGCGAGACGATCGAAATCATCAATGGCACCATTTTCATCGACGGGAAGCTGCTGGAGGAGCCGTACATCGGACAGCCGTGGCATTACACGGGGCCGAAGATGACGATCCCGGACGGTGACTACTTCGTGATGGGGGACAACCGGGACAACAGCCTGGATAGCCGAAGTGCCCAGGTTGGGCCGGTACCGAAGGACATGATCATCGGGAAGGCGCTCCTGTCGTACTGGCCGTCGAGTCAGTTTGGGTTGGCACCAAACGAGTCGCCCAGGTTGACGGAGAAGACGGTGGAGATGTGGCAGGCGGAGCAGTCGCCGACGGTAGCGAGCCCGCGGTAGACCTGGGAAATCGCCGAGGCTACGCTCGCGGCGTGACCGAAGAACTAGAACAGCTCCTAGCAGACCGCGGCGCGCTGATGCGCGGGCATTTTCAGTTCGCCAGCGGGCGGCATGGCGACACGTATGTCGAGAAATTTCGAATCCTGCAGTGGCCTGACATCACATCCCGGCTTTGCGAGCGGATCGCGGGAGCGTTCAGCGGGGTGGCGAACGTGGTGGCGGGGCCCACAACCGGCGGGGTGATCCTGAGCTTCGAGACAGCGCGGCAGCTGGGACTGAAGGCGATTATCGCCGAGCGACGGGAAGACGGCGTGGCTGGCCGCGAATTTCGCCGAGGATTCGAAATCGGGCCTGGCGACCGGGTGCTGGTGGTCGATGACGTCCTGACGACCGGCGGGAGTATCCGCGACGTGCTCGAAGCGGTGGAGCAGACTGGTGCAACGGTGGCGGGCGTCGGCGTGCTCGTGGACCGGACGGGCGGGAAGACGGACTTTGGCGTGCCGTTCGCGGCAGCGATTTCGCTGAATATCGTGTCGTGGGCGGCCGAGGAGTGTCCCCTCTGCAAGGCAGGCGAACCGCTCAAGCTCACGTAACGGGCTGGCGGTACGGCGAGTGAACCGCGCTACAATCGACGGGTGAAGTACGTGCGGCAAGCGGCCAACGACCCTGCGTTTCTCCTGAAGGCTATCGGAGAGGCGTCTGGCGAGCTGCGCCGGATGCTGGAGGGGATACGGCGGGCACGTTTACTCGAACCAGGGTCGATGCCTGACGAGGACTGGACGTTGCTCGGCCTTGCCGCGCATATGCGGGATGTCGAGCTTGGGATGAACGAGAACTTCAATTCGATCCTTGGCGCGCGGAGAGTGGCGCGAGTCGGCGTAGTCGACCTTGACGACATCCCGAGGCTGGACGACTACGAAGACGAAGATGAGGACGAACTGCTGGACGAGTTTCATTACTACCGGCGGCAGACAACCTACCTGCTCTGGAGTACCGACGAGCGGGACTGGGCTCGCACGGGACTGCATCCGTACCGGGGAGAGGTGACGCTGCTCGACCTGGTGCGGGACTTGTACCAGCATGATCTGGAGCATCTGTGGCAGGCAAAGCGCATGGCCGAGGCGCTGCCAGCACGATGAGTGGGGCGGCGTGGAGGCGGAGTCCGTTGCCGCCGGTACGAGTGATTCGTCCAGCGCCATGGGCAAACGGCGACGATGCGGTCTGGACCGTGCATATCGAGGATGCCCACGGGATCGTTGGACGGGCCGCGGCAGCCGTCGCTGTGATGGCCGAACAGGGTCACGGGACGACTTTAGTGCGCGGGACGCGGCGGGACCTGAAGCGGCTGGCGGGTGCGCTCGACGCCGGACGAGCGTCCGCGGCGACCTCTCTTTGGAACGCGCTGGAGCCGCGCACAACGTGGTCAACGGCCCAGGGTGAGCTCCGGGTAGATCGGCCGGTGATCATGGGCATCGTGAACCTGACGGAGGATTCGTTTTCCGGGGACGGAGTCGGGAGCGACGTGGCGGCCGCGCTCGCTCGTGCCGGCCAGCTCCGGGAGCAGGGAGCGGACATCATTGACGTAGGCGGCGAGACGGCCCGTGCCGACCGGCCGGTGAGAGACGCCGAAGACGAGGCGGCCAGTGGGGCACGAGTGGTAGGAGCGCTGGTCGCAGACGGCCACATCGTTTCGGTGGACACCTACAAACCGCTGGTAGCGGAACGAGCTTTGGCGGCCGGCGCGGCCATCGTGAACGACATCAGCGGGTTGACGCTTGGGATGGAGACGGCGGAAGTGGCGGCCCGGGCCGGCGCCGGATACGTGCTGAACTACAGCTACAGCGTGCCGAAGCGGAGGCCGGACGCACCGCCCGTCTATGACGATGTGGTCACAGAAACTGTTGGATGGATGTTTGAGCGGGTCGCGCACCTGAAGGACACGGGGCTGGCACGGGCGTCGATCGTCGTGGACCCGGGGATCGCGTTCGGCAAGAGCCACGACGAGGACCTGCAGGTGTTGCGCAGGATCGGTGAATGCACATCGCCGGGATTGCCGCTGCTACTGGCGCATTCACGGAAGAACTACCTCGGGAGCGTCGCTGCGCGGCCGCCGGGCGAGCGCGACCTGGAGACGCACGTGTCCACGGTGCTGGCATTGGCGCAGGGGGCGCGACTGTTCCGCGTGCACGATGTCGAAGGGACGAAACGCGCCCTGGACGTGGCCTGGGCGACGCTGCGTGGAAGCGCAGGGGACTTCGCGCCGGCCAGAGAGAGCTGGCCGTGGCGAGCAGGAGCCTCGGCGGCGCACATGACGCACGGAACAGCGGACAAAGAAGCGCCACAAGGTCAGCGCTGGTAGCTCAGCGAGCGGCGGCACCGAACATTTCGTCGACAGTCGGCGTCGTGCCGACGCCATCGATACGCCAGGCGGCCCAGTTTCCTTCGAAGTTTGTTGCGAGCGTGCCCTTTACCGAGCCATCCCGGGAGACGATCCAGAGTTCCGACTCGCGACCCCGTGGGGGCTGCCAGCGGACCAGGATCCACTTGCCGTCAGGCGACCAAACGATGGGCTCCAGCCAGGTATCGCCTATATCGAAGCTGGCGATCTTCTGCTGCCCCCCGGCGCTCACCAGATAGAGGTCGCCCCGATCGACGAGCACAGTGTCACCGGCGGATGAGACTGGAGGGCGTAGCGGAAATTTCTCGATACCTGACCCGGACTTGGACACGGGGGTGCGGGCGCCGGTCCTGAGGTCGATATCGGCAACAACGCCCTGCGACCAGGTCCGGATCGTGTTGGCATCCACCCACGTGAAGGGACCGATGTAGAGCAGGGCGGGATAGCAGATCTCGTGGCGATTAGCTCCTGAGGCATCGGCACGGGTCAGGCAAGACTGGCCACTGGTGTAGAGGATCTCGCCCGGGATGCTCGGAGCGGGCTTATTTCGGAGGGATGGAGGTGATGGGTCGATGCGGCCGAATTGGAAGGCAACGAGGGCTACGGCGACCAGCACGGCAACGCCTGCGAAGGTGGCCGCGATAGCGAGACGCGACTTCATACGGCAACCCGGTGGCGGTGAATCATTGTGCGGACCTGGACGAGGACGAGGACTGATCCGATGAGGAGGCCCCCGGAGAGGATGAGGGCGATGGGCGCACCGAGTTCGCCGCCAAAGTGTTCGAACATGAACGTGATGAGCGCCACAAGGAGCGTAGCGACAGCGACAGCGACGTAGGTGAAAGACGCACGCCAGATGCCGAGCCCGATTAGCGCGCCACCCGCCACGAATGCGATGAACTCCCAAGGCAGCGAGCTATCGACACCGGCGTGGAAGGCGCCTATGCCGCAGAGGGCCGCGGCGGCCACACGGGCAGTGCGTACCGGGCGGAAGACGCCCAGTTCCGTGAGCACGAGCAGCGCTGCACCCGTCGTGGCGATGGTGAGGCCGGCGAGCCGAGGCGAGTACTCATCGGGCCAAGCGCCGAGGGCTTCAGCGAAGAAGACGGTGGCGCCGGCGATCGCGAGGACCTGGAGGGATGACGGAGCGAACGCCCAGAGCGTCATCGCCAGTGCGAACGTTGCCGTGGCGACGACGACGATCTGCCAGCGTTCGTCACCGAGCTGGTGGCCACCGTACTCGTTGAAGGCGACGGCCAGGGACGCCGCCGAGAGGGCCACGGCGAGAAGCCAGGCCGCCTGGCCACCGCGACGCACACCGGGATGGGCCGCCAGGTGCATCCCCGCGCCCGCACCGAGTGTAAGGACCGCAGCGGTGGTGACGAGCATGAGCCTGGACCAGGAGGTGAGCTGCTCCCAGTTGTTGCCGACGAGGAAGAAGATACCGGCGCCGGCGACGACGAACCCAAGGTAGAGGATCGCTTCGATCACGCCGGGGCGTTCTTCGGGGAGGGCCGACGGCGCCGGGCGGCTGGCGGATTCGAAGGCGACGATGCGGCTAACGGTCTCCTCGTCGAGGAGCCCTGCATTCTGCCAGGCCCGAAGGTGCTGTTTGGATTCCGACACTGAGCACAGCGTATCAACGGAGGGGCGCGCGACAAGGGCCGGAAGGTGGAAGGCCGGGGGGCTGGTCGCCCCGGAAGCCTGTGCCACGTACCATGCGGGATCCGATTCCAGGATCGAGGTAAGAGGATGTCGCTGCGCGGCAGTGTCGCGATCGCCGGGGTGGCGGAGTTCAAGCCGAGCCGTTTCACGGTGGGTGAAACGACGCTTGGGATGCTGGCGCGGGCGGCGATGGATGCGATCGCCGACGCGGGCCTGGAACCGGGTGAGGTCGATGGCGTGATCACGGCGAACTTCGCGGAAGCGCCCTTCATGGCACCGGCAACGCTGGTGGAGTACCTGGGGATCGACGCGAAATTCGCCGAGGTGGTGGACCTCGGCGGGGCGACCGGGGCAGGGATGGTGACGCGGGCGGCGATGGCTATCGCGGCCGGGCTCTGCGAGACCGTTGTGTGCACGACAGCGGCGCGACGGGAGCAGCGAAGTTCGCGGCCGGGCGGCGGCAGCTTCTCAGGGCGGCGGATAGACCGGACGCCGGCAGCGGAGTTCGAAGAGCCTTACGGGGCGATTGGCGCGAACTACGGCTATGCGATGATCGCCCAGCGCTATATGCACGAATACGGTGTGCGGCCGGAGCAGCTGGCGAAGATCGCGGTGGCACAGCGCTACAACGCGTGTCACAACCCGGACGCGATCTTCTTCGGGCAGCCGATCACGGTTGACGACGTCCTGAATTCACCGATGGTGGTCGACCCGCTGCACCTGCTGGAAATCGTGATGCCAGTGGCGGGCGCGGCAGCGATCGTGGTGACGAGTGCACGAAAGGCGAAGCGACTGAAGAAGCCTGTGGCGTGGCTGCTTGGCGCGGGAGAACACACGACGCACCGGAGCATCGCGTTTGCGCCGAGCCTGACACACTCGGCCATCACTGCAGCGGCGGACGATGCGTTCAAGATGGCGGGCGTGCGGCGGCGGGACATCGACCTCGCGAGCCTGTACGACTGCTACACGATCACTGTATTGCTGACGATCGAGGATGCCGGATTCGCGAAGAAGGGGCAGGGCGGGACGTTCGTTGATGAGCACAGCCTGCAATTCGACGGCGACTGGCCTCTGAACCCGCACGGCGGCCAGCTTTCGTTCGGACAGGCAGGGATCGCGGGCGGCATGTCACACGTGACGGAAGCGGCGCGGCAAATCATGGGCCGAAGCGGTGTGCGGCAGATACGAAAGTGTGAGTACGCCTTTGTGAACGGCAACGGCGGGATCATGAGCGAGCAGGTTTCGCTGTTGCTCGCGAGGAGCGGAAAGTGAGCGACGAACCGCAAACCTACGGGAAACCGCTGCCAGAGCCCAACACGATATCGAAGCCGTACTGGGACGCGGCGAAAGAGCACCGGCTGGTGCTGCAGCGGTCGCGGAAGACAGGACGGTTCGTGTTCTACCCGCGGGCGGTGTCTCCGTTCGGGGCGGACGACACGTTGGAGTGGGTGGATGCCTGCGGACGCGGGACGGTGTATTCCTACACGGTAGCGAGGCGCGCGACGTCACCCCAGTGGAACGGCGACGAGCCGTATGTGATCGCGATCGTGGCGTTGGACGAGGGCGTGCACATGACGGCGAACATCATCGACTGCAGCCCGGACAGCGTGCGGATCGGGCTGCCGGTGGAGGTGGCGTTTATGGATGTGACGCCCGAGGTGACGCTGGTGCAGTGGCGGCCATTAGGGGCGTAGGCGGTTAGCGTTAAGCCGTGGGCCGTGGCTGCTGAGCGGACTTTGCGGCGGTGGACGGGGTAATTGCCGACGACGGTGGATAAAGTGTGACCCATGACCTGGAAGCGACGAGGACGTCCGCGGGCCGAGGGGCTGACGCCGGCTGAGGAGCGCGTACTGGCCGAAGTGCGGCAGGGCCGGGCGAACGCGGAGATCGCCGTGCGGCTTGGCATCAGCGTGAACACGGTGCGCTATCACGTCTCGAACTTGTTGGCGAAGACTGACACACGAGATCGCGGCGAGCTGGCGACCTGGTCAGCACCCGCGCAGCGGCAGGAACGGCCTGTGATCGCGCTGGCGTTGTACGCGGGGCTGAGCACGGCGGTTGCGGTAGGGATCAGCATCGGAGCCATGCTTGCCCTGGGAGTGCTTGCGAGAGATTCAGAGGCGGATTCCGGGAGCGGAGACGTCAGTTTCCTGGAACCGTTCCTTCCAACGCCGGCGAATTCGCCGATGGTCAGAGACTACCTTTCCCCCGCAGGGGGCGCGCCGGGAAGTGTATTCGTGGCGGCGTGGGAGGCGGATGCAAACGGAGCGGTGGTCCGGCCGATCGACCCGGCGACGGGAGAGGATCTCGCGGGGTTCGACGCTATCGAGGTATCCGGGTTTACCGGCGGCCTGCTATCGCCGGACGGAACGATGCTGGCGGCCGGTCCCTACGTGATTGACCTGGCGGCGTGGTCGGCGAGGCAATTGGACACGCCCGCCGGAAATGACACCGTGGATGCATGGATGCCGGATGGGCGGGCGATTATCGCCCTGAGAGCCAACGGGTCCCGTACCGACGTGACTCTCGTCCCGGCGGATGGCACCAAGAGCCATGTGTTAGGGACGCTCAACTTCACCGTGGGGAGCAGGCTGGTGTTGTCGCCGGACGGCACGCGCCTCTACGTGCCGGGATTCGAAACAGCTGACGGCTATGTGACGGACAAGCCGGGGTTCCTGGTCGTGATCGACATTGCCACGGGCGCGGAACTTGGGCGCGTGATGGTGGATGGCCTGCTCGCGGGACAGCTGTTAGAGGAGGACCAGGGGGCCGGTTTCTACGGGCTCTATGCGCCGGCGATCGCGATCTCGCCGGATGGGCGTCGTGTTTATGTCGTGCACGCCGAATCACCCACCATCACTGTGATCGACACGTCAAGGCTAGAAGTCGTGGGAGAGAAGTCGCTACGAGCGCGAAAGAGCGGGTGGAAGAGACTCCGAGGCTGGCTTGCGGACCGGCTCTGGGACACTGCCGAAGCAAAGGGCGGACCATCGAGCCGGCCGGGCATTGAGGTTGTCGGTGGGGGCCGATACCTGGCGCTGAGCGGAACCACCACCGAGCAGTGCGCTGGCCTTGACACCTGCTGGCGGGGCCTCCCGCTCGGTTTGCGCATCGTCGATGCGGAAACGCTGGAGACGGTGCTGGAAGTGCCGGAGGTCGGAGCTATTGCCGTTTCGGAGGATGGGAAAACGCTCGCCGGGGTGGGCACGTGGCAGGGGCCTCCGGTGAGGAGCGATGGCTGGCTGACGCTCCATGGTTCCGGAATCACGATTGTAGACCTCACGTCGATGACGGTAAGCACCGTGATCGATCCCGGAGGGAGGTTCGAGATGCCGGTGATCACTCGCGACGGACGGTACGCGCTGTTCCTCGCGGACGGGCCAGCGCTGGAGAGGGCGATGACGAACGGAGGGAAGTGCCTCGGCGAGGCCTGCCGGAAGGTCGTCGTGGTGGACCTGCAGACCTACACGGTGGTTGCCGAACGTGGGCTCGATTCGTTTGCGGCGGAGCTCGTCGGCGGGGAGTGATCAGGCTTCGTAGACGACTTCGCCGTTGATGACGGTCATTTCGATGGGGAGGTCCCGCAGTTCGGTTGGTGGGATCCGGGCGATGTCCTGACTGAGGATGGTGAGGTCGGCGAACTTGCCGAGTTCGATGGTGCCTTTACGGTCTTCCTGGAACTGCGCGTAGGCGCCGTTGTAGGTGTACATGCGGATGGCGGTGTCGAGGTCGACGCGCTCATCGGGGCCGCAGATATCACCACCGCTGGTTGCACGAGTCATGGCCTGTTCAATGCCGAAGAGGGGGCGATGGTCGGTGACGGGTGCGTCTGAGCTGCCGGCGACGATGACGCCAGCGTCGAGCAGAGATTTCACGGGGAACATCCAGTCGGCGCGCTGGCGGCCGTAGTTGACGATGTAGCCGTCGCCGAACTCCCAGAAGAATGCTGGTTGCATGGCCGGGACGATGCCCTGGAGGCGGACACGGCGCTGCAGGTCTGGCGGGCAGATGGCGCAGTGTTCGAGGCGGTGGCGGAGGTTTTCGCGGGGGAAGGCAGCCTGGGCGGCGGCAAGGCCGTTGAGGCCGTTTTCGATCGCCCTGTCGCCGACGGTGTGCATGGTGACCTGGAAGCCGGCGCGGTGGGCGGCGAGGAGCATGCTGTCGAGCTCTTGCTGGCCGTAGTAGAGGATGCCGCTGTCGTCAGAGTTGGAAGCGTAGGGGTCGCGGGTGGCTCCGGTTGGGCCGCTGGTCGAGCCGTCGGTGATGGCCTTGTAGGCGCCGACCATGAGGCGGTCGTCGCCGAAGCCAGTGTGGACGCCTGAGGCCACCAGGGCGCTCCCAGGGCGGCCGCCGGCACTGTCCGTGCCAAACGCGTAGACGCGGATCTTGAGCTTTCCCTCGGTGTTGAGGTCCTGTCCCTGAATGAACGCTGGGCCGACGAAACCACCGGCATCGTGGACGCTGGTGCCTCCGGCCTTCAGATAGGCTTCCTGGCCGAGGAGAATGCCCTCGCGTAGCTCGGGGCCGGATAGTTGGGCGACGCGCTGGACTGGCCCTTGGGCATTTTCGTAGCAGACGCCAAGATTGCGGCCGCCTTCCCGGTCGTAGCGGCCACCGGGAGGGTCGGGCGTCGTGTCATCGATGCCGGCGAGTTTCAGTGCAAGCGAGTTCGCAGCAGAAATATGGCCGCAGGTGCGGGTGAAGATGACCGGGTGATCAGGGGAGACAGCGTCGAAGTCGAAGCGATTGGGGTGGCGGCCCTCAGCGAGCCGGGTCTGGTCGTAGCCGCGGCCACGAATCCAGGTACCCGCGGGCTGAGTGGCGGCACGCCTTCGCACCTCTTCGACGAGAGCGCGTATGGAACCGTTTCCGGGTGCTTTGCAGTCGATTGCGCGCTGGGCCGTGCCGACGCCAACGAGATGGCAGTGAGAATCGATTAGCCCGGGGAGGAGCGTGCGTCCGGCGAGGTCGACGACGCGCGTCCCCGCACCGGCGAGAGGGCGGATTGAGGTGTTGCTGCCAACGGCGAGGATGCGGTCGCCGGCCACGGCCACGGCTTCTGCTACGGAGTTCGCTGAATCGACCGTGTGGACACGGCCGTTGACGAAAACGATGGTGGCGTCGGGCATGGCAGTACTCCTGGGCTATTCGCCGGTGATGTCGTTGAGGGATTCCTGGATGGCCCGAGCGGCCTCGATATTGGCCTCGGGCGAATCTTGCATGGGCAGCAGGTTGATGTGGCGGGCGCCGGCTTCGATATAGGGTGCGATGAACTCAGCGACCTGGCGGACGGACCCGTAGGGGGAATAACGCTCGAAACGATCGAAGGGGACCTGGTAGGTGCTCTCCATGCCGGCAGCAAGGTTGGCGCGGGCAACGGCGGCGTCATCACCGACGGCGAGCCAGAACTGCATGCCAAGTTCCACGCTTCCGGGTTCGCGCCCCGCGGCGACTAAAGCTTCATCGATCTGTTCGCGGCACGCGCGGAGGCGGTCGACGGACTGCCAGATGCCGGTGTAGCCATCACCGTAGCGGCCGGCGCGCCGTAGGGCGAAATCGCTGCGGCCGCCGATGAAGATCGGCACGTGATCCCACGGTTTGGGATAAAGGGTGACGTCGTGGAGATCGAAGTGGCGCCCGGGAAAGGTGACGTTGTCTTCGGTCCAGAGGCGACGGACGATCTGCAGGGCCTCGTTGGTACGGACTCCGCGATGGCGAGGATCGACACCGGAGCTGGTGAACTCGTGCGGGTCTTCGCCGCCGACACCCACACCGAACACGAAGCGCCCCTGGCTGAGCTGGGAGAGCTGGGCAACCTGGAGTGCGACGGGTACGGGGTGGCGGAGGGGCAGGAGGTAGACGGCAGTCTTGAGCTGGATTCGTTCCGTTACGGCGGCGACGGCCGTGAGTGTAATGAGGCCGTCGTAGCCGAAGCCGTGGAAGGTCACATGATCGCCGGCGATGAGGCCGTCGAGGCCGATGTTCTCTGCGTAGCGGGCGGAATCGAGAACCATATCGCCGGTTGTGCCCGCGCGAAGGTCCCAGCCGCGGACCATGCATGAGACGTGGGGACGTGGCATAGGGAGATTCTAGCTGCTGCTGTAGAAGCGGGGCTTTACGGCGGCGAACGGACGAGCACGGTACGGTGAGTTGGTGAAGATTCTCTTGTGCTGGAAGACAACATCACTGGCGTTCGTGGGGGCAGTCGTGATGGTTATGGCCGCCTGCGGGGGCTCGGGGGACTCGGACGGGGCGACCCCGACTCCGTCCGAACCGGCAAGCGCGGCTGCGACTGAGCTGCGGGCGCTGGTAGCGAAGGCCGATGCGCGGACGTTCCAGGCGACCTATGACGCGACTATCGCGGGCGCGGGCCTTTCTGGCACCGGGACGCTGGTGCTGGCACAGGAGGATGGCCGTGAAGCGACACGGTTGTCACTCGACGAGGCAGAGGGGACGCCGTTCACGGACATTGTGCTGGTCGCGAGCAGCGACAAGACGACCGCGTGTTTCGGAGACGGAGACCGGGGCACCTGCTTGAAGGCCACCGGCGACGCGGGGAGTGCGTTTCCGAACCCGCTGGACCTTGGAGCCATGTTGGACCGAATCGAGGGAGATGGCGATGTGACGCGGTTGCCGGACGAACAGCCGGGCGGGATTGCGAGCCATTGCTTTAAAACCAGTAGTGAGGGTCAGGATGGCGCAGCATGCTTCGCCACCGATACCGGGATCCCGACGCGGCTGGACGTGACGACTGAAGGGAGCCGTGTGACGGTTGCGGTGACGGGGATCAAAGACACCGTCGATGCCGCGGTGTTCGACACGCCGCAAGACTACGTGACACTGGGACGGTAGCGGGAGTGACCGGAGCACGACCGGCCCCGTGATGGCGAGTCGAAGCACGCCTAATGAAGGGGATCCCCCGCCGAAACGGTGCGGACGATCACGATAACGAGGCCCGTGAGCAGCAATGCCGGGAGGAACGTGATGGCAATGAGAGCAATCTCGGCCGGCTGGGCGATTTCGAGCGGGCGCCGCGAAACGAGGATGACGCCAGTGAGGGCGCCGAGCGTCATGGCGGCGTTGATGGCTGCTCGGCGCCAGCTACGGGTAACGACCCACGTCGCCGCGGCGAGAAATGGCGGCCCGAGCCAGATGGTGGCGAGAACGGCAGCAAGCGACCAGGACATCGTTGGGAATTCTAAGGGCGAGACCCTCTCAGCCGGCCCTGAAGTCTGTAGGATGTGCCTGCGATGCGAATGCTGAAGGCAACTCCCAGGGCTATCGGACGGCTGTTACGCCGGGTGATGATCGTGTCGGTCGCGACAGCGACGATCACGGTGCTGATGTTCGTGCTGGACGCGGTGTTGTTGAAGGACCGGGATCGGCGGCCGCTTTCTTAGCGATTGCTCCTGGGCGCAGGTCAGGATTCGCGGCGCCTGAGGGCGGCGCCGATAAACGAAGCTGCAATGGCAAGTGCAAGCGAGGGCGTGAGTACAAACGTAACGAGCACGGCGCTGAAGGTGTTCTGCTCTCCTGACTCGGTGCTGGGGTTGTTCATCGCGTAGACGAAGACGGTAGCCAGGAGGATGACGGCAGCGGCCACACCCGCGCGTGCCCTCCCCGCCACGAAAGCCACGAACCCGGCGAGGAGAGCGGGGCCGACGAATATGCCCAGGAAAACGGCGATCAGTGGAAATGTGCCGGTCATTCCCGACGGTCGTTGCGGGTGCGGGCGGCCGGAGACGAGCGGGTGTCCGATACCGAACCAACGCGCGTGATACCGGCAGCGGTGAGGGCGGCAACGACGCGATCGAAGTGTTCGGGGCCGTCGACTTCGAGGACGAGGTCGAGGATAGCAACACCGACGGGGAGCTGCGGGGCTTCGCGGTTGTGTTCGACTTCGAGAATGTTGCCGCCTTCGGAGGCGATGGCCGCGGTGATTGCGGCGAGTTCTCCTGGCGTATCGGAGACCTGGATAGAGAGCTGCTGGTAGCGGCCGGCGTCGACGAGGCCCCGGCGGATAATAGAGCCTATGAGGTTGATATCGATATTGCCGCCGGAGAGGATGACTGCTGCCGGGCCTTTGGGGCGGTAGAGGCCCGACTGGAGGGCGGCGACGCCAAGCGCGCCCGCACCTTCTACGACCATCTTCGAGCGTTCGACGAGAAGGAGGAGCGCGTGGGCGATTGCGTCCTCGGGGACCGTAACGATCTCGTCGACGTAGCGGCGGACAAGGGTGAACGTTCGCTCTGATGGACCCGCGACGGCGACGCCATCGGCGATGGTGCGGCGTGGCGGCACCTCGATGAGCGAACCGGCGGCGAATGAACGGGCAACACCATCCATGGCGGCAGCCTGGACGCCGATGACGCGGATGGCGGGGTTCGATTCCTTGATTGCCGTGGCAACGCCAGCGAGCAGGCCACCGCCACCGGTTGGCACCAGCACTTCTGATAGGTGGGGTGCCTGGGCGAGAAGTTCAAGGCCGAGGGTGCCCTGCCCGGCGATGACATGGTCGTCGTCGAAGGGTGGAACGAAGATGAGGCCCTCGTTGGCGGCGATCGTGCGGGCGTGGTCGCGCGCCTGTTCGAGCGAGAGGCCGTGGAGAACGACACGGGCGCCGTAGCCTTTGGCGGCATTGACCTTGGCGAGAGGTGCGAATGACGGCATGACCACGGTGACCGGTAGTCCGCGGAGGGAAGCCGCGTAGGCGACGCCCTGCGCGTGGTTGCCAGCACTTGCGGCAACAAGGCCGAGGACGCCATCTGCAGGAAGGTTGGCGACGAAGTTGAGGGCACCGCGGACTTTAAATGAGCCGGTGCGTTGGAGCTGTTCGCACTTCAGTGTGACAGGAACGGCGGTGATCTGTTCCAGGATGGCGGACGGCCAGGCAGGGGTCAGCCGCGTGGCCGCTCGAATGACCCTGGCCGCTTGTTCAATGGTGGAGAGGTCAAGAGTCACCGGCGCCAGACTTTGCGGCGACGCCAGCACCAGGCACAGACGCTTGCCGGGCGGTTGATGATGACGCTGCCATCGCGGGTAGGGTACTGACGTTCGCTGATGTGCTCTTCACAGAAGTGGCCGCGACAGAGGGAGCATTCGAAGCGCGGGTGAGGAACGCAGTCTTCGATCCCGCAGAGACCAGCCCGGTTCCGTTCGCCGATGCGGCGTTTGTACGCCTGGTGGAGCTGCAGGTCGTCGTGTTTGCGCCGGCAAGGCTTGCGGGTGCAAACGGCCTCGTACCCCCCCAGAAAATAGGTGTGGGCCTCGCAGAACCGGCGCCCGCAATACTGGCAGCTATTTATGGGGATGTTGGGGCAGCGGTGGAAGCGGCCACCGGCCCCGCAGGATTGATTCGCCACGGGAGTACCTTCTGTGGTCATCGTGGCAGGCCGAACGGGCTCCGAAAAGGGGGCCAGACGGCGTGGTTTTCAATGCACGCGCGTTCGGTTAATGTTCGTGGCGCATTCACTACCCGGAGGAACTGATGGCAGACGAAGAGTCGCTTATCACCGATGAGATGCGGGCCACGATTGGCGTCCGCAGCGAACCGACGATTTGCGAAGTGGATAAACTGCAGATTCGACTGTTCGCACGAAGCGTCGGGCACGTTGACCCGATCTTCTACGACGAGGCAGAGGCGAAGAAGGCGGGCTACCGTAGCCTGCCGTGCCCTCCCGGATACCTGGGCACGCCGGTATACGACCCGCGATACAGCGACCCGACATTTGGTGGCCGCCGCGGTGGCGCCCGTGCTCCTGAGCCACGACGCCCACTGAAGCGCATCCTGAACGGCGGCACGGAGATCGAGTATTTCGACTCGATCTGCGCTGGCGACGTGCTCGAATCCACGAGTTACGTTTCAGAGATCGTGGAGCGCAAGGGATCGATCGGCGACATGCTGATCACGACAAGCAAGAACGAATACAAGCGCAAGAGCGACGGCAAGGTCGTGGCCGTGATGACCGGCACCGGCATTCGGTACTAGGAAAGGGAACAACGATGACCGTCACATGGGACAGCATCTCTGAGGGCCAGGCCATCACGGAGCTGAAGAAGAACTGCAGCACACAGCAGCTGGTGCAGTGGGCGGCCGGCTCGGGCGACTTCTACCAGATCCACTACGACAAGGACTTTGCGGTCGGCACTGGCCTTTCGAACATTATCGTGCACGGGGCTCTGAAGAACGCGTTCCTCGGGCAGCTGGTGCACGATTGGATGGGCCCGAACGGCCGCATCAAGAAGTACGGCTGCAGCTACCGCGGCATGGATTACCCGAACCAGGACATCACCTGCAAGGGAATCGTGCGGCGGAAGTATGAGGAGGGTGGCGAGAAGCTGGTCGACCTCGAAATCTGGAGCGAAAACCCCGAAGGGAACAAGACGACGCCAGGCACGGCGACGGTCGCCTTCTCAAAATAAGAGGCACCCAGCGAGGCGCCAGAGGCGAGGGCACCCGTAACCGTACAACGGTAGGGTGCCCTCTTTTCATGACTGGAGGCTGGTGAGGCTATGGCAGGACTACTTGAAGGCCGTGTGATTGCGATGACCGGTGCGGGGCGCGGTATTGGCCGCGAATGCGCCATCCTGGCGGCAAGCGAGGGCGCGCGCCTGATTGTGAATGATCCGGGCGTAAACCCGGACGGCTCTGGCCACGACGACGGACCGGCAGCCCAGGTTGTGGAAGAGATCAAAAAGGCGGGAGGCGAGGCCACCGCCAACTTCGCCGACGTTTCGACAATGGATGGTGGCGAAAGCGTCATCAAGACGGCATTGGATTCATACGGGCGGCTGGACGGCCTCGTCAACCTTGCCGCAGTCCTCCGGGACCGCATGATCTTTAACATGACCGAACAGGAGTGGGACGACGTTGTCCGCATTGACCTGAAGGGGCACTTCACGACGATCAAGCCAGCTGCGGTGTTGATGCGGCAGCAGCGGTTTGGCCGGATCGTGAACTACTCGTCGGTCTCGGGGCTCCAGGGTAACTCAGGACAGGCGAACTATGGCGCCGCAAAGGCGGGGGTCGCGGGCCTGACGCGCGTCGCAGCGCGGGACCTGGGGCGCTACGGCGTGACGGTAAACTGCATCGCCCCTGGGGCATCGACACGGTTGACGGCGACGGTGCCACAGTCGGCACGTGAGCTGAGGGAATCGCGTGGGATCGCTGGGAACACCGGCGCGGCGGCGCGGGCAGCGGAAGAAGCAGCGAACCTGCGAAGCCCGGCAATGGTGGCGCCGATGACGGTGTACCTGTTGCTGGACGAGGCATGGAACATCAACGGGCGCATCTTCCAGGTATCGGGCGGCCACGTTGGTCTGCTCCAGGATATGTACCCACCGTTCAAGAACATCTACAAGCACGGCAAGTGGAGCCTCGACGAACTGCGGGCGCTGGTACCGACACAGCTGATGGCCGGAGTGGTGAACCCGGCACCACCGCCGGACGATCTTGAGGTGCCGGGACGGTAGGTCGCGATCAATCATTCGTTGCATCGCGAAGGAGCCCTCCGGTTGGAGGGCTCCTTCGCGATCGTGCAGACGGGCAGAAAGCCCGTAGGATTCGGACAATGAGTACGAACCAGCGGGTCGCGATCGTGACGGGTGGAGCCCTGGGCATTGGAGGTGCGACGGCGCGGCGATTGGCACGCGACGGGGCGCGCGTCCTGATCGTGGACACGGCGGCAGAAGCGGCAGCCGGGAACGTGGCTCAAATACGGCAGACCGGTGGCACGGCGGCAGCACTCGTGGCTGATGTAGGGGCCGAGGGCACAGCGGCGGCGGCGATCGCGGAGGCGATCGGGATGTGGGGACGGCTGGATGTGCTTGTGAACAATGCTTACAGCGCGGCAGAGCCGGACCGGGGCGTCGCGGAAATCGCAGATTCGAGCTTTGACGCATCGATGAACCTGCTTGTGCGGGCGCTGTATCGCGCCACGAAGGCCGCTGTCCCTTACATGGAGGCGGCAGGCGGTGGCAGCGTCGTAAACATGTCATCGGTCCACGGGTTGCTGGGAGCGCCGGGGCGGCTCGGCTACGACACGGCGAAGGCAGCCGTGATCGGGATGACACGCCAGATGGCGGTGGATCTCGGGCCGCGCGGCATCCGTGTGAACGCCATCTGTCCGGGGCACATCGTGACCGAACGAGCCGCTGCTCGCTGGGCGACGAATCCGAGCTATCTGGAGTTCTTCAAGCAGCAGTACCCGATGCGGCGGGTGGGCGAACCGGACGATATAGCGAATGCTGTGGCGTTTCTCTGCTCTCCGGATGCGAGCTTCATTACCGGGCATACACTTGTGGTGGACGGGGGCCTTTCGGTGCAGCTGCAGGAGGACCTGAGCGTTCGCCTGGCGCAGTGGTACCGGGAGCACCCGGAGACGTCGCTCCCATGAGAGCTCACAGCAGGTAGCATGGTCTGGATGGAACGCATCGATACCCTCGAAGCGATGATCCGCTCGTACGACCGTGTGGTGGTGGCGTTCTCCGGGGGAGTGGACTCGACCTACCTGGCAGCCGTTGCATATGGAGCACTGGGGAACCGGGCCGAGGCCATCACAGGGCTTTCGGCGTCGGTGCCGGAAGCCGAACGAGACGAGGCCATTGCGCTGGCGAAGCAGATCGGGATTCGGCACCGCCTCATAGAGACCCATGAGATGGAACGGCCGGGGTACGTAGAGAACAGCCCGATGCGCTGCTTCCATTGCAAGGACGAGTTGTACGGACTGCTCGGGGCGATCGCGGCAGAAGCAAACGGGGCGGTGGTGGTCGATGGGACAAATGCCGACGATGTAGGGGACTGGCGACCGGGGCGCAAAGCCGCAGAGTTGCACGGCGTCCGGAGCCCGCTGCTGGAGACGGGATTCACCAAGGCGGAGATACGTGAAGCTTCGCTGAAACTGGGGCTGCCGACGTGGGACAAGCCGGCGATGGCGTGCCTCGCGAGCCGGATTCCACATGGGACACCGGTCACGGTGGGGGCGCTCGACCAGGTGGGAGCGGCAGAGGCTGTGCTGCGCGCGGTGGGAATGCGGCAGGTGCGAGTACGGCACCATGGCGAAATTGCGCGGATCGAGACGGATGCAGCGGGACTGGAACTGGCGATGGTGGCAGCGACGCGTGAACGAATCGTAGGACGGCTACAATCGCTTGGCTTCCGTTATGTGACGCTGGACCTGGGCGGATACCGGCAGGGGAATATGAACGCAGCCGGCACGGAGGGAGACGCCACCGTGCCCACGCCCTAGCGATTCTGGAGGGGCCGTTCCACCTTTTGTCCTATGAGGACGATATCGGCGATTACTGCGCCCGTACCCACATCGATCCCGCCACGGACGACAACCAGGTGGCCGAGCGCATCCGCGGACAGCAGTTGGCCGGCGGTGAGACCACTTTCGCCGGGGAGGATACGGGCCTCGGGCCGGATGACGACTGACTTTCGCCCATCGAGCGTCAGGAGGGTCACGGTGCGAGCGTTGATCGCGGCGACGACGCCTTCGACGCGAACAAGCGAGGGGCGTTCTGCTGCGGGAGACGGCGATTGAGGAACGCGCGTAGCGGTCGCCGGAGCTGATGGCGGCACGGCGACAGTCCCGGTTGGCTGCGGCGACGCAACTTCGAGCGAGAACTCACCAGCAGCTGCGCCGGGTTTCCGGGCGATCGATACCTCGGCGCCGAGACTTCGCGAAAGTTGGAGCAGAGCGCGAGCGGACGCTGCATCGATGGTGACGAGGTATGTGCGGTCGCCGGGGACGTTGAGGACGACGCGGGCGCGGGCGTCATCGGGGGAAAGAGCAAGGACGACGACGGTGCCCGCGAGGTTCGGCTTCAGTTCGCGGAGGCGCTTTAGCGTGAGCGGCTCAGTCGCGGGCTGGGAGGGGTCACCGACGGCCACTGTCTGAGCTGCAATGCGGCGGGACGCGAGGACAGTGCCGGCTACTACGACCTGCGCACCGGGCTGCAACGTTGCAATGTCAGCGGATGCCTCGCTCTGGACGATAGACGTCTCGGTACTGGCCTCGACGACGATATCGCCGAGGGGGCCGCTGACCGTGATGACCCGGTCATCTCCCGCACCTTCGGCTGCGGTGACAACGCCGGGCATTTCCACGTAGTCGCCAACTTCAAGGGCTTCGACGGTTTCGGGTCCGGAGGTAAGCCGTGAGCCAGTGAGGCCGGCGACGATGATGAGGACAGCAAGGGCGGTTGCGAGACCAAGCATTCGCGGCACGGTCAGAAGTCGAAGCCCGAAAAGCCCGCGCCGGGGCTGAACGACGCGAACCGGCGGAGCTGACGGCCGGGAGGCCACGACGAATCGCTCGAACCGGGCGCGAGCCTCGGGCATGGAAGCCCGTGCTTCAGAATCGATCGCCGCTGCGCTGGCACGGACCATTCCAGCAGACGCTGCGAGGGCCGCGACCTCTTCGCATTCGGCCTCGGTCGCATCAGCGGGAAAGTCGCCAGATTCGAGATAGATGTCGAGGAGGGCGTCAATGCGGTCCATTAGCCATCCTCCTGGTAGCCGGTGGCGACGAGCTGCCGCTGCATCGCCGAGAGGGCGCGTCTTTGCAGGTTCTTGACGGCATCTTCAGAGCGTTCCATGAGCCGGGCGGTGTCTTCGACTGACTTGTCGAGGAGGAAGCGGAGGTTGAGGACGGTTTGCTGGTCCTCGGTAAGGCCCTGCATGGCCTGCGAGAGGTCCTGGCGAAGATCGATCGTGGTGGTTTGGTCGGATTCTGCGGGGGTAGCGGCTTCCACCAGTTCCGCTTCCGGGCCGCGACGGACGAGCTTCTTGATGTGGTCCCGCACGAGGTTGCGGGCGATCCCGAAGAGCCAGCCTTCGATCGGGACGCCGCGATAGTCGAACGATTCGGCGCGGCTGAACGCGATCTCAAAGACCTGCGAAGCGATGTCTTCAGCGACATCAGGATTCCCGAGCCGCGACCGGACGAAGGCGAACACGGAACGGTAATGGCCCTCAAAGACGAGCGCCCAGACAGCTTCGTCACGGGCTGCTGCCCTGCGAGCGAGCGATTCGGGATCAGCTGTCTGCATCCCGTGTCCATGTTGCCCTTCCTCGCGATCGCGCACTGCGGTCTCACCTTCTGAATGGCACGGAAGGGCGAAAAGGTGACGGGCTAGTCCTCGGCCGAGCGCCGGGCGGCAAGATAGTCCATCGTCTTGCGATACCACTGCTCTTCAATGTGGCCGGCAGACATGAGGTAGTTGGCAATTTGTTCGAGTGTGAGGATGCTAACGAGATTGATGCCGGCGGCCTTCAGTGCGTGGCGGCCACCTTCCTGCCGGTCGATCAGCGTAACGGCATCGCGAACGACGAGGCCCGCTTCGGCGAGCGTTGTGGCGGTTTGGAGGATGCTACCGCCACCTGTGATGAGGTCGTCGATAACGAGGCAGGTCTGGCCGAAGCTGTAGAGACCCTCGATGACGTCGGCCTTCGCGGTGGACGGCGGATGGATGTAGATCATGGGCATGCTGACGGCGAGCGAGTAGGCCGTGGCGACGTGAAGGCCGCCGAAAGGGACGCCCGCAACGAGAGAGAAGGGCCGGACATGCGGGTGGCGCATGGCCATCAGCGCCTCGAGCTCATCGCGGATGATGCTGGCACAGCGGCCGAGTGCACGCGGGCTGCTGATGAGACGCCGCACATTGACATGCAAAGGGCTATGGACGGCCGTACGGCCGAGGGTGAAATCGCCAAACTCGATGGCGTTGAGATTCCAAAGTTCTTCCGCCAGCCAGAGGTTACCGGCCGGGAGGGTTGGCATGGCCACAGATACTCCAGGAGAGGCAGGCGCCGTCTGTACAGATGATTTGGGCCCGCCCGCTCTGGTGTGTCAAGTCAGAGGCATTCGAGGCATTGCGGGGGCGTTCACGGGGTTGATGGGTTTTCGTCCGGCGAGCACTTCCACAATATTTGCAGCCGCCATGCGAGCCATCCTGGAGCGGGTAGCAAGACTGGCACTGGCGATGTGGGGAGTGATGACGACGTTCGGGAACGAGAAGAGTTCGTGCGACGCAGGGAGCGGTTCTGGGTCCGTGACATCGAGGGCGGCGGCGGCGATCGTCGCGGCGCGGAGCGCGTGGACGAGCGCGGCTTGATCGATCACCGTGCCGCGGGCGGTATTCACAAGGATCGCGGTGGACTTCATCAGGCTGAGTTCACGGGCACCGATCAAGCCGCGGGTTACAGGTGTGAGGGGCATGTGGAGAGAAACGAAGTCCGCCACCTCCAGGAGACCATCGAGCGACGTGAATTCCGCACCGATGGCAGCTTCAACGGCAGGCTTGCGCGTGCGGCTGGCATAGAGGATGCGCATGCCAAAGCCGCGACCACGGCGGGCCATGGCTTCGCCGATTTCGCCGAGGCCAACGATGCCGAGCGTAGCGCCGTGGATGTCGGTTCCCAGATATCCCGTTGGTGACCACGTCTTCCAGAGCCCGGCGCGGGCGTCCCGGTCACCGCGGGCGACCTGGCGGGCTGCGGCCATCAGGAGCGCGAAGGCTAGGTCTGCCGTTGTCTCCGCGAGCACGCCGGGCGTGTTGGTGAGCCAGACGCCAGCGTCAGCGGCAACAGCAGGATCGACATTGTCGTACCCGACAGCCATATTCGAGATGACCTTAAGGGAGGGGCTGGCAGCGATCGCCTGGGCGTCGATCCGGTCGGTGACCATCGCGAGGGCAGCATCCGCGGTGGCGAGATGCGCCACGAGATCGGCGGCAGGGGGAGGCAGCTCGCCGGACCAGAGATCGACGGAATGCCCGGCCTCAGCAAGACGATCGAGGGCATCGCCGGGGACGGCGCGAGTAACGAAGACGGATCCCATGTGGCGCAGTCTGCCGCCAGACGGCCCGATGCGAAAGCGCGACCGGCCGATGCGGAGGACGGCTGGAGCTCTTAGGATGGCCTGAATGTTCCGCAATTGGATGGACACGACGTTTGAATCCCTGAAGGATCCGCACTACCGGATCCTTTGGCTGGGCACGTCGCTGGCGTTCCTGGCGTTCTCGATGTCCTGGATTGTGCAGGGTGTGGTGGCGTTTGAGATCACCGGGAAGAACGGGCAGGTGGGAGTGGTGGCCCTCGGGATGGGGGTATCAACGATCGTTACAGCGCCGTTTGGCGGCGTTATCGCGGACCGCGTTTCGAAGCGAAAGCTGCTGCTCATTGGCCAGGGGCTGACAGCGGTGAACTTCACAGGCGTGGGAGTGTTGATCGTGCTGGACATGATCACGATCCCATTGCTGGTGTTCTCGACGTTTGTGATGGGCCTCGTGTTCTCGTTCATCGCGCCGGCGAGGCAGGCCTGGATCGGTGTACTCCTGAAGGGGCCGAGGCTGGGGAACGGGATCGCGTTGCAGCAGGTGGCGATGACGGCGACGCGGATTCTCGGGCCGGGAATGGCAGCGGCGCTGATCGCGGTTTCGGTGATCGGTTCGGGCGGTGCATACCTGTTCATGGGTCTGCTCCTGGCGATCGTGGTGGCCACGCTGGCAAAGATGCCACCATCACCGGCACCGCCGCGGGATCCGAAGAGCACGGCGCTGAGCGGATTGAGCGACGGAGCGCGGCACGTGAAGAGCCGGCCGCGATTGGCGTTGCTGACGATGTCATTCATCGCGACGGTGGTGTTCGGGTTTTCGTACCAGGTGATCCTTCCGGGTTACCTGCACAACGTGCATGGCCGGGAAACGAGCGATATGGGCCTGCTCCTGGTGGTATCCGGCGTAGCCGGACTTGTCGCGACGATGGCCGTGGCGAACCGTGCGGGGTCGGCTGCGGCGTGGCCGTTGCTACTGATCGGCGCGGCCGTCCTGGGGCTCGGACTCATTGGGCTGGGGATGGCACCGACTTTCGGGCTGTCGCTGGCCCTTATGCTTGTGATTGGAGCCGGGGCAAGCGTGTTCCAGCTGCTTAACAGCGCATTAGTGATGCAGGAGTCGGATCCGGCGTACTACGGCCGGGTGATGTCATTGACGATGATGGCATGGGGGTTCAACAGTCTTGCGGGACTTCCGTTCGGATTACTCGCCGACGGAATCGGCGAACAGGGTACGCTAGCAGCGATGGGCGCAGGCGTACTGGTCATCACGGCGCTGACAGCGGTGCTGCGGGGATTCGCGCGGCGGAGCGAGCCCGAACCAATCGCAATCGCGAACCCGGCCTCTGACCGGTTCGCCACCTAAATGGGGGACTAGACGATGGGACGAGAAGAAATAGATGCGCTGATTGCAGTGCTGGAATCTGAGCGGGAGAAGGGCACGTCGGGCCATGCGATTGGCGTGTGGTCTATCGCGTTCGACAAGAAGCGGCGTGCCTTTGTGATGAACAAGTGCGAGGCGGACGGCTACTGCGAAGAACGGCCTGCGGTCATCGCGGTCGACGGCAGTGTGATCGATGCGGGCGGACCACTGTTCGGCTAGGTAGCGGAAGCGGAGCCTTGGGATTCCGGCCGGACGGTCGAATCTAAGGGTATGCCGCTTACGACGTTACACATGGGCGCTCCCGCATCGGCCCTTCCCGGGGCGCTGCGACTGCTCGTGGTGGAACGGTCGGCAGCAACGGCGCGCTCGATCCGGCACGCCCTGGAACGGCAGCCAGCGATCCGCGTGCATGTGGCGCGGGGGTCTGCGGCAGCAGCCCGAATGATTGAGCACGGGCCGTACGATGCAATCCTGATCGACGACCACATCTGGACGGATGGGGAAAGCCGGGTCGGAACGTTGGTACGCAGGCACTTGCCGGATGCAGCCGTAATCGTCCTGACGGATGAGACCGCGGCATCCCCGGCATTTCACGTGGGGGCACACGACTGCATCGACCGCGGCGCTATCGTGCCGGAGCAGCTTGTGGCGCGGCTGGATGCGGCTGTTGCGGAGACGCGCGGTGCGCGGCGGCGTGAGACGCTGGTGCGCTGGCTGGAGCGTGATGCTCGCACGGACAAGGTGACAGGGCTCTTTTCAAAAGCATCGTTCGAGGAGGAGTTGCGCGATGCTTGCGAAGACTCGTCGCTTTCGCGGCGGCCGGTGACACTGATACGGATCCAGGCGGAGATGGATTCGGGCGAAGACGTGCCGGAGACAGGACCTCTGCCAGACGATGCGATCCGGCGTACCGCCGCGGGGCTGAGCCGGGCGGTTCGATCGGCTGATTACGCGGCGACGGTCGGGCCGGCGGAGTTCGCCATCATCCTCCGGGATGCGGACCTGGACCTTGGGCGACGGATGGCGCGGAGAATTGCCGAGGAACTGGACCGGCTTAACTCGGAAGCATGGTCCGCCGAATCACGTGTCGTGCTGTCATTCGGCGTGGCGACGGCTATCGGTCCCGCACCCACTGCCCTTGTCGAAGCTGCTGACGAGGAGATCTTGCACCGAAAGCCGCTTCTCCGGGGAACGGCCAACGCGGGCTTTGCGGAGCAGGGCTTTGGACCCTCGGTGGCATAGCGACCCGATCCATCAGCAACGGGTGCGGATCGCGGCGCGAGTCGCGCCCCCGCTGATCGCGCTGTGTGGGACGGCGTTCGCAGCCGAAACGGTCTTCCCCCATAGCGCGAACGATGCGGTGATGCTGTCGGTGCTGTTCTGGGCGGGGGCCGGGGCTTCGCTGCTTATACGGCGACTGGCGCCACCGGTTGTGCGGGTCGAGGGCGCCGACCCGTCGGCACGGCTGGTCGATGAAGAGTCGGGACTGGGCAATGCGCACTTTTTTCGCGACGTAGTCCAGCGGGAGTTCGCGCGAAACACAAGACATCGCTCGGGGGCTTCCGTCGTCCTGTTCGATGTGCGCGTCGTCGGCTTCCTGCCGACGTTTGATGGCGAAGAGCCGCCCCCTTTCGGGAAGCACGTAGCGCGGATCGTGAGTGGAGTGATGCGCGAATCGGACGTCGCGGCAAGGCTTGGGAAGCAGCGATTTGGGGTTCTGCTGGCGGAGACTGACGTGACAGGGGCGAGGACATTTGCCGAACGGCTTGCTACCGCGTTCGCGGGGAAACCCTATGCCCGTGGCGCAGGAGGACCGGGGCTGCATGTAAGCCCCGTGTTCGGGGCGGCCGCATTGTCGGCATCGTTTACGAATGCAGCCTCAGCAGTGGAAGCGGCCGCGGCTCGACTCGACGCGTTGTCGACGATCGTGCGGCGATCTGCGCTCGTCGCCTAGTGCTGGCCGGGGAGTGGTGCATCCCACGGCAAGGCTCCCCGGCCGGGGAGCAACAACGTCTTGACGACGCCGTCAGCGATGACCACAACGAGATCGAAACCAGCGTAGAGACCGGGGTCCATGCCGCGAAGCGCCCAGGACAGCTTCTCCTCTGCCGCATAGGTCGCGGCACCAAGGATGATGAGGGCCCTGGCTTCGCCGGATGGAGGCACTGCCTGGAGCGTTTTCAGGAGCCGGCGGAGGTTGCGCCGCAGCACCGAGGACTGCTCGTCGTTGTCGGGAGCGGGGGTGCCAACGACGCAGGAGGGGCCATCCTCGATGTGTGTGACGGTCCAGCAGTCTTCGGCGGGGATCGCCTGACTCTCATCAATTGTGGGCTGACTGGCGGCGAGAACGATGCGCTCCGAAAGCGCTTCCCGATCCTCACGAGCGTCGGGGAGGCGAAAGAGTTCGTGCGAATTGAGCTGGAACGTGCCTGGCACGCGGTTTGTGAACTGCGCCCAGTGGCCACTGAGCCCACCGAGAACGGTGATGACGGAACCGGTAGTGCCGACGCGGCGAAGGTGGAGGGTGACGGGGCGGTGCATTTCACGACGGCCATCTTCGAGGGTGCGCGCTTCTTCGACGGCGAGGACGAGTTCGCTGAGGCCAGGCTCGGCGGAGGGAGGCCAGGCACCACGCGGCACCCAGAGGACCGTACCGGCACACTCGGCGTCGAGGCGGCTTTCGATGGCGGCTCGGGCGACTTCCCAATCGATAGTTGCATCGAGCCCAAGTGTGTTGGCGACCAGCGCCTGCATGGACCAGCGGCGGCCAACGGTTAAGCCGGCGACTGCAGTGTCGCCGTCCGATTGGAGGGAATCGACGGTGACACTGCGAGCGTAGTGGGGCCCGAACCAGGAGAGGAAGATGCGCAGCCCGGCCTGTGCGAGATCCGCGGGGTAGGCCGGCGCGGTCAGCGCACTACTCTGCTTCGTCGGCGGCCGCATCTTCAGCGGCGGTCTCGGCCTCGGCAGCGTCCTCTGGGCCGCCATCTTCGCCGGCGAGACGGAGGCGCGGAGCGAGGGCAGTGGCAACCGGGACGGAAGCGTCGGTCACGATTTCGACGCCTTCGGGTACGACCAGGTCGCCGACGGTGAGCGTGACATCGAAGCTGACGACCTTGCTGACGTCGGCCTCGATTACGTCGGGAATGGCAAGCGGCAGACAACGGACCGACACGGTGTCGATCTGGGTGACAAGCGTGCCTGCGAGGTCGCGAACGGCGGGCGATTCACCAACGATCAGGAGCGGCACGGAGGTGACAATCGGGCGCCGGGTATCAACCTGGTAGAAGTCAACGTGGTGTACGGGGCCGGTACCGCCCTGGCGGGCAATGCTGCGGATTACCACCGGGCGGGCACTGGATTCGCCATCAAGCGCGAGGTCGAAGAGCGGACGTGCCCCGCTGTGCTTGAGGATTTCAGCGAAGCCGTGAGCATCAAGTTCAATTGCGACAGATTCGAGGCCCTTGCCAAAGATGTTTGCGGGAAGGCGGCCTTCGCGACGGATGTGGCGGACTTTTTTGCCGATGACTTCGCGACGGCGCGCGGGGATTGAAACACGATCTGCCATTTGGAGAGCTCCAGGGGCCACGCCTGTGTACGTGGCGATCAAACTGAACTGTCAGGCTAGCTGACGGGACGGCACGGTCAACGCGAGAGACGCAGAAAAGCAGGCGATCCGCCAGATCACCTGCTTTGTGCGGGCTTTGGGGCCGTTGAACTAAGCGGGGTTCAGTTCTGCCACCTTGGAACGGGCGGCAGCCTTGTCGGTGTACCAGATGACGTTGATCTCCTTGTACGGTTCCTGGTCAGCAGGAACATCGTCTTCGGCGAAGATCGCCGTCACCGGGCATGCGGGCTCGCAGGCGCCGCAGTCGATGCACTCGTCAGGGTTGATGTAGAGCATCCGATCGTCGCCTTCATCGAAATGAATGCAGTCGACCGGGCACACTTCGACGCAAGCCTGATCCTGTACGTCGATGCAGGGGGTGGTAATGACGTAGGTCATGCTTCGTTCCTCCTCTTCCGTCGGGCTCCTCTGAGGGAGCATCCGAATCCTACTATCGACACCTGTGGCTGCAAAGCTGAGGCATGAGATCAGTCGAAATCGGTATCACGAGCCATCTGAATGTTCCCGGTTTGGACCCATCCGAGGCGTTCATAGAACCGGACGGCGGGCAACGCGCCCGGCGGGACGACAAGATGCATGCGAGTACAACCCTTAAGGCGGAGGCGGGCTCCGAGCTCCTGCATGAGAGCAGTGCCGACGCCGCGGCTGCGAAACGGAGCATCGACGGCAAGGTGATAGACGTAGCCTCGGCGACCATCCCAGCCGCCGAGAACAGCGCCAGCTATGCGGCGCCCGGACATGGCGACGACAAAGAGGTCCGGGTCGCGGGTGAGTTTTCGGGCGATTTCGGCGGGCTCATCGGACGGGCCGAGCTTGATACCGGGGCCGGCTCTCCGCCAGAGCGCGAGGACGGCATCAAGGTCGGATTCGAGTTGGCCAGTGCGAATCCGGACGCCTGACGACTTCAAGGAGGGGCGTTCAGGTGAGGTGTCTCCCAGCAAGTCCGGGCGCCGGCGCGCCGTACGAAGCAGTCGTTGCTCCTGGCGCCAGCGATCGATGGCAGCGTGGTCACCGCTGAGGAGGATGGGAGGGACGGGGCGGCCTTCGAATTCAGCCGGCCGCGTGTATTGCGGGTGTTCGAGGAAGCCGTCGGCGAACGACTCGTCCTCAGGGGACTCCGAATCCCCGAGGGCACCAGGCACGTGGCGGGTGACTGCATCGACCAGGACCATCGCGGGCAGTTCGCCTCCGGTCACGATGAAATCACCAAGCGAGACCTGCTGGTGCACCCATCCATCAATGAAGCGTTCGTCGACGCCTTCATAGCGGCCGCAGACGAGGACGAGGCGGGGCCTACGGGCGAGATCACGGACGAGGCGGTCGCCGATGGGCTCGCCCTGTGGCGTGAAGTAGATGACGTGGGGCGGGTCGGGCGCGAGTGGGGCGATGCGTTCAATCGCACGGGCGAGGACATCGACACGCATTACCATGCCGGGCCCGCCGCCGAACGGGTAATCGTCGACGCTCTGGTGGCGGCCGGTGGCGTGGTCGCGAATATTGTGGATTACCAGGTCGAGGAGGCCGGCCTCCCTGGCGCGTTTCAGGATGGAGACATCGAGCGGGCCAGCGAACGCCTCCGGGAAGAGCGTGAGGATATCGACGCGCATCAGTTGCCAGGGCCGCCCACATGGCCGGTGTCGGCCGCGGTGCGGTGCTCAACGGCCTCGGCGAGGATGCGGCCTGCGTGAGGGAGGAGCGTCAGAAGGACGGCGAGGCCCTCTTCGACGGCGCGGGGGTTCCCGGGCAGGTTCACTACGAGCGTGCGGGCGCGGACCACGGCTATGCCACGCGAGAGCACGGCGAAAGGCGTTTTTTTGAGGCCTTCCACCCAGAGTGCGACGGGAATGCCGGGCACATCGCGTTCGGCAATGTCGCGCGTTGCCTCCGGGGTAATGTCCCGGGGGGAGAGGCCGGTACCACCAGTGGTAATGACGACCTCGGCAATTGTTGCGTCGCACCAGTGACGAAGCTGGCTGGCGATTGCGGCTCGATCGTCGGGAAGGATGGCCCGGGCAACCACTTCGTGCCCGGCTCCGGAGAGTACGAGGGCGGCCAGATCGCCGCTCACGTCCTCACGATCGCCAGCGGCGCCTTTATCGGAACAGGTGAGGACAGCGACACGAACCACGGATACAAGCATACGGGAGAGCAAAGGACAAAGTAGGCATTGACACGCCGGGAAGCTGTGCCTACAGTTCGTCCCACGCAGTGGGGCAAAGTGGGGGAAAATCCCACGTCCTGGTGTGAATCGTCAGGGAGGAGGGCCATCTCTCCCTGAATTGGAGCGTGCCGGGATGGGGTTCTTCGGGTACGCAGACGCAAAGCTCGATGACAAGAGCCGCGTCGCGATCCCGGCGAAGTTCCGGCACGACATGGGAGAAGGTCCCGTGTACCTGATGGCAAGCGAGGATGGTTGTCTTTCCATCTTTTCGGAAGAGACATTCGAGGCAATCCGGGAGGAAGTCAAGGCCCAGAACCCGCGGACGAGCAGGGAGGGGCGCGAGAACTGGCGGTCGTACTGGGAGTTCACCGAAAAGGTGAACACTGACAGCCAGGGACGGGCGACGATTCCGGGCCGTCTCCTGGACAAGCTAAAGATCAAGCAGCCGTGTGACCTGGTGGTCATCGGTATGGACGAATGGGTCGAGGCCTGGGAAGCAGGCGCGTACCGAAACCGGCAGGAGGGCGCATAGCGTTGGCGATTATGACCAGTCCTATCGCACACGTCCCTGTCTTGCTGGAAGAAGCGCTGCACCACCTCGCTGTGAAACAGGGAGGCCGGTACATCGATGCGACAACGGGGCTTGGGGGTCACTCAAGCCGGATCGCTGAGGCGATGGGGCCTGAGGGGATGTTGCTTTGCGTGGACCGGGATGCGGAGGCGCTGGAGTCTGCGCAGGTGAGGCTGAGGTCGTTTGGGAGGCGAATCAGCTTTGCCTGCGGAGACTTCCGCGACATCGGCACGATGGCACAGGAGGCGGGGTTCGAACGGGTGGATGGCATCCTGTTTGACCTCGGGGTGTCGTCCCTGCAGCTCGGGCGGGCCGATCGCGGATTCAGTTTCGCGCTCGAAGGGCCGCTCGATATGCGAATGGGCCCGCAGTTCGGCGGAGAAACTGCCGCTGAGATTGTGAATACGTGGGATGAAACGGCGTTAGCGAATCTCATCTACGGGTATGGGGAGGAGACGCGCTCACGCCGGATCGCCGCCGCGATCGTCCGGGACAGGCCGTTCCAGACGACGTGGGATCTAGCCAGATCGGTCGAGCAGGCCGTGGGGAGGGCAGGTGGACAAACCCGAATTCACCCCGCCACCAGGGTCTTCCTTGCACTCCGGATCCGAGTCAATGGCGAACTCGACAGCCTTGACGAGGGACTTCCGCTCGCCTGCGACCTGCTCGACCCTGGAACAGACTCTGACGGCGGACGCCTCGTAGTCATTTCGTTCCATTCCCTTGAAGACCGATTAGTAAAGCAATTCCTCCGTCGGGAGTCGACGGGATGCGTGTGCCCGCCTGCCGTGCCGGTATGTGTGTGTGGCCACGTTGCCCGGCTGCGGCTGCTGACGAAGCGTGGGATTCGCCCGAGTGAAGACGAAGTGGCCCGGAACCCGAGGGCACGGAGCGCAACACTGCGCGCTGCTGTCCGGATCGGAGGGGTCAATGGCGGCGATTAATCTCCCTCGTCCGCCACTACCTTTTCCGGGAGTCCGCCTCAACTGGTGGATCGTGTGGGGTGTGGCAGTGCTTGGGATCGGCGGGACGTTACCGGTATTGCAGAACAGCGCGACGACATCGCGTGGGTTCGAGATCCGGGATCTGCAAGCCGAACAGGCACAGCTACGGACCGACATCAGCCTTCTGGAAGGCGATGTAGCGCGGCTCACCTCGCTCGAGCGCGTCGAGCGCCGTGCGAACGAACTGGGGATGGTGCAATCAGCTGAGGCACCCCTGTTCGTGACGGTGGACACGCCGGGGCCCAGCCCCGCGCGGATCCCTTCGGAGTATCTCCCCAGCCCCGAGGCGACGAGTCTCGTGGCTGACCCCTGGTGGCGAGCAGTTCTCTCCTGGCTCTCCATCGGGGACTAATAAACTGCCAGGGGGCCGGCAGGCTTCCTGGCGGAAGGCGCGTTCGGGATGACAGAGCCACGGGCCGGAAGGTCCCGCCGACTGCTCGTGCCCGCCGCACTGGCCACGCTTGGCTGTGCAGGGCTGCTGGGTCGCGTCGTCTACATCCAGGTCTACCAACACGACGTGCTTTCTGCCGAGGCGCAGGCCGAACTCGAAGTCGATAACACTGTTTATGCCCGGCGCGGCGCCATCCTGGACCGCAACGGCGATGTGCTGGCGACCAGTGTCGCGACCTGGGATATCTACGTGCGAGCCAAGGACTGGGTCGTACCTGAGGACGCCATCGCGGGCTCGACGGCGATTGCCACGGCCCTGCGGATGGATGCCGCTCAACTGCGCACAAAGGTCTCGGCGGTGGGCACGGGCGATGTGAAGATCGCGACTGACGTGGATTACGACACAGGCAAAGCGCTCATTGACGCGAAGGTAAAGGGGCTGGAGGCGCTCGGAAACACAAAGCGAGTGAAGCCTAACGGCGACATTGGCGCGTCGATCATCGGCCTGCTGGGATACGACAACTCGGGTATCGCCGGTATGGAATCGTCGCTGAACCGGGTACTGGCAGGCTTACCGGGGCGCGTCTTCTTCGAACGCGACACGACTGGCGACCCCATCCCGTACGCGCAGCATGTCACGCACGACCCCGAACAGGGCAAGGACATTGTGCTGACGATCGACCGGGTGCTGCAGGACATGGCCGAGAAGGCGCTCAACAACGCGGTCGTCGCCCACCGGGCCAAGGGCGGAACGGTGATCATGATGGACCCGTACACCGGCGACATCCTGGCACTGGCCACGAACCCGAGCCTGAAGTACAGCACGCTGAACCTGGACGACAACGGTCAGCTAGCACTGCTGAAGAACGCGGCCGTTACGGACCTGTACGAGCCGGGCAGCGTAATGAAAGTGGTCACGGCAGCTGCAGCAATCGACGCCGGTGTCGTCACGGCTGACACGTGGTACCACGACTCTGGTTCGATAAAGATCGGGACGGACACAGAACTCAAGAACTTCGATAACGGCTCGTATGGCGACCAGACGATGACGGGTGTGTTGCAGCACTCCATCAATACGGGCGCCGTGTTTATGGCCCAGAAACTTGGCGCGACCGCATTCACGCGCTACCTGGAACGATTCGGGTTCGGGTCGACGTCCGGCATCGAACTTTCGGGCGAGCCGGAGGCCATCTTTCGGCGCCCAGATGACGAAGCGTGGACGGAAGTGGACCTCGCCACGCAGTCGTTCGGGCAGTCAATCAGCGTTACGCCGGTGCAGATGACAACGGCGTTCGCCGCGGTGATCAATGGCGGCAACCTCATCCAGCCGAGGCTGGTAAGGGCGACTATCGACGCACAGGGGCGGCGCGAGGACATTCCAGTGAAGGTCCGCGGGCAGGCAATCTCGGCACAGACAAGCGCGACGCTGCGGGAGATGATGCGCAAAGTGGTAGACCCGCCGGATGGCTCGTACTACCACCCGGGCAACCCGCGGGACTACACCGCCGGGGGAAAGTCGGGCACGGCCAATATCCCGGTGCCGAACGGCTACAACGACACGCAGATTGCATCGTTCATCGGCTTCGCACCGTTCGATTCGCCCCGGCTGCTGATCATGGTGAAGCTGGACAACAATGCCGACCTGCTGACGGGCACAACGGCCGCGGCGCCAATCTTTGCGGACCTGGTGGACCGCTCACTGGCGTATATGAAGGTTCGCCCGGATGCCGGGGACCTGGTGGCGCGGCCATGAGCAGCGGCCGGATGACCACGGGGTTCGTCGCAAGAGTGATGCGGGATCATGGCTATGACGTGTCGGCGGGGCCGGACGTGGCAGTCCGTGGCGGTACGGCGGATTCGCGCAACGTGGGAGAGGGAGACCTGTTCGCCGCCTATCCCGGCGAGAACACCAACGGAAACCTCTACGTGGAGGAAGCGCTCCGCGCCGGCGCCATCAGCGTCGTCTGCAATCGGCCCGTTCAAGGGGATTGGCCGGACCGGACTGTCGTCGTTGTGCCCAGCACGGTAAAGGCGATGGGCGAATTGGCGACCGCATGGCGAGCACAATGGCGCGGGACCGTCGCCGGGATCACTGGAACGGTCGGGAAGACGACTGCCAAAGAGCTGACCGCTGACACCCTCTCAGCAAGGTTCCGCACGCACCGCAGCGCCGGGAACTTCAACTCCGCGGAGGGCTTGCCGTTGGCGCTGCTGACGCTGACGGCCGAGCACGAAGTGTCCGTGCTGGAGATGGGGATGGACCGCCCGGGCGAGATAGCGGAGCTCTGCGAAATGGTGCAGCCAGCCGTGGGCGTGGTCTTGAACGTGGGGCTAACCCATGTGGAAAAGCTGGGCTCAATCGAGGCTATCCGGGAAGAGAAGCTGTCTCTGGTGCGGGCGCTGCCACTGGACGGTGTCGCGGTGCTGAATGGCGACGACCCGCGCGTTGGCCCGGAGGCGGAGCGGTTGAATTGCCGCACGATCACCTTCGGGACTGGCGAGGGGAACACACTGCGCGCCTCGCAGCTGTTTGAGGATGGGCTGGACGGCACCCGGATGCGCCTGGCGTACGGCGGTGGAAGCATCGAAGCGCGGTCACCGCTCGCGGGCCTCCACACGGTCCCAGCTGCGCTGGCGGCCGTCGCCTGCGGGATCGCACTGGGGATGACGCTGCGCGAAGCGGCGGATGCCCTGGGCGTGGCGCAGACGACGGGCCGAATGAAGGCGATGAAGGGCAAGAACGGAAGCACGATCCTCGACGATCGATACAACAGCAGTCCGGCTTCACTGGCGGGCGCGCTCCGGTTGCTGGGGACGAGGCAGTCAGGCCCGCGTATCGCGCTATTGGGAAGGATGGCCGAACTCGGAGAGCATGAGGAGGCCGAACATCGAGCGGCTGGCGTGATCGCTGCTCGCTGTTGTGACCTCCTCGTGGCCGTGGGAGAACCTGCCAGGGCGCTGATAGAGGCGGCACGCGGCGCCGGGCATCGCGACGCGCACTGGTTCGCGCAGAAAGAAGAAGCAGCGGCGTTTGTGGCGACGCGATTGACACCGGGTGCGACGGTGCTGGTGAAGGCATCACGGAGTCAGGCGTTCGAGACGCTGCTGCCAGCGTTGGGGGCCTCTTTGTGATCACCTCCGACGACATGATCAAGGCGCTGCTAGCAGGAGCCGTCACGTTCGTGCTGACACTGGTCCTTGGCGGGCCAATCGTGAAGTACCTGCGGGCACAGAAAGCTGGCAAGCACATCTCGGAGCATCAGCCGGCGTCGCATCAGAAGAAGGCGGGAACTCCGACGTTCGGCGGTCTGATCATCTGGATCCCGACGGCGATCGTGACGGCCGTCGGCGTGGAATGGTGGGCACACAGGTCGATCCTGCTGCCGATGGCGATGATCGGGATCACTGGAGCGGCCGGGTTCATCGACGACATGGGGACATTGCAGGGGCGGCGGCAGGGGGGACTGTCGTGGCGCTTCAAAGTGTCGTTCCTGTTGGTCCTCGGGGCGTTCGCGGGGATCATCCTCTACAAGTTCATCGAAGTGGAATCAGTGAACGTGCCGTGGGCCGGTAGCTGGGCCCTCGGCCCGGCCTATGTGCTGGTCGCGATCGTGGTGGTGGTTGCGACGACGACGGGCGTGGCGATTACGGACGGACTGGACGGCCTCGCCGGAGGGACGACGCTCATCGCGTTCGTCGCATACGGGATTATCGCGTTCATCCAGGGCCAGGAGTTCGTGGCGACGTTCGCGTTCATCATTGCCGGGGCGAACCTGGGATACCTCTGGTACAACGCGCACCCGGCGATGGTGATCATGGGCGATACGGGCGCACTGGCGCTTGGCTCCAGCCTTGCCGTGATCGCACTGATGACTGGCCAATGGTTGCTGCTGCCGGTGATTGGCATCGTGTTCGTGCTGGAATCTGCGTCGAATGTGATCCAGATCGGCTACTTCAAATGGACGAGTGGGAAGCGCTTCTTCAAGCGGGCTCCGCTGCACCACCACTTCGAAGAGAGCGGTTGGGCAGAGACACAGGTCGTGACGCGGGCGTGGATCCTGAGCATCGCTGCGGCGTTTCTCGGTGTCGCGCTGGCGCTGGCGGTGCCGGAATGAGCGCAATCGCCGGGATCGACAACCTGCGGGGTGCTCGAGCGCTTGTGTATTCGCTCGGCAAGGAGGGGCGGGACCTGGCCGGGTGGCTGCTCGGGCAGGGTGCAGATGTCACGATTTCAGATACACGGAGCGACATCCAGCTCCAGGCAGCCGCCGCCGTGGCGCCGGCGGGCGTCGGCCAGGTAGTGACCGGTCAGCCATTGCTGAAGCCGGACGGGTTCGATGTGCTGGCTGTTGGACAGTCCGTGTTGCGGCATGACAGCGCGGTAGTCCGGGCGAAGTCGCTCGGCATCCCGGTCGTCTCGCAGACACAGCTCTTTCTGCAGCTGTGCGCGGGCCGGGTTGTGGGGATTACAGGATCGAGCGGGAAATCGACCACGACGGCACTGGTCGCGGAGATGGCGAAAGACGGCAAAGTCAAGCATGTGGTGGGTGGCAATATCGGTGAAGCTTTGCTGGGGCGACTGGGGGAGATCGACGCAGAGACAACCGTCGTACTGGAGATCAGCCACACACAGCTCCAATACACCGACCGGTCGCCGGGCGTGGCAGCAATCACGAATGTGACACCGAACCACCTGGACCAGTTCGACTGGGACGCGTACGTGGAACTGAAGCATCACCTGCTGGAGTACCAGGAGGCAGACGATGCGCGAGTCATCAATGTCGACGACCCCGTGAGCCGCCCATGGGCAAGCGAAGGCAGCGGACGGGTGTTCCTGGCGTCTGTCACGGGCGACCACGGCAAGCCCGGCGCCTGGCTGGATGGCCCGGAGGTCATGATTCGCAGCGAGGACGGCAAGCGCCACGCGGTGGCGAACCGTGACGCGCTGCAAATCCGGGGCGACCACAACGTGGCGAACGCTGTGATGGCCTGCGCAGTGGCGACAGCAGCCGGGTTCCCGGCACAGGCGATGGCATCTGCCTGCAGACGGTTCCGGGGGGTGCCCCACCGGCTGGAGATGGCCGGCACGGCGCTGGGGGCGACTTGGGTGAACGACAGCATTGCGACGGCGCCAGAACGGACCATGGCGGGCCTACGAGCGTTCACGGAGCCAGTGGTGCTCCTGCTGGGCGGCCGCGAAAAGAATCTGCCGGTGACAGAGTTACGGGCCCTGGTCATCGAGCGCTGCCGGGCCGTCATCTGCTTCGGCGAGGCGGGACCGAGTTTCGGGAGCGCGATGGAAGGCTTCGGCGGGCCGGTGACAATAGTCGACACGCTGGAAGCAGCCGTCGCTGAAGCGAGCCGGTTGGTGGCAGCGGGCGACATCGTGCTGCTTTCGCCAGCAGGCACGAGCTTCGACGCGTTCCCTAGCTTTGAAGCTCGTGGCGCTGCGTTCAGACAACTTGTCCGGGAGATGCCGGGATACCAGGGGCCGGAGGACGCGCGATGACCGCGATCCCCCAACAGTCACATCTGCGAAGCGATTATGTCCTGCTTGGATTGACGCTCCTGCTGACAGTCATCGGGCTGGTGGTGGTCTGGAGCGCGAGCTTCGTGATCGGGATCGTGCAGTTCGGTGACCCCAACGCGTACTTCGTACGCCAGCTGATGGGTGCATTCCTCGGAGCATTCATGTTCGTCGCCATGTGGCGGCTCGACTACCGCAAACTGCGGCCATGGGCACTGCCGATCATGGCGGTGACAATCGTCGCGCTCGTGGCAGTGCTCATCGTGGGAGAGGAGAGGAACGGCGCACAGCGCTGGATCGGCGCCGGGGCAGTAACGTTCCAGCCGGCCGAGTTCGCCAAGCTCTCGATCACAGTCTACCTCGCGGTGTGGCTGACAAGGCCGGGCCGGAACCTCCGAAGCTTTGAAGAAGGGTTCTTCCCCTTCATGATCATCCTTGGCGTAGTTGCCGGATTGATAGTTTGGGAACGGAGCCTTGGGACCACGCTGGTGGTCGTTTCGATCGCGATCTGCATGTTCTGGGTGGCTGGAGCTTCGCTGATGCACGTGGCGGCGCTCATCGGGTCGGGACTGGTGGCGGTGGTGTCTCTGGCACTGCTCGTGGACTACCGGTATGACCGGTTACTCACGTTCCTGGGGCACGGCGAGACTGATGGTGCACTGTTCCAGACGCACCAGGCGATGCTGGCCCTGGGCAACGGTGGGCTCACGGGCCTCGGGCTAGGGACGAGCCGGGGGAAGTTCTTCTACATCCCTGAAAGCCACACGGACGGTGTATTCGCAGTGCTGGGCGAGGAGACCGGGCTGCTGATGGCCGGGCTCGTCCTCTGCATGTACCTGTTCCTGATCCTGCGCGGTTTCCACCTGGCACGCCGTTGCGACGACGACTTCGGCTCATTCATCGTGACGGGGGTGACGACGTGGATCGCGGTGCAAACGATCCTCAATATCGGCGGGATCACGAGCACGCTGCCGTTGACTGGCGTGCCTCTTCCATTCATGAGCTATGGGAACAACGCTCTGGCGGCCGTGTTGATGGCGATGGGCGTCGTCGCGAGCGTGTCGCGATACGGGATGGAACCGGAGGCGGCGAAGCAAGATGAGAAGCCGCGCCCCCGGAAGAGGCGAGCGACATGAGGATCGCGATTGCGGCAGGCGGCACGGGTGGACACATCTACCCCGCGATCTCGGTCGTTGAGGCGCTGCGGAAGCGTGAGCCCGCGATCGAGGTGCGCGTTTTCGGGCCGGACAACCGTGGCGAGCGCACGATGGTAGAGGGAGCAGGCCTGGTGCTTGAGCGCATCCCGGCCGCTGCGATGCGCGATCGTGGGCCACTGGCAGTGTTTCGCGGCGGTCTACGCATTGTGCGCGGAATCGCGCTGTCCTGGTGGAAGCTGCGGCGATTCAAGGCCGACGCAGTGTTCAGCACGGGGGGATATGGAAGCTTTCCGCAGAGCGTCGCAGCGCGGCTGTTGCGGAAGCCACTCGTCGTCTTTCTGCCCGACGTGGCACCAGGGTGGGCCGTAAAGGCCGAACGCCGGTTCGCGACACGCATGGCGACATCGACGGACCTTGCTCTGCAGCACCTGCCGCCAGGCAAGACCTCCGTGACCGGCTACCCGGTGCGGAGCGCGTTCTTCGACACAAACCGCAACGAGATGCGCAGGGCGCTCGGAGCCGGGGACGGAGACCCGATTCTCCTGATCGCGGGGGCGTCACAAGGAGCGCAGGCGCTGAACCGGGCGGTGTTCGCACACCTGGCCGAGCTGACGAAACGAGCCCACGTGGTGCATATCACGGGGGCCGCCGGAGCAGCGGAGGCGGGGGCAGCAAAGCGCGAGCTGGGCAACCTGGAGAGCCGGTATCAGCCGTTCAGTTTCCGCGGAGACCTGCCGGCCCTGATGGTGGCGGCAGACCTCGCCATTCTGCGCGCCGGCGCCAGCATCCTCGGCGAGGTCCCGGCGGCGGGACTTGCGGCGATCCTGTTGCCGGGCGAGTACGCCGGCGGCCATCAGCGGGGCAACGCCCTGTGGCTCGTCGAGGCCGGAGCGGCAGAACTGCTCACCGAGGCGGAGATCGGCATCCTCGCCCCAAGCGCGCTATCGATTCTCGATGATCCAGAGAGGCTTCAACGGATGCGCGCGGCAGCGACCCTGCTGGCGCGGCCGCAGGCCGCGGACACCATCGCCACGATCATCGAGGAGGTGGTCAAGCGATGAGCGAAATAGGCGGGCCCGTCCACCTCGTGGGGATCGGCGGCATGCATATGTCGGCGATAGGGCAGCTGTTGCTGGAACGGGGCGTCGCCGTGTCGGGCAGCGACCTGCGCGCGTCCGCGTTTACTGACCGGCTCGGGGCGATGGGTGCGCGCGTCGTGATCGGCGAGCATGCCGCGGGCAACGTCGGCGATGCGGCGCTGGTCGTGACGACGGCAGCGGCCGCCGACGACAATCCAGAGCTGGCGGAGGCTCGGCGGCGGGGGATCCCGCTGCTGCTACGAGCTGAGATGGTCGCGCGACTCATGGAAGGGAAGCGCGTGATCGCGGTCGCAGGCGCGCACGGGAAGACGACAACGTCGTCGATGATTGCGTTCATCCTGGTGCAGGCGGGACGACGCCCGATGTACCTGCTCGGTGGCGAGAGCATCGACCTCGGCGGGCATGCGGCGTGGGGCGAGGGCGACCTGTGCGTGGTCGAGGCGGATGAGTACCGTCGAGCGTTCCACGAATACGAGCCGGCGGTCGCAGTGGTCACGAACGTAGAGGCGGACCACCTCGACTACTACAGGACGGCGGCCGCGTACCACGAAGCGTTCGAAGTGTTCGCGCGAAAGATCGTCGAGGGTGGGACGCTTATCGCGTGCTGGGACGACGCGGGCGCGCGCGCCGTGAGTGAGGCCATCGAGGACGGCCCTGTGCGGGTAGAGAGCTACGGCACCGAGGGCACGCGGTTCTGGCAGGCGACTGATGTCGCGGTGGAGGAGACGGGCGCGGCGTTCACGCTGCGGCGTGGTGGAGGAGTGCTCGGGCGCATCCACCTGCGGCACCCGGGCATGCATGTTGTGCGGAACGCGACAGCCGCAGCAGCGGTGTGCGTCGGGCTGGGCGTTCCGTTCGAAACAGTTGCCGAGGCGTTGGGGAACTTCCATGGCGCCCGACGACGATTCGAGACAGTCGGGGAGGCCGCCGGAGTGTTGGTGATGGACGACTACGCGCACCATCCGACGGAGGTGCGGGCGACGCTGACGGCAGCGCGGGGCCGGTTTGCGGGCAGGCGCATCATCGGGGTGTACCAGCCACACACGTACAGCCGTATCTCCTATCTCTGGGACGAGTGGACAGCGTGTTGGGAAGGGCTGGACGAGCTGATTGTATTGGAGACGTACGCGGCCCGTGAGGTGCCGGTCGCGGGACGAAGCGCGCGTGACCTCGTCGCGGCGATTACCAGGCCGACGGCACATTACGCGAAGGACTTTGAGGACGCAGCGACTCAGGCGGCGGCCCTGGCGCGACCTGGCGATGTGGTGTTCACGATTGGTGCAGGCGATGTCGTGGATATCGGGCCGATGCTGCTGGAGCGGCTGCGATGACCGCCATCGAGACGCTGGCCACGCGGATCGAGGGCCTTGGCGAACTGAGGCGGGACGAGCCGATGGCCCGGCACACGACCTTCGGGATCGGTGGTCCCGCAGACCTGTACCTGACAGTGCGGGATTCGGGCTCGCTGCGGGAGGCATCGACGGCGGCACGGGAATCGGGCGTAGATGCATTCGTGCTGGGCAGCGGGAGCAACATCCTTGTGGCGGACGCGGGCATTCGAGGGCTGGTAATCGATAACCGTGCACGAGCCGAGCAGACGGACGACGGCGGCACAACGTATCGCGTGGAGAGTGGCGCTAGCTTTGCCGCCTTCTCCCGGCGCATGGGGCGTCAGGGAAGAGCCGGACTGACGTGGGCGGTGGGGATTCCGGGGACGCTTGGCGGTGCCGTGGTCTACAACGCGGGCGCGTACGGCGGCTGCCTGGCGGACGTGCTAACGGCCGTGCGCCTCGGGGATGCGGAGGGCGACCGCTGGGTGGCAGCAGAGGAACTGGGACTCGTCTACCGGGGAAGCGCATTCACGCGCGGACGGGCGGCGGGAGCTGTAGTCCTGGAAGTGGAACTGACACTGCTTGAGGGCGACGTGGCCGAACTGGTAGCGCGGGCGGCAGCACACGACCAAAAGCGGCTTGCGGCGCAGCCACGGGGCCGGAACGCGGGCTCGATGTTCAAGAATCCCCCGGAGAGCCCGGCGTGGAAACTGATCGAAGCCGTTGGGCTACGCGGCGCAACTCGAGGCGATGCGGCTATCAGCGAGCGGCACTGCAATTTCTTCGTGAACACGGGACAGGCGAGTGCGAGCGACGTCGCATGGCTGGTGGAAGAAGCGGAGCGGCGCACGTTCGAGCAGTTCGGCGTGCGGTTGGACCGGGAAGTGTCGTTCGTGGGGGCGTGGCAATGAGCCGGCAGCGGGTGGCCGTGATCCTAGGCGGACGTTCGGGCGAGCACGAGGTGAGCGTGGTGAGCGCGCGGAGCGTGATCGACGCCCTCGACCAGGCACGGTGGGAAGTGGTGCCGTTTGGCATCAGCCGTTCGGGGGGCTGGCTCACGCCGGGAGAGACAGCGTCGGCGCTTGCCGGTGGCGCCAAGGCGTTCAGGGAGGGTGGGCAACAGCTGTTACGGGCCGGTTCCGCGCTGGAAGCACTCGCGACCTGTGACGTGGCTTTCCCGCTGGTGCACGGCACGTACGGCGAGGATGGGACGCTCCAGGGATTCTTCGAGACGGCCGGGATCCCGTACGCAGGATGCGGCGTAGCAGCGAGCGCAATCGGGATGGACAAGGCGCTGATGAAAGCCCTGTTCCAGGAAGCGGGCGTGAAGCAGGCGAGATATGGGGTGCTGCGGGCGTGGGAAGTGGCCGAAGATCCGGGGCGGGCGGCGGCGTACATCGGCGGGACGACGGGTTACCCGTGCTTTGTGAAGCCTGCGAATGGCGGTTCGAGCGTGGGCGTGACCAAGGTGCGGTCGTCCGAAGACCTTGCGGCTGCGTTCGCGGCAGCGTTCGCCTACGACGATAAGGCCGTGGTGGAAGAAGCGATTACCGGCCGTGAGGTGGAGTGCTCGGTGCTCGGTAACGAAGCGCCCGAGGCCAGCGTGGTCGGCGAAATCGTGCCGGACCGGGAGTTTTACGACTACGACAGCAAGTACAGCGCCGCTTCGACGACCGCGCTGCATATCCCGGCCAGCGTCTCCGACAACGTAGCAGACGAAGTGCGGGAAATGGCACTGCGGATGTACCGCGTGATGGGCTGTGAAGGGTATGCGCGGGTCGACTTCTTTGTGACCGGCGAAAGGAACGTTCTGGCGAACGAGATCAACACGATCCCGGGATTCACGAGCATCAGCATGTATCCGAAGCTCTGGGAGGCGTCGGGTTTGCCTTATGCCGAGTTGCTTACGCGGATCTTGGAGCTGGCGCTAGCACGTCACGAGAGGAGGGCCCGCCGATGAGCGACCCCGGTCCCCGCCCGGGTCAACACCGCATTATCCGCCGACGCGAAGCCGTAATCGGAGCCGCAGCACCGCCACCAGTGGAAGCACCGCGCGGTGTGCACCGTTTGCCGGCGACGCCGCGGCGAAAGCGACGTGCACTAATGCCGTGGGCGACGCTGGGCGCCATCGCCCTGACGGTGATGGCACTGGCAGGCGGCGGCCTGTACTGGGTGCTGAATTCGGGCTTGTTCGAGGTAAACACGATCGAGGTGGCCGGGACTGCCTATGCGAGCCCAGCGGACATTGCTGCCGCAGCTGCGCTGGGTGGCGAGAACCTGATCACCACAGACTTAAACGAGGCGCTCGGGCGCGTACTGGCGCTGCCGCTGGTGCAGGGCGCGGAGATCGAACGGGCCTGGCCTCACGGGGTACGGATCACGGTGTACGAACGCGAAGCCTGGGGCACATGGCAGCAGGGGGGCGTCGGCTACACCATCGACCGCACGGGAGTTGTCATGGGCGTGACGATCCCGGCGCCGGCGGATGGACCTGTCATCCGGAGTTCGGAAGCGGGCTCACGGATCCCGGGCGACCGTGTGGACGCTGGAGCCGTCGAGGCGGCGGCGCAGATCTACTCCGACCTGCCGGCACGGATGGGTGTGAGGGTGGTTGAAGTGGCATTCCTCGCCGGCCTTGGCGTGCAGGTGCAGACGGCTGACGGCGAGGTCGCGCTTCTCGGCGACGGGGCGGACATGGAATACAAGCTCTCGGCGTGGGCGGCGATGGCAAAGGAAGCAGACCGCCAGGGCATCAACTATCGGGCAGTCGACCTTCGATTCGGCGACCGGCCGGTGCTGGTCCAGTGAGGAGCCAGAAATGAAACGACGTGGAACAGTCGCAGCGATCGACATCGGCTCCAGCAAGGTGACGGTGATCGTCGCCGAGGTAGGCCCTCGGGGCGATGTCCAGATCATCGGGACGGGCGTGGCGCCGGCCCAGGGGCTGGCGCGCGGTGTGGTCGATCACATTGAGCAGGCGAGGGAGTCCGTCGCGACAGCGGTCGAGAAGGCTGAACAGGCATGCGGGATGCGTGTGCTGAGCGCGACCATCGGGATTGCCGGGACACACATCGCCTGCCAGAACAATCGTGGGATCGTTGCCGTGGCCAACCCAAAGCGGATCGTGTCCGGTGATGACCGGGCACGCGTGCTGGAGGCTGCGGGGAACATTGCGGTGCCAAGCAGCCGGCAGGTCTTGCATGTGTTGCCGCGCGGCTACTGGATCGACGGAAGCGACCCAGTGTCGGACCCGGTTGGGATGCATGGAGCAAGGCTCGATGCAGAGACGCACATCATCACGGGGGCGGTTTCCGCCATCCAGAACCTGGTGAAGGTTGTTGAGGGGGCCGGGGTACACGTCGAGGACATCGTGGTCGAGCCGGTAGCGGCAGCCGAGTGCGTGCTAACGGACGAGGAACGACACCAAGGCGTCGCAGTGATCGACATCGGCGATGCAACGACGTCGATCGCGGTGTTCGACGAAGGGACGATCACGCATGTCGCCTGCCTGCCACTCGGTGGGTACCACCTGACGCAGGACCTGACGCATGTGCTGCGTTGCCCGTGGGAAGCGGCTGAGGAGGCAAAGATTCGCCACGGGGCGGCATTCGCCCTCCCCGAAGACGACGGCCACGACGTTCAGGTGCCGACGTTCGGGGCGAGCGGCAGGCGGGCGGTTCCGCTGCGATACCTGCGGGAGATCTTGCAGGCGCGTGTGGACGAGATCCTCGAGACAGTGGAGATCGAGCTGAAGCGCGCCGGTTACCTCGACCGGCTGGCGGCGGGCGTTGTCTTGACGGGCGGGACGGCATTGCTGCCGGGCCTTGCCCAGTTCGCGGAGGTGCGGCTGGGGATCCCGGCGCGCATCGGCAATCCGAGTGGCTATCTCGGGCTTTCCGACCTGATCGGGACGCCCGCGTATGCGACGTCGATCGGGCTAGCGGAGCACGCGCTCCGCGGCAGCGAACGCCCCGTGGAACTCACCCATGCGGGCATGGAGATGCCCGCTGGCGGGGTGCTGCGGCGCATTCTTGCCATTGGCCGGGCATTGATGCCGCAGTAGGGCAATCCAGCACTTCAACAGGGGAGAGGGAAGGACGCCAGGCATGACGCTGAACGAGTTTTCACGAAGCGATCGATTCACACCCGCAAGGAGGGACCACGCAATGAGCATCCGCTACGACTCGGAAATGCTCCCGGACATCAAGGTAGTGGGCGTTGGAGGGGGCGGCTGCAACGCCGTCAACCGCATGATCGAGGCCCGCATTCCGGGCGTGACCTTCATGGCAGTGAACACGGACGCCCAGGCGCTGATGCACTCAGAAGCCGAAACGCGAGTGCGTATCGGCGAGAAGGTGACGCGCGGCCTGGGAGCGGGCGCAGACCCGTCCAAGGGCGAACGGGCGGCCGAGGAGAGCCGCGACGACCTGTACGACACGCTGCGCGGCACGGACATGGTGTTCGTAACGGCGGGCATGGGTGGCGGCACGGGGACGGGCGCGGCACCCGTCGTGGCCGAGATAGCGAAAGAGTGCGGCGCACTGACGGTGGGGGTCGTGACCAAGCCCTTCACCTGGGAAGGCGCGGCGAAGCTGCGGCTGGCCGAAGAAGGGATCAACCGGCTGCGGGAACAGGTTGACACGCTGATCGTGATCCCGAACCAGCGGCTGCTGGACGTGTACCCGGACATGAAGATGAGCGAGGCGTTCGCAATGGCGGACGACGTACTCCGCCAGGCGACACAGGCGATTTCGACGATCATCAGCCAGGCGGGCCAGGTGAACCTGGACTTCAACGACGTCCGTACGACGATGAGCGAAGCCGGTCCGGCACTGCTGGCCGTGGGCCGGGCATCGGGCGAGAACCGTGCGGAAGCGGCAGCACATGCGGCGACTTCGAGCCCGCTGCTTGACCAGTCCATCGAAGGGGCGCGCAACGTGCTCTGGTGCATCGCGCACAACGGCGACCTCGGGATGCGCGAACTGAACAGCGCGGCGAACGTCATCCAGGAGATGGCCGACCCGAGCGTGAAAACAATCTGGGGCTACGTGGTGGACCCGGAACTGGGCGACGAGGTGGTGTTGACAGTGATTGCAACGGGATTCCCGCCGCGTGCTCAGCAACTGGAAGATCCTCGCAATGTGCGGCGGATCACCGAAATCGGGCTGCAGGGCGTGCAATCCGCAGAAGACGCCGAACTGCCCGCATTCCTCCGACGGAACATCAGGTCATTGAACGTGGTGGGACAAGAGGGGGCGGGTATTGGAGCAAGGCTGGCTGAAAGGAGGTAGCTATCTAGCCGAACGCGCATGTCCGAAAGGACAGTCCCTTGCGGGACAGGGGCCTGGGGGTTTGGGAGATACCACCAGGCCCTACTTCTTGTCTGCGAGAGCGGCCACCCCGCCGACAGTACCTCCTGTTCAGCCGGACGCCCACGATAGCACG
>JAGQHB010000023.1 GCA_020432045.1 Dehalococcoidia bacterium | reverse complement strand
CTGCTGCCGCTGAACTCGAAACGCGTGGCATCGCGTTCCTCGGCCCCGCCGTCGGCGCGCCGGGCGAATTCCGCTTCCGGGGCTTCCACGACCCCGACGGCAACATGCTCTACATCATCCAGAAACCCTGAACAGCAGCCTCAGTCTTCGATCTTCACCGTCGTCATGCTGCTCCCCATCGGGCCGCTCACCCATCCGCACAGGTAAGCGCCCCACTTCCCTGCCTCGCCACCAGCGACTACGAGCGCGATGTCCTTGGGGTTCCGGAACTTCGAAACTAGCGTGTCTGCTCCGAGCTTCGCTACCGCTTCCGGCGTCAACCCTTCTGCACAAAACTCGTCCCGTTCGAGCCGCTTTGCCGGTGTCGCCGTCACTTCCTGGATGCGTGCCCGCACCTGGTCCTTCGTCCATCCGTCCTTGGCGAAGGTGTCCACGTGCTCCGGCGAAACTGCGACCACGATCTCGCCGTAGTTGTAGTGCTTCGGGTGGCTCGCCGCGACCAGTGCCATCCCATAGCTCGTCGCCAGCGACCGGGCATCGCGTGAAAGCTGGTCGATGATTGGCGTCGGTGCGCCGCCCGCGTACACCGTCACCGTGCTCTCTTCCTGCTGAAAGCCGCGCTCCACGTGCAGCGGCTCCCAGTTGCTCCGCTCCTCCCACTCCGGGAAACAGAACGTGTACTTGCCCGGGTGGCCCATCGCACACCGGTCCACCTCGCCCGGCCTTCCACCGCCCACATTCCGCACGATCAGCTGCACGGCGCGGCCGATCGTCGCGTTGGCGCGGTTGCCCTGCCCGAACACGTTCATCTTCATGTTCATGCCGATGCGTTCGCGGATCGGCCCGTTCACCATGATCACAGGCGTCGGAAAGTGGGTCGTCGCCAGCACGCCGTGGATGTTGAACTGCTCTGTCGTAATCGCCTCGACCGCTGCGATCACCACCGGCAGGTACTCCGGCTTGCAGCCGGCCATTACCGCGTTGATCGCTGCCTTCTCCACCGTCACCGGCGCGTAGTTCGGCGCGCACACACCGACTACCGATTGCGCGGGCCGCTTCGTCCCCAAGAGCATCCGCATCACGCGCTCCGGCGTTGGTGGCACGACCGGCAGCCCGTCCGTTAGTCCCTGGTCGAAGAGAAACTCGAACGGGTCGTCCGAATCCCCAACCTCGATCCGTCGCGCCCGCAACGGGCTATCCGCTGCCTCGGCTGCCAGCCGCTCCGCGATCCCCGGCTCCACCGAGCGCGAACCACATCCCGGCCGCATCTCCGGGTACGCGTCCCAGTTGATGATCGGCCTCGGCGCCCCGGTCGTCTCGACCAGCTCCCCGAACAGGCTCTGCCAGTCCTCACGGCTGAATCCGATGAACTCCCGGCGCTTCTCGCCACCAGGCCCCACGAAGAACACTGCCGGCACCGTGTCCAGGTCGTAGTCGTACGACACCTTCAGCGCCGAATCGTCGACCACCGGCATGCCCGAAAGCATCCGGTTGGCGTACGGGCTCGTCCCTTCTTCGTCCTGCGTCACCACCAGCATGTCGATGTGTTCGCCGAATGCCTGGCGCGCCGCGTCAATCAGTGGGGCAGAAAGCACGCACGTCGGGCAGTCGTCTTTGACAAAGAACAGCAACGCCGGACGCCCGGTCGGAAAGTGGTGCTCGATGCCGAAAACGTCGGAGAGGGTGAAAGCGGGTGCCGTTCCAGTCATCTTGCGAGTATACCGGCCCCCGCCGGGCCGGGTGCGTCTACCCCGCCGCCCCGGCGGGGGCCGGCAGGCCGTTACTTTCGAACCCCTCCTTCATCCAGCTCCAGTGAGTCCGCCCGTGGTCGGCATTCGCCGCCAGTACGCCTCCGACGGTACCGTCGGCCCACGGAGCGCCCGGCAGGGTTTCTGCGAGCTGTGCATCGCTCAGTTCGCCGAGCAGCTTGAACGTCTCTGCACGCGCCGCCTGGCCCACGGCCACCACTTCCGAAAGTGACTTCTGCCGATGCCGCTCCGCCCACGCCTCCGTCATCGCGTGGACACTGGCCATGATCTCCTCACGGCTGCGTTCACGGCCGCTGTCATCCTGGCGCAAACCCACCGGGTTCGCGTGGCCCTCGAAGTGCTTCCGGATCATCGCCGCGAAGTTAAATTCGATCCTCGAGAGATGCACGAGGTGGTCCTTCGGCGTCCAAGTCTTGTTCGGGTCGTGCTCGCTCGCGGTCACGCCCCGCCAGAGGTCCTCCTCGGACATGTTCGAGAAGGCTTCGAGCAGCCATGCCCGGTCGCGGTTCAATTTCGTCTCGATTTCGATCCGGTTCATGGTGCTCCTCATCCTGGCTTGATTGCCGCGAGCAAGTATCGGCCCTCGCTCAGTTTGATGCCCTCTTCACCGGCGTATGCGTTTTCGAGCGCCAGCAATGCCGTTTCGTCTGCGTCCACGTCGAACCCGGGGATCTCCCACGGAGCGACCATCAGCATGAACACGAGGTCCGCCAGCCCGCCGAAAACCACCTGGTAGTCCGCGCGCCGGGCTTCCACCTCGTACCCACGTCCCCGGAACCACTCCTGGTACCCGCGCCAGTGGTCAGCGAACACTGTCGCCCGCGGGAAGAACTGTTTCAGCTCGGGCCAGTGTTCCGGGCACACCTGCTGCGTCAGAAACCCGCCGCCCGGTTGCAGAACACGGTCGATCTCGGCTGGCTCCACCGCTTCATGCCGCGAAAGCACCACGTCGAAGACGGCGTCGCCAAACGGCAGTACCCGTCCTGAGGCGTACACGACCGGGACTGTAAACGCGGCTAACCGCTTCGCCGCCACCCTGCTGTTCGGCTCCCATTGCTCGGTCGCCACCGCGCGACCCGTCGATCCCGCGATGATCCGTGAAAATACCTCGCCGCTACCCGTCCCGAGGTCCACCACGCGTTTCTTGCCCACGACCGGGCCGCGTGCGCGCTCCTCGTAGTCCCACGGAAGCCCATCGCCAATCGCCCGCGCATCCAGCCCGTCGAATGCCCAGCCCGAGAATTCGCAAACTCGTTGAACAGCTGCCCGGACATCCGGCCGACCGGCTAACCGTGAGGGTCGCTCATGGTACCCCGCCAGATCGTCCCCTACTGCAGTGCCCCGTGGCAGCGCTTGTACTTCTTGCCGCTACCGCAATGACATGGATCGTTCCGGCCGAGTTTTGCCGCCGGTGCCGTTGCTGCTCCCGTGGAGACCCCGCGCTTCGCCGCCCCGGCCGGTGCTTCGTCCATGTTCGTCCGCAGCGCCGTCGCCGATGGTGCGCTGGACCGCATCAGCACGGGTTCGGCAACCGGTGCCGTGTCGCCCGTGCCGTTGGCCGCGGGGGCCGTAGCCACCTGGGCTGGAGCCGTGGCCGCTGGCGTGGCGCCGGGTGCCGGGCGTTGTTCCACGCGCACTTTGAACACCGTCCGTGCCACTTGCCGTCGAATGTTCCCCTGTAGCTGCTGGTACATGTCGTAGCCTTCGCGCTTGAAGGCGACCAGCGGGTCAACCTGCGCGTATGCCTGCAGCCCGATGCTCTGCCGGAGATCGTCGATCGCGGTCAGGTGCTCCCGCCAGTGGAAGTCGATCGACTCCAACAGCAGCCAGTGCTCCACCTTCCGCATGTTCTCTTCGCCGATCAGCCCTTCCAGCGTCTCGTAACGCTCCTCAGCCACGGCGAGCATCTCGTCACCGAACTCATCGCCCAGGTCTTCGATTTCATCCTCGGTCGGAATGTCTTCCGCCGGCAGGATCTCCCGCAGTTCCGTCAGTTCCAGGTCCGGGTTGTTGCCGACGCGTTCGCAGATCTCGTCGATCTCGTCCAACACCATGCTGAGCACGTTTTCTCGCGTATCGACACCCTGCAGGATCCGGTTCCGCTGCTCGTAAATAACCTTCCTGTGCTCGTTGATGACGTCGTCGAATTCGACAAGCCGCTTGCGGATGTCGAAGTTGTGGCCTTCGACCTTCTGCTGCGCCTGCTCCATCGCCCGCTGCACCATCCGTGATTCGAGCGGCAGCTCCTCGGTCATCCCGAGCTTCTGCATCATCCCCGGCACCCACTCCGGTGCGAACCGTTTCATGATGTCGTCGCCAAACGAGACGTAGAACCGGCTTGATCCCGGGTCCCCCTGCCGTCCGGCACGCCCGCGGAGCTGGTTGTCGATTCGCCGGGACTCGTGCCGCTCCGTACCGATCACGTGCAGCCCGCCCAGCTCCCGCACGTCCGGGTCAAGCTTGATGTCCGTACCGCGCCCGGCCATGTTCGTGGCGATCACCACTGAACCCTTCCGGCCGGCGTCCTGCACGATGTTCGCTTCCCGCTCGTGCTGCTTCGCGTTCAATACCTCGTGCCGGATGCCCCGCCGTGTTAGCAGCTCAGCCAGGTACTCCGACTTCTCGATCGAGGTTGTGCCTACCAGCACTGGCCGCCCAAGCGTGTGCATCTCCTCGATCTCGCCGACCACCGCGTTGAACTTCGCTCGTTCGTTGATATAGATGACGTCCTGGTGGTCCGCGCGGATCATCGGCCGGTTCGTCGGGATCACGACCACTTCCAGGTCGTAGATCTCCGCAAACTCTTCCGCTTCCGTCTCCGCCGTGCCCGTCATGCCTGCCAGTTTTTCGTACAGACGGAACAGGTTCTGGAACGTGATCGTCGCGTGCGTGACGGACTCCCGCTGGACCTTCAGCCCTTCCTTCGCTTCCACAGCCTGGTGGATGCCGTGGCTCCAGCGCCGGCCAGGCATCAACCGCCCCGTGAACTCGTCGACGATGATGATCTCGCCGTCCTTCACCACGTAGTCGCGGTCGATCTTCTTGAGCACTTCCGCGTCGAGCGCCGCCTCCAGGTGGCGTGCCAGGCGCACGTCGCCGTGGAACAGGTCCGGCACTCCGAGTGCCTTCTCCAGCCGCCCGATGCCATCTTCGGTAAGCGCGACGTGCTTCGCCTTGTGGTCGACGATGTAGTCTTCTTCTTCCCGCAGTATTCGCGCCGCCCGCGCGAAATTCATGTAGGTCTGGCTCGCTTCCTCCGCCTGCCCGCTGATGATCAGCGGCGTCCGCGCCTCATCGATTAGGATGTTGTCCACTTCGTCGACGATCGCGAAGTACAGGTCGCGTTGTGACTTCTCGACCTTGTCTCGGACCATGTTGTCACGCAGGTAGTCGAACCCGAACTCATTGTTCGTCCCGTACGTGATGTCACAGCGGTAGGCTTCCGGGCGGGCCGTTAGCCGCAGGTCTTCCAGGCCGCCCTTGCCAGCCTCCTCGTCGGGTTCGTAGCCTGGCTCGTACACGTACGTAATGAACTGGTTCTGGACCACGCCGATGCTCATCCCCAGCATCTGGAATACCGGCCCGTACCAGGCAGCGTCGCGGCGAGCGAGGTAGTCGTTCACCGTGACGACGTGCACGCCCCGGCCCGTGAGCGCATTCAGGTAGATCGGCGCAATGGCCGTCAGCGTCTTTCCTTCGCCGGTCTTCATTTCGGCGATGCGCCCCTCGTGCAACACGATCCCGCCCATCAACTGGACGTCGTACGGCCGCTCGCCGACTTTTCGCGCTGCCGCCTCCCGGACCACCGCGAACGCCTCTGGGAGCAGGTCGTCCAGGCCCTCGCCGGCCGCGTACCGCTGCTTCAACTCGCCGGTCTTTGCAGTGAGGGCCTCGTCTGGGAGCGCTTCCATCGCAGGGCCGAGGGCATTGACGCGATCCACGATCTTCTGGAGGCGCTTGAGTTCTTTTTCGTTCGAATCGCCGAGGATGCGATTGATAAATCCGAGCTTGGGCATACGCCAGTCAGTGTAGATCAGTTTTCAGCGTTGCGATGGAAAGGAACCCTGTCCGCTGGACACGCGCAGGTAAAGAAGCCGCCAGCCGATCGTCCCCCCGGAGAGCACCGCGAGCACCACCAGCGTCCAATACGCCTGCCCCGATATCAGGCCGATCGCCGCAATAAGCGAACGCACGTCCCGGCTCGCGATCCCGAAAAGCCCGTCGCTCGGCTCAAGCGTCAGCGATGCTTCGATCCGTGCCCGGCTGTAGCTCACCGTCAGCGCCGTGGCCAACGCCAGCGCCCCCACGAACTCGGCATGTTGCCACGTCTCGAACCGCACCGCGTAGACGGTCATCCCGCCGATGATAAATGCATCCGCGTAGCGATCTGAAATCGCGTCCAGCACCTCGCCGAATCGCGTTGCCAGTCCCTTGCGGCGGGCCAGGTCCCCGTCTACCCCGTCAACGACCGAGACACCCTGGATGAGGATGCCCGCGACGATGTTCCAGCCCGCTGCCGCCATCGCACCCGTCACCGCAGCCAGCACGAGCGTGAATACCGTCACCATGTTGGGCGTGACCGGGAGCGGCGTAAGCGCTCGCGCGATCGGCCGGCTGATCGGCCGGTTCAGGTATCTGCTGACGATGCCGTCATATGCCACCGACGGAGCATCCTCTGCTTCCGTCCAACCGGAAAGTGCGACCGCCTCCTCCGTCCCCTGCTCTGGCGGTCTTCGAGGCCCTATGACGATCGGGAAGGCTATCCGTTGAGAAGCAGTTCTGCCGCTACCAGGTCATCTTCCGTGTCCACGTCGTACCAGAACTGTCCTGAGATATCGACGGGGTGCAGGCCTTCGCCCTTCGCCAACAGCGTGAAGATCGTGCTCAGGTCCGTGTTTTCCGACGCTGCTTCCACTGCACCCCAGGCTGATTCCCGCAGCAGGAACACGCCGGCATCCAGGGCCGCAAACGGTTCGATACCTTTTCCGATTGCCGTCACCCGCCCCCGTCCGTCCAGTGCCAGGTGCGTCGCCTCAGCGACGTAGGCGGGGTCCCGTCGCTCGAAATCCGCCGCGACCGCAGACACGTCCTCAGGACATCCCAACAGGAACTGTGCAAGGAATGCTGCGGAGACCACGTGGTCGCACATCAGGAGCAGGAACGGCTCGCCGGCGGTAGCCCGTCGTGCCGCTCGCAGGGAAAGCGACGCGCCTTCCCGGTACCGCGCATTGTGGACAAAGGACATCTGCATGCCGTCCGGTCTGCTGGCGAGGAGTGCGGACCGCACCGCGGCTTCCTCGTAGCCGGTCACCACGACAACATCGCCGACGCCAGCCGACGCCAGCGCTTCCAGCGTGTAGCTCACAATGGGCCGGCCATTGAGCTGCACCAACGGCTTTGGTGTGCCGTTCGTCCGGTCACCGAGCCTCGACCCGCGCCCTGCTGCGAGAATCACAGCCCGGGGCGCGATAGCACCCGGATCACGTTGTTCCATCGCTACCAATATATAGCGCACCTCCGCAGGCAGGATTGTGCGACTCCGTTACCTCCCGGTTAGCATGGGCTTGCCGCTGATCCCCCCGGATGCGGCGAGGGACGGCCGGAGGGGAATGCGGGCCTCCGTCTGGTGGACCGGTACGCTTCGGTGGCGGTTGAACCGGGAACTGCAACGTATTCGTCTGCCGTGAACGGCGTGTGAACGCCGCGCTGCAACCAGATTTCGAGGTGGCTGTGTGTCCCGGCAAGCTGCACTACAGCCCCCGCCCCCCTTGCCATTGCAGGGGCTCTCCTCGTCGGAAGCGCAGGCGCGCGCTGATCGCGGCCTCGCCAACGTCGATGGCTCTCGCCAGCGCACCGATGCCGACGTTATCCGGGCTAACACGCTCACCTTCTTCAATGTGGTGCTCGCCACGCTGATCATCTCGCTCTTTGCGATCGGTGACTTCAAAGATGGCCTCTTCGTCGGCATCGTCGTCGTCGCAAACGTCGCCGTTTCCACGTTCCAGGAGCTCCGCGCCGTCCGCACCCTGCGCGAGCTTGTCGCCATCACGGCCCCGCGCGCTACCGTCGTCCGCGATGGCGAAGAGTCCGAGATCCTCGCCCAGGGCGTCGTCCAGGGAGACCTCCTCCACCTCAAACCAGGCGACCAGGTAGTCGCCGACGGCCGCGTCCTCGATCGCAACTGCGAGGTCGATGAATCTCTGCTGACCGGCGAGTCCGACTCCGTCGCCAAGCGTGCGGGCGACGATCTCCGCTCCGGCAGCTTCTGCATGGCCGGCGATGCCTACTACGTCGCCGAGCGAGTCGGCCGCGAGTCGTACGCAATGCGTCTCACCGCCGAGGCCCGTGAACTCGTGAAACGCTCTACTCCGCTTCAGCTCCGCTTCGGCCGCATCCTCCGCATCCTGCTCTATGCCACCGCCTTCCTCGCCGCCCTGCTGATGATCTCCTACAACGTGAGTGGCAACGGACACCTGGGCTTTGCGGAATCGATCCGCGCCACCACCGCCACCGTCACCACTATCGTCCCCGCTGGTCTTCTCCTCGGCATGACCGTCACCTTTGCCGTCGGCGCCGTCCGTGTCTCACGGTCCGGCGCGATCGTTCAGGACATCAACGCCGTCGAAGCCCTTAACTATGTCGACGTGATCTGCCTTGACAAGACCGGCACCCTCACTGCCAACAGCCTGAAGCATCGCGAAACCGCCTGGGCCCCCGGGTCCATCCTCGAACAGCCCTGGCTCGGCGCCTTTGCGGCCGCTACCCGCAACGACAGCCGCACCGCCGGAGCGATCGCCGATGCAGTCGCCATGCTCTCGAACGGTGCCCGGCCAGTCGCCTCCGTTCCCTTTAACTCAGAACGACGCTGGAGTGCCCTCACTCTCGAACTGCGGGGCGAGCAGCGACACTTCGTCCTCGGCGCCCCCGAAACCGTCCTTCCCCTCTGTGACGAGGACAGCGTCGGTGACTTTCGCACTCGCTACGCCGCCGCCAGCCACGAAGGCCTGCGCGGCGTCGTCTTCGCCGAAGCGCCCGTGCTCCCCGAACCACCGGCTCCCGCATCCGGTCTCCGTGCCATCGCTCTCGTCACAATCGGCGACGAACTCCGCCCGGAAGTGCGCCAGGCTTTCGCGATGATGGAGAACCTTGGTATCGAGCCCAAGATCATCTCAGGCGATAACCCCGATACCGTCGCCGCGCTCCTCCGCCAACTCGGCATCCCGATCAAGGGTGGCGTCATTTCCGGCGCCGAGCTCGAAGGTCTCGACGAGACCGCCTTTGCCGTCGCCGTCGACTACAACACCGTTTTCGGCCGCATCGCTCCCGCACAGAAGGCCCAGATCGTGGCCTCGCTCCGCGGTCAAAAGCACTTCGTTGCCATGGTCGGCGACGGCGCCAACGATGTGCAGGCCCTGCGTGCCGCCGATGTCGCCGTCGCAATGGCGTCCGGGACATCAACCGCGCGCGCCGTCGCAGGTATCGTCCTCCTCGACGATTCGTTCTCCGCCCTTATTCGCGGCACCAAAGAGGCGACGGCCGTCCTTGGCAACACGGCCCGCCTTAGCAAACTCTTTATCGCCAAGAGCATCTACGCATACATCCTGATCTTCTCCACCAACATGCTCCGGCTCGATTTCCCATTTCTCCCCAAGCAAGGGTCCCTCACCGCCCTGCTGACCCTTGGCATCCCTGCGGTCTTTATATCCATCTCTATCCCGCCACCCGAATCCGGCCGTGATTTCACGCGTAACGTCCTCCGATTCGCCCTTCCCGCCGCCGCCGCGGCTGCCGCTGCCGGGATCATCGTCCACCTGCTTGTCGAAGGTGTCATCGGACGCAGCACCAGCGAAGCCCGCACTCTCGTCTCCCTCACGCTCGGCTTCGTCGGCCTCATCTATATGCTCGAAGTCCTCGGCTTCGAAGGGGCCTCCTGGCGGTCCCTCACCCGGCCCGTCATGACTACCGTCCTTACCGGCATCCTTATCTTCGCAATGGCCGGGACCATCTATGTGGACTGGCTCCGCAATTTCTTCGATTTCCAGGCCGTCGATGCAGTCGGTTGGGTCATCGTCATCTCCGCAACCGTCGCCGCCATTGCCGGACAGTTCGCCATAACCCGCTTCTGGCCGCAGATCGTTGCGTTCGCCGCCGCCCAGCCCGGAAAAGATGACGAGCTACGTGGTCGCGCCGTCTGACGTATCGCCATCAGCGCATCATTCCTGTATCCTCGGCCAACGGGCCTCCCGATTGGGGGCCCGTCATTGTGTCCGCGTTAGATCGGACAGGACCGAAAGCGAGCTACGCAAATGCCCATCGTCGTCGTCGTCGGGGGGCAGTGGGGCGATGAGGGCAAAGGCCGCATCGTGGACCTGCTTGCCCGGAAAGCGCGTGTCGTCGCCCGTTACTCAGCGGGAAACAACGCCGGCCACACCATCGTCAACGAGCGTGGGGAGTTCAAACTCCACCTCGTACCTGCCGGTATCTTCTACCCCGAAAAGACCTGCGTCATCGGCAACGGTGTTGCCGTCGACCCCGAAGTCCTCCTCGGCGAGATAGATGCCCTCGAAAGTCGCGGCATCGATACCAGCCGCCTCATCCTCAGTGATCGTGCCCAGGTCATCATGCCCTGGCACAAACGCCTCGATCAGCTTGATGAAGAAATGCGTGGCGATGCCGCCATCGGGACCACCGGCAAAGGTGTCGGCCCCTGCTTCATCGATAAAGTTGCGCGCCGCGGCATTCGCGTCGGTGACCTCCTTCAGGCCGACGACCTCACCGGCTGCATCACTACCACCCTCGCCTATCACAATCGCGTCATCACCGGTGTCTATGGCGGCGCGCCCATCACCTTCGAAGAATGCTTCGACGTCTACCGGAATTATGGCATCCGCCTTCGCTCCCACGTCGGCGACGTCCAGGCCGTCGTCCTCGATGCCCATCGCCGCGGTGAATACGTCCTCCTCGAAGGCGCGCAGGGCTCCTTGCTCGATCTGGACCACGGCACCTACCCCTACGTCACCTCCAGCGTGCCCAGTAGCTCCAGTAGCGGCGCTGCTCTCGGTGTTGGCATCGGGCCTACCGATATCCAGCGCGTCGTCGGTGTCTTCAAGAGCTACAGCACCCGCGTCGGCAACGGCCCCTTCCCTACCGAACTGCACGACGAGACGGCCGACGCCATCCGTGACCACGGTAAGGAAAATGGCCGCGGCGAATACGGCACCACCACTGGCCGCCCCCGCCGCATCGGCTGGCTCGATGCAGTCGCTGCCAAGTACAGCGTCCGCATGAACGGACTCTCGGCCCTCGCCCTTACCCGCCTCGACGTCCTCGACAACCTCCCCAGCATCAAGATCTGCACCGCCTACGAACTCGACGGACAGATCATCGAAACCCTTCCATCTCGCGAATCCGTCCTCAACAGGATCACACCGATCTACGAGGAACTTCCCGGCTGGCAGTCGCCCACCACCGACGTCCGCAACTTCGACGACCTCCCCGTGCAGGCGCAAGCGTTCATCCGTCGCGTCGAAACCCTTCTCGGCTGCCCCGTCGACCTCATCTCCGTCGGCCCCGAACGCGAACAGGCCATCATCGTCAACCCAATCTTCTAAAGCCATCATCCTCAACCCTTCCGCCCCGCGTAGTCGCGGCCGCCCCTGGCCGCGGGCCTTCGATTCCGCCAGGGGAACAAATCTCCCCGCCATCCAAGAACCCTCGCCCCCGCCAGGGGGGAGAGGGCAGGGTGAGGGGCGCCGAGTTCCAACCCCTCCCGCGTAGTCGCGTCCGCCCCTGGCCGCGGACCTCCGGATAGGGCTCCCCACCATCCCAGGAACCCTCGCCCCCGCCAGGGGGAGAGGGCAGGGTGAGGGGTGCCAGGCCAACACCATCAGCCAGCCCCCGACCCCCTGCAAACTTTCTTCCCACATCCTGTTAACCCCCCTGTCCTTTCCACGTTGTTTCCCCTGTAAGGACAGCCTTGCCCGCCACCAGGTGGGCCCGGAGGTGTTGACCCTTGTCAGGTGCGCCGATACCTTTCGCGAGACTTTACCGATGGCCTCTTCGGCCACCGGTACGTGCCCGTCTCGGCGCAGAAGGACTCCTTCGAATGAGCTTTCTCCAGTCTCCCGTCCGCGAAGACTGGTTCTCGAAAGCGTCTGCTCACTCGGGTTCCCGCCCTTCGGGGGAGGGAACCCGCCATTTCCGTGAGCGGGCTTACCACTTTAGTCCTGTGAAAGGAGGGCTGAGGGAAGTTTGCTGAAGCCCCGGCGCCCTCGCACCTGGCGAGGAGGGGGACAGGCAAGCACGGAACCAAAGACCGCATATTCGACCACGAGGGAAGGCCCGGACCCGCCCCACAGCCTGCGCCAGGCCGCGGCGGTAACGACGAGCGGGCATCCTCCCACAGACGGAACCACACCCTGTGCCAAACCCACCGGGTCTGGAAAAGCCCGCAGTCCGGGCGAGTCCGGATAACGAACAACCAACCCTCTGTCCCCAATCGGACAGGAACAGTCGAATCAAGACTGGAGAGGTAAGAACATTTGAGTAAGGCAATTGCTCAACCGGCTAGCGGCAAGCGCTTCGCGTGGCTTCTCGCACTCGTGGCCGTCTTTGCCCTGCTCGCAGGCGCGCAGCTCAGTGTGAAGTCGGCCGATGCCGCTTCCACCGGCGCTGGCTTCCTGCCGCAGGCAGACACCACGATCGGGGATCCGCTCCCGCAGCTTCCAGAGCTCGCCCCCGGCCTGTATCACGTTTCGCCCAACGGCGAGGCCCTCCTCACCATCCGCGATGAGGAACGAAACCTGATCGGCTGGCAGCACACCGTCTGCCTCGTCCCCGATCTCACCAACAACGCCGAGATGGCCAATGACCTCGCGGTCGGCGGCGACGGCGGGATCATCCCCATCGTCGGCGATGATGGCGACTACAACTGGCGCATTGATGGCATCTTCGGCGCGCCGAACGTCACCAACGCTGCCAAGGTCACCCTCGATTTCAGCGTCCTCTACCCCCTCACTCCGGGTTCGGACGCCCTCCCCTGCCTCACCTGGACCTCGACGGGCGCCGGTGAGCAGAACGTCACCGTCGTCGACCAGTCCGGCCAGCTCGCCGCTGACTGGGCCGATGGCACAGTCAACGGTGTAGACGTCTGCACCGATAACGACGATGACACCTGCGTCCTGCCGCTGACGGCCAACGTCAACGCGCTCGTCAAGGAATGGAACGTCCTCGACAAGACGACCATCACCCTCGGTGGTGTGGACGTCACCAACGGCGTGACCTCGCGCCCGACGGTCTTCAACCCGGCCACCTCGACCTACGAGTACTTCGGCCAGGTCAACCTCGTTGAGAACGTCTGGGGCAGCCACACCGCCCAGGGCGGCGCGGTGAACCCGATCGTCGTCGGCGCTCGCGTGACCTTCACGGCCACCGGCACCTGCGGCGTGGTCGTCGTTGACCCCGCGGGCACGACCACCTATCCGAACGTTCCGCCTGCCGACAACGAAGGCACTGGCCCGCTCGTGCTCGACCCGAAGGGTAACTTCGGTGACGGCATCAGCGTTCTCCCCAACAACGACGTTGTCGTCTACTCGATCGGTGTCGGCATCCCCTTCACCATCGACACGGATGGCTGCTTCGGCCGCGATTCGTGGACCGGTGTCAGCATCTCAACCACCTACCCGGCCCTCATCGGCTCGGTGCAGCCTGCACCGGCGGTTGAGACCTACCGCGTCAACTGGCTTCCGCCTGAGATCGCGGCCAAGAAAGTGATGCTCGCCTGGGCCGGCCAGCGCATCATCGTTGAAAAAGACTGGCGTATCCCCGCCGACAGCGTTCCCCAGGGCATTCTCGAGGCCGACTCGTTCCAGCTGCCCTTCGGCGAAGCTCTCTGCCCGTTCAACGGCGGTCTTTCACCCGAGTTCTTCGTCGTGAAGTACCTCAAGGGCGGCGGTCCTGGTAACTTCCTCCAGATCTCCGATTTCCATAATATCGGTGCTCTGCCCGACCTCATTCTCAACCTCATCAGCGTTGATGAAGCCAACGTCTTCGTCCACGACTTCGACTGCGTCAGCCGCATCGGATTTGAATCCGAGCAGCCTGGTCAGGTCGACATTGAGGCCTACGTTATCGATCACCTCGGCTGTGAAGTCGCAGGCATCGACAACTTCATCGACATTGGCGCGTTCTGCTCGCACGACGGCTTCTTCGATGGCTTCGGTGAGCTGAACCAGACGAAGTCCGCCTTCGTCATCTACTACATGAAGTTCGAGGACGTGAAACTCGGACTCGTCACTTCGGTCTCCAAGCCGACCCACAACTCCTCGTGGGCTGGCTGGTCTGACTACGCCCCGGGCAACCCCTGGGACGCGTCGACCGACGTCACCACCACCAGCTGGAACGTTTCCAAGGACCTCCTCGTCCGTGGCCGCGTCCGCGGTTGGTTCCTCAACGAGAACCCGTCTGGCCGCGCCCGCGACGACAGCGATCCGCTGAACGTCAAGCCGGCTGACCGCTGGATTATGCCGACCGACTGGCCGCTCCTGGCCGGTGGCCCGGCCGACCCGGCCGACGGTTCCGATGCCACGGGCACTGCCGAGCAGTTCCGCCCGTATTACGACCTCATGATCGCGCCGAACAACGTCCGGAACCTGGCTCTCGCCGGTCCTGACGGCGGCACGCTCACCAGCGGTTCCACCGACGCCATTCTCGCCCAGGTCGTTGCCTGGCCGGCTGGCGGCAAGGTTGGCTCGCAGACCTCCAACACGTCCACCACGTTCGCGGTCAGCTCGGCCGAGAACATCTTCCCGCTCACGCCGCTGCTCTTCCCGACCCCGGGTGTCAGCTCCGTCCCCGGGACTTGCACCACCGCCCCAGCCCTCACGATCGTGCAGTCTGTCTCGCCGATCCTGAACGGCGCTGGCAACGTCATCGGTGTCGCCATCACGGTTTCGCCGAAGCTCTGCTCGACGCCTGCCGCCGGCACCAACGTCTGGGCGCCTCGCTGGCCGTTCCACGGTCCGTACAGCCTCATCGACGACCCAACACTCGGTCTCAGCGCTGCACCGTCTCCGGTCGGCTTCGCGCGTGACACCATCTGGAAAGACGGCGACGTCGACATGTGGGACGCCCCCATGCCGGTCGCTCCTGTCTCCATCAAGCTCCGCGGGGCCGGCTTCCTGAAGCAGGTCTACAAGGAAGACGTCTACTACAACGGCACGGCGAACTCGTCGTCTCAGACCTACCCGAACCCCTACTACTACACCGCGATTCCGGCTGAACCGTTCATCCCGGCTGTCGTTGCTGGTGGTGGGTTCATCTGGGACACCTGGTTCAATGATGGCCTCTACCACTTCTGGCAGCTCGCCCGCCGCGATGCGAACATCGCCGGTATCGGCGAAGGCCTGACGAACACTCAGAAGGCTGAGCTCCAGAAGATTCGCGACATCTACGGCGATCAGTCGATCACCCGCGATGCCGTCGTCTACAGCGATAACCATGGCGAGTTCATGATTACCGCCAACGGCGACTTCAACCTCGACTACAGCGGCTGTGCCACCAACGCCATTGCTGGCGGCAAGCACTGCAAGCCTGGTGACAAGGTCGGCGCCGCGTCGATCATGGCCACCGTCGACTACCCGGACTTCCGTGGTAAGCACTTCCCCGTCGCTTCCAACACAGTCACCGTTGACTGGACCTGGGGCGGCTACAAGGACGTGACAGTCGAAGCCGGCGAGACCCCGCAGTTCAAGTACATCGTGTTCCATGCCATGGACCGCGACGGCTTCTGCTCCTTCGGTTACACCACCGTTGGCACAGTGTCCCTGCACCCGGTCTACACCGCTCTTGACTCCGTCATCAATCCTGGCGGCAACGACCCGGATGAGACCGTCGACTTCCTGATCGATTCCGGCCAGGGCATCGTCGTCGGCCAGTCCGGCGGCTCCCTGAACAAGGACGGCAACCGCCAGTTCGCCACCGGAGTCCCGACCTTCTCCACCGCCGTTAACACGACGCTCAAGGAGTTCCCGTTCTCGGCTCACGCCGCTGCGGGCGCCACCGACGAGTGCCAGGCCTGGATCAAGGTTTCCAACTCGCTCCTCGGTATCGTTGACTTCCTCGTCATCGCGCATGACGACGAAGGCGACATCGGCTTCGACCGCGTGGTCGACCTGCAGACGACAGCGACCTACTCGCTGAACTTCCGCTGGTCGCTCATCACGTGGAACGGTGCTGATAACCTCGCTGTTGCCGACGCCCTCAAGGGCACCGGCGCCAACGACACCGGCAACGACATCTTCGACCAGGTGACGGCCGTCTACGGCTGGGAGCAGCAGGCTCAGGACTGGCTCGGGTTCTTCCCGGCTGGCGTGAGCGTCCCAGGCGCCAACGACCTCGTCGCCCTTAAGACCGGTCAGGCGTACTGGATTGCCATCAAGGCGCCCGGCCCGGTTTCCTGGACGTACGCCACCCACGTGGACTAGCCGTTCCGGCCTCTTTTCGGAGCTCTCCGCCCCCTCGGGGGCGGGGAGCCCCGGTTTGAAACCAGAGGGGTTATTCACATCAAGGTCGTACATAAAGGAATGGAGCAAGCAAGCATGAGCAAGCTTTTGCGGTCGCTCGTTGGTGGCGCTTCTGCCACGGTGCTCGGCGTGCTCCTCCTCGGCTTCTCTGGTGCGTTTACCGCACACGAGGCCGCGGCGGAGTCTCCGCCCACGCCGCCGTCGCGCTTTGCGGGTTCCGTGACGCTTGATGGCGCGCCGGTTGCACCTGGCACCGTCATCACCGCCGTCATCGGCAGCGCAAGCTGCGGTGCCACGAGCACCTACACTTCCGGCGCCGAAGCGCGGTACAACTTGGATGTACCGGCTCTCGACCCCGGCGCGTCCCCGAACTGCGGCACCGATGGTGCTTCGGTTACCTTCTTCGTCGGAGCCATCAAGGCCAAGGAAGTCGGTTCGTGGAAGAACTACGAACTCAGCGTCCTGAACCTCACCGCCGAGACACCGAAGCCCAGCCCGTCGCCTTCCGCGCCGGCTGGTGGCACCCCTGTTGCAACCCCCAAGGCCCCGGCGACCGGTAACGGCACCATCGCGGCCTCGGATAGCAGCAGCGCATGGCTGTTCGCGGTTCTCGGTCTCGGCACTGTCGCGCTTGGCGCGGCCGGCGCCGTCGCCGCTCGCCGCGGTCGCTAAACCGCCGCAGCATCTCTGATGCAAAGAAGGGCCCCGGCAACGGGGCCCTTCTTGTTGTCTGCCCCGCACAGCATCCCACGTCCGCGTCGACCGGGCCGGCGGTGCTGCAAACGATCCACGGTTTAGCCAGAGGTGCGGGAATGGTCGCGTACGCCCCCGGCGCAGTCATCGGAGCGCACAGGTTTCCAGCCGTTTCCATCAGCGACTCCGCACCGCTCGCCTGGATCTTAGTCCCGTGGCCGCCGTCTTGCGTCGCTGCGCGTCAAGGCCGCCGGGCGGACGAGTAACCAGGGCGTTTCGTTCGTTACTTTGCCAGGGGGCGCCCGGCCCATGCTTCCCACGTCGTCCACGCGGCCTTGTTCGCGCCGTCCGCGCGGCGCAGTCCCGTGTCTCTCAGGCTCGCCGTGACGCCGCCAGTGCCGCTTGCCGGGTCTCGCGCTGCCACCCACGAGACCATTGCGAACCCAAGCCGGTCCGCATCCTGCAGCAGCCGCTGCAAGAACGCGTTCTGGTCCTGTTCCGTTCCCACCAGCGCCTTGCCTTCGACCGGCGCCGAAGGATATCCGGCGGGTGCCACGATCACCGGCCCATCGAAATGATGCGTGAGCTCCTCGTAGTAATCGGGGCTGATATCGCTCGCGGCCCGGATGTTGCCGGCGAACGGATAGGTCGTTACCGCCAGGGCGTCCATTTTCCCCCTGAATGGGTCCAGGACCTCCCAGTGCGGGTCATGCACCTCGTCCAGCCGCCCCAGCAAGTCCTCCAGCTGGAACGTTGGGAAGACCAGTGTGCCGGGGCTGGCCGCTTTCGCCTGATCGTACATCTCACGATACAGGACCACGAAGGCGTCGAACTGTGCTCGCGACCGCTCGTACAGCATGTTGATCTCGACGCCGATCGCCAGGTATTGCGGGTGGTAGTTCTTCGCGACGTATGCCGTGTAGGCAAGCAGCGATGCTCGCAGCTCCTCGCTCTTGAACCCTTCCACCGGGTCGATCGCCGCCGGCAGGTCTGCTGCCCGGGCACGCTGGACCGCCGGATCCGTCACGTCGATGGCGAACATCACCGTCAGCCACGGGTACTGCGACAGTAACCCGGTCTCCAACGTCGTTGTCGCCGTTGTCGCGTCCGATATCTCGGCGCCCGGCAAGAAGTCGGCCCACGGTGGTGGCCGTTGGATAACGATCGTGTCAGCGTACTGGGCGGCTGTAGCGAACGTGTCTATGTAAGCCTCGCCCGTCCGGTTGGCTGGCACCGCGCCGAGCCCGATCTGCATCGCCCGGGCGGCGCCTGTCCGTACGGGCTCCTCCACCTCCGGCCCTTGCCGCTTGCTTCCGCCATCTGAACCGCCGCACCCTGCGACGAGGGCCGCTGCTCCCAGTGCCGCTACAATCAGAAGCGCGGGGAGGAACGGACGGCAAGGCCAACGTATGCGTACTGTGTTCGCCGTCGCGTTGGTGGTGGGATTGGTCGCCGGTGGCGTCCTGTCCGCGTATCGGGTCGCCACCCGCTCTGGCAGTTCGCCCGCCGGCGCTGGCGCTTCACCGGGCGTGACCGTTACCGCCACGCCTGCAGCGACCGGGTCGCCCCGTGCCACTGCAGATGCGTACGTGCGCGCCTGGTCAGCTGGCGACATCGACGCCCTCCACCGGCTGCTCAGCCGCGAGTCCCAGGTCCGCTACCCGCCGGCCGAATTCGCCGCCCAATACCGCGACTTCGAGACCGAGACTACGGCAAGGACGCTGGAAGCGTCCGTCGCTTCGGTCGAAGGTTCCACCGCTCGCCTCGCTGTCCATCTTGAGACAGGCTATTTCGGTGCTTTCGACTACACCACCGCGCTTAACCTCGTCCGCGAAGGCGATACCTGGACCGTCGCGTGGGATCGCGTCGCTATCCATCCCGACCTCTCCGGGCTGCGTTCGTTCCATAGCAACATTAGCCGTCCTGCCCGCGGCGCCATCCTCGACCGCAATGGCGTCGTCCTCGCCCAGACCGTCGAGCTCCGCATGCTGGGCCTCAACCGCTCACTCGTCAGCGACCGCCCCGCCCTCCGCGAGGCGCTCATCGCCTTCGGGTTCCCTGCTTCCGGCATTGACGCTGCGTTCGAAAGCAGCGCGGGCCAGAACCAACGCGTTCCCGTCGGTCCCGTCCCTGACGATCGTGCCGAAGCAGCTCTCGCGCTTCCCGGTCAGTTTCCCGGCGTGATCGTCTACTTCGAGTCGCAGCGCATGCACCCGCTTGGTGCTGCCGCCGCCCATGTCGTCGGCTATACGCGCGAACTTAACGCTGCCGAGGTCGAAGCCCGGCGTGCACAGGGCGCGCGCCCCGGCGACCGCACCGGTGCCTCGGGCCTGGAAGCCGGTCTCGACGATCGCCTCAGCGGCCTTCCCGGCGCCGAACTCATCCTCGTCGGCCCCGATGGCGCGACCGTCCGCGTCATCGCATCGCAGCCGTTTCAACCTGCCGAAGACGTGACCACCACGCTCGATGCCGTTGTCCTCACGGCGTCCTACCAGCGGCTCGCCGAGCGGCCCGGCAGTGCTGTCGTCATCGATCCGCGCACCAACACCATCCTCGCCCTCAACAGCTCGCCATCGTTCGATCCCGGCATCTTCGAGCGCGGTGACTCCGCGGCCATCGCCGCGATCAATGCCAGTGCGGATGCACCGTTGTTGAACCGCGCTACGTTCGGGCTTTACTCCGCCGGCTCCACGTTCAAGCTCGTCACGGGCGCCGCCGGGCTCATCAGCGGTATCTTCACGCCGTCCAGCACTATCTACTGCGGGGCTATCTGGGACGGCATCGATCCGCCCCGCCGCAACTGGGAGGGAGCCCAGGGGCCCCTCACCATCGCTGGCGGTCTCATGCGCTCATGCAACCCCGTCTTCTACGAGATCGCCTACCAGCTCTATCAGTCTGGTACGGGCATCCTCTCCAAGACCGCCCGCGACTTTGGCTTCGGCACGCCCTCTGGCGTCGTTGGGCTCGCCGAAGAAGCTGGTCTCGTCCCCGACGCTGAGTGGAAGCAGAAGAATCGTGGCGAGACATGGTTCCCGGGCGACGAAGTCAACCTTGGCATCGGGCAGGGCGACCTTCTCATCACACCCCTGCAGCTCGCAAACGCCTACTCCTCGTTCGTCGCGCACGAACTGCGCACGCCGGTCATCGTCAGCGGCATCACGGCGGAAGCCCGTGGCCCAATCCCGCTCTCGGATGCTGGCTTTGCACTGCTCGCCGAGGGACTCCGCCTCGTCGCCGGACCGAACGGCACTGCGAACTCCGTATTCTGGAATGCTGGCTACACCAACTTCGCCGGCAAGTCGGGCACCGCCGAAGATGCGGGCCTGCAGCAACACGTCCTCTTTGTTGCAATGTCCCCCGCCTCCGCTCCCGCCGCCATCGCCGCCGTGGTCCTCGATGGCGGTCAGTCCGGTTCCCTCGAAGCCGGCCCCATTGCCCGCGACCTCGTGCTCAGCGCCCTTTCGCGTTAGCCCCTGGCCGGACCGCCACGACGGAAGTACATGGGTGTGCCATCGCCACCGCGGCGCAGCATGATCACCTCCGCCATGATGCTCACCGCGATCTCCTCGGGTGTCTCCGCGCCGATCGCCAGCCCAATCGGCGTCCGCACCGCGCTGAGGTCGGCAGGGTCGAATCCCTCTTCTTTCAGGTGCTCCAGCACCGCGCCCGTCCGCCGCTTCGAACCGATCATCCCCACGTAGCCTGCACCCCTGCCGAGCACCGCCCGCAACGAAAGCTCGTCCTGTTTGTGCCCCCGGGTCACCATCACGACCGATGTATTGGCATTGATGTTGAACCGCCCGAGCGCCATTTCAAAGTCCTCGCAGATCACCTCATCGGCGTCCGGGATGCGCTCCTCGCTGGCGAACTCTTCCCGGTCGTCGATGACCGCGACATGGAAGTCCAGCAGCTTCGCCAGTTTCGCCAGCGAGCGTCCGATGTGGCCGCCACCGACCACGAGAAACACCGGCTTGTGCTCAACTACCTCCACATACAGCGCGGTTGCCCCCGCGATCGTCCTGCCATGCAAGGAGAGGCCGTCCACAACGTCCGGCGCACCTTCCACATCCTCCGGAGCGGCCGTGTCGGCAGCCCCAACGTACAGCGTCTCCGCCACGTGCCGCCGGAACGCTCCCGGCGCGTACGCCACGACAAGGGCGTCGAGAGTCGCGTCCCCCAGCGTCCCCATCGTCGCTCCAGACGCGTCGACGAGCAGCCGGCTCCCCCTCGTGAGGGGGCGTTCGCCTGTCTCCAGCACGGAGGCCATCACCACGGGCTCTTCGCTCCCGTCCGCGGCCGATAGAAGTCGTCTGGTCAGCTCCAGCATATCGCTCGGAGTGTACGGGCTTGCCGCCTCCCAGTCTGCTTTGTTCGCCCGGGATCGCTAGCGCGCTGTCGCTGTTGCGGCCCGCGGAATGCCGGACAACAGCTGCTCGGCCAGCGCGATCACGGCGTCCTGGTGGGCCTGCAGCTCCTGGCCCCCGGCCGTGCTCGCACTCTCGAACATCGGGTCTCCGGCGATCGTCCGCTGCCCGCTTAGCTGTTCCATCACCGCGAGCCCGCAAAATGGCACATAGATCGGCGAATAGCCGCCCTCGTGGCTCAGCACCAACCGGCCCCCACACAGCGAATCCGCTGCCTCCATCACCAACGCGGTCATCTGCCGGTAGGTCTCGCTGTACGCCATCATCCGCCCCAGTGGGTCATACATGCTTCCATCGAACCCCGAAGCCACCATGACCAGGTCCGGCCGGAACGCCCGTAGCGCCGGGATAACCACCCGTTCGAACGCTGCCACATACGCGCCATGTCCCGATCCCGGTGGAAGCGGGATGTTGATGTTCGACCCCAGTCCGGCGCCGGTTCCGCGCTCCTCGATCATGCCCGAGTCGCGTGGGAACCAGCGGTCCTGGTGGAGCGAAATCGTCAGCACCGAGGGGTCGTCTTCGAATGCATGCTGCGTGCCATTCCCGTGGTGCACGTCCCAGTCCACCACCGCCACCCGCTCCAGCCCTCGCACACGCTGAGCGTGCCTCACGGCCACCGCGACGTTCGCGAAAATGCAGAACCCGCGGCCCCAGTCCTTCTCCGCGTGGTGCCCCGGTGGCCGCACCAATGCGTAGGCATTCTGCACGTGCCCGTCCAGTACCGCGTCGACCGCTGTCAGCGTGCCCCCAGCAGCCAGCAGCGCGATCTCGTAGCCCCCACGTTTGAACGGTGACCCCACCCCGGCGTCTCCACCCTCCTCCTCGCTCATCGCGCGTACACGCTCCACGTACGCATCCGCGTGTATCCGCAGGACTTCTTCTTCTGTTGCCTTGCGCGGCTTGAGCGGCGCCAGGTCGTCGAGCAAGCCTGCCACGTCGATGAGATTCCGGAAGCGTCGTTTCGTCTCCGGGTTCTCGTAGTGCTCCCACGCCTGGATCCACTTCCGCTCCTCGTTATGAGCCGACGAGCGGCCCGTGTCGTGCCACATGTAGCGCTCGTCATAAACCCATCCAGTCGCCATCGCTGTACTCCGTGCGATCCGGGCTCGATCCCGATTCGCGAGCGCCATGCTACGCGCCTGCACAACCGGTGTGTCATACCCGGCTCGGCAGATTCGCGTTGGCCCTTGCGCTTTAGCCTTAGCCCGGCGGCACGCACAATGACGGCGCGCAACCGCCGCCGCAAAATTTGCCACCCGGACAGAAGCCATGCCGAAAGCGCCCATCCGCGACATCACGACGTACTACGAAGAGGCCGGCTCAGGCCATCCGCTCCTCCTGATCATGGGCCTCGGGGGCGACCTCCAGGCATGGGCCCTCCAGACGCCTGAGCTTTCGAAACACTTCCGCGTCATTACCTACGACAACCGTGGCGCCGGCCGCACTTCCGCCCCCGATCGGCCGTACTCGATTCCCCAGATGGCCGCCGATGCGATTGGCCTCCTCGATCACCTTGGCATCGAAACAGCCCATGTCCTCGGCTTCAGCATGGGTGGCTACATCGCCCAGGAACTGGTGCTCGCGAATCCGAACCGCGTCGGCAAGCTTATCCTCCTGTCCACGGCGGCGGACATCGATGGCTATGGCTGCGCCGTTGTTCGCACCTGGATCGACGTCCGCCGTTCGAACATGAGCCGCGAACAGATCGTCCGTAACACGGCGCCCTACCTCTATAGTCCCGAACTCCTGGACGACCAGGGCCGCTTCGAACGCGCGGTCCTCAATTCCGTCAACAACCCCTATGCCCAGGGCGATGTCGGCTTCCTGCGCCAGGCCGAGGCCATCCTCGGATTCGATGCCGGGTCTCGCGCCGGTTCCATCAAAGCACCCACGCTCGTCGTCTGCGGTGCCGACGACACCCTCGTCCCAGTCCGCAACTCTGAAAAGCTGGCGAAGCTCATCCCCGGCGCCACCCTGAAGATCTTCCCGGGCGCCCATCTTGGTGCGATCGAATACCCGTCCGAATACAACGACGCCTTCGTTGAATTCCTCAGTGCCGGGTAGTTCCCGCGAATTCCCAAGATCCTCCGTGACGAGTATCCTTCCCGCTCAATGGCTTCCAATCTGAACGTAGACGCAGCCCACATCGGTGTCGTCGTCCTGAGCGCCGGCACGCCTGAAGCGATGACCGCCGTCATGGACAAGTGGCTCGACGAGCATTTCGGCATCGAAGTACATGGCACCGATATGCAGGTCATCGCCAACGGCTCAATCACCGTCATGATCACCTACAAACGCAACCGCGCTGAGCGGCGCTAACACATCCGCGAGGCGGAGGAGGAGACCCATGGGCAAGCTCGATGGAAAGCATGTAATCGTCACCGGCTCTAGCCGGGGCATCGGCAAGGCGATAGCCGAGCTGTTCGCCCAGGAAGGCGCCAACATCGTCTGTGCTGCCCGCACCCTCCAGGAAGGCGACCATCCCCTCGAAGGCTCGCTCTCCACAACCGTGAAGGGCATCCTGGACGCCGGCGGTCAGGCCCACGCCATCGCCGTTGACCTCTCACAATACGAAGAGTGTGTCCGGCTCGTTGACGAAGCGCGGGCCAAGTACGGTCCAATCGACATCGTGGTCAATAACGCCGCACTCACATACTTCATCCCGATCAAGGACTACCCGATCAATCGCTGGCACCGATCCTTCGCGGTGAACTTCCACGCCCCCTTCTACCTCAGCCAGCTCGCGCTGCAGGACATGATCCCGCGCCAGTCCGGCGCCATCGTCAACATCTCCTCGGGCGCGGCAATCGGCCCGGGCCGCGGCCCTTACACTGCTGAAGCCCTCGCTGCTTCGGCCCGCGGCGGCACCCTCTATGGCGCTGAAAAAGCAGCCCTGGAGCGCTTCACGCAGGGCCTTGCCGCCGAAGTCTACAACGACGGCATTAGTGTCACCTGTGTCTCACCCTCCCAGGTCGTCCCCACGCCTGGCACCGTCTTCCACAAGCTCGTCACCGGTCTAGACGACCCTCGCGGCGAAGACCCGATGATGATGGCACAGTCCGCCCTCCTCCTGGCCACCGAGCCCCTCGAAAAGGTCACCGGCCGCGTTACCTACGACCAGGAAGTCCTGCTCGAATTCGGCTGGATCAAAGAGGGCCGCGGCACCGGCATCGACCGCAAGGGTTCTGGCTACAGCCAGATCTAGGATCCTCCTCGTTATCTCACCCAAACCGCCCCGGCGAGGACACTCGCCGGCGCGTCGTCATGCCCGCTACTCCCCCCGTAGTCGCGGCCGTCCCCTCTGAATCCCACCCGTCATCCCGAATGCCCCTCCCCCTCGCCCCCGCCAGGGGGGAGAGGGGCCGGGGGTGAGGGGCGCCCAGGCCCAACCTCGCTCAAGATTCCGCCCCGCACATCCCGAGCCCGCTACCCCCCGTAGTCGCGGCCGTCCCCTCTGAATCCCACCCGTCATTCCGAACCCACCTCCCCCCTCGCCCCCGCCAGGGGGAGAGGGGCCGGGGGTGAGGGGCGCCCAGGCCCACGAAACCATCACATCCCCGGCCCAGCCATCTGCTGCCCCTTACCCCGCCTCGCACCCGCCCGTGATACCGTTATCGTCGTGTCCGAACCCGGTGTTGAAACTCCCGACGAGCGCCCCCACCGGCGTCGCGAATACAGCGGCCCCGGCTCCACGCTCGGACTCGCCGCACTTGTTGTTATCGTCGTTGCCGGCCTCATCTGGTGGTTCGAATTTCGTGGCAACGGCGATCTCGCTGGCTCCCGCGCCCATGGTCTCGGTGTCGTCGGCCTCCCCCAGGAGCTCAACCCCACAGGTCGCGTCCCCGTGGCCGAGGAAGGTCGCGCCGCACCCGACTTTCGCCTTGCATCCCTTGATGGCGAGCCCGTACAGCTCACCCAGTTCCGCGGCAAATACGTGCTCGTCAACTTCTGGGCCTCGTGGTGTGGTCCCTGTCGCGGCGAAACCCCTGAGCTGGTCGCGCTCTCCCAGCGCACCGAAGGGCAGGGACTCGTCGTCATTGGCGTGAATCAGCAAGAGGGCCATAACACCGCCGCCTCGTTCGCCAACGAGTTCGCCGTAACCTATCCCGTCCTCCTTGATCCGGACGGGGAAGTGTCCGTCGCCTATCGCGTCGGCAGCGGCCTCCCGATCACCATGCTCATCGACCCCACAGGCGTCGTCCGCCACGTCTACATCGGACAGCTCGACGCAGCCGACCTCGCCCAGATCGAAGAAGAAGCGACCTGATGCGTTCGACGCTCCACCTCCAGCTACGTGCAACGCTCCCCCCCTCGCCCCCGGCAGGGGGAGAGGGGCCAGGGGTGAGGGGCGCCAAACTCCCCCCAATGCCCCGCGCCCGTACGACGCCAGCCACGAAGTACCCGATGCGTTCAACGCTCCCCCCCTCGTCCCCGGCAGGGGGAGAGGGGCCAGGGGTGAGGGGCGCCAAACTCCCCCAACCGCCCAGCACCCGTACGATGCCACCTCGCAAGCACCTGATGCCTCCAGCGTGCCATCTCCATCCACGTGCAACGCTCCCCCCCTCGCCCCCGGCAGGGGGAGAGGGGCCAGGGGTGAGGGGCGCCAAACTCCCCCCAATGCCCCGCGCCGGTACGACGCCAGCCACGAAGTACCCGATGCGTTCCACGCTCCACGGCAGAATCCGTGCAACGTTCCCCCCCTCGCCCCCGGCAGGGGGAGAGGGGCCAGGGGTGAGGGGCGCCAAACTCCCCCCAATGCCCCGCGCCAGTACGACGCCAGCCACGAAGTACCCGATGCGTTCGACGCTCCACCTCCAGCCACGTGCAATGCTCCCCCCCTCGCCCCGGCAGGGGGAGAGGGGGCCGGGGGGTGAGGGGCAACCATGACGGCCCGCGCGACTGCCGCGGACGGCGCCCGTCCCGCTTCCCCGGGCTCCTCCCCGTTCAAGACCCTCTGGGACCTGCTCACAAACGTAAAGTTCGCTCTGCTTCTCGTCGGCACGGCCCTTGTTGCGAGCATGCTCGGCGTCGTCATCCCGCAGATGCCAGCACCGATGCGTGCAAACCCCGCGGCCCGCGACGCCTGGCTCGAATTGCAGCGCTCCGACTTCGGCGCCCTCACGACTCCCATGTATCGCACCGGGCTCTTCGATGTTTTCCACTCGCCCTGGTTCTCCGGCCTCTGGGTCGTGATCATCGTCGCCGTCACTGTTTGCACGGTCAGCCGCCTTCGGCCCACCATCCGCAGCGTTCAGCGCCCGCCACTCCGCGTCCCCGACCGCTACTTTGAAACAGCTCACTACCGTGCGTCCGCGAACGTTTCGCTTCCACCCGTGGCCGTCGCCAATCGCCTCCGTGCAAAGCACTACCGGGTCCTCGAAACGCACAGCGAAGACGGCGCCACCTACCTCTTCGCAGACCGCTTCCCCTGGACCTCCTACGGCACGTTCCTCAGCCATCTTGCCCTGCTCATGCTGCTCGTCGGCGGCCTCATGACCGTCTTTGTTGGCTTCGACCGCACCCTCGCTCTCGCCGAGACAACGTCTGGCGCGCCCGTGTTCGATACCCCCGGCCCCGGACAGATCTTTGTCAAAATGATCGACGCTGTCCGGGGCGTCGATGACAACGGCAACGTCGTCGACTTCCGCAGTCACCTCGAAGTCACACGCGGCGGCAAGACCATCACCTGCACCGCCACCGTCAACGATCCCTGCTCGGCGTTTGGCTACCGTCTCCACCAGGCTGCCTTCTTCGATGACGTGGCCCGCCTCCGTATCGAGGGCCCCGGTGGCCAGCTTCTCTACGACGACATCCTCGATTTCGATGGCGAAACTGCCGTCGTCCCCTCATTCCGAGTGACCGACTCCGCCGGTGCTGTCCTCTTCGACGAAGACCTCCCGCAAATGGGCCTTGATGCTGGCAGTTCCCCGGGTCGTGACGATGACCTTGCCCTTGCCCAGCTTGCCATTGCCAGCCGCGCTGGAGATGGCGCTGTTGCCTCGTTCGTCGTCTCGTGGCGGCAGGTTGCTGGCCAGTACGTCGTCGCGATCGCCGGACCTGGCCTCGATCCCACCCGCATCGACCCGGGCGGCTCGGTCGAATCCTCCGGCTTGCGCATCACCCTGGACCACCTCGCCAGCATCCCTGCCCGCCAGGTGTCGGACCTCCCCGGCGCCCCCGATGGTGTTGCCATCTTCCAGATGCCATCCGGGGCTGACGGCGTCCCCTACCTCTATGTCACTGGCATCGATTCCGTGGGCGCCGTCCTCGAGCCCGGCCAAGAGTTCGTCAATACCGGGAACTTCAGCTACTTCTTCGGCGGCCGCGTTGAGGCAGCGGGCATCAACATCCGCCGCGACCCCGGCGACACCTTCATCTGGCTCGCCGTCGGGATGGCCATGGTGGGCCTCGGTATCACCTTCTACGTCCCTCGCCGGCGCCTCTGGGCCAAGGTCACCCCGAATCGCGTGCTGTTCGCAGGCATCGCAGAGCGCACAACCCGCTTCGACCGCGAGCTCCGCAAGATGAGCGATGAACTCGAAGCATCGTCGCCGGTGCCTGTTCCCTCCGCCTCACCGCCCGAGTAGCCCCAGCCCGCCCAGCACCGCCAGCTGGTCGTAGTAACGCCGGTCACGCGTAATCAGCCCATCTTTCAATTCGAGCCAGATCGACATATCGAACTCGGCTCTCCGGCCCGTGGCGGGGATTACGTCCCGTCCAGGCGTCCGGATCGGACCCGTGTTCGTCCCCCGGAACGTGACCTCGTACGCGACCGTGTCGCCATCAACCACGGCCCTGAGGATCGAAACCGAAGCGTCGGGGAACTGTTCCCACTCCTTCACCTGGTCCTTCACGATCGCATCCCGCCCACGCATGACGACACCGGCGTTCACCGATACAGCGTCCTCCGCGAAGCAGCTTGCGAGCAATGCTGCATCCTTCGTGTTTACCGCTGCGGTGACCGCCCCTCCATCACCTCGGTCGCAGCTCTTGTTCGTTTGCGATCGTCCATACGAATCCACTCCCGCCAATATCTGAGCTCGTGATTACCCTACCGGAATTGCTTAGGTATGGCGAAGAATTCGCGGCGCCTCCGCCCGCCACCCGCTAGGATCATCCTACCCCTGATCAGGTCTCGCCCATGCCCTATTCCGCGAACCCCACTCCCGATGGCACAAAGCCCGTCGCCGCCATCACAGGCGCCAGTGCCGGCATCGGCGAAGCCACGGCCCGGGCCCTGGCTGCTGCTGGCTTCCACGTCGTCGTCGGCGCACGGCGTGCTGAGCGCATCGAGTCGCTCGCGACCGAGATCGGTGGCGACGCCATCCCGCTCGACGTATCAGACCGCGAAAGTGTCGATGCCTTCGCTGCCCGTCTCCCCCGCCTAAACGTGCTCGTCAACAACGCTGGTGGCGCCTTTGGCCTCGAACCGATCGCCGAATCCGTCGACGAAAAGTGGCGGGCGATGTGGGAGACCAACGTCCTCGGCCTGATGATGATGACCCGCGCCTGCCTCCCCGCGCTCGAAGCCTCCAGCGCCGGCCACATCGTCAACATCGGATCGATCGCCGGCCTCGAGTCCTACCCCGGCGGCGCTGGCTACACGAGCGCCAAGCATGGCGTCGTCGCGATCACCGAAACGCTCCGCGTCGAACTTCTCGGCAAGCCCATCCGTATCACCGAAGTCGACCCCGGCATGGTGGAGACCGAGTTCAGCCTTGTCCGATTCGACGGCGATAACGATCGTGCCAGCAACGTCTATCGCGGACTCAAGCCACTCACCGCCGCCGACATCGCCGACATCATCGCGTTTGCCGTCACTCGACCTCCCCACGTGAATATCGACCACCTTCGCGTCACACCCCTCGCCCAGGCCTCAGCTACCCTGGCGCATCGGCAGTGACCACCACCACGGGGAATGACCTCTTCCGGCTTGCATCGCGCACCTCCCGGATGCACGCCTCCGACATCCGGGAGATCCTCAAGGTCACCAGCCGCCCGGAAGTCATCTCGCTCGCAGGCGGCCTCCCTGCTCCCGAGCTCTTCCCCGTCGACCGCATTCGGCGGGCATTCGAATCCGTCCTTGCCCGCGACGGGCAGGTCGCACTCCAGTACGGCCCATCCGAGGGCTACCAGCCCCTCCGCGAGCTCGTCGCCGCCCGGCTCACCTCCCTCGGAGTCCCCGCCGCCTCCACCAACGTCCTCGTCATCAACGGATCGCAGCAGGGTCTCGACCTGGTCGCCAAGCTCTTCCTCGATCCCGGCGATGCTGTCCTCTGTGAAAACCCGACCTACCTGGGTGCCATCCAGGCCTTCGATTCCTACGAGGCCCGCTACGTCATCGCCCCGATGGACGACGATGGTATGCAGACCGGCGTCCTCGACGCTCTTCTCGCGGACCGCGCTGTGAAGTTCATCTACGCCCTCCCCAACTTCCAGAACCCCAGCGGCCGCACGCTGAGTGCCGCTCGCCGCCGGGCGTTGGTCGAAACCGCACGCCGCCACGGCGTCCCGATCGTCGAAGACGACGCCTATGGCGAGCTCCGGTTTGAAGGAGAGCCCCTTCCCAGCCTCCGATCTCTCTGGCCTGAAGGCGTCATCTACCTCGGCACCTTTTCCAAGATCCTGGCGCCTGGCTTCCGCCTCGCCTGGGCCGTCATCCCCGATGCCCTCTACGACCGCTTTGTCCTCGCCAAGCAACCCGCTGACCTGCACACTGCCATGGTCACGCAGATGGCCGCTCACGAAGTCGCCAGCGATAGCGACGCTATGGCGGAGCACATCGACCGTCTCCGCGACGTCTACCGTTCCCGTCGCGACACCATGCTTCGTGCCCTCGGTGAGTGGTTTCCTCCGGGCTGCAGGTGGACACATCCGCAGGGTGGCCTTTTCATCTGGGCCGACCTGCCAGCGGCTATCAATACGCGCGAACTGCTCGCCGAGGCTATCGAAAACCACGTCGCGTTCGTCCCCGGCCAGGCATTCCATGCCGATGGCAGCGGATCCAACACCATGCGGCTCAACTTCTCAAATGTCACACCCGACCGGATCGAAGAAGGCGTCATGCGCCTCGGTAAGGCAATCGCAACCCGCCTTGGTGCCCGCTAACACCCGCCCTTCGTCCGCACGCCATGTATTCTTCTGACCTTCCCAACCGGGAATCCGAGGCCGCCCCGGTCGTGAACTGCGCGAACTGCGCTCCGTCTCCCCATCCTCCCTCGCCCTCGCCAGAGGGAGAGGGACCGAGGGTGAGGGTCGCCCAACTCGGCAAGAATCTCCAGCCATGTAACTCACAGAAGCTCCGATCCCCAAGACGCTCGGCTGCCCCTCGCTGCAGACTGTTCGAAATCCGTCCGGCCCCCCTGTGAATCGCCAGAGTTAATGTCCGGCGAGGGGCGCGGATCGCCAGAGTGACGCCGGGTACGATCGCCAGGGTGAAGCCGGGATCGCCAGGGTGATGCCGGTCTCCAGAAGGTCCTGTTCTTTGAGG
>JAGQHB010000022.1 GCA_020432045.1 Dehalococcoidia bacterium | reverse complement strand
TTGCCGCTGTAGCTTCGCGGCGAGGCGGCCGTGGCTGGACGCCCAGCAGGACTGCAGCTACCCGCGGAAACAGATACGACACGCCCACCACGAACGCCAGCGACGAAACGAAGCCGGCGACGAAGATGCCGTTCATCAGCTGTGCATAGTCGTCGTTCAGGCTGCTGCCGGAAACGAGCCGATCCGTCACGTAGCCGACGAAGAACGGCAGGTGCACCAGGTAGATGCCAAAGGCGAAGCGCCCGAGCCAGGTGGCAGGCGCCAGCGCCTTCGCCCCCCGTGCCTGCCGGAACGCCCGCTCCAGCACCGACGGGTACACCACGAGCGCGGCGCAGCTGAAGAGGAACACATCCACGCTGAAATAGCTCACGGGAAAGCCGCCACCGCGCTCTCCCTGGTAGAGGTAGACGGAGAACAGCACGGCCATCACCGCCGCCGCCACGGCGACAGAACGCGCGCCCCACTTGGGCCCGGCGCCCCGTCGCGAAACCGCCATCCCAAAGGCGACGAAGAACACCCAGACCAGCGGGTTCCGATAGGCAAGCGTCGCGAAATCGCCGCTGATTGTGCTTTCCTGGTACCAGGCAACGGTGCCGAGGTTGGCGGCAAACGCCACTGCCGCCAGCAACGAGAGCCGCCGACCATCCCATTGCCGCAGCGGAAAGAACGCCACGTAGAACACGACGAGGACGACCAGGTAATAGAACTGGCCGCTGATGTTGAAGAGCAGGAAGTCCTTCCAGAGTGGCCAGCCCGCCCAACCCCCCGCGTCCCACACGCGGTATGCGAGCGCCGCCGTCATCCAGAAGAGCATCGGGACACCTATTCGCAACACCTTCCGCCGGACGAAGGTGGCGAACGACGGAGAACGGTCACCCGCGAGGAGATAGCCCGAGATGAACAGGAACATCGGCACGGCCGTGTGGGCGAACAGGTGGACCAGGTGCATGGCCAGCTTGTCGCGCTCCGGCGTCACTTCCCACGGGCTGAAATATGCATGCAGATAGACAACGAAGACGATCGCGAAGCCTCTCAGCGCGTCGAACGAGGCGACGTGCCGCGGAACCACCGGGAGCGCCGGACTCGTTGCCATCCAGCAAGCGTACGGCCGGGAACCAGGTTCCATGAAAAGGTTGCGAAAGGCCGGCGGATTACCCTCGAACGGTGGCGCAGCGTTTGGCGAGCACCGCCGCTAACGCCGCGAGCCCAAACAGCAGGAGTCCCACACCCGCGAACCACCGTCCGTCTGCAGCGGCACCCATTTCCGGGGTCCGGCCGGCGCCAACGGCTGGGGGAGCGGGCTGGCCACCGAGATCCGCGCAGGCAGCCTGTAGCCCACTGCCGCCCGAACCCGGGCGATACACGGCGAGCGTTGCGCCGTCGGCGTCGTAGATGCTTCCCGGGCGTGCGGGAAACAAGGACAAGCCGCGCGTTTCAAAGATCCACAGTGTGAGACCAGTCGTGCCATCCGCGGCCTGCTCAAAGGGCGATTGCGCCACGATGTGCTCCGGCCCAAAACTGCCGGTGTCGGTGCACCTGCCACGGTCAAACAGGACGACGTTGTAGGAGCCGGAAGGAAAACTGTTGAGGCTGAGGCGCACGCGGATCGCGCCTCCGGCGTATTCCCAGAGCGTGACGTAATGCACCCGCAGGTCGTCTCCAATGAGCGGAAACACCAGCTCGACCAGTGCCTGCTCGTTGTACGGGGTTGGCGCGGGCTGGCACGGGCTCACAGGTGCGTCACGGGAGAACGCAGCGTGGACTCGGAGCGTGCCCCGGTCGCCCGGAAAGCCTTCGCCACCCACTTGAAACCAGAGGTCCTGTCCCGTCACGACCTGCACCGCAACAACATCGACGCACGACCAGAGCATGTCGCCACCACCGGGCAAGTTGAGCAACTCGTTCTTCGTGTAGCCAGCAACGCGACTCGGGAACGCGCTCTCGCGAGTATCGACGACCACGTAGCCGTCCTCTGGCGCAGCCATGAAATACCAGACCGTGCCGCCGAACGTTGCCGCCTCGCCAGCGTCGAGCGTTGCAAAGGTCGTATCGACTGACTCGTCGAAGGGGAATCCCGTGATTTCCGTCCCCGGGAAAGCATCATTCGCTGGCGGACGGCCGGCGACAATCCGCATTGATAGCTCACCGGCCGGTTCCTGGAAGTACGTACCCAACTGCAGCCGATAGGTAACTCCCACCGCCACACGAAATACCAGGTCGAACGGCCCCCTACCCGACGTGTTGCCGTCCGCCACCCGTTGGAGACCGGCCATGCTATCGCCGGTCCAGACCCTCACGAAGCCAGGGGCGCTGCTCCCGGAGAGGTCGATCGCGAGCACCTCGTCGCGCGTTGCCGTGTACAGGTACCAGGCCGTGTGCCCGGACCAGTTGGTTTCTGCCGGTTCGCCGTCGTCGGCGGTGGCATAAGACAGGTCAACCGACACGCTGAATGGAACGGCGCCGATCACCGTACCGGGGAACACGTCGTTTGGCGGGGCATCGGCTACCGCATGGGAGAGCAGCACAAAAGGAAATAGCGCTGCAAACAGCACAAAGCCGAGCATTCGAAGACGGGCCATCATCGGCCTCCACGGGGCGCGATCCGTGCCCGGCGATCCTACTGCCGGAGTCCCGCCTTTGGAACCGCAGACCCGCTTCCTTACTCCGGCCGCGCCCGTCGCGCCATCGCTTCGGCTGCAGTCTCGCCGGCAATCCGCTCCAGCTCCGCGATGTGTTCGGTGTCGTGCTTTGCCCAGGTTGCCGCAAGCTGCATCAGCGTGAATTCGCGATCGGCCGCGCGGCCACGGCGCTGCCAGTCTTCGGGCTGCAGGTTATTGAGGATGTTGAGCGACGCCTGCCGCTGTAGCGCGAAATCGCCGAGGATCATGTCTTTGCGGTCGCGGGCACGGTTGCGTCGCGGCTCCCAATCGTCGCCACTGAGAAATACCAGTTCCGGCACGTCTTCCGCGAGGATACGGGCCATCGCCGGCCGCATCCCGAGGTACTCTTCGTCGCGAAGATGGGCGAGCACGGTACGGGCGCTCCATCTCCCCGGCTCTTCGCGGTCGAGCAGGGCATCGTCCGCTTCCACGACTAGGTGGGCGAGGGTTCGCGGCGTCGCGGCGAGGCGGGCCAACAGTTCGCGAGGGCTTTCCATGCCACGAGTATAGGCCCCGGTTCAGGCCCACACCGCGAAGACCACCATCTCTCCCGGGTCGGAGGTCTCACCGGAATCGAGTAGCACCCGGCGGCCGGAAACCATCTCAACAGCCGGAATATTCGCCGCGACTGTAATTCCCTCGATCGAGGTCGCGGCTGAACCATCGACGCGGACAGACGCCAGGTACGTCCCGGCATCGAAAGAAACCAGTGCCCCGCGCAACACTGCCATTTTCGTAGCTTCCTCTTTACAGGGTGCGCAGGCCGGCGCCCGCGATCAGCGAGCTGGCCGCACGATCGATGCCGTTGGCAAATGCTTCAAGGTCGGTCGAGGCCTTGCGCAAGGCCGCTTCGGCAGCGTCGCGGGCGGCGATCAGCTCGTCACGTGCAGCCGCAACCACGCCAACGTTGCGCGACGTGACGACGGGGTCCGCGTCGGTCAGTGCGTCCAGCCTGGTGTGCAACTGGTCGAGAAACGCTCGGGCTTCTGGGGTCATGGTCTCCTCCTTCGCGGTCGCGATCGTTTGGTGTTGCGTGTTCGCTGCTACGGGTCGCTCAACGTGAGGGTCGCGGTGTAGCCCTGGGGGCCGTCGGCGTCGCGGTCGTAGTTCAATGCGATGCGCGTCACACGGAAGAGCGCAGCGGCGACACCGTCGCCGGTGACGTCAACGCGGACGATGTCGCCGAGCTCAACGCCCGGGTGCCACGGCGAGACGACGACGGAGCCGCCGCCGCCCCGAGCCGGAGGCGTCCCGCCGGAGGCCGCAAGGGCTGCGCCGGCGTAGTCGGCCGCCTTGGTGTCGTTGTCGGCGTCGACAACCGTCGTCACCCTCTGGCGCGGCCCAAGCCGCGCAACGGCGTCAGCGTCAACAGCGTCGGCGACGTGCGTGGGCGACACTATCCTCGCCCACGTGACGGCGCTGCCGTCTTCCTCAGCGCTCCAGCGATAGACAGGCATGGCGCCGACGGCGCCGCCGAACTCCCAGTCGGCGGGGTCTCTCGCCAGCTGCAGAGCCTCGGCGTCGTCGTCGGTGAGGATGCGTTTGAAGAACGCAACCTCACTCAGCCAGCCCTTGAAGAGGCGCTGCCAGCTCGTGCCCTTGTAGTGGCTGCCAATGCTGAACCCATCGGTCGGCGCTTGCGGGACGGAAGCGCTGGTGTACGCGGAGCGGACGCCATCCATCCACCAGTAGGTGGTGCCGCTGTCACGTCCCATCATGCAGAGATGCCAGGTGTTGTCGACGAGGTCGAGGTCCGTCGTCTGTAAGAACGCAACGTTCTCGAACACGCCCCCCAGGCGCCGGGTTCCCTGATAGATACCCATCCCATATCCGCTGTTGGGACTTATGCCGTCGCCGGAAAACGCGATGGTGTTGAAGGTGGACGGCAGGGCCGGGATCTTGGCGAAGGCGACGAAGGTGAACGGCTGTGCGGCCGCGTAGTAGACGCGGCCGGCCGGGCCGTCAGCGAGGCATTCCTGTGCAGCGCCGTCCAGGTAGACGCTGGCCGTCGGCTGCGTGACCAGTGGGCCCGCCTCGCCGAAGGCGGGCGAGCTCACGGCCGTAAGCACGTGGCCAGCTATCTCGTCGATCGCCTTGTCGGTCATGCGCCCCTCACCACCGGCCCCTCTCCCCCTGCGGGGGCGAGGGGAGGCCGTACCTGACGATGAGCCAGTCGCGAATCGTCAACGCAGCGGCGTGATTGAAGGCGAGGGCGAAGCCGGAGACGTGGTCTTTGACCATCACGTCGCATTCTTCAATGGCGGTGTCCGGGACGCCGATAGTGAGCGATCCGGCGGTCGTGGGGCCGGGATTCAGCAGCCGGGCCGGGTCGACGTAGTAGTCGCGGCTCATGTGCCCCTCACCTCCGGCCCCTCTCCCCGTGCCGGGGCGAGGGGAGTGCGAATGTCACGCTTCACGGTTGAGCCTCCACCAGTAGTCGGGGGCCATGCGCTCCATGAGCGCGGCCCAGCGTGGATCCTCGACGGAGCGGACGACGCCGCCGCTCGCTCCGTCGGGACGAAGGATGTCGGGCACGGGCGCAAGCAAGCGCGACATGGCGCTCAGGCCACTCTCGCCTGCCACGAGTGCAAAAGCGGGCTGATGCGTCCGCCAGACGTAGCTGGGCTGTCTCGGGTTGCTGGCCTGGCTGAGTGGGACGCCCGCCCTGCGGGCGACCCGCGCCGCCAGAGCCGAGCGCTGGTATATGCCCGATGCCGTCTGCCACGACTGAGGGACGCGCCAGCGGGCGAGCTGCTCCCAGACGCCCGATACGTCGACGGAAACGAGTCTCCGCCCGTCTCGCGCAAATGAGACGCTCACAGCGTCGATTATCAGCGTCCACCCGGCGCCGTAAGCGGCGGAGCCGCTTGCGACGTATCCGGGGTAGAGGACGATCTCGTGGCCGGGGGAGAGGAGGGCCGCCGGGGAGGAAAGGGACTCCCCGGCGAGCGCGGGAGAGAGCCCGTACAACGGGTCAGAGAGGACGATAGTGCCGCGCGTCGAGCGTGTCGAGTGCTCGACCTTGATGCTCGTGATGCTGTCGCTGATGTCCTGTGAGTCGCCGAAGTCCGCGCGGTAGAGCCTCCGGCTCGTCGCGAGGAAGGCGATGCCGCCAGCCGGGTCCAGGGCGACGGCGCAGCCGTTCGCCGTGACCGGCTCCAGCGGCGCGGGCTCGGTGCTGTCGACGTTGGGGGCCGTGGTCGTCGCGAAGTAGACGCGGCTCCCGGCGACATCTGCTGTCGTGGTCTGGCCGAAGGCCAGATAGAAGCCGATGCCGCTCAGGGCAACGATGGCGGGGTGAGCGTAGCTCACGCCGCTGGCGGTGTCGGCCTCGGTCACGGCCACGGCCGTGCTCCAGATGTTGGACGGCAAGTTGCCGTCGCCCATGTAGTAGCTCCACACGCCGGGGATACCAGATGTTGCGGCAGTCCCGGTCACCAATACGGCGAAGTCGCCGCCGTCGTGCGCGGCTGCGACGCCGGTGATCGTCGTGAAGGTGGGCGTGGCCGTCGTCCCGGCGCCCGCCCACGTGCCGCTCGTGCGGCGGATGCGCTTCAGCGTCGCCGTCCCGACCTGGTAGAAGGCGCAGATGTTGCCGGTGCTCGTCCGCACTGCGGCGCCGACGTGGCCGATGGCGGACGCCTCGGTGACGATCGTCGTCGCGCTGCCCCAGTTGAGGCCGCTGTCGGTGCTGCGGCGGTACTTAAGGTCGTTGCCGTTCCCGTAGATCAGGATCACTTCGTCGTTCGTCGGGTGCGCGAGCAATGCGAATTGCTTGCCGCTGTTCATCGTCGTGCTCAGCGTCGACCAGGCTCCGAGGTTGGCGGTCGCGTCCGTCATCGGCGCGGGCGTCAGCCGAAGGGCTGCGTCGGTCCCTGCGTTATTGCGGAACGCAATAATCTCTCCGAGGTCGTTGACGCAGATGGCGGTGGGCTGATCGGCAACGTCGTCAGCCCACAGCCGTCGCCATTCGAGCAAGGTCATGCCGAAGCGCTGCCGTCGCACGGTCGCGCTCAGCGCCGGGCGGCGGGCGTGGGCGGTGGCGGCGGAGAGGAGGGGGGCGGAGAGGGTCGCGGGCATGGAACCGAGCGTCGCGGCAGAGCCCGGGAGCACTGAGGGGATCGCGACATTCGCGACAGGGATTGGCGCGAAAAAAGGGGCTGCGAGTTCCTCTGGCGGCTACCATGGAACCGCCGCCGCGATCCCGGCGTCCTTCACTGCAATGGCTTCCGCCCCGGGTCATTGCCACGCCCCCCCCCGACACGCTGAGACCAGGGAGAGTTTTATGTTCGTTCGTCTCACTGCCCTGATAGCGTTCGTCGCGATCCCGTGGCTCACGATCGGTTCCGGTGCATCCGCGCAGGGCCCCGGCCCGGTTGCCAATGCCACGGTCGAATTGCGCGCTGCCCCAGACACTCCCATCGGCTTCGAAGTAGTCGTCCGCTGGACCGGCCACGGCGACCCCAACATCCGCTACGAGATCTGGCGGCGCACGCCCTGGGATCTCCGGTTCCAGGAGGCGGAGAAGTACGCCGACGTCCAGGCTTCAGCCGTGCTCGCGGACGGCACGTTCGAATTCGTCGACCCTGACCCGTTCGGCATGACGGACCGGCCCTGCTACATGATCGGCGCCACGACCGGCGACACGCCGCCGAATAGCTTCGCCCTGCCCGGCTGCATCCCCACGCAGCCGTCGATGATGGCGGGCCTTTCGCTCACCGCCCTGCCGGGCCCTGATCCGAATTCGTGGTACGTGACCGGTCGCGGCTTTGCCCCCGGCGCGTTCGTCACCCTCCAGGAGTTGACCTGCCACATCGCGCCCTGCGACTCCGATCCCCTTCCTGTCAGCACGCGCATCCAGGCGGGTATCGACGGGCGCTTCTCCGTGTATACGACGCTCCCGCCCGGGGACACCCCCGATACACGGAAGATCGTGGCGTACGAAGAAGGATGGCTTGACTCGCTGTTCTCGCTGGCCCCCACCGTCTCCGTCCCGGCATCGCAGCCAGGCGCGGTGTTCGGGTATCCGCTGAGCGCGCGCACCGGCGTTGCCGGGGTCGACCGTGTGCTCACCGCACTCGACGCTCAGGATCCGGGCGGGCTGCAGTCACTGTTCATCCTGCAGAAACTGCCCGCCAGCGACGGCGAACTGGTCGACGCGCTGCCAACGCTCACCTGCGGCAACGGCGATTCCATCGCGATCGCGCCCCAGGTGCTTCCGGCCACGGCGGCCGACCTGCTGGGCGAACGCATCTATGCGGTCTTCACGATCGCCCCGGCAGCCGACCCGTGGCTCGCGTTCAGTCGGGCGACGCACGCCATCGTGCTCTCGGGCGCCGGCGGCGGCGGGTACCCCCGCTCATCGATGATCGCCGTGAACGCGCAGGGCATTGTCGGCGCGGGCAGGCCGTGCGGGACGCCGCCAACGTTTTACCTTCGCGATGTAGGGACGTACTTGCTCCCGCCTCTGACAACCGCCGCGCCGGCTTCCCCGTCCGCCGGCGCCGGAATGGTGCGGGACAACACGGCCGGCCCGGATATGCTCGTGATCGCCGCCACTGCTCTCGCGATGCTCGGCGGCGCAGGAGTGTGGTTCCTGGCTCGCAGACGCGGCCCGTAGCAATCGCCCCGCGGACACGCGCAAGTCCACTCCCCTGTCCCTTTTCTCACTCCGCGCCGTTGCTATCATGGAATCCCTATGTCGACAGGCCGGCAGACCACGGCAACCGAAGAGCCCGTGAGCGACACCCCGCTCGATGGCGGCGCCGGGCT
>JAGQHB010000021.1 GCA_020432045.1 Dehalococcoidia bacterium | reverse complement strand
GAAGATCCGTCATCGACCACGATCAGTTCGATGCAGAGGTCGGGCCCTTCCAGCGCCCTGATCGATGCAAGACACTGGTCCAGCATCGGCGCCCGGTCGCGCGTGGGGACGACGACGGAGAGGCGAGCGGGTGGGTCGAGTGGGGCGTTATCCATCTCCTCTAGATTCGACGGGAGGAGACGGCCGGGACAGTCGCCCGTATTCCAAATATGGCACTCCCGCTCAACGGAGTAATCTCCTATACTTTTCACGCCATGGCCACCGACCCCTTGCTCCGCAAGGCGCAGGCGGATGTCGTCCTCCAGAGGACTGCATCGCAATTGCACGAGCTTCTCCAGGAAGCGTGCCTCTCCCTGCGCCCCTTCCCGCCCTTCCCGAACGCCCTCTTCACGCACGCGATTGAATGCGAAAGCGACAGCGCCGGAGACCCGGACCGCGGCTGCGTCGTCGTCGGCGAAGATGGCGAGCTCTACGAACTGGAGTTCGGCGTCGATCACGACAGCATCGAGCTGACCGGTTCCTGGGACCCGGTGACCGCCCGCAAAGAGGAAATGAAGAAGCTCGACCTCCACCCGCGCGACTACATCGTCTACGCCTATAACGGGCTTATGGCTGTCACGGAGCACCTCCTGGAACAGGCCGAAGGGGGCTAACGATGAAGCGCGTCCTGAAGACGCTCATCCTCCTCACCATCCTTGGCGCTGTCGCAGCGTATCTCTGGAAGCGCTGGCAGAGCCGGGCTCCCGGCCCCCTCTGGCGCGAAGCAGACGATTGGCCCGTTTCCGAACCCTTCAGCGCCGGAATGGGCCCGGCTACCAGCGTTGTGGTCGCCGGAGAGGAACTGCCCGTCGCGGAAGAGGTCAGCGCGCCCTCATCCGAAGATGTAGTTACAGTGGAAGAGGCAGCGCCTCGTGCTGGACCGGCTGCGGAGGAATTCGCGCCCGCCGTCGAAGCGCCGGATACCGGGGACGAACCGGACGTCGCGCCTGCCCTGCCGGATGTTGTCGCTGCCGCGCCACTCGCCGCCGCCGCTGAATTCGAAGAGATGCTCGCCGAGGACCGCCTCCTCGAAGCCATCGAGCCGATCGAGGCCGAAGACGAAGCGGTCGCGCCCACCCCTGCGCCGCCCGCCTGGTCGCCACCACCGGCGCCGGTTGAGATCGCACCCGTCGCGGAGCCGGCCTACCTCGCGCCCGTTGTGGAACCCGAGCCCGCGGTTGAGGCGGAAGAGCCCGTCACAGGAGAGCTCGAGCCAGCGCCCGCGATTTCCGCCGAAGAGCTCGCCGCCCCGCCCGAGCGCTGGTACTGGCCCTGGCAACGCCGCCAGGAACCTGCCGCCGAAGTGGCGGATGCCGCTGCCGCGCCGGCTGTTGAACTCGCAGCCGCGCCGGGCCCCGCTGTTGCCGCTGTCGAAGAGGCAGAAGCCGCCGCTGAAGTCGAGGATGCGGCCCGGCCCGAGGCGGAAGCACCTCTCGCCGAACCGGAGCCAGCGCTTGAAGCGGTGGCCGGAGAAGTGGAAGCGCGCACTGAGGGGATCCCGCTCGCTGCACCGGACGAAGCAGCGCCAGGCGGGATCGCGGGACCGGAGCCAGTAGCGTCTCTCCCGGAAGTCCCGGAAGTCCCGGAAGTCCCGGAAACGCCCCTGACGCCCGCCTCCGAAACCGAAGCCGAAGCCGAAGAACTCGAACCCTGGGCCGATGAGACGGCTGCCCGCCAGGAGGGTGGCTTCCGCTGGCCCTGGCAGCGGGATGACATGGCGGCCCCGCCGGCACCCGTCGCCGAAGCGCCGTCGCTGGAACAGCTGGCCGACGAGCTCGACGGCTTCGAAACGGCCGTGGAACCGGAAACGCCGCCCGCTCCTGCCGCCCCACCGGCCGAACGCGAGAGCGGAGGCTTCCGCTGGCCCTGGCAGAAGCGCAAGGAAGAAGAACTCCCGGTCCCGGCTCCGCCAGCGGTGGACCAGGCCGAGTTCGAGGAGACCGGCCTCTCGTGGGGCATCACCGACGAAGACGAGTCAGTCGCCGCCGAGTGGCTGGAAACTGCACCCGGCGCAGCCGCGGAGCCTGCTGCATTCGTTCCGCCTACCGCCCCGCCTCCACCGGCCGTCGAGCCCGAACCGTCCCGCTTCTTTGAACAGGGCACGCGCGAGGCCGCGCCCGAACCCCCGCCTGCTGTCCCGCTCACGCAGGGGATGCCGCTCACGAACGCACTCGAGGCGGCGATCGAGCATGTCCGCCCCGAACCGGTCGCGCAGTACGCCGGCCGCAGTGCGGAATCTTTCCTCGATGAAGGCAACGTCTACTTCAACGTCGGCCAATACGGCCTCGCCATCGAACGCTACACGCACGCGGTGGAGTTGGACCCGAACCTCACGGCCGGGTACTACAACCGTGCCAACGCCCGCACCCGCGCCGGCGAATATGACCTCGCGCTTGACGATTACAACAGCGCGCTCGAACTCGAGCCGAACGACGCCGACGCTTTGAACAACCGCGGCATGCTCCATCTCTACCGCGCCGGTTATGGCTCCGCGCTGCGGGACTTCAACGCTGCCCTTCAGATCGACCCGACGGACACGACCGTGATCGTTAACCGCGGACTCGCGCAGCTCCACGGCGGCGACCCCGCGGCCGCTCTCGTCGATTTCCAGGAGGCGGCAGCGCTCGACGACACGGACGCCGCGGCCCACTACGGCGCGGCACAGGCGGCCTCAGCACTCGGCAACCGTGAAGAATCACTCCGGCGCTTGCGGCGGGCGCTCCAGATCGACCCCGCCTATGCCCGCGAAGCTGCCGCCGATGCCAAGCTCGTCCCGCTCCAGGGCGATGCAGAGTTTATGCGCATCCTCCGCGAGGCTGGCAGCCGGCGGTAAGAGACGACGGGCCTCGCATCCTCCCGCGCCGCGCCGTAGAGTCGCTGTAACGCGAAGCACGGGGAACCACGCCCATGACCGTCGATAGCTACAAATTCCTCCCCCGGAGCTTCCGGGCCGGGTACGAGAGTGCCGGGTTCTTCGCGGAGGCGCCCGTTTGGACGCCGCTCACCGTCCCGGTCACGGCGGCAAAGATCGCGCTTCTTTCGTCCGCCGGCATCTACCTGAAGGAGAGCCAGCGGCCCTTCGACATCGAGCGCGAGAAGCGCGAGCCCACCTGGGGCGACCCCACCTACCGCGTTATCCGACGCGATGTGCAGCAGCAGGACGTAGCCGCCACTCACCTCCACCTCAACACGCGCGACATCGAAGAGGATATCAATGTGGCGCTCCCCATCCGCGCCTTTGCTGAGCTGGAAAAGCGCGGCGACATCGGCAGCCTCGCGGATGAGCACTACGCCTTCATGGGCTTTCAGCAGAGCGGCGCGAACGAATGGCGCACGCACTATGGTCCCGAGGTAGCGCGCCGTCTCAAGGACGCAGGCGTCAGCGCCCTGGTGCTTGCCCCTGCCTGACCGGACTGCTGCCGAAACGTGCCCGTGCTGGCACGCACCATTGAAGAAGCAGGTATTCCCACGGTCACGGTCACGATGATGCCGGACCTCGCCGAGAAGTTCCGGCTCTCCCGCGTTGTCGGCGTCGAATTCCCGTTCGGCCACGCGTTTGGCATGCCCAATGACGAGGCGATGCAGCTCGCTGTGGCGGAAGCAGCCGTGCGGGCGCTCGCCGAAGCCCCAGCGCCCGGCTACCGCCTCGATGTCGACATCGAGTGGCCGGTGGATACCCGCACGGCCTACCGCGACTGGCAGCCCGCGGAAATGAGCCCGATCGTGAAGTACAACCAGGAGCGCAGGGCGGCAATCGAAGCGAAGCGCCCGCCGCGAGAGTAGCGGGCAGCGTTTGTGACTGCGTCATCGACTTTCCCCGGGCCCGCAGACAGCACCCAATCAGTACTGGCTGCAGACGCCGATTCTGTTCGCTACACTCGATCGTATGGATGACCGGGTCGTCGTCGATCCCGCTGTGATGCTGGGCAAGCCCGTGATCCGGGGAACTCGGATCACCGTCGAGCTGATCTTCGAGAAACTCGCGGCTGGCGAGTCGATCGAGCAGATCCTCGAGAGCTACCCCTTCCTGTCAGACGCTGACGTTCGCGCGGCACTTGCCTTCGGCGCCCAGGCGCTTCGATCCTCCGAGGTCTTTCCGACGGCATCGTGAGACTCGTTGCCGACGAATGTGTGCCTGCGGACGTCGTAACGCTCCTTCGCGATGCGGGCCACGAGGTGCACGCGATTCGGGATATCGCACGCGGCGCCACGGATGAAGAAGTTCTACGCCTGGCGGTTGAGCTGGGAAGCCCACTGGTCACCGAAGACCTCGATTTCGGTGAGATGGTGTTTCGCCGGGGTCAGATATCCGCCGGTGTAATCTTGTTACGAATGGCCGGTGCTCCCAATGCCGACAAGGCCGCCGCGCTGCTCCGCCGGTTGGAGGAACACCCGGACGGGGTCCAGGCCGCGTTTTTCGTCGTCACAACATCGTCAGTTCGCATTCGGCGATCGCCTACGGGTTGATTCGGCTCTTGCCTCAATCACACGCGCGCGTTCGATCGCGTACCCTTTGCCTATGGCGAAGGACGAGGTCACGCTCGACGTGGGCGGCCATCCGGTCGTCGTTACCAACCCCGGCAAGGTCTTTTTCCCTGGGGCCGGCTACACAAAGCTCGACCTCGTGAACTACTTCGTCAGCGTTGGCGAAGGCGCGCTCTGTGGCATCCGTAACCGGCCCACGGTGCTGAAGCGCTTCGTCAACGGCGCCACAGAGGAGCCCTTCTTCCAGAAGCGCGCGCCAAAAAACATGCCCCCGTACCTGAGCACCGCCCATGTCAGTTTCCCCAGCGGACGCTCCGCCGATCTCGCAGTCACGAACGAAGTCGCCGGCATCGCCTGGATGGCCAACCTCGGCTGCCTTGACCTCAACCCATGGCCCGTCCGCGCGGACGATGTCGACCACCCGGACGAACTTCGCGTCGACCTCGACCCGACGCCGGAGGCCGGATGGCCGATGGTCCGGGAAGTGGCGCTCGTGGTGCGGGAGGTGCTCGGCGACCTCGGCTACGTGAGCTACCCCAAGACATCGGGCTCGCGCGGCATCCACATCAACGTCCGCATCGAACGGCGCTGGGGGTTCCAGGCGGTCCGCCGTTGCGTGCTCGCGCTCGGACGCGAGGTTGAACGCCG
>JAGQHB010000020.1 GCA_020432045.1 Dehalococcoidia bacterium | reverse complement strand
GAGCGCCGGGCACGTAACGCTCCCAGGTCCCGGTGCTGTCGTCGTAGGCGAAGATAGCGTTGACGAGTGGGGCGTTGGTGCCGAGGGCCTCTTCGACGCTGATATCGCCGCCCGCGATGGAAATGAGGTTCCAGCCGGACGAGAGGACGGTCGTGCTGCGCTCATTGAAGGGGACGATGATATCGAGCACGATGATGCCTTCGCTATCGGCCTTGAGCTGGACAGTGTCGGGGTGGAAGTGCTCTCCCTTGCAGGGTTGGAAATCGACCAGTGACTCGTTCCAGCGGAGGGCGGCGTAATCGTTGTCGGCGCCGAAGGCGAATTCGCCGCTCGTGAAGATCCATGGCTCCTTGGACGTCTCACCGCTGATCTGAACGCTCTCTCCGGGAGCGAGGTGACCTTGGAGGCCGAGGTGTTCCTCTTCAATGAAGCCGCCTGCGAGCGAGCGTGCTGCACTGCGAAGGGCCCAGCCGGCGAGCGAAACCTCGTTCGTGCCGAAGTTCGTAAGGGTTACGGAGTTCCCGTAGATACCGCAGACGAGATCGGTGATGCGGATATCGCCGGGAATCGGTGGCGGCGGCGCTGAGAACGTCACCTGGACGTTGACGGGCTCGCCGAGGCTATTGTCGATACGGACCCAGGCCTGGCACTCGTCAGGGGTCTGGACGAGCTTCGCGATGCTGCCGTTCATAGGCTCGCCGGTGTCGTCGACGGTATCGAAGGTGGTGACGAGGGCGAAGTGGCGGTCGCCAACGTCGTTATTGACCGTGGATGGTTCGTCGGCGCGCCATGTGATGATGCCGTCGTCGGAATCGATGGCGAATTCGACGAGGACGCCGAGCGTATTGTTCCAGTTGATGGCGTCGCAGAAGCCGTCGCGGTCCTTGAGGTGGGCGACCACGTAGCGAATGCCATCGGTGGCACCAGCTTCCCAGGTGACGCGCTTGTAGCCGGCCCAGTGGAACCGGGCCTCGACGTTGTTGGAGCGGAGGGGCACGAGCTTGCCGCGGTTCCGGAGTTCCGGATAGTCGACGATGGCGTAGTAGCTCGTGCGGCCCGCGATGTCGTCGAGTTCACAGAGCGGATTGCCCGTGGGCAGGTTGACCGCGCAGCCTTCGAAGCTGAGGTTCTGGTCGCCAAAGACCTCGACATCGGAGACGCCGTCGGCGCGGGTGGGGCTGCTGATGATACGCGGGTGGTTAACGGTGCCCTGGACCGAGCGGGCGCCCGTCACGGGGTTGAGGTCGAAGGCGAAGTTATCGCCCGTGCGAGCAGGGTCGAACCAGCCTACAGCACCGGTTTTGACGCCGGTCCGGTAGTTATTGATCACGCCTTCGTTCTCCATGAAGAACGTGACCGGGGCCGGCGGCATCTGCAGGGTTGCGGGCCAGGCCGGGCGGAAATCATCGGGACCGCGCAGCTGCGACCAGTCGTCTGGAAGGACCCAGCGGTCGGCGGGGACGACGCGGCCGTCGGGCTTGGTCTCGGCTTTGCGGCCGGAGGGGTTGTCGCCGACGAACCAGCCGCGGACACGGGCATCCATGCCGGTGAACTCGGAGACCGTTGGGTCTTCGTTCCGAATGGAGAGTTCGAGGTCTTCGAAGGCGAGGTAGAAGATCGGGATGACGACCTTGGAGCGCTGGTCGCCGCCGAGCGTGATCGTGATGTCGATGTTGCCGGGTACTTCGCTCTCGAACTGGATGGATGTCTCGCAGTCGATGAGGCGCGTGGTGGCGAAATCGACACCTCCGGGGACGAAAGCACCGGAGCCGCCGTCCTTATTCCAGAACACATCCTGTTCGGCACACGTCCCGGAGAAGCCGTAGCTGAGCGTCACGGTGGTACCCGCCCACGCGACTATCGGCGCTGACTGCGGAGGTGTGAACTGGAGGACAATTGCGAGGGTTTCGAGGTCGGGGACCTGGCGATTCTTGATGATGTCGGGATAGCGGGCGCGGACCTCGAGCGTGATGACGCTGTTCTGGCCGCAACTGGTGTCATTAAGCGTGTCGATCGTGAACTCGATGCGGCCTGCGAGGGTGACTGGCTCGTGGGGGGGAGAGGGGGGTTCGATAAGCAGATGTTTGGGGTCCGAGCTATTGGCGAAATACCCGCACGCCGATGTGATCTTCAGCGTGGCGGGCACGCCATCGATCAGCTCACCGTCCGAGCCATCCGGGTCGGGGCGCGAACCGATGACCCATTCTGTGAGGTCGATGTCGGCGATGAAGGTGCCGTCAGCGACGTTGAAGGCGACCGGGAGGTTGATGCTGGTGTTTGTGACCTGGTTTTCGGTGTAGTGGCCGCCGGTGTTGATGACCGTGTAGTCGATCACGTCCCAGTACTTTACGAGTGCGCCGCCCGGGCCGAGGCCATCGTTGCCATCGAGGTTGGTATCCCAGGAAACGTTTGTGAGCACAGGAACGATGGATGTGCTGGCCGGATTGGCAGGCGACATTGTGAACTGGGCAAAAACGTCGTGGCGGCCAGGTTCGACGGCGGTCCAGGTGAAGCACTGAGTTCCGACCGGAACTCCCCCGACGCTGCCATTGTTCTCGAACGGGCTCACGCCGACCGCGGCTATGCCGCTCGGGCTGGAGATCTGGATGCCCGAGGCGAGCAGCGTATCGGTAGGTACGGACGGGAGGATGCAGGCCGTGTGCAGGGAGCCAATCACGTTCGGATTTGTAGCGCGGCGGATATCGACCTGGCCGTCCGAACCGATGTGCTTGAGTTCGGGCGGGCCCGGCACGAAGTTCACAATGTCCTGCACCGTCTCAGCGACAAGTTCGTCGTCAAGCTCAGTGTTGGCGGCGTAGACCGCCCAGAACGTAAGCGTCACGTCAATGTCGGCGAGCGGGGCGGGCGCCGTCAGGTTGACGCACCATTCACCGGACTTCGAATCGCGTCGAACGCCGAGGGCGGTTGGCGGGCTGGCGGGCACGCTGCTCCAATCGGAGGCGGCCATCCTGTCGAGTTCGTTCGGGGCCGTGGGCGGGTTGTTGGAGGCAAAGCCGGTGAGGAAGAGCGGGTCCCAGCCTTCGGTGCACACCTGAGCAACGGCACCGGCCGTTCCGTCATTCCCCTTCAAGGTGACGGTTACGACTTCGATGTCGAGCGTTGTCGAGGTGGCGACGCCACCATCGAGGTAAGTCCAGATGACACGCATCTTCGGGCGCGGGAGTTCGGTAGTGATGCGGTCTGCCTGGACGACGACACAGTAGACAT
>JAGQHB010000115.1 GCA_020432045.1 Dehalococcoidia bacterium | reverse complement strand
GGCCGCACCGTCGGCGCCGGTGTCGTCGTCAAAATCATCGCCTGAGAAACGCGGGCCTGAAGGCCCAGGAGGAGGTGTCCCATGGCCAAAGCCAAGGGCGACCGGATCATCATCCAGATGCAGAGCACCGAAGGTCCGGTGTTCCGCTATACGACGACGAAGAACCGGCGGAACGATACGGCCCGCCTGGAGCTGACGAAGTACCACCCCGGCCTCCGCCGTCGTGTCGTCTTCCGGGAAACCCGGTAGCGATCGATGGCACGAACGACGCGACGGCGAGTCACTGAGGGCGCCGGGCCATCGGCCGCGGCACGTGAAAACCTGCCCCGGCCCAAGGCTCCCGCGCCCGTTGCCGAAGGACTTCAACGGCCGACACGCGCGGAACCGCCGAAGCGGAGCCCATTCCACTTCCTTCGCCGTTTCCGGGTGCAGTTCGTCGCGGACATCGTTTCTGAGCTTCGCAAGGTAACCTGGCCCTCGTTCAACGAGGTCCGCTACCTGACGATCGTTGTCGCCATCGTGGCGACCGTGGTTGGCCTCTTGCTCGGCGGCATGGACCTGCTTTTCGGGTGGATTATTGAACGGCTCTTCTTCTCATGATGACTTCTCTTGACGATTCCACGGAAACCACAGCTGCCCCCGTGCGCCGCCGGCGGCGTAAGGACGACGAAGAGCTCGCCGACCAGGGACAGCTGACCGACGAGGAGATCAGCGCGCCCGGCCGGGCCTGGTACTTCGTCCACACCTACAGTGGCCACGAAAACAAGGTCCGCCACGCTGTCCGCGCAACGGTCGAGCAGATGGATGCGAAGGATCGCGTCTTCCACGTGGTTGTGCCCACCGAAGACGAAATCGAAATTCGTGAAGGCCAGCGGCGCACGGTGAAGCGCAAGCTCTATCCCGGCTACGTGCTCGTCCAGACCGTCGAGCTCGACCTCGAATCCGATGACGCGGACCGCAAGCGGATCGCGCAGGAAACGTTCTACATGATCCGCAACACGACCGGCGTAACCGGCTTCGTCAGTGCGGGCGACCGGCCAGTGCCGCTTTCGAAGGACGAGGTGAACCACATCCTGCGGGCGATGCGCATGGAGCAGCCGCGCATCCGCATCCAGTTCACCTCGGGCCAAAGCGTCCGCATCATCACCGGCCCATTCGAAGACTTCGTCGGCACCGTCGACGATATCGACACGGAAAAGGGCAAGGTGAGGGTGCTGGTGAATATGTTCGGGCGGGAGACGCCAGTGACGCTGGACTTCCTGGAAGTGGAACGGCTGTAGGGCTCCCGGTTTTTAAGTTTCGCATTCGAAGGCCCTCCACTGGAGAGGGCCTTCTTCGTGTCGTCTCTTTCGGGGTCAATGGGTTTAGAACGCCGGCCCTATGACCAGTCCGAGCCGCCGGGTTTCACAGTCAACGCCTCCCTTGCCACCGCCACGGACCACGTCCTTACCAGCGGCGGTGATTTCCGGGCTCGTCACCTGCCAGAACTCGCGCGTGGCGATGTAGACGGAGTGTGGCGGGTCGCCGAACCCGCCTTCTACGGGCTGTGTGAACGTGAAATGCAGCCCGGAATGTGCGGCAAGGTAGGCTGCGATGGCTGCTTCCGTCCGCAATTCCACGACAGGTGCGCGGGCGCCAGCGCGGGCGAATGCCACGACATCCACGCCCAGGTCGAAGAATGGCGCCGCAGGGTCGAGCAGTTCGAACGCCCCGTGCGCATCGCCCCTGTTCAGCGCTGCGAAGAAGCGATGGAGCATCGCGGGCATCAGTTCCCCGGTGCACCCGGCCGGCATCGGATAGCCGGGGTCCGGTTCGATTGCCACCGGTGGCACTGCCGGGGCGGGCGCAAGGGCCTGGTCTAACGTGACGGCGCGGGTGGGGCCCGGTGCGTCGGGGCGCTCCTTTGCCTGGCTGGCAGAACAGGCGCCAAGCAGTATCGCCGCGGCTACGACGATGAGGGCCGGAGGCACGAGCGTCTTGATGTACATCCCAATTCAATGTACTCCGCCGGGCAATGTCCGGTTCCCCCGGCGTCCCCGCGGTGGTGAACAGCGAAAGGGCCGCCCCTTTCGGAGCGGCCCTTTCGTACTGGTGCGCCAGCGTGGCCGGGGGAGGGAGGTCCCGGTTAGCCGAAGCGCCATTCTGGGACAGTGACCCGGCAGCCCGGGCAGTAGCGGTCGCGAGGCTGGTAGCCGCTGCCACATTCCGGGCAGCGACGGGCCGATTCGGCGCGGACAAGGATGTATGCGGGCGCCGGGTCACCGAAGAGGTCGCGGCTCCACCATTCGCGCAGTTTTTCGATAAGGGTGTTCATTCGCGGATGCCTCCCCGCTGCTGTGGTCGCGAAACCACTGCCAGGAGACGGCAGGGCACACGGCCGTACGATGAGAGGCTCACTGGCAGGGCTGAGGGGCTGCCACGCCTCTCCCTCTGCCTACGGGGTTAGCTGACGGGTTGGGCGAGGGAGATCGCCCTCTCCTTGCGGAGATTCACCCCAGGTGGTGGTTCCCCCGTTCCGCTCGCGCGGATTCGGCACCGTTGACGGTAACACGCCGGCGGGCGTCTGTGTGTAATCCCCGTGTGAAATCGCGCCAGTCGCCGATAGCTGCGGGCGGGCCTACCTTTGGATGCGTGCGCCTCGTCGTCGAGTTTGAAGATGGGCAGGTCTCCCCGGTGCTGCCGGACGATGGGCGGGACTTCGTCGCGTTCATGTCGTTCGCGGTGACGCGCGGCTTTGGCGCCACCCATCCCTTGATCGCGCTGGCCGAACGCTTGCAGTCCGCCCACGGCGTGGCCATGGGGCCCCTGACAACGTTTTATGGAGAAGAGGTGGAGGATGCGGAAGACAGGGAGAAACAGGAGATGAGCTGGCAGGACACGGCGGTGTTGCTGGAGCCCGTCGCGGCAATGGCCGAGGCGCTGCAGACGGATGGGCAGGCGATGGCGCTGTTGCGAAGGGCAGGGGCGGAGGGCCTGGCGGAACAGGCCGCGGCACTCTCCCGCGCGCTTGCTGGCACCACATCGCCGCGCGTCCGCCTCGGGTATGTGCTGTGAACCGCCGCCGCAAGACGATCGTGGGTGTCCGTCAATCGTGGGCGAGGACGCCGTGGGCGCGGCTGGTGAACAGCCAGGAAGTGCAGGCACTGGTTACGCCGCGAGCGGAGCGGATTATCCAGCTCATCGACCTCGCCCCGGGAAGACGGTACGTCGATTTCGGCTGTGGCACGGCGGCGTTCGCACATCTGCTGGCGCGAAAGGCGGGGCTGGACGAGCCACCGCTGACGCTGGACCTCGCGCCCGGCCCTGGCCCCGTGGACGCTATCGCCTGGCCTGCCGACCTGCCGCTCGCGAGCAAATCCGTCGACTGCCTGACGAGCCTGTACTTCGCGCGCCGCTTCGACGACGACAATCTGCATGCCTACGGCCGTGAGATTGCCCGTGTGCTCGCCCCGGGAGGCGCTGCCCTCCTCCTGGAAGTGGCGCCTGTGCGTGCCCGCTGGCTGGACCGGTTGCACCACCAGCTGCTTTCCCCCGGATGTGCACACGTGGACTTGCGGGGCTGGGGCCGGATGGCCGCGCTGCTCACGGAGGCCGGTTTCGACGCGATTGACCTGGTGAACGTTGGGCCGTTTCTCTTCCCGCCGATCCCCCGCGTTGGCGTGCTCTTGCGCCGCGCGTGACGCTCACCTGAGCGTGAAGGAACGGTTGCGATCGACGGCAGAACCTGTACCTCGCCTTGCCAATCGTTGGTATGCTGCCGAGGCTTAGAGCAGAGCCATTCGAGGAGGCCCACATGCCCGCATGGCGCAAGCTCGGACTGATCGCGGCGTTCGCACTGACCCTCGCCCTCATGCCCGTGTCTGCACTTGGCCAGGAGCCGGACGATACGCCGTCTGTTGGCCTTTCGGCAGTGACGGATGACCTGGAAGTGGCATTCGCGCAGGGGCGCCTCGACGAAGCGACGTACGAGGCGGCACTCTCCGGCGATTCGTTCGAAGCAATCGTTATCCTCGACGACTCGCTCATCCAGGCATCGTCTGCGGCACGGCGCGGCACGCGTGGCCTCGTGAACGACGACCCCACCGAGCTGCGGCTCAAGAGGGCGGACATTTCAAACCTGAAGCGGTCCACGTTCTCATCTGCGGTTGGCGTGCAGGTCCTCGGCGATCCCGAGTCCTTCGCGCTCACGCATGTACGGCTGCCGAACGCCTTCTGGCTGGCCGTATTGCTGCGCATCCCATCGGTCAGCTCAGTGGTCGCGAATACGCGGTACGAGGCGACGTTGGCCCAGAGCCTTCCGCTCATCGGCCAGCCCGCGGCAGCGACCGCCGGGTTCACCGGCGCAGGTACGGCCGTTGCGGTGCTGGACACTGGCCTCGACTACACGCGCGACGCCTTCGACACGCGTGCGAACCTTGGCTGCACCGCGCCAAACAGCCCATCGAACACCTGTCGCGTCGTCTATACACATGACTTTGCGCCAGACGACGGCAGTCTCGATGACAACGGCCATGGGACGAACGTCGCGGGGATCGCGCTTGGCGTTGCACCGGATGCGAAGATCATCGGCCTCGATGTGTTCCAGGGCGGTTCCGCGTACTCGACCGACATCATCGCGGCGATGAACTGGGTCGTGCAGAACAAGGCCACCTACAACATCGTTTCCGTGAACCTGAGCCTGGGCGATAGCCTGCACGTTGAGACCTGCAGCAATTCATGGGCAGCCAGTTCCTTCGCTTCCCTGCGCAGCGCGGGCATCATCCCGGTGGTGGCGGCGGGCAACAGCGCCGTCGTGAACGGATCGTTCAGTCCTGGCGTCTCCGGCCCGGGCTGCGCTCCCGGCGCACTGAGTGTCGGCGCGGTCTACGACAGCAACTTCGGCGGTGTCAGCTTCAGCAGTTGCACGGATTCGACGACCGCGGCGGACAAGATCACCTGCTTCTCCCAGACAGCGAACTCGCTGGGCCTGTTGGCCCCCGGCGGCGCGATCACTGCCGCGGGGATCACGATGTACGGCACATCACAGGCGACTCCCCACGTGGCCGGCGCCGTGGCCGTGCTCGCGCAGGCGAACCCCAATTCTTCCGCGGACCAGCGCGTGGCCGCCCTCACCGGCAACGGCCCACAGATCACCGACACCCGGCCTTCGCCTTCGATTACGAAGCGGCGGCTGGACCTCTGTGCCGCGATCAGCGGGGTTGGCGCATCGTGCAGCGGTGGCGGCCCGACGCCGACGCCCACCCCGTCGCCGAGCCCTTCGCCGACGCCGGGCGGGACAATCGCGAGTGACGGCTTTGAATCCGGGACGACGAGCGGCGGGACCGGCTGGAACGGGAACTGGACGTTTAGCGGCAGCTACACGTCGATTATCACCTCGTCTTCGCCGCCGGAAGGCTCGCGGCAGCTCCTGATGCGAAGCTGGACCAGCATGGCCACGCGCACGGTTGTCGTGCCCTCCGGTGGGGCGACGCTGAAG
>JAGQHB010000019.1 GCA_020432045.1 Dehalococcoidia bacterium | reverse complement strand
TAGTAGGTCGAGCGATGGACGCCGAACTCTCTGCAGGCCTGGCTGACGCCCACTTCGCCGGCACGGGCGAAGAGGGCCAGACGGAAACGATGGATTACGTCATCATTGGACATCGGTGGAGGCAGGTCCCTTCTCTGGTTTCGTCACCAAGAGAAGTCTGCCCCCCACCTGCCCCTCCCCGCCTCAGTCGCTGGAAGCGGTTTGTCGGTACTACTTGGGGACTGTGGAGGCTAGGCTTGCGACATCCTGCGAGCGAGGTGTCCAGGTGACCGATAGCCCCGGCCCTCTCAGTCACCTGCGAGTGATCGACCTGACTGTGTTCGCCCAGGGGGCGGTGGCGGGCCAGTTGCTCCGGGAGTTCGGCGCCGACGTCATCAAGATCGAACGGCCAACCGGCGATCCGGGCCGGCGGCTGTCGGTGGTTGCGCCGGACAGGAGCACATTTTTCGAACCGTTGAATCGTGGGAAGCGCGGAGTTGTCCTCGACCTCAAGAATGAAGGCGGCCGAGAGGTGTTCATGAGGCTGGCCGAGGGTGCTGACGTGCTGGTCCACAACCTTTCGGTGGGTGTCATGGAGCGGCTCGGACTCGGCTACGAGGAGGTCGCGGAGATCAACCCGTCGATTGTCTACGCCCACGGCACGGGCCTGGGCACGCAGGGGCCGGATGCGGAGCTCGGTGTCGTAGACCTCATCGGCCAGGCTCGGGGTGGGCTGGCATCCGTAACCGGAACAGAACAACCAACCCCGGCAGGCGCGATCCTCTCGGACCACCTCGGAGGGATGTATCTCCTGGTGGGCATCCTCGCCGCGCTCGTGCACCGAGAGCGCACGGGTGAGGGCCAGTTTGTTGAGTCATCGATGCTGGGGGCCCTGATTGCGGTGCAGGGGTGGGAGTTCTCCCACCACCTGATCACGGGCGAGGTACCGGAGCGAAGCGGGCACGGACACCACTTGCTGGCCGGCTTTGGGGTATCTATGAGGCGGCCGACGGCTACATCGCACTCACGGGCATCCCCGTGGAGGCATGGGACGGCTTCTGTGAGGTGCTCGGGGCATCGGAACTAGCCTCTGATCCGCGCTTTGCCACACCGGAATGCCGGCGTATCAACGTAGCCACACTGGTCGAAGCGATCCGGGCTGCATTTCGGCGCAGTGAATTGCGACCGCTGACTCAGACCCTGCAGGCGCTCGGCATTCGTTGCACGGCGGTGCAGGACTATGCCGAACTCGCGAACGACCCGCAAGTGAAGGCGAATGGCTACGTCGTCGAGCTGGAGCACCCTGCGTTTGGGTCGATCCGCGTGCCGGCGAACCCGATACGCCTGGGACGGACACCAACGGTGACACCAGTAGCTGCGCCGAAACCGGGGGAGCACACGCTGGACGTGCTTGCCGAACTATCTATAGAAGGCGATGCCGTGGAGCGACTGCGCTCGAGCGGCGCGCTAGGCGGAAAGGAGATGCGATGATGGACGAGGGACCGGTGCTCTACGAGAAAGACGGGGCCGTAGTGACGGTGACAATGAACCGGCCGGACCAGATGAACAATTTTGGCGGGGGTCTGTTCGAGGGCCTTGGCGAGGCGGCCACGCGTTTTAACGATGATGACGAAGCGCGAGTGATGATCCTGACGGGGCGAGGCAAGGCTTTCTGCGCCGGTGGTGACCTGAAGTCGATCGACCAGCGCCTGCGGAGCCGGGAGCCACGACCGTTGCGGACGCCAGAGCGACAGCGACAGTCCATCTTCCAGAACACGAAGTTCACCCGGCGGACGAATATCTATAAGCCGATGATCGCGGCGGTAAACGGCTACTGTTTCGCGGGTGGCCTGGAGCTAGCCCTGACCTGCCATTTCATCATCGCAGCCGAATCGTCGGAGTATGGCGTCTTGAACAGGCGGTGGGCGGTGCCGCTGGTGGATGGCGGTACCTACCGCCTGCCTCTCTGGGTGGGAGCCGGAAATGCGCTCTACCTGATCCAGACGGGAAAGCGGATCGACGTCCACGAGGCCCACAGGATGGGACTGGTCCAGGAGATCGTGCTAGATGAGCAGTTGCTGCCGCGGGCAAGGGAGCTCGCTGAGATCATGGCCGTGGTGCCACAGTCGGGTCTCACGGGCGACACGGAGGCGGCGCTCCGCGGTTTCGGGAGGCCGTATGACGAGGGCCTGGCGATAGAGGCGATGATTGGTTCGACCACAGAAATATCGGGGGAGGCGCTGGGACGGTTCGTGGGGAAACGCTACAACCCAC
>JAGQHB010000018.1 GCA_020432045.1 Dehalococcoidia bacterium | reverse complement strand
TCAAAGAACAGGACCTTCTGGAGACCGGCATCACCCTGGCGATCCCGGCTTCACCCTGGCGATCGTACCCGGCGTCACTCTGGCGATCCGCGCCCCTCGCCGGACATTAACTCTGGCGATTCACACCGCTGGGCCTGGCCAGCGGCACCTATTCGCGCTGGTCATCGCCATCAGCCTGCTTTCCTACGTGTCCTACCTGCGGTGACGCGCGAGCCCAAACCAACCACATCGCTCAAGACATCAACGCCATCGCCCCTCAACAGGATTACCTCCTCGACAACATTTCCTACGAACGTGCGTGCTCACCACCTTTGGCACCGCCCTCGGCCTGGTGCTTGGGTACTTGCCGGTTGTCATAATCGTCGGCCGCGAGTTGCTCAACCGCGCCAGTACGGCAAGCCTCGCGACTTCCGCTGCCATGGGGACGGCCGGAGGATTCGTGGCGACGGGGCTTGCCTTGTACCTGGGCAGACGCACGGCGATCAACCGCCAAATCAATGGTAAACGGGAGAGATTCCGCGAGCCCTCGCCACTCTGGAGGCCGGCAAGACTGGACATCGCCGGGGTTTTCGCTCTCGCTGTTGGCACGATCGCGGCCATCGGCACGAACGCCTTTGAGGGCGCACCTGGTTCCGCTCACTTAGGCCGGGCCGTCGAGCTGAACCTGTCGCTGCTCGTGCTTCCCGTCGCGGCCTGCGTCGCCGGTTCACTGCTCATGGGTCGGTTGTCGGCTCGGCACAGGATCGTAGCGAGCCGTCGTCGTCGCAGTCGCCGGGCAATCCAGCCCGCAGTCTGATTCGACGAAGCGTCGGACGGCGGTGTGGGCCATCGTCAATGGGGCGATCGTCGTCGGGCTGATCGTCGCGCTCTCGGTTAGCCTCTCCGCGTTTAGGACCTCATACGAATGGGCCAAGTTCCATGACGCGCGTTATGCGACGGGGTCGGATATCCACATCACTCCAGGGCCCGGCACGTCAAGCCGGTACACCGCTGACGTACGGGATCGCCGTCCAGCAGCTTGGCGACTTCCTTCGCGCCCAGGCAATGCCAACCGACCCTGCAAAGGTCACCCGCGCGCACGTTATCGACTGGATGCGCTTCCTGCAGCGACCGGGGGCCGACGGCGGCCAGGGCCTGGCCGCGCAGACGGCGCTCCAACGATTCAGGAGCGTGAGCCGGCTTTTCGCCTGGATGGTCGACACCGACGAGATCCGCGAATCGCCGATCGCGAGAATGAAGCCACCGCGCGTTCCCGAAGAGCTTGTCCCGGTTATCGTAGAGTTGGGAAGGGACGCCGATCCCGGCTACTGCGCTTCGTGCGGGAGACACGCCGCGCCATGGTTGACCGCTACGGCGCTTCTGCGGCCGCGGAGCGCGCGATCGAAGCGCATGATCGCTACTCGCCGCGACACGGGCTATAGGCTTTCGGAAGTGGCACGTCACATGCGTTCGGCCGCAGACGCCGACTGGCTCCAGAACGGGGAGGCCGTTGCAATCGTGCCTTCCAAGCAGGATACGCGGGGTTGATTCCCGTCGCCCGCTCCATACACCCTAACTCTCCTCAAACGGCCCTAAACCTGTCGTAGAAACCTTCAAAGCTCCCATCACTCGATTGCGATGAGAAGTTCACAGCGTCCAGGGGCATCCTGGCTCAATGTTCCTGAGTCCAGCCATGAGTAGGTGAAATTTCGCCGATACGCTGGATATCTCTCTGTCCTATCAAGCTCGCCAGCGGTGGCCTTCGCGTTGAAACCAGTCTGCGATCCCCGCCGTGAGAGTTCGCTAAGGACGTCCCGACCCGCTTGGGCGCCAATAAGCGCCGCCCGTTTCGGGTACGGCGCTTATTGGCGCTCTGGGAGAGAACGTATGTTGGTGGCTTTAGAGTAGCACGTTATGTGACGTTCAGCTTAACTGGCATCCTCACGCTGGCCGCGTGGCCAGCCGCTTCGCCAGCACGATCTCGCCTTCCGGGAGGTAGCCGGTTGAGCCAACCAGTGCCATCCCTTCCGTGTTGTCCTGGTGAACCATCACGTACACAAACCGTGCACCCGCACTCATCAGATACTGCTCAGCCTGGCCCATGAGGTCGAATGCTACCCCCGACCGCCGGTGTGACGCGGCAACCCCGACGTGGTAGATGTACGCCCGCCAGCCATCGTAGGAAGCGATTGCCGTGCCGATCACCTTGCCGCCTTCCTCAGCGACGAGCACGGCCGTGGTCCTCCCCGACAGCAGTGCTTCCCATTCATCCGCTGCCGCCCGTTCCAGCCCGGTGCTGTCCCAGAGCTGTTGCAGCCGCTCCGCGTCTTTCGTCTCTGCGGGGCGGATCAGTACTTCCAGCTTCGTGGTCATTTTCGCCATGCCTTTCCGGCAGTGGTCGCACTGCACCCGCCCAGAGCCTGCAAGGGTACAGGCTCCACTGTCATGCCCACGATACCACTGCCGTCAATCGGCACCCCGCATCGTTGCCATTGCTTCTCCCGCCGCAAGCTGTCAATCCCCAGAGGACCAAACGCGCGGGACACGGCTGTGCACACAGCATCCTGCCATGGACGCTATACTGCGATAGCCACTATGGTCAGGTGGAGCCACTTCCCCTTCTGGCCACGGTGCAACGAAGGGAGACTGGCATGCGAATCCTCTTCTGCTTCGATGGATCGGAATCAGCCCTCGCTGCGCTTCCGGTTGCTCGCCAGCTGGCTGCCACGGCGGAGGCCAAGGTTCATATCGTGCGGGTCACCAAGCACGACCTCACGACCGGCGGCGTCGCGTGGAGCGGCAGCAGTGCTGTCGATATCGCCAAGCATCAGCGTGCCGAGGAGGAGGACGCTCGCTATCGCGCTGAGCTCCAGATGTTAGCCGGGAGCTTCCCCGCCACACCGGTGATAGCGATCCTGAACGGTGACCGCGTTGCCAGCGAACTCGTCCGCTACGCGAGAGCGAACGAGATCGACCTGATGGTCGTCGGCTGCCGCCAGCGTGGAGCGTTCCATCCCGGGCTTGGTGGGGAGCTTACCCGCCAGCTCGCCGAGTCACACGTTGCCCCGCTAGTCCTCGGCCCCATGGTCTGGGCGGCCCATCTTGACCTTGCTTCGGTGCCCCGCGGCTGCGCGGTCTTCTCACGCGACGGGTTCTACCTCGGTGATGTCGCCAGCCACGACGCCACCCGGCTGCTCATTCGCCGCGAAGGCGGAAGCGAGATCGCGGTGCTTGCACGTGACGCCTCGGAGCTGTCCGTCGCTTCCGGGCTTCACCTCGCATTCGACAGGGTCGACCTGGAAGGCCACGTCCTCACCCCCGCACAGCCGTAGCTGCAACATTTTGGTACACCTCCAGGATGTTGGATCATGACCCGAAGTTGGCATCAATCGTCCTCCAGGCCTGGAGGACAGTTCCGATATGCCGCCGGCAGCTCTCCCAGCGGCCCGGAGGCCAGCACGTCACCCGTTCTCGTGTCGTGCAGCACAATGCGGGCCTGCGACGCATCGGACACTTGGCGCGGGTTGACCAAGTCGTCGAACGACTCACCGACATCCGGGATGGGCGCGATGACCCCCATCACGACCAGCGCGCCAGATTCGACATCGACAGTAACCGCAAGTCGAGTCACGTCAACGAATGCGAGAGGATCCACAAACTCCATGATCCGACTGCCCGAACACCTCTCCACTTTCCAGTTGGCCGTCAGGTCGCGCGGGTCAGACCAAGCCACGATGGCGGAGTACGCGTTCGAGCCAATATGTGTGGCGTGCGCAATGAAACGAACCTCTAACGGCAGACCGGAAAGCAGCTCGGCCAAGGTCGCTGATTCGTTGAGCGCTGCCGTCACGCGGGCTTCATCGGCAGCGCTGACCGTCGGCGGGGGCGGCGCCCCAGGCAACTCCGTCACGGTGCCGCCCTCAGCATCAGATCCGCCTCCGGCTACGACCACTGGAAGTGCGCCAGCCAGGAGTAGGAGCACCACGAAGGCGGCAAGCAGTCGCGGGTGAGGGATCGATATCCGCATGACGTCCTCCCATGCGGATACTAGTCCCGAGCCCTCGTCGCCCCCTTTGGGGGCGGATTTCGGTGACATCGCGAACGCGGCTCAGGTCGTCGCGGCTCTACACAAGGTACGGGCCGATCTGTCAAATCGAGTTGTCCTGAGTGAAGAGCTGCGCAAGGCCGAACACCATGGGTGCCGGACTTGCGAATCTATCCCGCGCGATTGAAGGTTGTATCGGTGATCGAGCGCGAGGCAGGCCCGAGACCACCCCTCAGCCGCCGCTGAGCGATCTGCGTTTGGAGCGAATTTGGAACAGAAGAGCCGACGTTGGAACGGATCGGCCCGGATCCTGGAACGCCCATGGAACCGCCCTTAGCGCGCGCTCCTCGAACACCGATGAGGAGATGCCTGTGCAACGCCACGAAGTCCCCACTCACCTCAACATCGACGACAAGGCCTTTGCCGGGCTGACGATGCGCCAGCTGATGGTGGCCATCATCGGCCTGGCCCTGGCGTACTCGACCATGAGCGAAGCGCCACTGCCGCTCGGCGTCCGTCTCGCGGCCGGGACAACGGTGCTGTTGATGACCGCCGCTATCTCGCTCTGGCAGCCGGCCGGCCGCTCGCTGGAGGACTGGGCCCTCGTCCTCCTCCGCTACATCAGCATCCCGCGGGTGGTGGTCTGGCGCGTGCGCACCTCACGCGAGGTGGCCGCCGACGTGGAAGCGCGCTTCGAGGTCCTGCTGCCAGACCGGCCCGAACTCGGGGAAGCGACAGGCGGAGGAATACGGTTCGTCGTTGGAACGGACGAGCCAATTCTCGCTGAACCAGGCCGCTGTCATTCTTTCGTCCCGAAGCCTATCTTTCATGCCCAAGTGGCCGCCGGACATCGCCTCTTCGCTGCATTCTGGGACGCGGTTACCAAGCACCAGGGGCCGAAGCAACGGGCGGCGCGCCGCTCTGCCGTTGCAGGCTCACGCGGCCGCGTCCTCGAACTGGGTTTCGGAGTTGGAGCCAACTGGCGCTATCTCCCGTCGGACGTCACATATCTGGGCATCGAGCCGGATGGATACATGCTGGCCCGCGCCAGGCGCCACGCACGCCAGTCGGGGAGAGCCGTCGAGCTACACCAGGCACCGGCCGAGAACCTCCCGTTTCCCGCGCAATCGTTTGACACCGTCTTCGCCACGCTCACCCTGTGCTACGTCGACGACCTCCCGAAGGCCCTCGCTGAGGTTCGCCGCGTACTCAGGCCAGATGGTGAGTTTCGCTTCTGGGAACATGTGCGTCCGCAGGCAGGAGTATGGGGACGCGCGATGGACGTGGTGACGCCCGCGTGGCGTGTCCTTGGAGGGGGATGCCGGCCAAACCGGAACACGCGCGAAGCGATCTTGGAAGCGGGCTTCGTCTTCAGCGAACTCAACACAGCTCGCCTCGGCGTCCTGCCGGCCATTCAGGGCGTCGCCGTCCTCCCCGACTCCCGATCCAGTTCAAGCGCGTAGACCTCTGCCCGTTCGGGCAGAGCACCGGTCCGCCCACGGTCCGAACACAAATGCGCCACCCATGTCGCCGGTATCGCTGCGAGAGCCCGGGACGCTGATCTCGGCACAATGGTGACGTCGTGTTGGCATGGGACATCGATGAAGAGTCCCTCTACGCACGCCCGAAAAAAGGCGAGTTTGTCCTCAATTACCGAAGGGGCGGTACTGGAATCCCCAGCCTCTCGGCAAGAGCCCTCGCGGCCTCAGGCAACAGACTGGGGAGGGTCCGGAACATCTTGAGGACCCTTATTGCTGCCGGCGTCGTGTCGGTGGCGCGTGAACCATCCCGGGAGTCTACCTCCACTGCTTCACACTCGTCTTCGTACTGAATGTCTGTGCGGAACCATGCATCGATCATCTGCTGGCAAAGTGCGGAATAGTCCCCCGTGTCGCGCGGGGCGACCCCAACTTCGGTGGACGTGGTGGGAAACGGTCCGAACGTCACGTTGTCGGGCTGAAGATCGGCAAAGTCCGCGGCAACGCTGAACTTGCCCCGCGCCTGGATTGCATCGTGAAAGGCGCCCATCCAGGTCTTATAGAGGCGAACAGCCGCTGATGAGGTCGCATAGCTGTGCGCAGGGCCATCGTTCACGGGTGAGTTGTCTGAGTTGCCGATCCAGACAACCGAGGCGACATACCGGGAATAACCGGACATCCAGAACTCGAGGGATGACGGTGTGCAGCAGCCACACCGAGCCCGCGTCGATGGTTCGCTTCCGTTCCGGTTCACCCTGTGTGAAGAGGAGGTTGCCATCCCGGTCTGACACCTCGAGGACGACGATTGGGTCGAGCTCCCGGGTTCCAGGGAGGCGGATGTCGCCTCGTACGAACTGTCGGGATTGCATGAGTGCCAGGTCGTAGTCCGAGCCCTGGGCCAGCGAGAGACTCTGAAGAGTGCCCGGATCAAGCTCGGAAGCGAGGGTCGCTGTTCCGGCCATGACCCCCGTGTTGGCGATCGTGGCCAGCAGATAGGCCATGTCAATCGGGCGCACATTCACCCCGGCGCTGGCAAGGCTCGCCCCATACTCCATTTCCGGGTGGCTCCTCCACGTCGGGTCGAAGTTCATCGCCAGTGTCGTTATCCCGAGCCGCGCTGCCATTTCCAGGACGGCGTCGATGCCAACCTCGGAAGCCGCCCGGAATGCGGCCACTTCCTGCGTTGCAGCGAGAGCCGCCCGCGCGCTGATCAGTCCCTCACTGCCTCCGCCGGCCCGCGAGTTGGTGATTGCGCGACCATCGAGTTCAAGCGGATTGGTGTCCCAGAGTGAACTCATCGGTGCTTTCGCGAGGCCATGCATCCAGGCGAGGAACGCAACCGGAGTGAATGCCGTGCCGGGCGAGTTGCTCTCTATCAGCTGGTCGATGTCGACAACTCCTTCGTTACGCTGGGCTGGATCTCCGTCGTTGTTGGGCACATACACGAGGACCTCGCCTGACTGCGGATCAATGCTCACGATGGCCCCGTCGCGGCACGCGCATCCCGCCTGCAGGCCCATCTGGATGGATTCCGCGAGGAGACCTGTTGCTTGGTCCGTGAGCGCCGAATCGAGCGTACTGGTCACGCGATAGCCGGCGGTGTGCACGTTTTCGACGCAGTCGATACCCGGGGGCGGCGCGGGCAGCCAGCCGGCCTGGCACATTCGCACCAGCCGGGGCTCGACCTGGTTCTCGATAAACAGCCGGGCAGGGACCTTGTCTCCTGGAGCGCCGGCACCCGGAAACGTCAGGGTTCCCAGTTCAATCCCTCGGCCGGGTCCGTTCCGGTCGAAAATCACAGTGGCTTGCTGCGCAGCCCCTTTGTGTTGGTGGCGTCGGATTGCGTCGTGGCTGAGTTCGCGACGGGCTCCTCGGAATCGTCCGAAACAGTGGTAGCCCATAACAGAGCCAAGGCTACAAGCACGACAGTAGACGCGGCGGCGAGCGTCGGTCCGAGACGACGTCTCCGGGACCAAGCAAGGACGCCGGGGCGCTGAGGGTGGTCAGTGCTCACGCTGGCCCGAGCCTAACTGGTAGGCCGCGCCGGCGCGATAAGGACGGTCATGCACCATCGTGACATCGTGTTATTCGTCCTCAGACGGCGAGATCCAGAGGTGATGGCGTCAGACGGCTCCGATCGAAACGGAGTGAGTAGTCCGAGTCGCTTGAACTGCCCAATAGAAGCTGCTGATGTGTCAGCGAACTAACCTCACGAGGTGCGAGGAGGGGATACATTCATCGTGGACGCATGGTGTCCGGGCAAACCGAAGCCCGGGCGCCAACCTGCGCATGAGCGTTTGACGTGGCTTTGACAGATTGGGTGGACCTCGCCGCAATCGCGGGCGAGTTGCTGGACGCCGGCCAGGATCTCCGTGAGCCCACACTCGTGACGACGCCGCTGCACGCATCGGCGGTGGATTCCATCCTTGGATACTCGCGCAGCGAGGTGTTGGAGACGGCAACGGTAGCCTGGAGGGCGCCGGGGGGTGCCGACGTTTTCGGCTTTGGGTCTGCTCTGTCCGTCACCGGACCGCCGGACTGCTCCTTCGAGACGGCGCTACCCGCGATGCGCAGGTGGCTGGCGACTTCGCGGAGTTCTGGCGTCCCACACGAGGCACGCACGCGGCTGTTTGCAGGGGCGCGATTCGCACCGTCCGGCGGAAGTAAACACTCACCGTGGGACACCTTCGGAGGATGGGGCTTCGGCGCACCGGTGTTTCTCGTAACGAGTGACGAGGACCAGTCATCCGGCAGCGCGAGCCTGGTGCTGCATCCGGGGGCCGAACGGGAGGAGATCGTGCACCGGCTGGACAAGGCACTGCACCCGTCCCCGCAGCGTCGCCACGTCCAAGGCAAGTGGCCACAGGAGGATGCCAGCCCGGAACGGTGGCAGATGATGGTCGAAGAAGCATTGCGGGAGATCGAGGCAATCAAATACCGGAAAGTCGTCCTCGCACGGTCGCGGACACTCACCCTGAATGCACCGGTGGAATCCGGACGGGTGCTCGATCGGCTCGGATCCCAGTATCCGGGGTGTTTCCTGTTCAAGTGGACGTCCGGGGAAAGCACGTTCCTGGGAGCAACACCCGAATTGCTCTGCCGCGTCAAGAATGGACGGATTGAGACTGCGAGCCTTGCCGGGTCCCGGCATCGCGGTTCTACACCTGAGCGGGACGAGGAACTGCGGCAGGAGCTGCTCGGCGACAAGAAGGAGCGCAGCGAGCATGCGATCGTGACGGAGTCTATCCTCGCCCGGATCGCTGGCATCGCGGAAAACGTCCAGGCGCCGCGCGAGCCGGACGTGGCACAGCTCGCGAACATCCAGCACCTGTTCACTCCGATCCAGGCAATGCCGGCTGGGGGCCGTGACATCCTTGACTTCGTGGTCGCGTTGCACCCAACGCCAGCAGTTGGCGGACACCCTTCCAGCGAAGCGTTGGATGCCATCGCGAGGATCGAACGGCTGGACCGAGGCTGGTATGCGGGACCAATCGGCTGGGTCGACGCGGCCGGAAACGGCGAGTTCGCGGTCGCCCTGCGCTCAGCTGTACTGTCGGGCAGCACGGCGATGCTTTTCGCCGGAGCGGGCATCGTTGAAGGGTCCGACCCGTCCCGCGAATGGACCGAGACCGACCTCAAGCTACGGCCCCTAACGGAGGCTATCCTTGGCTGAGACGGGAGGGGGAGTCCCTTCCGAACAAGCGGCGCGCACCCTTGTCGCTGCCCTGATCGCCGCCGGGGTACGGCACGTGTGCATCACTCCGGGATCTCGCTCCACGCCACTGACGATCGCATTCGCACGGGCGGAAGGCATCCGCTGCTGGTTGCACCTGGATGAACGTTCGTCGAGCTTCTTCGCACTTGGCCTCGCAAAAGCGACATGCGAACCAGTCGCGTTGGTCTGCACATCAGGGACCGCGGCAGCGAACTTTCTCCCCGCCGTCGTAGAGGCCAACCTGACACGCGTGCCCCTCATCGTTCTCACCGCCGACCGGCCGGCGCGTCTTCGCGACATTGGCGCCGACCAGACGATCGACCAGTCAGCGATGTTTGGATCGAACGTACGGTGGGCCCGGGACCTGCCGGCGGCCTCAGGTGGCGCGGATGAGCAGGCATTCTACGAGGCATGCGGTGTGCGGGCGGTGCGGCAATCGATCGCGCCGCACCCTGGGCCTGTCCATCTCAACGTCGCATTCGACGAGCCGCTCATCTCTCCGCCGAACGCCACACCGGTGGACCAACATCGGTTGAAAGCCTCCCCGGCCCCGTCGCGGCCGGGTACTCCAGGACCCTCCACCGGTGACGTGGAGCACGTCGCACGACTTCTCGCCGGAACCCGCCGCCCTATCATTGTCGCTGGGCCAGAGAGTGCCGGGCTCCCTGCGGCGGAGATTATGGCACTGGCAGGAGCGATCGGTGCGCCGGTGTTCGCCGACGCCCTGAGCGGGCTCCGGACGGGCAGCCACGACCTGACAAACGTACTTACTGCCTACGATGCACTGGTGCGGGATCAACGTGCGAAGGGCCTCGCACCGGACGCCGTCATCCGGTTCGGCGCGCCGCCAACCTCGAAGTCACTAAACCAGTACCTCGCCGGCCTGACCTCCACTGTGCAAGTGCTCTGTGACGGATGGGCATCGTGGAGGGACCCGTCCGCAACGGCGAGCGCGGTGGTCACCGGGGACCCGGCGGCAACAGCGCTGATGCTGGCCGAACGGCTGATACTTCAGGCTGACGACACCTGGGCAAGATCGTGGACCAGTCGCGATCGCAAGGCCGCAGCCGCTATGAGGGAGCAGTCCCGCGGGTTCCAGGCTACGTTCGAGGGGCGTGTTTTCGTGGAACTCCAGGACGCGTTAGAGGCCGGGTCGACCGTCTTCGTTGGAAACAGCATGCCCGTCCGCGACCTCGACTCCTTCGCCGATGCATCGCCCAAACCTCTTCAGTTCCTTGCCAACCGCGGCGCCAACGGTATCGACGGGGTCGTATCGACAGCACTCGGCGTTGCGGCGGTCACGGGCCGTCCTACCATCCTCGTTATCGGCGACCTCTCGTTTTATCACGACATGAACGGGCTGTGGGCCGCGGCAAGGCATGGTATCGACCTGACCATCGTGTTGGTCAACAACAACGGGGGAGGGATCTTCCACTATCTGCCGCAGGCTGCGCATCCGGATATTTTCGAGGAGTGGTTTGCGACGCCGGGTAACGTCGAATTCGGACGGGCAGCTCTGATGTACGGCGGCCAGTATGTCGTCGTCGAAAACTGGGACGAGTTCCGCGTCCACATCGCGGCACCGGTGCGGGGACTCCGGGTGCTCGAAGTACGGACCGAGCGCGAGGCGAACGTTCACATGCACCGGGTGGCGTGGGCAGCTGCAGCGCAAGCCGCATGGGGCGATACATGACGCGCCTGGAAATACGACCGGGGTTCTCCCTGAATGTCGAGGTTAGGGGTGCGGGAACACCGCTTGTGCTCCTGCACGGGTTCACGGGCTCGGCTGCGGGTTGGGGCAGATTCGGCGAACGGCTGGCGGAACGGCACGCCCTGGTCGCTCTCGACATCGTGGGCCACGGGCTGTCGGACAAGCCGGAGACCGTGGCGGACTACCGGATGGAACGAGCAGCGGCCGACATAGTGGCGGTAGTACGACACCTCGGGTACGAGCGGGCCACATGGTTGGGATACTCGATGGGCGGGCGCACTGCACTCCAGGTGGCGGTCGCGCACCCGGAAGCCGTGGAGTGCCTTGTGCTCATCGGGGGGGCGCCAGGAATCTCCTCAGCCAGTGAGCGGGCGGCACGGGTGGCATCGGACCAGCAGCTTGCAGACCGAATCGAGCGCGATGGTATCGAAGCATTCGTGGAGTACTGGGAGAACATCCCGCTGTTCACCAGCCAGCACCGCATGCCGGCGGAGCGGCAGGCAGCTGTCCGGGCAGGACGCCTGGCCTGCGACCCCACCGGCCTGGCAAACAGTCTTCGCGGGATGGGAGCCGGAGCACAACGACCGTTACACGGCGACCTCGCGGGGATCCGGGCACCGGTGCTCGCCATCGCGGGCGAGCTGGACACAAAGTATGCCGGCATCGGACGCGAGATCTCCGAATCCGTCCCCGGGGCGCTGACGGCAGTAATAGCGGATGCCGGGCACGCACCGCAGGTAGAACGGCCAGACGATACGGCGGCGATGGTGCTGGAGTTCCTGGCCCAAAACCCGCTCGCCGTCGCTGAATAGCATGGCGATACCGGCGGTCCACGCCATCAGGCGGATCTCCTGGCAGGGATTTCGCGTGCCGTTTCGCGAGTCGTTCGCCGCCGCCAATCGGACGATGCGTGCGCGAGACGGACTGATCATCCGCGTGGAAAACGATGCAGGGGCATGGCCCGGCGAAGCATCCTTCCTCGATTCGGATGGATTGAACACAGTAGAGCGGGCGGCCGAGCGGATCAGTGCGATCGGGCGGCAGTTGTTGGGCCTGAGCGGTGAAGAGGCATGGGCAGCGCTGGCTGCGCTGCCACCGGACCCTGACGCATCGATGCGGAGTGCGGCCTGCGGACTGGAGACGGCGGTGGCAAACCTCACGTCGGCACAAGCAGGCATGTCGATGGCGGCATATCTCCGTGGCAGTCCGAGCACCACACCCGCAACAGGCATCCGGGTCAACGGTATCGTGCCGGCGGGCGCTACCGAAGCGGCGATCGAGGCCGCGCGGGGACTGGTTGCCGATGGCATGACGTGCCTCAAGCTGAAGGTTGGCGGCGATCCCGAACAGGCGGTGGCCCACCTGGCCCGAGTCCGTGCCGCGGTAGGCGATGCGGTGGAGCTCCGTGCTGATGCAAACGGCAGCTGGATGGTGGACGAGGCCGCGAGGTTTCTCGGCGGATGCCAACCGATCGGCCTGGCGCTCTGCGAGGAGCCGCTGTCTCTTGCCGATCCAGAACGGTTGCGGACGCTCGCTGCCCTGCGAAAGCGGTTCCAGATCCCGCTCGGGGTGGATGAATCGTGCCGGCTCCTTAGCCACTTCGATACCGTGCTTGCCGCAGCGGCGACCGACGTACTGGTTCTAAAGCCAATGGCAACCGGCCTTCACGAGGCGATGCGAATGATGCAGCGTGCCGGTGACTGCGGCGTTCCGGTGGTTGTCACGACCACGTTTGACGGAGGGCTGGGAACACTCATGGCCGCGCACGTTGCAGCGGCGCGAACCGGGACGCTGCCGGCCTGCGGTCTCGCCACGTTGGACTTCCTCAACGACGACCTCGTCACCGGACCGCTCACTCTCGATGGAGACGCACTTGCTCTGCCCACCATGCCGGGCCTCGGCGGTGAGACCGACATGGGCGCGCTCCGCCGCTACGGCCTCCCAGTTTCGGGCTCAGTCGAACGCTGAATCGGCGGGGACGGACACCCGCGCGCCGCTCCCTGGGACGCCGGGCGCGCCCGTCAGGCGAGTCGATGCCTTGGAGGTTGGCAGTCACCGCTATCTCCGAGTGGCCGGGCACGTCCATATCGGCGCGCGTCGGAACCCACGGCAAGCTAAACGAGGCCGTTGCATGGCGCAGGTGGCGGGCAGTTCGGCGAGCTGGTTGACGCTCTCGACCAGTGGCGATGATGCTCAAAGGCATGACACACCAGACCGATGCACAAGCCAGTCGACCGGGAGCAGGCCAACCGCTGGAATGGTCGACGCCAATGTACCAGCTTGCCGTGGGCCAGCTCGACGAGGCCGCCCGGCAGATGGGGTTGCAGGAGAATATCTGGCACCGGCTGCGGACACCGCAACGCGCCTGCATGGTTTCGATCCCGTTCCGGGAAGACGACTACAACACCGTTCAGACAGTATTCGGCTATCGCGTGCAGCACCTCACCACGATGGGGCCGGGAAAGGGAGGCCTGCGGTACGCGCCGAACGTCGACCTCGGTGAGGTCACGGCGCTGGCAATGTGGATGACGTGGAAGTGCGCAGTCATGAAGCTGCCGTTTAGCGGCGCAAAGGGAGGCCTTCGGATTGACCCGACGAAGCTGTCACCGGGTGAATTGCAGAGGCTGACGCGACGATTTACGGCGGAGATCATCGATGTGATCGGGCCGGACCGCGACATCATGGCACCCGACCTTGGCACGGACGAGCAGGTGATGGCCTGGATCATGGACACGTATTCGGCGCAAAAAGGTTACCCCGTGCCGGGGATTGTGACGGGTAAGCCGCTGGAAATCGGGGGGTCGCTCGGGCGAAAAGAGGCCACTGGGCGAGGCGTCATCACGTGCATGTTGGAGGCGTGCCGGGAGACGCAGCGGGACGTCACGCGGCAATCGGTTGCCATCCAGGGCTATGGAAACGTCGGCTCTGTCAGTGCGAGGCTGGCTGCACGAGCGGGCGCGAAAGTCGTCGCGGTTTCGGACGCACACACGGGGATCTTCAACCCCAATGGACTGTCGATACCGGACGTGGAGAGGTGGGTTTCGGAACATCGATGGCTGGACGGCTATCCGGAGGCGGACACCGTGACTAACGAGGAACTCCTGGAGCTTCCGGTCGATATCCTGATCCCCGCCGCGGTTGAGAATCAGCTGCGCGCGGACAACGCCGGGAGCGTCAAGGCAAGACTTGTGGTCGAGGGCGCGAACGGGCCCACGACAATGGAAGCGGATGTGATCTTCGCCAGCAACGGAGTGATGGTCGTACCCGACATCCTGGCGAATGCTGGCGGCGTGACGGCCTCATACTTCGAGTGGCTTCAATCCCGGCAACAGTACCTGTGGTCCGAGGACCAGGTGAACGACCAGCTGGTGCGGCTAATGAAGGAGGCCTACGTGGCAGTCAGCGCCCTCGCTCGCGACCGCAACGTAAGCCTGAGGATGGCAGCCCTCTTCCTGGGGATCGGGCGTGTGGCCGAGGCGAAGCGGCGGCGCGGCATGTTTCCCTGACCGGCGTGTGCTGACAGCACGGTGTGCGAGGCCACCCGCACGCGAACTCCCCGCGTTACGCGCGGCCCTTGAGGATGCCCCACCAGTAAAGCTTCGGGAGGAGCCGCGCCTTGAACTGGTACATCGACCAACGCTCCTTGGACTGGTCGAAGGGGAAGGTCTCCCGCGGCTTATTGTCATAGTCAAATTCGGCCATGACTAGCTTGCCGTAGCCCGTGACGAGCGGGCAGGCGGTGTAGCCATCGTACTTGGCATCCGATGGTTTGCCGAGGATAGAAGCCACGAGGTTCTTGACGAGCACCGGCGCCTGTTTGCGGATAGCAGCTCCGGTCTTGCTGGTTGGCAGGCTGCTGGCATCGCCGAGGGCGAAGACGTTCGGGAAACGAGTGTGCCTGAGCGTGTCACGGTCCACGTCGACCCATCCCGCGGCATTGGCCAACGGACTGTCTCGAACGAAATCTGGAGCGCTCATCGGCGGAACGACGTGGAGGAGGTCGTACTTGATGACGGTCCGCTCATGGGTATCAAGGTTCTCGAAGGTGGCCTGGCGGGTGGCGCCGTCGACTGCGATGAGATCCTCCCGAAACCTTGCGTCGATTCCCTTTCGCTTAATGACCTTGAGCAGTGTTTTCGCGTACTTCTCGACGGCGAAGATATTCGGCTGGCCCGACATGAACATGATCGTGGTGTCTTCGCGCACGCCGCTTTTGCGGAATGCATCGTCGGCAAGGTAGGCGATCTTCTGTGGCGCGCCTCCGCACTTGATGGGCGTGGCAGGGTGGGTAAATATGGCCGTCCCGCCCTTGAAGCTCCTGATGGATTCCCAGGTCTTGTCAACGAGGGCGTAGCTGTAGTTACTGCAAACACCGGCAGTTCCAAGGGCTTCGGTCAGGCCCTGGATCTTCCCCCAGTTCAGCTGGATTCCCGGTGCAACGACCAGGTAATCGTAGCCAATCCGCCTTCCCGTCGCGGTGATGACCGCGTTCTCGGCCGGGACGAACTCTGTGACTGCGTCGCGGATCCAGGCGACACCCCTGGGGATCACGGATGCCTCGGTGCGCTGGGTGACCTTTTTCTTGAAGACACCAGCGCCAACGAGCGTCCAGAGCGGCTGGTAGTAATGCTGATCTGATGGTTCGATGATCGCGATGTCGAGGCCTTTGAGCTTTCGGCACAGTTGCGCAGCCACACTGATCCCTGCGTTGCCGCCGCCAACGACCACGACCCTGTGACGCTCATCCAGACCCGCCTGCGCTGGGCGTTCAAGTACCTGCTGGGTCACCATGAAGATGGTCTCCAATCCCTTACTAAGTTGACTGATTTACTCAAGTACAGACGAGGATACCCACCACCGATTGGAGTCAATGTGACAAAGGTCGCATGACACCGCGGGCCGATGCCGGCGGGCGGGAGGCTCCAATCCCGAGACGCCCGTACACTCGCGATGTGGACCCCTTGCAATTTATCCGTGACGACTGGGATTCGCTGGAGCCGTACCACCCGGTGAAGCCGCTGGACGTGCTGGCGGACGAGATCGGCGTGCCGGTTTCGCAACTCGTGAAGCTGGACGCGAACGAGAACCTGTACGGAGCGCACGACGCCGTACGTGAGGCAATCGGGCGCGCAGACCTGCATATTTACCCCGACCCCGGCCAGGGCCGCCTCCGCGCTGCCATCGCTGAGTACGTTGGCGTAACGGCGGAGCAGGTAGTGGCTGGCCAAGGCGCGGACGACCTCATCGACATTATCCTGCGGCTCGTGAGGCCCGCGGCGATCATCGATAGCGTGCCGACGTTCGCGATGTACGGATTCCTGGCGAAGATCAATGGTGCCCGCGTCATCGCGATCCCGCGCAGCTCGGGTTTCGAAGTCGACGTGGCGGCCACCGTGGTAGCCATCGAGGCGAACCCGGGGGCAATCGTGTTCCTGACCTCGCCGAACAATCCCACGGGCAACCGCGTACGGGACGAGGAGCTCAGTGAGTTGCTGGCGACCGGGGCGCTAGTCGTCGTGGACGAGGCGTACATCGAGTTCTCGGGTGGGACCCACACCCGGCTGCTTGATGCGAACCCGAACCTGATCTTGCTGCGCACGTTTAGCAAATGGGCAGCGCTTGCCGGACTTCGCGTCGGATACGCGCTGTGCCACGCTGCGCTGGCAGAGCGGATGATGGCAATCAAGCAGCCGTACAACGTGAACATCGCCGCCGAAGCCGCCGCGATTGCCGCGCTGGAGCACCGAGGCGAGATCCTCGAGACTGTCCGGATGCTGGCGGCCGAGCGGGAACGCATGACGACGCTGCTGGCCGGGTTTGGCTGGCTCCGAGCGCATCCTTCGGAAGCGAACTTCGTGCTCTTTGACGTCGAAGGACGGAACGCGGGGGCGGTCGCGGATGGGCTGCGCCGCCAGGGCGTACTCGTCCGCTACTACAACCGTCCGCTGCTGGAGAACTGCATCCGCATCAGCGCGGGGCGACCCGAAGACACCGACCGGCTGGTCGAAGCACTGAAGACCCTGGAGGTATCCTGATGCGCCGCGCAACCGTAGAGCGCTCCACCGCCGAGACCAAGATCACTGTGAAGCTCGACCTCGATGGGACGGGCCAGTTTGTGACGGAGACGGGCATCGGCTTTTTCGACCACATGCTGAGCCACATCGCGAAACACGGCGTGTTCGATCTCGAAGTACACGCCGTGGGTGACCTGCATATCGACCCACACCACACGATCGAAGACGTAGGCATCGCGCTGGGGCAGGCGTTTGAAGAGGCCATCGGCAACAAGGCAGGAATCGTGCGGGCCGGCCATGCCTACATGCCGTTGGATGAGGCGCTGGCGTTCGCGGCGGTAGATTTCTCCGGGCGGCCCTACGCGGTGATCGACCTGAAGATGCTCGGACACGAGGCTGGCGGGGTGCCCGTTTCGCTGTTTCGCCACTTCATGGAGTCGTTTGCTGCATCGATGAAGGCGAACGTCCACGTGACCGTGCTTTCCGGTTATGACGACCACCACAAAGCGGAGGCCGCGTTCAAGGCACTCGCACGTGCGCTGGACATGGCGTGCCGGGTGGACCTACGGCGCCAGGGGACAATCCCGAGCACAAAGGGCGTGGTGTAACGGGCGAGCTTCGCCTTATTGGCCCGGCACCGCCCAGACGCGCCAGACGAACATCAACCCGTACTCGGCCTCCGCTTCTTCTCGCACCCGCTCCAGAAAGTCTCTCGCCGAGCGCTCGTCGACGAAGAGGCCGCGGTCGTTCAGCTGGCTCTCCACGCCCTCGACGAGGTACAGGAACTCCGCAGCCGCCGAATAAAAGGGCGCGCCGGTACACACGTCGTACCCAAGCAACGGATTTCCGGCAACTTCTTCCAACTGGTCGGCAGGCTCGTGTTCGTCGGCGGCATAGACGATCTCGAATGTGTCGCCAGGGAATACAGAACGGTGCGCCTCCCTGACTTCAATCGCGTCTTCCAGTGTGTGCGTGAACGTTTCCTCGTCCTCCAACCGCGCTATGACGAAGAACGTCTCAGCGTGCAGGTTGTAGTGTTCCGGCGCCCATTGGGGCCCAGCCCCGAGGCCGCGATACCTCATGCCCTCTTCCTCAAACCAGTTCTGTGTCTCTTTGCTGAGGACCGTGAATCCCTTCATCCAGCCGCTCCGCTAGCGACTCACGCGTCGCTGTGTAGTCAACAAAGCAGCTGCCGATGGCGTGAAGCAGTCCACTCAGTCACCCCTCACGGCAAGTTGCTGCCGCGCGTCGTCTAGCGTCGGAGTCCTGTCGCGGTCGGCGGGATCGTCCCAGCCCTTGAAGTTCGGCGGGCGCTTCTCGGCGAACGCAGCGCGGGATTCCATGAGATCGCTGAGCGCGCCGTGGTTGCGGAGGAGGTCACCGAGGCGGTCGATCTCAGAGGGCAGGGTGGGGCGCATCGCGCGCATCATGACGAGCGTGTTGACGCGGGCGGCAGGGGGCAGCGACATGAGGTGCGCGGCCATCTCGCGCGCCGTGGAAAGCAGGTCTTCAGGCTCCACCAGGCGGTTGAGGAACCCGAGTTCATGCAGCCGTTCAGCGCTGAAGCGGAACGCAAACGCCATCTCCGTGGCGACGGGGTGAGGGAGGTTCGCCCAGAAGCCGTGCTGGTATCCGCCGAGCAACCAGCGCTTGGCCTCGGACATTTCGAAGACAGCGCCGCGGACGGCAACACGGAGGTCCGAGCGCTCCATCAGCTGGAACCCGCCACCCATTGCGAAGCCGTTGATCGCGGCGATCACGGGCTTCGGTAGCGTCTGGTCCCAATAAGGATCGTCGATGACGTCCGGGGAAAGCCCCGGCGCGCCGCGTTCGAGGGCCTGCTTCATATCTTCCCCGGCACAGAACGCGCGCCCGGCGCCCGTGATGATGCCAACCTCGAGCTCGGGGCTGTCGCGGAACTCTCGCCAGGCTTCGCCGAGGGCCGCGCGCAGTTCCGCGCCGAGGGCATTGAGGCGCTCGGGACGGTTGAGCCGGACGACCATCACGCCGTCGCTCTTCTCGGTCTCGACGATAGGCATGGCACTTCTCCATGGGGCAGTGGGTGCCGTTAGCATACCGTCCCGCCCGTTTCCCGCCGCGATAGACTGGACGAAACGCAGTGCGAGGCGACCCGATGGCGGACGCGAACCTTCCTTCGGCATTCACGGGGATCCGGGTTCTCGACTTCACGCAAGCCCAGCAGGGCCCGTTTGCGACGCTGTTGCTGGCGGACATGGGCGCGGACGTGATCAAGGTCGAGCCGCCGGGCGGGGAGATGGGACGGGCGAACGGCCTCGGTCCGGACGGTTTCTCGTCGTATTTTGAAGGGCACAACCGGGGCAAACGGAGCCTGACCCTGGACTTCAAGAAGCCCGGGGCACTCGAAGTCGCGCGACGGCTGGTCCCGACGGTGGACGTGGTCGTGGAGAATTTTCGGCCGGGTGTGATGGAACGGCTCGGGCTTGGTTTTGACGACCTGCGAGCGCTGAAGCCGGACATCATCATGGCCTCAGCCTCCGCCTGGGGCCGGGAAGGGCCATGGGCAAAGCGCGGCGGCTACGACCACGTGGCCCAGGCACTGAGTGGGGTGATGTACGAGCAAGGTGAAGGCCCGGGCGGCGAACCGCAGGCGCTCATCGGGGGTTTTGCGGACCAGGTGGGTGCGATGCTGTTGGCGTTCGGCATCGCCAGTGCACTCTTCGTACGGGAGCGGGACGGGATTGGACAGCACATCGACGGGTCGCTGATCGGCGGGATGGTGGCGATGCAGTCCAAGCAGGTCATGGAGTTCCTGCGAACCGGGAAGCAGTCCGGGTTCGAGCGGCGGCGGGCGGCGACGTACACGAACTACGAGTGTTCGGATGGGAAGCATGTCGCGATTGCAGCAAACACACAGGAGATGTGGGAGCGATTGTGCGACGCCCTGGAAGCTCCCGAACTAAAAGCGGACCCACGATTCGAGGAGCCTTTCGGGCGCGCCCGGCACAAGGATGAGCTGGTGGCGGAACTCGACCGGCGGTTCCGGCGAAAGTCGCAGGCGAACTGGCTCGGGCCACTCGATGCTCACGACGTGCCCCACGCGCCGGTACTCGACTACGCCGGGATGTCAGAGCACCCGCAGTACTGGGCCAACGGCTACCTGCAGGAGATCGATACGCCCCACCTTGGACGGATGCGTGTTCCGGGGCCTCCGCTCCACATGAGCGCAACGCCACCGCGTGTGCAGGGAGCCGGGCCAATCCTGGGATTCCATACGGAAGAGATCCTGCTCGAAGCCGGATTCAGCTGGGATGAGATCGAAGCGCTGCGGGAGGCCGGCGCCACACGGATGGCATAGGTGGAGCTGGAGGTTCAGCTCTCCAGTTGAGGTAGATCAGTGCCTCGATATGGGACCTGGACCTGGTGCGGATAGGGGATTGATATCCCTTCCACTCCGAAGCGATCGTGGATTCGCCAGCGAAGGATCCCCGTGAGTTCCCACTGTTTCCCTGCGCGAACGTCGCCCGTGACCTTGATATCGACGCCGCTTTCGCCAAGCGCGTTGACACGGAGGACAGCAGGGCCCGCGATCACATCGTCCGCGCGTTCAGCCGCGAGCCTGGCACACTCTTCGTTCGCGACCGCGATGGCGCGGGCGATATCTTCTTCATAGGCGATGGAGAAGTCGAGGTTGATGCGGCTGAAATCACGGGTCATGTTTGTAGCGACCCGGATCTCGCTGTTCGGTACCGAATGGACATTGCCATCGAGGTCGCGAAGGACGGTGCGGCGAGGCGTGATGTCAACGACGACCCCGGAGACATCGGCCACGCGGACGACATCGCCGACGCTGTACTGGTCTTCAAGAAGGATGAACATGCCGGTGATAACGTCCTTGATAAGCGTTTGGGCGCCGAGGCCAACGGCAATACCGGCGACGCCGAAGCCTGCGATAAGCGCCGTTGCGTCCATACCGACAACATCGAGGGCGAGGGCGAGGCCGATGAATGCGGCCGTCAGCGTCACGGCCCAGCCAACGGTGCCCTCAAGCGTCTTCACGCGCCGCTCCACGAGCATTTCGTCTTCCGGGCGGAGCCGCCGGGCCTGACGGCCGGCCCCGCGAAGCACACGCCCGACCACCGGACGGGAAAAGATCCGCACGGTGATGACAACGATGAGGATCGCGAGGAGGCGTGGGCCTTCATCGCCAAGCCAGTCCTGCCATTCGCCAGTCGATGATGGGAGAAGAAATGGGAGCGCGATCATACCGGCGCCAGCCTTGCGTACGTCTGCAAGAGGCGCTTGACCCCGGCACCGTCGAACGTCACCTGGTACTCAACATCGCCGCCGTTCTTCTGGGCGCTGATGACGGTGCCATCGCCGAACTTCGCGTGGCGGACGCGTGCCCCCGCTTCGAATTCGGCCTCCGCCGGTGGTGGTTCGTCGACCGGCGGTGTCGCAACGACGAGGTCCGCGTAACGGTTGCCCGTAGAAGGTGCTAACCCGCGCGCGCCCCTCAGGTTGGAAGGACGCGTGAGCGACGGAGGGATGTCGGAGAGGAACCGCGATGCCGGATTGGTAGAGCCTCCACCCATGGCGAATCGCCGGAACGCCCGCGTGAGGTAGAGCTCATCGCCGGCGCGGGTGATGCCGACATAGGCGAGCCGGCGCTCTTCTTCCATCTGGCGCGGGTCGTCGAACGAGCGGATGTGTGGCAACACCCCCTCCTCCATTCCCGCGATGAAGACGACGGGGAATTCGAGCCCCTTGGCTGCGTGCAGCGTGATAAGCGTGGCCGCGTTGGGGCCGCCTTCCATCTCGTCTACATCAGCAATAAGGGAGACGTCCTGGAGAAAGGCGGCGAGGTCGGCTGCCCCGCCTTCAACTCCGCTTCGCTGTTCCATGACCGCGCGCAGCTGCTCGATGTTGCCAAGCCGCTCCTCGGCCTCCGGGTCGCCCGCGAGGTAAGAGCGATAGCCCGAGGCTTCGAGAACGTGGTCAAGAAGGCGTTCGAGAGCGATGTCAGCGACGCTGGCCTGGAGCGAGAGAATCGCGGTCACGAATTCGCGCAGCCCGGACGCGATCCGGGTCGTGAGCCCAGCGTCGATACGGCCAAGGGCGGCACCTTCGCAGGCGTCCCAGAGGGTGAGGTTCGATTCGCGCGCCCACGCTGAAAGGCGCTCTATCGTTTTGGCACCCACCCCGCGCGACGGTGTGTTGACGACGCGCAGGAGGCTGGCTTCGTCACGGGGGTTCTGGAGGAGCCGGAGGTAGGCGATGAGGTCCTTCACCTCTTTGCGCTGGTAAAAGCGAAGGCCGCCGATGATGCGGTAAGGGATGCGATGGCGGACGAGGGCGTCTTCAATCGGCCGCGACTGCGCATTCGTGCGGTAGAGGATGGCGACCTGGCCATATGCCCGCCCGCCCTTGGCCAAACGCGCGATCTCGGTGGCGATGAACTCGGCTTCCTCTTCGTCGTTGTAGGCCTCGTGAATACCGATCGGGGTGCCGCTCTCACGGGCCGTCCAGAGTTTTCGCGGTGTGCGTTGGGGGTTCTTCTGGATGACGGCGTCGGCAGCTTCGAGGATGTGCGGCGAGGAGCGGTAGTTCTGTTCGAGGAGGACCACCTGGTGTTCGGGGAAGTCGTCCGCGAAGTTGGAGAAGTTACGGATGTCGGCGGCACGCCAGCTGTAGATGCTCTGATCAGGATCCCCGACGACGGCTATGTTGCGATGCCCCGGCCCCTGCCGGTCGAGGGCGATACGGCCGGTATCGGAACGCACAAAGCCGGCCGCAAGAGCGTGAGCGACGTGGTATTGCACCGAGTTAGTGTCCTGGAACTCGTCGACGAGTACGTGTTTGAAGCGGCCGGCATACTTTTCGAGGACCTCGGGCGCCTGGGCGAACATATGCACCACGTGGACGAGCAGGTCATCGAAATCAAGTGCACTGGAGCGGCGAAGGGTGGCTTCGTAGGCCAGCCAGGCTCGCGCCACGATCTCCTCGGGATAGGACTTTACGCGTTGACGATATGCCTCGACGGAGACGAGCTCGTTCTTAGCGGAGGAAATCGCCGAGAGGATGGCACGGGGCGAGTAGCGTTTCGCGTCGATGTGGAGGTCTTCGAGCACGCGCTTCATGGCGCCAACCTGGTCGGCGTCGTCGTAGATTACGAAATCCTTGTCGATGCCGATGGCTTCACCGTCGATCCGAAGCCAGCGAGCGCACAGCGAGTGGAATGTGCCGAGGGCGAGGCTGCCGGCGTCTTCACCAAGGAGGTTAGCCGCGCGTTCCCGCATCTCCCGGGCCGCCTTGTTGGTAAACGTGACAGCGAGGATTCGCCACGGGGCAACGCGCTCCTCGCGCACGAGGTAGGCGAGGCGGTGCGTAATCACGCGCGTCTTTCCGCTTCCGGGGCCAGCCACGATAAGCAGCGGCCCGCCGGAAAGGGTGACGGCACGGAGCTGGGGTTCGTTCAGACCTTCCAAGAGAGTTTCTGCGGTCCCGGCAGCACTGCTCATGGACCGAGTTTACCATCCGCTCACCCGAGTGAACCATTTCTGGCGGGCGTGGGGTGGCCGTTCGGGTACCGGTGATATACTCGGAGGCGTGGCGCTAGCGAGGAGCGTGGATGTCCATTGACTGGCCCGGCGGGAGCTGGGAAGCAACCCTCCAGATGGTCCTGCTCGTACTGGGGACCTTCCTCGTCATGCTCTGGCTCGCCACGCTGTACTGGACGTACCGCGACATTCGCCAGCGGACGCGTGACTGGATTCTCCAGGGATTCTCAGTCGCGCTTATCGTCTTCCTGTTTCCGGCGGGCCTGGCGATTTACATGATCCTCCGGCCGCGCTACACGCTTTCCGAGCTGTACGAACGGTCACTGGAGGAAGAAGCGCTGCTCCAGGACCTCGAAGACCAGAAGGCTTGCCCGACCTGCCGCCGGCGGGTGAAGGACGACTTCCTGGTCTGCCCGTCTTGCCGGACGCAGTTGAAGGAGCTTTGCAGGTCGTGTCAGCGGCCGCTCAGCTATGCGTGGAATGCTTGTCCGTATTGTGGGCTGGAAAAGGCCCCACGCGTACAGTCGCCGCCACCACGACCGAGAGTGGCCAGCGCGCCGCCGCCACCAATCACGGGCACCGGGCAACTCACGAGCCCACCGCAACGGGTTCAGCGTGCGCAGCGAGCCGCACCTATCCCGTCACGGTCCCAGCCAGCAGCAGACCCGTTTGGGCGACAGGCTTCACAGGCGGGCGACGAAGGGGCAGTCATCGACCTCGTCGACTAAGCGCTGGTGCCGATGGGATTGCTTGGAGGGGTGAGGAGCTCAGAGCCCGAGCGTTTCGAATAGCGACGTCCCGGCGAGCAGTTCGGCCATGCGGTCTAGCTTTCGTTCACCCTGGAACCGCGTGCGCTCGAAGATACGCTCCAACGCGATGACCGTGTTCTCCGTGTCGGTCCGCGAGAGGAGCACAGGAATGCCCTGCGCACCGGCAGCATCAAAGAGGTATTCGGACGGGCGCCGGCCTCCGCTGAGGATGAGCACACCGGGCCGCGTCTGCATCGCGGCAAGGTGCATGTCTGTCTTGTCGAAGCGCACCACGACAGCCTTGGAATCGAATCTCTTGAAGTAGGGCTGACCGGCATCAGAGCCGATCGGCGCGATGACTATGCGGTCGCAGGTCGTATCCACTTCGTCGCCGGGCACGAGCACATCAGCGTGAAGGAGATCGCGGGCCTCCGAAACACTGAAGCCGTTCAGGGCCATGTCCTCACCGATGGAGATGACCGGGCCGTCAGCGATAGCCACACTTTTGAGTCCCGGTACCCGTGTGATGACCGTGACGGCGGGCCTAAGGTTCGAAGGCGGAGCGCCGTAGTTGGCGACGACGACGAGTTGCCCGGCGAATGATTCAGGCAGCGATGCTGCGTCAGCTTCGATAACCACCAGGTGTTCCGAGTCAGCGGCCTGCTCTGCAGTGCCGACGGGCGAGTTTGCCGACCCGGGTGCGAAAAACAGCGTGCTGAACCATGCGGCATCGGCGTCCGCATTCGATCCCGGCGCTTCGCTGGTGAGGCGGGCGAGGCGGACTGGTGTGCCCTTGTAAGCGGCGTGGCGGGCGATGGCGGCCGCGACCGCTGTCTTACCCGACCCCTGATCCGCAGAGGTGACGACGATGACCGGCACGGTGTGCCCCCGGAGCGCAGCAGCGCCGTCGAGATTGTGCGCGAATTCACGAGGTTGCGGCAACCCGGCCATGCAACGCGACCGCCAGCTACCATTGAACGATGAGCCCAAGCCGCCGCGTCACTGTCGAAAGGAACCGTCTGCGTTTCGCCGCAGCCCACATGGCCACCTTTGGGGGCGACATGGAGCCCCTCCATGGCCACAACTACGACATCACCGTAGAAATTGAAGGGGACCTCACGAAAGACGACTGGGTGTGGGATTTTGGCGGCTTGAAGAAAATCGTGCGGGAGATCGCCGATGCGCTCGACCACCACTTTCTCCTCCAACGAAACAGCCAGCTGCTTACAATCTCGGAGCTGCCGGACGCATGGCGGATCGAGTTCCGCGACCGCACATACACCTTTCCGAAGCAGGACGTGATCGCGCTGCCAATCGAGAACACAACTGCAGAACGGATCTCAGAATGGATCAGCGGTCGAATTCAGCAGGGCCTGGCTGAGGCCGGCGCGACGAACATCCGGCGATTAAGCGTTGGTGTAGAGGAGATGCCGGGTCAGGCCGGCTGGTATACTGTCGATCTGTAGCGGCCGTTGGCCGTGGAGGTTCGAAGTACCATGCCCGAGCTCGACTGGGACAAGACGATCAACGAGATCCTGAGTGGGACGATGGCATGCCAGGCCTGCAATGCCCTCGGTGATCGCATGGTCGTCGGCTATACCCGCAGCGTCGATGCCGCGGAGTTCGCGGAACGATGCACGGAGTGCGTAGACAAGTCGGACTGCGACGCCCGCAAGCTGGTAGTGGTGTGCGAAGCCTGTGCCCCGAAGTACCGCGTAAACGGCGAGCTGATGGATGAAGCCGGGTTGATGACGGTGCGCATGGACGAATGCCGCCGGAACCTCGAAGAGTCGGCCGATTACCTCGCGACCTACTGGAAGGAAGACCTCGAAACCGACGACTACGAGGACCTCCAGAAGCGGTTGGAAGAGGTAGACCCGGAGCTTTTCAAGGAAGAGGACTCCTGGCGCATCAAGCTGGAGGAGGAATACCAGCAGCTGCACCGTTGGTTCCGCGAAGCTGGAATCCCCATCCCCGATCCGGGCTGGCGGAGCCAGTACGCCGAAGAGATCATCGGGATCGGCTACACGACGCTGCTCGGCGACTGACTGCCTAGCGCAGCACGCGAGTCATTCGCATAGGGTCGAGCACACGGCGTAGTTCATCTTCGCTGAGGCCGCTTTGCTCTGCTGCCACTTCGCGGATTGTCCGGTGACTGGCGAGCGCTTCCTTTACGAGGGCCGAGGTGCGATCGTAACCGAGGATCTCTGCCAGCGGCGTGGCGAGGCTCAACCCGGACTCAACGCGGGCCGGGCCTTCGTCCGTCGCAGCGATGCCATCGACACAGGTCCCAGCAAGCAGTGTCGATGCGCGCGACAGCAGCTGAATGGATTCGAGCAGGTTCTTCGCAGCGACCGGCCACATCGTGTTGAGTTCGAAGAACCCCCACTGGCCGCAGATACCGATCGTCGCATCGTTTCCGATCACCTGCGCACCAACCTGCACGACCATCTCGGGGATCACGGGGTTGACTTTGCCGGGCATGATTGAACTCCCTGGTTGTAGGGCAGGGAGGGTGATTTCGCCGAAACCAGCCCGCGGGCCGCTTGCCATCAGCCGCAAATCATTAGCGACCTTCATGAGTGATACGGCCAGGACGCGAAGGGCGCCGCTTGTCTCAACAACGGCGTCCATCGTCGATTGCGCCTGGAAGTGGTTTGAGGTTTCGCGAAGCTGAAGGCGGAGGATGCGGTTCACGTGCCCAAGCGCGGCCGGAGCGAACTGAGCGTGGGTGTTGACACCGGTGCCAACGGCCGTCCCGCCGAGCGCCACTTCGCGGAGTGCTTCTCCAGAGAACACAAGACGACGGCGGGCACGCTCTACCTGGCCAGCGTAGCCCGTGAACTCCTGGCCCAGGCGGATCGGCGTGGCATCCATGAGATGAGTGCGGCCGGTCTTGAGGACGCCATCAAACTCCGCGGCCTTCGCCTGGAACGATGCTTCTAGCCTGTACAGGGCCGGGAGCAGGTTGATCTTCAACTCGACGATGGCAGCAAGGTGAAGTGCCGTGGGAATGATGTCGTTGGATGACTGGCCGCGGTTGACATCGTCGTTGGGGTGGATGGGCGCGTACGACCCGCGTGTCCCGCCGAGGAGTTCGTTGGCCCGGTTGGCGATGACCTCATTCGCGTTCATGTTGGTCGAGGTGCCGGAGCCAGTCTGGAAGACATCCACGACGAACGCATCGTCCCAGGCTCCCTCGGCGACCTCCTGCGCTGCTGCCGCAATTGCGTCCGCGCGTGGCGGATCGAGCAGTTCGAGATCCTTGTTCGCGAGGGCCGCTCCGCGTTTCAGCTGCCCGAGCGCGGCGATGAACGGGCGGGGCATGCGCAGCCCGCTGACCGTGAAATTGGCGGCAGCGCGTGCCGTGGCGATGCCATACATCGCGTCGGCGGGGAGGGAGAATTCACCGAGGGCATCGTGCTCGTTCCGCGTGGGTTCGTCAGTCATGGCTACAGGGTACGAGCACGGATGTCAGTAAACGATCACCACCGTTGGGGCAGTACGGGGCCGGACCCTAAGGACGCGATAGCCGCGCAGCGGCTGCTCAACCGAGGGAAGCGAGGAATGCGAGCACTGCTTCGTTGAACGCCTCGGGCTGGTCGATGTTGGCCGAATGCCCGGCATCGGGGATCGTGACGCGTCGGGCGCCTGGAATTTTGGCTGTCATATAGTCGGTGGCGCCGAGAAACGGCGCGTCGTTCGCCCCGACGAGGACGAGCGTGGGGACAGCGATGTGCTCGAGCGACTCGATAATCCGTGAATCGAACTGGGCGAGCATGCCCCGGGCTGCATTCGCCAGGCCCGCTGCCGAACGGTGCTGCGCGATTCGGACCTCAGCGCCGCTGCCGAGCGCATCAAGCCCGCGATCTTCCAGCCGCTCGGCGCGCTTGAAGGCAGTCTCGTTCCATCCTTCCCGGGCCCTGGGGTTCTTATAGCCGGGGCCTGTGTCAAACAGCATCAGGGCGCGAGTGCGCGTTGGATGGGCAACGTGGAAGGCCATCGACATGTATCCGCCGAGGCTGAGGCCGCCGATGACAGCGTCGTCCGCTCCACAGGCATCGAGAATCGCGGCCATGTCAGCCACGGTGTGGGCCTCGGAGTAAAGCGTTTGATCGCCAGGACTATCGGATTGGCCATGACCGCGCATGTCCCAGGCGATGACCTTGTGGCCGGCGCTTAACGGTCCGGCCTGCCCTCGCCACATCTGCGACGTGGAACTATAGCCGTGGCTGAGGAGGATCGCTGGCCCTGCACCCTGGACTTCGTAGTAGAGCTTCACTCCGTCTCGCTCGATGTACGGCACCGTCACACCCCCCCGGGATTGATTGGGGTGATTCTACGGTCTGCCCGTTCCGGGGCGAGTACTCATGCACGAGGCCCGGGGTTTCCCCCGGGCCTCGAATCCCTCTTGCCTGTCTGATCAGTCCGTCAGGACTTCACAATCCACTGGACGAGGGTGTACGGCGGATTGGCATCGTCGTGGTCTTCAAAGACCGCTTCGACATCTGATCCGATGTTTACCTGCTGCATCGGGTCGCCGAGGAGGTTGCCGACCATACGGACGTTGCCCGCCTGCGGCAGTTCGATGAGCACGGTGAGGTAGGGGAGTTTGTCCTTCAGCGCAGGGTGCACCGGGTACCAGGCACGCTCCCAGCTAAAGATCTTGCCGGTCGGTGCGACCTGCTCGTAGGTGAGGTCGAACGAGTTGCAGTTGTGGCAGCAGCACTCGGGGCCCCACTGCCAGGTCTGGCACTTGGTGCAGCGCTGGACCCAGAGCTCGTGCTTACGAGTCCCGTCCCAGAATTCGGTGGCAAGGCCTTCGGAGCTGGGGGCCGGCGCCGGAAGACCGGCCGGGAGGTACGCTTCTTTCGTCGCATTCGTCACGGGTTCGGCTCCGAGCTGTAGATGGAGTTGGAGACGGGTTGCACCATTGGGCCAGATGTGACCATCGAGATGTTCACGTTCGGCACCTGGCAGAACGACGTCCCACGGATCTGCTTCACCGCTTCGGTGATGAGTTCGAGACCGTGCATGTAGCACTCGGCCAGGTTGCCGCCGCTGGTGTTGAGCGGAAGCTTGCCGCCTTCGAAGTAGAAGTTCTCGGGCGTGAAGAAGTCGTTGACCTCGTCCGGCTTGCAGAAGCCGTGCTCGACCATCGACATGAGGACGCCACCGGTGAAGTTCTCGTAGCTCTGGAGGACATCGACGTCCTTCGGGCCGATACCGGCCTGGGCATAGAGGTTCCTGGCGACGGTCTTGAAGTTCGAGGTCGGGTAGTCGGGGGAGTTGTGGGCCGTGGCCGCCTGGCGGTAATCCGAGCCCTGCGAGGCACCGAGGATGTAAGCCGGCTTCTGCTTGAGGTCACGGGCACGCTCGGCCGACGTGACGATGACAGCGGCGGCACCGTCGTTCTCCATGCAGCAGTCGAAGAGGTGGAACGGCTCGACGATCCAGCGGGAGTTGTCGTAGTCCTCGGCGCTCAGCGGGCGGCCGTGCATCACGGCGCGCGGGTTTCGCTGGGCGTGTGCGTAGCTGGTCAGCGAGAGCGCACGGAGGGCTTCCTGGCCGATGTTGTGCTCCCACATGAAGCGCATGGCGCGCATGGCGAAGGTCTGGGCCGGCGACATCAGGCCGTAAGGAGCCGTGAAGGCACCAGGACCGGCGGCAACGTTCGCGGTCGAGCCCTGGCCGAAGCGGCCGAACTGGCCCTGCGCGAGCCCGCGGAAGACGACGACCGTGTCGGCAAGGCCGGTGGCGACAGCAGCTGCCGCGTTGGATACGGCGCCTGACCCACCGCCTCCGCCACCGCCCCAGAACATGTTGCTGAACTTCAGCTCTTTGCAGCCGAGCGCGGCTGAAAGGCGAGGCGGATCGTTTCTGTCATTGGAATACGATGCGAACCCGTCGACGTCCTTCACGTCGATGCCAGCGTCCTCGCAAGCGAGGAGGACGGCTTCGAGCACCATCTTAAACTCCGGGTCGGGTGCGGCGGCACGCTTGTAGTAGCGGGTCTCGCCGACGCCGACGATCGCGGTCTTCCCGCGAAGCGTACGGTCGGTCATGGGCCTCCCTCAACATCCTTGTGTGATAGGCGTGAATCATACCGATTCATTCGCCATAGGGAAGTATCGACTTGACCCGCTAGCAGCGGCAGCTACTTGCGCGTGTTGCGGGCAGTTTCGGCGGTCTGGTCATGGATACGGAAGAGGACGATGACGATCTCCAGATAAACGCGCGCCATGATCACGTAGAGCAGGAAGACGAGGGGCGAGATGATCAGCATGAGCACGCCTACGCCGGCGTTCGCCGCGAACCCAAAGGCGATGAACGAAAGTGCTCCAAGACCGGCGAAGATGATAAAGAGGACGTAAAGCACCTTGATGATGCTCGTGGTGATGAAGGACTGGAACGAAAGGTCGAAGAGCCGGGAAAGGAAGCCCTTCGCATCGTTCGAGGTGAACGGCGCCTGGATGCCAGGGCCGCCGCCGCCGGAACCTGCGGCGGGCTGAGCCGCCGGGCGTTGTCCACCACTCGACGCCGCCGGACGGGCCGAAGCGGCGAAGGGGTCAGCTGCGCGCGGCGTTGATGACGCCTCGCCGCCGGGAGGATCCTGGGAGCCGCCGACGGGACGCGGGTCGCCCTGCCAGCGCGAACCGTCCCAGTAGCGTTCGGTGCCGGGAGGGTCGCCCTGGGCGTGACGCCAGCCGGGGGGTACTTCGGAAGAGCTCACGGGAACCATCCTTCGTAGCGGCGCGTGGTCTGGGTGTGGAGGCCGCTATGGGGCGGGTTATACGTCTGCGGCGGATGCGCGGGCAAGGAGTGGGTGCGAATTCCCCGCGGGATTGACCCGTATACTCGGCTCACAATCTCGATTCCTGGAGCACAGCATGTACACGAGCAGCCGCGAGGGCACCGATTCATTCTTCGAAGCGATCTACACGCAACGGGCGATCCGCCGATTCAAGCCGGACCCGGTGCCGGACGACCTCCTGCTTCGGGTGCTGGAAGCGGCAACAAAGGCCCCGAGCGGAAGCAACCAGCAGCCGTGGCGGTTCCTCGTGGTGCGGGACGCTGCGAAGCGAAAGGCGATGAGCGAGGCACTGAAGGCGCACCTGCAGTCGAACGAGGCGATGCGCACGTACTTCGAAAGCGGCGCGCAATCGGACGACAGGAGCAAGCGGCTGATGCTGACGGGAGCGCTGGAGCTGGCCTATCACATCGACGCTGCGCCGGCGGTGATCATCCCCTGCCTGACGAGCGGGTCGGACCGGCTGCTGGGCGGATCGTCGATCTACCCGGCGGTGCAGAACCTGCTGCTGGCAGCACGGGCGCTGGGGCTGGGGACGGTGCTGACGACGTTCAACATGGGCATCGACGGGATGCTGCGGGAGCTGCTGGGAATCCCGGAGGCGGCACGCCCGGTGGCGCTCATCCCGATTGGCTACCCGGACGGGAACTTCGGCCCAACGCGGCGCAAGCCCGTTGAAGAGGTCGTTGGCTGGGACGGCTGGGACTGAGCCAAGCGGGAAATGAAGAGATGGCGCCCGCCCGACGCGGCGCCATCTCCTCAGTCTTAGCTGGTCCGGCGCTACTGAAGAGTGCCGGAATGCGGACGGCGGGGACACATGGCTAAGACCAGGTGCTCCCGAGCAGACGCATGATCGGCTCAGTGACCTTGTCTTTGAACGATTGGATGATGGTCGATTCCTGGGAATCAACCTTTTCGGGGCCGCCCGCGGCGGCCTGGTCTACGCCGGAAAAGCCAATGCCGCCGAGGGCGATGGCTGCGGCCAGGACAAAGATAGAAAGTCGCTTCTTCACGGGACGTTCCCTCCTGGGGTGGTGCGTTGATCTCAACGCTTCAGATCAGGATGGGGCCGCCGTTTGTCCACCGTGGAAGCGAATCAGTGACAAACGGGGGGACGTGTCACTGGCGGTACGCGGAGCTGGTGGGGGCAGACCTCACGTGTGACATCGTGTATTCATACTCCCTGTTGATGGGGCTGATTGACCCGGTATATATTCCGGTCTATCCCTCATGACAGGACTCGATCCAGGAGGCAAGCGTGCAACTCACCGCTGACGATCATGCCGAGATCCACCGGCTGTACGGGCAATACAGCCAGGCAATTGACCTTGGCTCGCCCGATGCCTTTGCGGATGTCTTCACGCACGACGCTGTGCTAAAGACCGAGATGGGCGACTACACAGGGCGCGAGGCACTCAAAGGCTTCGCCACATGGTTCCGTGGCCAGATGGGCAACAGCGTGCGCCACTGGCCAGCCAACCTTGTCGTAGGCGCCGAAGCGGATCTCATAACGGCGACCTGCTATTTCGGGGCCTTTCAGGTCGGGGATCCCGCCGGTCCCAAGCCAATTGCGAGCGGCATCTACAGCGACGTGCTCGCAAAGACGGGCGACGGATGGAAGATCGCCTCCCGAAACATTGCGATGGATAAGCCAGGCTAGCCAACCAGTCAGCCAACAATGAAGGCGGCCCCCCCTTTCGGGAGGCCGCCTTCGCGTTGTAGCTGCTGTAACGGGGCTTAGCCCGCGGCCGCTCCCGTTGCCTGGTCCCGGTAGGCCATCAGCTTGTCGACGTCGAAGCCGAAGAGCTTTGCGGCGTTGAGACCGAGGATGTTGGCGCGCTCGCCGTCGGTAAGGTTGCCCATGGTGCGCTCGATGGCGGCGGCGCTATGGGGCCAGCTGCCTTCGTGGTGCGGATAGTCGTTCGCCCACATGAAGTTGCCCGAGAGGCCGTAGCTCTGGACAAGGTCGATGCCTGGCGGGTCTTCCTGGAAGGAGGCCATGCCGTGTTCGCGCCAGAATTCGCTGGGCAGCTTGCTGAGCTTGGGGAACACCCAGAAGTGGTGGTGTTCGTACGCTTCGTCCATCGCCCGGAGCATCCACGGGACCCAGCCGATACCGGCTTCGATGCTGGCGAACTTGATGTTCGGATAGCGGTCGAGGATGCCGGACGAGCAGAGGTGGACGATCGGCTCGGCGGTCGGGGCGAGCGAGTGGATGACGTAGTTGATGATCGCGCCGCCCGCTCCCCTGGCGCCGCGGGGGTCCTTGCCCGTTGAGACGTGGAAGGTGATGGGCTTGCCGATGTCGTTGATAGAGGCCCACAGACGGTCGTACTCGGGGTCGTTGTAGTTCAGGTCGGTCTGCAGGCCGGGGCCCCAGGTGGGCTTGCAGGGGAGGCTAAAGCCGCGGAAGCCGAGGGCGGCGGTGCGCTCCATCTCGGCGATGGCGCCGTCGATGTCACCGGTGGCGACGCAGGCCATGGCGGAGATGCGGTCGTTGTAATCGCCAAGCGTCTCCCAGGCCCATTCGTTGTAGACCTTGCACATGGCGTTGGAGAACACGGGGTCGGGCGTCGCCCACATCTGGAGGCCGCGGTTGGGGAAGATGATCTCCGCGTCGACGCCGTCGCGGGCGTGGTCCTTGAGGCGTGCCTCGGGGTCAGCCTTGCCGACCTGGGAGCGTTCGAGGTCTTCGCCTTCCATCTTCAGGTCGCGGAGCTTCGTCGGCTTGTAGCCTTCGACGACAGACCACTTCACACCCTGGGCATCGACTTCGATGCGCGGGAGACGGTGGCGGTACTTCTCGTCGATGCGCTCAACCCAGAGGTTCGGGGGCTCGTTGATGTGGCAGTCGGCGGAGACCATGAGGTACTTGTTGGCCGCGCCAGGCGTAGCGACGCGCTCCCAGGACTCGTGGCCGGGCGTGTCGTAGCGGTGCTGGTTGAAGTAGACGGACCGCTCCTGCGCGGACATCTGCTCGACGTTCGACTTTTCAGCGATGCTCATAGATTCCTCCGGTGTTGGTTGGGCTCAGACGGGTGCGGGAATGCCGCGGGCGCGGCCCCAGGGGTTTTCGTCGCTGAACTGCTCGCTCAGCAGGCTGAAACGCTGGCGGCGGTCGTAGTCGAGCACACCGGCATCGATCAGCCCTGCACCGGCGAGGTCGAAGACGTCAGCGTATTCGGCATCGAAGCCGTCGTTGGGCCAGCGGCGAATGCGGACACCGGTAGCGGATGGAGGGGCAGCGACACGGATCTCGGCTGAGCCGCGGTCGCTGTGGAACCACTCGCCTTCGACGCCGTCTTCTCCGACGAGCCACGAGCCGAACCAGATCATGGGGCGGCCCTGTTCGTTGAGGACATAGGGGAAGGAGATGCTTACTTCTGTCATAGGGCGGGTCTTACAGGCGGATTGTACCGAGCCATACCGGCCGTTGAAACCCCTAGTTTGCGGCCGCGACCTGTGCGGCGACGCGCTCCATGAACTGGCCGAGGATGATCTTTGCGGCAGGGTTGAGGACGGGGGCGGCCATCATGCCGAGCTGGCCGAGGGCTTCGATGTCGATATCGTACGTGAGGCGGCTACCCGTGGGCATATCTGTGAGATGCATCTGCGCTTCGATGTTGAGCGTGCCAAGCGAGCCTGTGCCGGTCACGAGCACACGGTAGGACACCGGTTCGACTTGATCGGTGATCGTGACCTCGCCGCTGACCGTGGCTGTGAAGGCGATGACGTTAAGGGAGAGGCGTACCGTATAGCGCTCGGGCGCGGTCTCGCAGAACTCGTCGCACCCGGGAATCGCATCCTTGATCTGGGCCGGGTCGAGGAGGATGGGGTAGGCGGCCGCCGCGGGCGCGGCGAGGTCCTGGAAACCTGAGACCGTCGTGCTGGACACGCACGGAATCGTACGCCGGGCAGGAGCGGGCGTGGAGCCAGAAGGGCGGGCTGGCTCACGGCTGCACGAGCTGCAGCCGCATACGGTAGTTCGTCGGTCGGTCGAAGCCGGGATGGGACTCGGAGGCGACTATGACGAAGCCGCGGCGTTCGAACATGGCGATGTTTTCCGAAAGCTCGATCCGGACGTTGAGGTCGACGGCTGGCGCTGACATGGTACGCGCGCGCTGGATTGAGGCATCGAGAAGCGCCGCGCCGATCCCACGGCCTCCGAAGGCGGGGTCGACGGCGAGGCGCCCGATGTAGAAGTTCCCGCCGGGCTGCGAGCGGCACCAGATGCAGCCGGAAATAACGCCGTCGTCCCGGGCCACGAGGAGCACTTCCTTCTCCAGCTTCGCCTGGAGAGACGCGACGGTCTCGCGTTCGACGCCGGAGGGCGGGTCAACGCGCCCGGCATGGTCCGCGAATGCAAGGCGCAGGACATCCAGGACGCGCGGGAGATCTGCGGGGTCCCGTGACTCGCTGACGTTGGTCACAGAGGGAGCTTATATGCGGT
>JAGQHB010000114.1 GCA_020432045.1 Dehalococcoidia bacterium | reverse complement strand
GTACTGACGGCGCTGGCGACCGGGTCGGTGACGGGATCTGCGACCGTGACCGCATGGCTGCACCGGCGACGGCAACGGCTGGTGGCAGCCGGGGGGATGCTGTTGATGGCGGCCGGGCTCGTGGGACTGGGATTTGCAGGGACGTGGCCGTTGGTGCTGGCGGCTGCATTCGTGACCGGGGTTGGTGGCGGCCTGACGGACGCGGGAACGCATGGGCTAGCAGCCGTCTCGTCGCGGCCTGCCGTGGCGGTGAGCAACCTGAACATCGCCTTTGCGTTGGGAGCGATCGTAGGGCCGATCTGGGCGGGAATCGTGCTTGAAGTCAGCGATGCCCGGTGGCTTGTTTACGGCGTCGCAGCGGTTGCAGCGGCCTTCGCACTGGGAGGGCTTTGGGCCGCTCCGGAGAGCAGCCGGACAGCGGAGGTGCACCACCGTTCGTTGCGGGCGAGCACGATCCCGTACATCGCACTGCTGATGGCCCTGGTGCTCTTTCTGTACGTGGGGGCGGAAATCGGACTTGGGGCGTGGACTACGTCGGCGACGCAGCGGGCGGCTGACGCGAACCTCCTCACCGGGGCGCTTGTGACGAGCGGTTACTGGGCTGCGTTATTCGTGGGCCGGGTCGTAAGCGGAATGGCAGTGGCGCGAGGCGTATCGCCAGGCCGGGTGCTTGTGCTTTCCATCATCGGTGCTGGAGGAGGGAGCGTGGCGCTGGCGCTGGGCGGCGAGGTGCTGGCCGTGGGCGCGATCGCGGCGGTCGTCACGGGATTTTGCTTCGGGCCGATATGGCCGAGTGCGATGACTGTCGCTGCAAAGGAAGCATCGGCGAACACACCGGCACTCCTGGTTACCGTCGGCAATGGCGGCGGCATGGTCCTACCGTGGATACAGGGTCGCGTGCTTGCCGATAGCGGAACGCGGGCAGGGATGGGGATGAGCGCGGCGTTGTGCGCCGGGATGCTGGCGCTTGTCGCGCTAGGCCGCATCACGCGGTGGCGGCCGCCGTCGGACCAGGCGACGAACTAGGTTTCGCGGCGGTAGACCATCAGGCACCAGTCGCGCTCAACGCGGATCTCGTCAAACGCGAGGCCGAGCGCGGGCGCGGCTTCGCGGAAGCGGTGAGCGTCGGAGGCGAGGATGCCGCTGAGGATGAGGAGGCCACCGGGCACAAGCCTGGCGGGAAACTCGGGGAGGAGCGCGAGGTTCGCCTGCGTGCTGATGTTCGCGACGACGAGGTCGTAGGGGCCGGTGGCGGTGTTTTCGAGCGTGCCCGTCTTCAGGGTCACCTGGTCGAGGACGGCGTTGTCTTTGCAGTTCTCTTCGGCGACGCGAATGGCGACGGGGTCGACATCGATGCCGAGGACGTGGCCGGCGCCGAGGAGGATCGCGGCGATGGCGAGCACGCCGGAGCCCGTGCCGACATCCAGGACGCTGACACCGGGCCGGGTGTGCTGTTCGAGGGCAGCGAGGCAGAGGCGCGTGGTTTCGTGGTGACCAGTACCAAACGCCTGGCCGGGATCGAGGCGAATGACGAGCCGCCCGGGGTCCTGTGCCTCTTCGATCCAGGTGGGCACGATGCGGAGGCGGCCGCCGAATTCGACCGGGCCGAAGAACTCCCGCCAGGAGACTGCCCAGTCCTGTTCGTACAGGGCACGAGCGGTGAGTTCCACGGACGGGTGGTTCTGCTGCATGTCGCGGCGGAGGTCCTCGGTGAGGACGGCGCCAAGTTCGCCGCTCGGCACGTAGGCGCGGACGAAGACGAACTCGTTGGGACGGACGCGGAAGCCCATCTCCGGGCCGAGGATATCGACCGGCTCGTCGATAGTGACGCCACCAGGCGCGACTTCCCTCATAGCGGCGGCGACGGCTTCAACTTCGGGCGGCGAGACGCGGGCGGTGATCTCAAACCAGAGCATTGAGGCCCCTCACCCCCGGCTGCTGATTTGCGGGAATGTTGATGGCTGATCGAATGGCTTGTGGCCTTGTCTGGCCGTGGCGACCCTCACCCCCGGCCCCTCTCCCTCTGGCGAGGGCGAGGGGGGACGGGCGCGTTGTGGGAACGCTGAGCGTTGATCGAGTGGAGAGGGGCCGAGTCTGGCCGTGGCGACCCTCACCCCCGGCCCCTCTCCCTCTGGCGAGGGCGAGGGGGGACGGGCGCTTTGCGGGGTTGCTGATGGTTGATCGAATGGCTTGTAGCCGAGTCTGGACGTGGCGACCCTCACCCCCGGCCCCTCTCCCTCTGGCGAGGGCGAGGGGGGACGGGCGTTTTGCGGGAGTGCTGATAGTTGATCGAATGGATCGTCGCCAGGGGCGTGTGAGGCAATGCGTCCGGGTCGCGGGGGGACATGCACCGAACCGGTAGCGGGCACTTAGCCGGCGACCGCGTCTTTGATGCGTTCGAAGAAGCCTTTTTCCTTGCGGGGGAGGACAGGGGTGCCCATGGTGGCTGCAAGCTTTTCGAGGAGTTCGCGCTGGTCGTCCGTGAGGGTCTCGGGGATGACGACAGTAGCGCGAATCCGCATATCGCCGCGGCCGCCGCCACGCAAATGTGGGACGCCTTTGCCGCGGAGGACGAATTCGTCGTCTGTTTGCGTCCCGGCCGGGACCTCGAGGTCCATGTCGCCGTCGATCGTGGGCACTTTCAGGCGTGCGCCGAGCGAGGCCTGTGCGACGTTGAGCGGGAGCTCATAGAGGATGTGGTCTTCGTAGCGCTCGAACTCGGGGTGGGCTTCGACATCGAGGACGACGTAGAGGTTGCCGTATTCGCCGCCGCGCGGGCCGGCTTCGCCTTCGCCGGTGAGACGGATCTGGGCGCCATCGTCGACGCCGGCCGGGATGCGAACGGAGATGTGGCGGGCCTGGCGTTCGCGGCCCGCGCCGCGGCACTTTGTGCAGGGGGACTCGACGACGCGTCCTTCGCCCTGACAGCGGCCGCAGGCGGAAACGTTAACGAACTGGCCAAAGACACTTTGCTGGGAGCGGCGGATTTCGCCAGCACCTTCGCATTCGGGGCAGACAACGAGGTCGGTGCCGGGTTCGGAGCCGCGGCCTGAGCAGCGATCGCAGCGTTCACCGCGGGGATATTCGATCTCTTTTTCGGCGCCGAAGACGGCTTCTTCGAAGGAGATACGGAGGTTATAGCGGAGGTCTGCGCCGCGGGCGGGCCCACGGCGCCGGCGGCCACCGCGTGCTGCGCCACCGAAAAAAGCGTCGAAGATGTCTCCAAATCCTTCGAAGTTCTGGAAGCCTTCGAATCCACCGGGGCCGCCCGAAGCACCATCGACGCCGGCGTGACCGAAGCGGTCGAAGCGGGCCCGGGTCTCGGGGTTGGAGAGCACCTCGTAGGCACGGTTGATCTCTTTGAACTGTTCGGCGGCAGCCTCGGCCTGATTGCGGTCGGGATGGTATTCCATCGCAAGGCGGCGGTAGGCCTTCTTGAGCTCATCCGGGGTGGCGGTGCGGGCCACGCCAAGGACCTCGTAGAAGTCGCGTTGGGAAGTCGCCATAGAATTAGCAGTGTAGCAGAGAGAGTGCCAAGCGTGACCGGCAGAACGTGAAGTACGTGTAACGGCGGTCGCCCGTGGGGGTGGCGGGGGTATGGTGGAAGAGCATGTTGCGGCGCCCCTACCTCCTTTTCGGCCTTGTTTCCCTCGCAATCCTCCTGACATCCATGCAGTTTTCGATGGTTTCGGTGGCGCTGCCGGCACTCATCGATGGGCTGGACGCACCGCTGCGGTGGGTAGGCTGGACGATCACGATCTATACGCTGGCGCAGGCCGTCTCGATGCCAATTTCGGGACGGCTGAGCGACCAGTTGGGGCGACGCAACGTATTCGTCGGCGGGCTCGCGTTGTTCGTGGTGGCTTCGGCGCTGTGCGCGCTTTCGCCAAATATCTTGATGTTGATAGCCGGCCGGGCGTTGCAAGGGATTGCCGCGGGCACGGTGCAGCCATCCGCCTATGGGGTCGTGGGTGACGCATTCCCGAAGAGCCGCATCCGGGCAATTGGCATGGTGTCATCGATCGGGCCGACTGGTTCGATCATCGGGCCGAACCTTGCTGGACTGATCGTGGACACCATCGGGTGGCGCTGGACGTTCTGGTTGAACGTGCCGGCGGGGGCACTCGTCGTGTTGTTGGGGATGTATGCGCTGCGCGGTTCCGACGGAGAACGCAGCGGCGGCAGCACAGACTTCTTTGGCGCTGCACTGCTGACACTGTCGGTCACGCCGGTGGTGGTCGCGCTCACGGAGCTTTCGGGGAAAGGCGGCGTCAGCGTGCCTGTGGTCGCCTCGATGGTTATCGTTGCGATCGCCGCTGGCATTGGGTTTTACCGGCGGGAACGGAAGGCGACCAACCCGATCGTGGACCTCGAACTGCTGACGCAGCGGGACTTCCTGGTGGTGAACGCGCTGCAGTTCGGCTACGGGTTGACGCTGTTCGGTGCGTTCGCGTTTCTGCCGTTGTATGCGCAGGAAGCGTACGGATTCTCGCCGAGCGAGGCCGGGGCACTACTCACACCGCGTGCGATCGCCGTGGTGTTGATCTCGATGGTGACGGCGTCGCTACTGCCACGGACGGGGCTCCGGAAGCCGATCGTGTTCGGACTTGTCTTCACATCCGCGGGACTGCTGGTGCTCTCGCTCGGGATCCATCACCCGGCGCTGTTTGGATTCGAAGTGGGCCATTTTGTGTACCTGGCAGCAGTGGTGATGGTGATGGGCGCGGGAATCGGGATCACGAACCCGCCATCGAACGCCGCCGCGATCGAACTCGCGCCGGAGCGACTGGCGACGATTGCGGGACTGCGCGGGATGTTCCGGTTCATGGGGGGCGTCCTCGCGACGCCGATCATTGTGCTCATCGTGGAGCGGTCTTCGAGCACGGAAGCGGGACTGGAGCTTGCGTTCTTCTTGCTGGGCATTGCGACCGCGGGGCTGATGTTACTAGGGCTACGGATCCCGGAATCGAACGAATACCGGGCGAGGCGTCGTGCTAAGCGACGGGCGGCAGCGGCGGCCGGGACTCGGCAGTAGGGCGGGTGGCGGGCGAGCGGCACGCGCATACAATCGCGCGATGCCTGCGCCCAACGAGTATCGCCAGCAACACGACGCCTTTGCCCGAGGGCCGGCAGTGCTGCGCGCCGCGATCGAGGGGCTGACTGTTGGCGACCTTACGCGCAGGTCCGATGGCGTGGGGTGGTCGACGCGCGACGTCATGGTTCACCTGGCGGACATGGAACTGGCAAGGTCGGTGCGTATCCGGATGATGCTGGCGGAGGAGAATCCGGTGCTGTTCGCGGCGCCCGAGGAGCTGTGGCAGCGGCGGCTACACTATCTGTGGCGTTCGCCAGAGGCGGCACTGACGCTGTTTGAGATGGCACGGTTTAGTACGGCAGAGATCCTTGGCCACTGCGGGCGCGAGGCCTGGCTGCGGCCGGGGCAGCATCCCGATGACGGGGAAATTACAGTGCTTGAGCTGGTGGAGCGGGGCATCCGGCACGTGAGCGATCATGTGGAGCAGATCCGGGTGAACCGGGGCGGCGCTCCGGCATAATCCGTGCGGGTAGGGGTGGGCGCTGCCAGAATTGCGCGAGTGTTCGCCAGCGATGAAGAGGCGCGGTTTCACCGGTACGACCGGCCCGTATGAGACCGACTGCACCGGGCCTTCCGAGGACAGCAGCTGAAGTAGACCACCAGGCAAAGGTGAACCTGACGTTCATCTGGTTTGGCGTGTTCGTTGGCCTGCTGGGCGCGAACTTCGTGTTTCCGTTTGTTCCGTTTTATGTGCAGGAGCTGGGGGTCAAGGAAAAGTCGGAGATCGCGCTCTGGACGAGCCTTTCGGGGAGCGCGACCGGTGTGTCGCTGTTCCTGACGGCGCCGCTCTGGGGCGCGATGGCAGACCGGTTTGGGCGCAAACCGATGTTCGTGCGTGCGCTGATCGGGGCAGGGATCGCGATCCTGTCTATGGGGCTGGTGACGCAGGCGTGGCAGTTCGTTGGGCTCCGACTCGTTATGGGCGCCTTCGCAGGGACAATGGGGGCGGCGGCGGCGCTGGTAGCGGCGACAACACCACGGGAACGGGTCGGGCAGGCGCTTGGGACGCTCCAAACGGCGCAGTTTTCGGCGAACATGCTTGGCCCGTTCATCGGTGGCGAGGTCGCGCAGACGGTGGGGTTACGGGAGTCGTTCTACGTGTGCGCGTCGCTGTACCTGCTGGCGGGCATCCTCGTCTACGTGTTCGTGAAAGAGCGTGTGATCGAAGGCTACGCGGAACAGGAAGTTTCGAACGCAGCAGCGGCACGTCCGAGCCTGGCTGACAACCTGCGGGTGGTGCTGGGCCAGCGGCAGATCCTGGTGATGCTCGCGCTGCTCTTCGGCCTGTGGCTGAGCACGACATTGGTGCGGCCACTGATGCCGATCTCGATCGACGATTTCTCGATCCAGGACAGCATGGGGACACATGTGGACCTGCATCTTGGGTTCGCCACGTATGCGATTGGCGAAAAGCGGGCGTCGAGCTACGTGTTCGCAGCGATTGGACTGACCAGCACGCTGGCGGCGTTCACGGTGGGACGAATAGCGGCGAAGACCGGGTACCGGCGATCGGTAGCGGTGGCGTCGCTGGCTACCGGTGTGCTGTTCATCCCCGTGGCGCTGGCGCCCGCGTACGGGCCGTTCCTCTTCTTCATGGCACTGACCGGGTTGTTCCAGGGCGCGATGGTGCCAGGGATGAACGCCTTGCTGGCATCGAGCACACCCGAGGGGAAGCAGGGGAGTGCGTTCGGACTGGCAGCGAGCATGCAGTCGCTGGCGCTGATCATCGGGCCACTGCTTGGAGGGGCGATCATCGCCGCCGTCGGGATTCGCTGGGATTACGCACTGGTGGCGGGCGTACTGTTGTTGGCCGGGCTGGCGACGATCGCTTTTGTGAAGGAACCGGGGAAGCCGCGCAGCGTAGAATCTCGGGATAGCTGACGGAGGAGCATAACGAATGACCGACGACGTGGTGCTGGTGGAACGCGACGGCGCGGTGGGCGTGATGACGCTGAACCGGCCGGAGTACCTGAATGCGATGAATGCGGACGTGCTGGACCGGATGCACGTGGTCGCGAAGGAGTTGGCCGAAGACGACTCGGTGCGGTGCGTGGTGATCACGGGAGCGGGGCGGGGGTTCTCGGCTGGTGGGGATGTTCGAAGCATGGCCGTACGAGCGCCGGGACCCGAGGGTGACCGGGAAGACCTGACTGGCCGACCGGACCGGTTACGGCAACAGGAAGAGATCTCGCGGCTGTTGTACGAGATGCCGAAGCCGACAATCTCGGCGATCAACGGCGTGGCGGCCGGGGCCGGGGTGAGCGTTTCACTGGCGGCGGACATCCGGATCGCGAGCGAGCAGGCGCGGTTCCTCACGGCGTTCGCGAAGGTGGGGTACAGCGGCGACTTCGGCGGGACATGGCTGCTGCAGCGGCTCGTCGGGCCGGGCCGTGCGAAAGAGCTGTATCTGTTGGGCGACGCCGTGGATGCGCAGAAGGCGCTGGCATTGGGGATGGTGACAAAGGTGGTGCCACACGAGTCGCTGATGCGGGAGACGATGGCGATGGCGCGGCAACTGGCGGCGGGGCCGACCCTTGCATTCGCACGGATGAAGGACAACTTCGTTTTCGGCGCGACTTCGACGTTCAGCGATGCGCTGACACGGGAAGCGGAGAACATGAAGTTCACGGGAACGACGGCGGACCACAAGGAAGCGGCACTGGCGTTCCTGGAGAAGCGTGAGCCGCAGTTCGTGGGGCGGTGAGAAGCGAGCAGCTGCCCGTCCGTCGCATAACGGGGGGCCCGGTAGACTCCGGCTGATGCAAGAGACACGGCTCGCGATGCCGGCGGGATACCACATCCTGCCGAAGCGCTGGTTCTACGGGTGGTACATCGCAATCGCCTGCGGCGTGCTCATGTTCGTGGGCGTGGGCGTGGGCTACTACGGCCTGCCGATCTTCCTGAAGCCGCTGAAAGAAGAGCACGGCTGGACGACCACGCAGGTGAGCTGGGCGCCGACGATCTATTTCTTCGTTTCGGGGCTTACAGCGGCGATCGTCGGGCCGTACATCGACAAGCGCGGGCCGAAGCTGTTCATGACCGTGGGGATGATCGTGAACGGCATCGCCGGTGCGGCAATCGGGCTCGTGGATGAGCTGTGGCAGCTGTACGCGGTGTACTTCGTGTTTGCAGCGGCGTTCGGGGCGTCGAGCAGCGTGGCGGTGAACGCGATCATGACGCGGTGGTTCGTGAAGCGGCGGGCACTGGCGATGAGCATCAGCTCGACCGGGGTTTCGGCCGGCGGGATGGTGATTGCACCGATCGCAAGCTGGCTGATCGACGTTGGCGGGCTGGAGCTCGCGACGCCGATCCTTGGCGCACTCGTGATCATTGCCGGGGTGCCGGTGGTGCTCGGGGTGCTCGCCTGGGAGCCACGGCAGATGGGTCTGCAGCCGGACGGGGGCTGGGAGTCATCGAAACCGCAGCCGCGGGCGCTCTCCGCCGAATCACAGATGAAGCCGTGGTCGCGACCGGAAGCAGCACGGACGGCGGCGTTCTGGGCTGTGACGATCGCGTTCCTGCTCGTGTTGATCGCCCAAACGGGCTACATCATCCACCAGGTGTCGTTCCTGGAAGAGCGGTTCGGCAGCCGCAACGAGGCGGCATTCACGATCAGCGTGACGGCATTTGGAAGCATTGTGGCAAGGCTGGCGGTCGGGATTTTTGCGGACGCGGTAGACCGGCGACTGCTCTCGGCGATCCTTTTCCTCGTGCAGGCGACGTGCGTTGTGCTGATCGTTTCGACGGAGAACGTGTTTGCGACGTGGGTGTTGACGCTGATCTTCGGGTTCACGATCGGCAACGTGTACATGATGCAGACGCTGCTGGTGGGCGAGATCTTCGGGATGGTGTCGTTTGGGTCGATCTTCGGATTGATCAGCCTCGCAGGGCAGGTTGGGAGTTCGCTGGGCCCGATCCTGGTCGGCAACATGGAGGACAGGAGCGGCAGCTATACCGTGCCATTCCTGATCACAGCCGGGCTGACCTACGCAGCAGCGATCGTGGTGTGGTTTGCCCGGCCGCCGGGTGCTGCAGAGGAGGCACGCCACAAACCTTCGCCGTAGGCCATACGCGGAGGACTGGGCACGATCTGGTGGTGAGGACAGTCGATTCGGCGGGCGTGAGAATCCGGTACCGGCTGGCGGGGCAGGGCAGGCCGCTGGTTCTCGTACACGGCTACACGGCGAGCGTGCGGACGCAGTGGGAATTGCCGGGATGGGTCTCGTTCCTGGCCCCCCGGCACCGGCTGTTGTTGGTGGATGTGCGGGGCCACGGGGAAAGCGAGAAGCCGCGGCAGCCAGGGGCATATTCACTGTCGTTGATGGCGTCGGATGTGTTGGCGGCGATGGACGCCGCCGGGCTCGGGCGGGCGGACATCATGGGCTATTCGATGGGCGCGATGATCGCGATGGAACTGCTGTTGGCGCAGGGCCGCCGGTTCGACCGGGCCGTGCTGGGCGGGATGGGTGCAACGTGGCCAAAGTCGCGCGACGAGCATTGCCGGGAGTGGGAGGATGAAGACGCGCCGAGAATGCGGCACCACCCGCTCGAGTGGGCAAAGTCGTGGGCGTACTTTGCCCGGCACTACGACTTTCGGGCGATGCGGGCGCTCGCGCAGAACACGTTCGAAGGTGGGCCGGTGAACCCGGAACGGCTGCCAGAGATCGAACACCCGGTGCTTTCGGTGGTGGGGACGCGGGATCGGTTTTGCCGGGGGACGGTGCTGCTGGGGGAACGGCTGCCTAACTGCAAACTCGTGAAATTGAGCGGGCGGGGGCATGTGACGGCGGTGCGGGATCCGCGATTCAAGGAGGCGGTTCGGTGCTTCCTGGATGTGGACCGTGAGCCATAGGCTGTTTTGTTTCTGTTCGCGAGGCGGTGGCCGGACCGTGGCGACCCTCACCCCCGGCCCCTCTCCCTCTGCCGAGGGCGAGGGGAGGTGGCACGTTTTCACCGCTGGGCCATGGGGTGGCCGCGACTACGAGGATCGTGAGGAACTGGAGCGGAGCGCGAGACGTTTCCCGGCTGTAGCGACCCTCACCCCCGGCCCCTCTCCCTCTGCCGAGGGCGAGGGGAGGTGGCACGTTTTCAGCGCTGGGCCATGGGGTGGACCGCTCGCGCCCAGAGGCTGTTCTTACGTGTGAGTGTTGGGCGCTTTGGGGGGAGAATGGGTGACTGTTGAGCGTGAGACTTTGAGCACGAGGGACGAATGGGCGCACGGGTGTTCGTGATTGCGGGTGGCGGGGGCCAGAGCCGGAATGTGCTCGATGCGCTGCTGGTTGCGGGCCGGGAAGTTGGCGGTGTATTCGACGACGGAGGCGTCCCGCTTGCGGAGGGTGTGCCGTTGTTGGGCGGCGTCGACGAATGGCGTACGAGCGTGGGGCCCGATGCGGAGTTCATCCCGGCCGTGGCGGATCCGGCGGAACGTACGAACGTGGCCGCTGCTGTACTCGCTGCTGGCGGGAAGCTCGCGACGGTGATTCACCCGGCAGCGGTGGTTTCGCCGCGCGCTTCGGTGGGGGCGGGCGTGTTCGTGGCTGCGGGCTGTGCGGTCGCGCCGGACGCGAAGATCGGGGATCTCAGCTTTCTCAACGCGAATTGCGCGGTGGACCATGATTGTGAGCTTGGCGTGGCGGTGCAGCTCGGGCCGGGCGTGACGCTGCCCGGCAGGGTGGTTATCGGCGACACTGCCGTCCTTGGGACGGGCGCCGTCGTGTTGCCGGGCAAACGCATCGGCGTCGGGGCCGTGGTGGGCGCTGGCTCTGTCGTGACCCGGGACGTACCCGACGGCGTGACGGTTGCCGGGAATCCAGCGCGGCCATTCGGCACGGCGGGGACGGACAGGACTCCGCGGGTGCTCCGGCCTTGAAATAGGCCGCGCCGCGCATAGGCCTTTCGTCGGATTCTGTAAGGCGTTGCCGCGACGACACTTCGCGACGGTCACAGTCTGCGCAGACGCTGGCAGTGCAGTGGAAGGATCCGATGGAAGACGGGGACCGGTTCGAGATGGTTGTGATCGGGGCGGGGCCGGCCGGCGAGAAGGCGGCAGCCCAGGCCGCCTACTTCGGGCACCGCGTCGCCATCGTGGAGCGTGAGGCCGCGCCGGGAGGGGCGCCGGTGCAATCAGCGGGCGTGCCTACCAAGACCCTGCGCGAGACGGCCCTGTATGTAACGGGTTTCCGGCAGCGGGATGTCTACGGCGTGGGACTGCAGCTCGACCCGTTCGAGGCGCTTCAGCATCTGCGGCAGCGTTCGAACCAGGTGGTACGGACGATGACGAGCGTTGTCTCCGCCAACATCGAACGGCACGGGATCGCACTGATCCGGGGCACAGCACGGCTTGAGGGAGGCGGGACCGTGGCAGTAACGCTGCCCGGCGGCGGAACGCGCCGACTTCGCGCAGATGTGGTGCTGATCGCAACCGGATCCCGACCGGCGCATCCGCCAGGAGTCTCATTTGAAGACCCGGACATCCTGGATTCGGAGACGATCCTGAGGATCGACCGGCCGTTCGCTAGCCTCGTCGTGATCGGCGGGGGAGCCGTGGGCTGCGAGTATGCATCGATCTTTGGCGCACTCGGGGTGGACGTGACGCTTGTCGACCGGGCAGCACGGCTGTTGCCATTCCTCGATGGCGAACTATCTGACCTTACGGCGGAGGCATTCCGGGGGATGGGCATCCGCGTGCTGCCCGGGGCAGGACGGGCGGTCGTGGAGCGGGATCCCGAGGGACTGCGTGTAGCTTTGGAGAGCGGAGAGGTGCTGCGGCCGGAGAAGGTGCTGGCGGCAGCCGGGCGCGTCGGCAACACGGAGGGACTCGGCCTGAAGGAGGCAGGTGTTGAGACAGACGCACGCGGACGGGTCGTGGTTGATTCGAACTTCCGGACGACGGCAGCCGGGATCTATGCGGCCGGCGATGTGATTGGGCCGCCGGCGCTGGCCTCGGTATCGATGGAGCAGGGGCGAGTGGCGGCGTGCCATGCGTTTGGCATCCCGTTCAAGGGTGCCGTGGACACGCTGCCGCCGTTCGGCGTGTATGCGGTGCCCGAGGTCGCCATGGTGGGCCTGACGGAGGAGGCAGCCCGGGCAGACGAGATCGACTACGAGGTTGGGAAAGCGTGGTTCGCACGAAATACGCGGGCCTTGATCGCCGGCTCCACGGAAGGGCTGGTGAAGCTGGTGTTCAGGCGGGACGACAAGCGGCTGTTGGGGGTGCACATCCTCGGGGCATCGGCGGCGGAGATGATCCATCTGGGACAGGCGGTGGTGCACTTTGGCGGGACGATCGACTATTTCATCGACGCGACGTTCAACGTGCCGACGGAGTCGGAGGCGTACAAGTACGCGGCTTATGACGGGTTGCAGCGATTAGGGACGGGAGTGGTGACGAACGGGAGCGACCCTCACCCCCGGCCCCTCTCCCTCTGACGAGGGGAGATGCCTGGTGGCTGTTTGCGGAGGCTGGGCGACCCTCACCCCCGGCCCCTCTCCCTCTGGCGAGGGGAGATGCCTGGTGGCTGTTTGCCGGGGCTGAGCGACCCTCACCCCCGGCCCCTCTCCCTCTGACGAGGGCGAGGGCGAGGGGGGAGAAAGCTAGGCCAAGCCTCGTTCTTTGAGGACGCGGAGCATGGTACTGCCGATCTCGGCGGGATTGTCGGTGACGGCGGCGCCGGCAGCGCGGAGGGCTTCTTTCTTGTTTTCGGCCTTGCCGGCTTCGCCGCTGATGATGGCGCCTGCGTGGCCCATACGGCGTCCGGGAGGGGCGGTGGCCCCGGCGATGAAGGCGACGACGGGCTTTTTCACGTGGTCGCGGATGTATGCGGCGGCGTCCTGTTCGGCGGAACCGCCGATTTCGCCAACGAGGACGATGGCCTCGGTATCCGGATCTTCGTTGAGCATGCGGACGGCTTCGACCTGGCGGGTACCGATGATGGGGTCGCCGCCGACGCCGATGCAGGTGCTCTGGCCGAGTCCGGCGGCAGTGAGCTGAGCTACGACTTCGTACACGAGCGTGCCGGAGCGGCTGACAACGCCCACCTTGCCGGGCGTGAAGATGTCCCCGGGCATGATGCCAACGCGGGTCAATGTGCGCGGGGTGATAACGCCCGGGCAGTTGGGGCCGATAAGGATTGTGCTGGTTCCGGCGAGTGCGGCCTTCACCTTGACCATATCCAGCACGGGGATGCCCTCGGTGATGCAAACGATGAGGGGAATGCCAGCGGAGGCCGCTTCAAGGATGGCGTCGGCGGCGCCGGGCGCGGGCACGAAGATGATGGACACATTGGCGCCGGTTTCGCGGACCGCCTGGTCGACCGTGGTGAAGATCGGCACGCCGTCCTGCTGTTCGCCACCGCGGCGAGGGTGGATTGCGCCGACGACATTGGTTCCATAGGCGATGGAGCGGCGCATGTGGTTCGCGCCTTCGGTACCGATACCCTGGACGATGAGGCGCGTGTTCTGGTCTACAAGGACAGCCATCTGGCGAATTCCACGAGTGGATTTCCGATTTCGGGTACGAGGGGGAGCGACCCGGGCAACGGATTGCCCGCGGCGGAGAGGATAGCGGGTGTGGGCGTTAGCGTCTGTCAAACAGTTCGGCGGCGCGCCTAAGCCGTGGCGAGGAATGACTTGCGGAGCGTGCGCCAGTTGCCGGCGAGAGGGCGGTAGGCGTCGCGGAATTCGGAGCGCAGTTCGGCGGCGTGGGCGCGGTAGCGCTCCTGCACGGCACCCATCGCGAGGATGGTTTCAGGGCCGAGGCGGCGGGCGTAGTTGGCGGCAAGGTCATGGAGCATATCGATGGCGACGTACGCGTCCTGGTGGAGGCCGAGTACGTCCTGCAGGGCAGTGAGGCGGCGGGCAAAGTCGGTGGCAGGGGCGCCGTAGACGGGGCCGAAGAACTCCAGCGCGTAGCGGAGCTTCTTCCCTTCAATACGAAGCGAGTGGTAGGAATCGGGCGGCGAGGAGCGGTTGATGGCATCGCCCATGCGCTGGACGCGGCGATAGCGCTTTCGCAGAAGAGGCGGAGCAACGACGAGGACGGGTTCGCGGCCGGCCAAGAATGACGCCGGCGCGCCACGGCGGAGCCAGGCGGCGAACCGCTCGACGAAGACGTCGTAGCGGACGCGGTCGAGGACGGTGAGCATGCGGCCACGGGCAGCGTCCCGGCGTTCGCGGAGGACTTCGCCGATGTGGGCGAGTGCGACGGCGTGGTCGGGGTCATCTTTTTCCCACTCGTCGATACGTTCGAGGAAGACGTCGAGGTCCCGGACTTCGCCGAGCACGGCAGCGATCATGCCCAGTTCGGCGCGAAAGCGTTGGACACGCTCGGGGAGCCAGGGTCTGAACGCTTGCATGGCGGCGCGGAGGCGGCGAGCAGCGACACGCATGTCGTGGAGGGCTTCGATGTCCTCGCCGAGACGGGTGCCGGGTTCGTTCGCGAGGAACACCGCAAAGTGCTTGCGCAGGACGGCGAAGCCGGCGTCGGCAGCAGCCATCGCGGGCACGACGGCCATGCTGCCGAGCGTGGCCTCGGTCGCGACAGGATTGAGCTCTGCGGCCAGCATCGCGGATTCGAACTTGGACGTGGTGGCGGGGACGAGATTGCCTACGGCCATGAGGACGCCGCGGAAGCGTTCGGTGGCCGCGAGGGCGCCGGGCTCGACTTCGACCTCGACGCGACGGAGGGTAGGGCGGCCTTCTCCGAGGCGGGTCTCATCTACGGCGACCTCGGCGAGCAGGCCAGTGTCATTGGAGAGCGCAAAGGTGCGGCGGTGTTGGTCTAGCGTGAAGAGCGCCTCGGGGCGGCGGCGGCCGGCCATCATCCGGACTGCTGCGCCACAGGCGCCGGGGGCTTCTTCGGGACGGCGCGACGCATCCGGCGGAAGCTTTTCGGTGATTTCGCGGCGCTGGCGGAGGCCCGCGGTAGCGTCGGCCATCGTTTTCAGCGTCAGTTCGGAGTCGTCGCCCTTGACACGGACACGGCAGGTGAAACCGCCGCGATGGATTCGCCAATCCGCGGTGTCGTAGTAGGTGTCGCGCAGTTGCTTGTCCGAGACGGGCACGAGGGTGTAACCAGGGACGTTGGCGACTGCAAGCCAGTCAAGGATCGGCTGGAGGTGGGGGGCATCGTACTGAAACTCGACCTCTGCCTGGTCGCTGACGGGCTCTGCCATCGACGAATGATAGCCGGTGACCGGCAGAGCCGCCGGTGCCGGGATCAGGGACGGCGGGCCTCGATGAGCACGGCTTCGATGGTCCAACCCCAGGGTTCATCACGGATTTCGAACGCAGCACGCTGCGCGCGGGTAGCGGTCTGGAAGAGTTCGCGGATCATGGCCGTCTTCGTGGCAGGGGTGCGCATACGGCGGGTCCAATCTGCGCCATCGAGGGGGATGCCAAAACGGTCGTGGATGGTGACTTCGAAGCCGCGCGTTTCGAGCATCCGGACCCATTCGGAGGCACGCCAGTCGCGGACGTGGGAAGCGTCGCGGAGGAGTTCCACGCAGTTGAGGAACGTATCGAGGCCGGGGTCTTCCGGCGAGACCGTGTCGATCAGGAGGAACCGGCCGCCGGGGGCAAGGACGCGCTTCGTCTCGTCGATCGCGGTTGCGATGCTGGCGTAGTGATGGGCGCTCTGACGGCTGGTCACGACATCGAAGGAGGCCGCTTCGAATGGGAGGGCGAGTGCATCGCCTTCGAGGAAGCTGACATTGGCGAGTTTGCGGCTGGCTGCGAGGCCGCGGGCCTGTTCGAGCATCTCCTGGGTGAGGTCGATGCCGGTGACCTGGGCGGCGTGGGGGGCGATGGCGAGCGCGGTGTGCCCGGCGCCCGTGCCCACATCGAGGACGCGCTCGGTGCCGTGGAGGGCAGCCTTCGCGACGAGGAGCTTCAGGTCCGGCCCGGCCGCATGGTACGAGCTGGTGGCGTAGTCGGCGGCGGCGGTGCCGAAATTCTGCTGGACGGGAGTTGGTTGGGTCATGCGCGGGCCTTTGTTGAGCCGAACGTGTTCTCCGGCCGATGTGATACGGGAAGACTAGCGAGCACGGCACACGTGCGTCCAAGATATGCTTTCTCGCGGTATCATAGCGAACGGCTATTTATGGAACTGTTTCAGCTTCGATACTTGCGAGCGGTGGTGCGGACCGGAGGCGTGACGCAGGCGGCGGAAGAAGAGCACGTCGCGCAGCCTTCCGTGAGCCGCCAGCTGCGGCTGTTGGAACAAGAATTGGGCGTCGCGCTGTTTCACCGGGTAGGGCGGCGGGTGGTGCCGACGGAGGCGGGCATTGCGCTGGCTGAGTGCGCGGGGCGCCTGGTAGACGACCTGGACGCGACGGTTCGTACGATCACTGGGGGCGAGGCATCGGGGCTGCAACGTATTGCTTTGTGCGCGACTGAGACCGTGACGGACTGGCTGCTGCCGGGGGCCGTGGCGCGGTTGAGCGAGCGGATCCCGGGGCTGCGCGTGAGCGTTGAGATGCTGGGGACGGACGATTCTGTGGCCCGGTTGCTCTCGGACCGGGCAGACCTCGCGATCGTGGTGCTGCCACTGCTCGACGGCAGGCTGGACGTGCATCCGTTGTTCGACGAACCGGTGCTGTTGGCGACGCCGCGGAGCCATCGCTGGGCACGGGCCGGAAAGGCGCCCCTGGCGGAAGCGTTGGCCTCGGATGCGTTGCTGTTTTCAATGCCCGGGCATGGCCTGCGCGCACAGATTGAGCGTGAAGCGGCGGAGCGAGGAATTGCGCTCCGGCCACGCGTGGAGATGCGAAGCCTGCAGGCCCTGTTGGCGATGGTGGCTGCCGACGGTGGCATAACGTTTGCTCCCCGAGTGGCGGTTCGGGATCGTGATGACCTGGTGGCGGTGCCGCTCGACCCGCCGTTGCAGCGAAGCGTGGGGTGGGCACGGAGGCGGGGGCGGCACCTGGGGCCAGCGACCGAGCGTTTGCTGGAGCTTCTCGCCGCGGGAAGCCGGGCGAGTGGGTAACCATTTCTCCACGGTTCGGCCACGGACTGTCACCTAGTTTCCCCTCCGGTTCGCGGCATGATGAGTACACACCGAAGAAGGGGCGATGAAATGCCAACGATCATGCGATTCACGGGATTAGCCCTCGGGATGCTCGCGTTGGCGGTCCCGCTGTTGCGGGGCGGCGTCATCGAGAGCGCGGAGCTGCAATCCTGCCAATCGGGCGGGGGTATGTGTGGCGACGCGATCGGGGCGATCGCTGCGGGTGGACACCGGATCGCCGACGCGTTCTGAGATAACCGACGCGTTCCAGTCGTGGTGCCCATCAGCGTTGTGCACAGGCAGGAAGCTGGCCGCTGGTTGCCGATGGCAGTGTGAGGACGAGCGAAGTCGTAGTCATGGAGGAAGGGTTGGTGGACGGACTGCCAATGGTGTCAGCGAACAACGTGAACCTCGCCCTGAGGAACGGCGAAGGGAAGGACTTCGTGGCGGTCTATGTGGTGGGGCCCGGAGCCAGGGCATTTAGCGTGCTCCTCGGGGAGGCGGGCGGGACGGTTGCATCCATCGACCTCGATATCCCAACGTTCGAGTAACGGGGCCATATCGAGTTCCAGGGTGACGGCGGCGGGCTGGTAAGCTGGGCGTGGAGCCTATACGCGATGCCTCCGGTGATCGGTCACGACGCCATCCTCCGCGAGTTGCGGACCCTTGCGAGAGCGGGCCAGCCGCCGCACGCGCTGCTGCTGGCCGGGCCAGAAAGCACGGGCCGGATGGTGCTCGCTCGCGAATATGCGCGGTTGCTGAACTGCGAGCGGTTGCACGGCACCAGGCACGAGGAGGGCTTCGACTCTGGGATGACGGGCGAGAGCCCGGATGCGCCCCCATGCGGCGAATGCCGGGCGTGCAGGATGATCGCGGAGGGGACGCACCCCGATGTTGTCGTGATGGCGCCGGGTGATTCGCTTTGCCGTCCGCGACCCGGGGAAACGCACGCAAGCCATCCGCAGTCGAGGGATATCCGGATCTGCCAGGTACGCGGTGCGATCGACCTGGTTTCGCGTTTCCCATATGAGGCGCGTTACCGGGTGGTGATACTGGAGCCGGCGGACCGGATCACGCCTGACGCTGCCAACACGATGTTGAAGACGCTGGAGGAACCACCGACGCAGTCGATCTTCGTGTTGCTTTCGGCTGCTCCGGAGAACCTGCTGGAGACGGTGCTTAGCCGCTGCCGGCGAATCGACGTGCGGACAGTGCCAACATGGATCATCGAAGCGGGGTTGGTGGCACAAGGGTACGAGGCGGTAACAGCGAAGGCGGCGGCAGCAGCGGCGCGGGGACGGCCGGGAATCGCGGTTTCGTTCGCCGCAAAACCGGACCTGATGGGCGACAGGGAGCGGCTGTTGAAGCGATGCGGGCGTATCGCCGGGAGCGCGTTGCGGGAACGGATGCGTTATTCGGAAGAACTGACAGCCCGCTGGCGTGGTGACCGCGATCGGGCCGGGATCCTGCGGGAGCTGGAGACATGGGAGGAGTTCTGGGAGAGCGATCTGCGGCGCACGGCAGCCATTGGAGACGAAGACGAGGGCCGGGAAGCGGTCACGGCGCTCCAGACCGTGAGCCGGGTGCGCGAATACCTGCAGGCCAACTGTCTTCCGCGCACCGTGTTCGACTTCATGCTCATGAGGTTCCCTGCGCGTAGACTTGATGAAGGCGGCGAGGAGTTCGCCGAGACTGATGACTGAACGAACTGAGCGCGTGGCCGGTGTGCGCTTTCGAAACGCTGGCAAGATTTTCTACTTTGATACGGCGGGAATACAGTTGGAGCCCGGCGAATACGTCGTGGTGGAAACTGTACGAGGACCGGAAGTGGCGCGCGTCGTCATTGGGCCGGGGCAGGTGGTGGTCAACGAACTGCGGATGGACGACCTGCAGCCGATCCTGCGGATGGCAACAGATGAGGACATCGAGAAGGCTGACGTGCAGCGGCGGCGGGCGACGGAGATTCTGCCGGAAGCGAGGCGCCTGGCGGAGGAGGCCGGATTTCGCGGACGCATCGACGCGGCGGACTTCACCCTCGACGGACGGCGGCTGACGTTCTCGTTCGCGAGCGAGGATCGGCTGGACTACCGCGAGTACGTGCGGCGGGCATCGAAGATGTTCGATACGCGGGTGGATATGCGCCAGATTGGGGCACGCGATCGGGCGAAGCTGGCTGGCGGGTATGGCATTTGCGGACGCGAGCTTTGCTGTGCCAACTGGCTGGATACGTTCCCCGCGATATCGATCCGGATGGCAAAGGAGCAGGAGCTGCCGCTGAACCCACAGAAGATCAGTGGCCTTTGTGGCCGGCTGCTGTGCTGCCTTTCGTATGAAGAAGAGGGCTACAAAGAGATGCGCAAGACGCTGCCGAAGCTGGGGCAGCGCTGCAGCACGCCGACGGGCGAGGGGCGCGTGATCTCGGTGAATATCCTGAAGCGACAGGTAACGTTGATCGTGCAGGGGCAGCGGCTGGATGTGCCGGACGCCGATCTCGGGACGGTGGTGCGCTGGGACCCATCGAGCAGGACGGCCGAGCCGCCACCAAGCCTGGGGCGCCCGGAGCCAGAACCGGGAGATGTGCCTGAGCCGGACTGGATCACGACGCCGGGGCCGATCCGCGAACGCCCGGCGGAGGGCGGACGGCTTCCACAACGAAGGCCGCCGCAACGGCAGAGCCCGCGCCCGGCCGCGGATTCGCCGGCGCAGCGGAGCGGGAGGCCTTCCCAGGGGCGGCCACAGCCACGGCCAGCGCAACGTCCGGCCAGCGAGCGACCGCCGCAACGTCCGGCAGGTGAGCGGCCAGCGCCGCTCGCAGGGGCACAATCGCGGACGTTCCGGCGAGCGCCGAGACCGGAGAGCGCGGCAGGACCGGAGCCGCAAGACAGCAATCGTCGACCAGCAGGAGAACCTGGCTCAGCGGATGAGCCACGAGGACGCCGTCGCCGACGTGGGGGTCCCCGCCCTGGTGGGAGCGGCAGTGCACCCGACTAGGAGAATCAGGGTAGCGAGAACGTAGTTGCGCGGCTCGTCCAGTGGAGGAGAAGGCCCCAATAGGCACCGGGCTCGAACAGGCCGACGCTGACGGTGTAGATGCCGGATGCTCCCGGCGGGGGGCTCCACTTCACAGTGAAGCTCTTATTCTGGCCAGCACCGAAGGGAACGTTGTCGAACCACTGCTGGTTGACGCGACGCCCAATGGAGTCATAGATCTCGACATCGACAACGGCAACGGTGGAGGCAGTGCTTCGCACGCCGAGACTCACTTCCACGTTGCCGCTTGCGTTGAAGGCCATGGCCTCGACGGAGAACGAGCCCTGCGCGACCGGGTTCGTACCGTCACGGACGACGTTGGAGAGGACGATCCTGTTGGTGAGGCCGGCTTGCGCGTGCGCTTCTTCCGAGGTACTCCCGGTGGCGGCCACCCCAGCCCCCAACGACAGCAACGCAAGGGAGATCACGAACAACGCACGCCGGCCCAGCACCATAGGTCACATGGAACCGCACCGGGGTTGAGCGGACGTGTACGGTGGGTAACGGGTGAGTCCTTCGTTCACCTTCCCGCTTCCTGAAGCGTAGGATGCGGCCATCGCGAAGCGCGGCCGGAATAGCCATGAGCGCAGCCAGGTGGGGAGTTGCCGATGCCGTACGCAACCGTAAACGGGGCCAAGTTGTACTACCAAGAGCAAGGGGACGGCCCGCCAGTGATCTTTCATCACGGTTACACGTCTTCGCACGATTGCTGGGAGGGTGTGACGTCGCGGCTGGCGGATCGGTACCGGTGCATCGCCATGGATGGCCGCGGCGCGGGGGATAGCGCGAATGAGCCGGGGCCGTACACGCTCACACAGTACGCGGACGATGTCTGTGGGATGGCGGACGCGCTCGGCATAGACCGATTCCGGTACGCCGGGTTGAGCATGGGCGGAGCGACGGGTTACGAACTCGGGCTTCGCCACGCGGACCGGCTGGAATCGATAGTCCTGGTGGCCCCGGCGCCGGCAGATGGCATCCAGAACGGGGACGCGGCACACGCCCACGCGCAGGATCAGAGGCGGCGGCAGGCACGAGTGGAGATGTTGCAGGAGCAGATCCTGACCGGCGGCCGCCCGAACGCCGATTACCTGCAGCGGGCCGTGGAACGGGCACTCAATTGCAGCGATGGACACTTTGAGGATGCGTGGACGTCGATGGTTGAGCTCCGGGCCGGGGCGCGTCTCGGGGAGATCAAGACGCCTGTTCTGATGGTCGCCGGCGCCGCGGATGGGCTGTTGCAATCGAACCTGGCGGACTTCGCGCGGCTTGGGAACGCGACGCTACACGTGTTCAGCCGCGTAGGGCATGGCGTGCCGTATGAGGTGCCGTCGGCACTGAGCCGCGTGATCGCTGACTTCTTTGAGCACGGCGTGGTGACGGCACAGACGCTGCGGGAGCAGATGCTGGCAGGGAGCACTTAGGCGGCCGCTGTCGCTGAGGACGGCGAGAGCCAATGCTCTCGTACGAATAATCCGGCCTCGCGTTAACCGGACGGTCGGATTGTGCGTTACAGCCAACACGGCCCATAGTGTGGGCTCTCTTGCGCGCGGACCCGAAGTCGAGAGCGGGGAAGCGTAGCTTCAAACACTGAGTACTGGCGTCTGGCGGGGTACGTCCATGGATACATGGAGGACCTCTTGGCATTGCGCATCGCCCTACGGCGCCTCGCCAAACCCCGAACTTCGTCGCGCATCCTCGTCGCAGCAGGCGGACTTGTCTTGCTGGGCGCAGTGTTGCCGGTGCGGGAAGCGATTGCGTTTCCGGTCACACAGGCACAGGCCTGCCCCGTGATCAGTGGATACGTGTATTACGACGTGAACGATAACGGCCTGCGGGACGCAGGCGAGCCGCCGATCGCCGGCGTGCCGATGCAGCTGCGCAACGCTGCCGGCGGCGTGGTGGGTTCGACTTCAACGAACGGCGGCGGATATTACGAGTTCGACAGGAATACTTCGGGAGCGCTTCCGACGCTGACGAAAGAGCAGGCGGCGACGTTCCTGGAGACGATCACGGACTGGACTTCGCAGAAGACCATCGCACCGTTCGACCCGGCACTGGGCACGCTGACGTCGATCGAAGTGACGGTCTCTGGCGATATCACGAGCTCGATCGAGGCGGAAAGCCTGGATAGCGACCCGTCGACCCTTTCGGCGGAGGTGACCGGAACGATCACGGTGAACGTCCCCGGGATGCAGGTGACTGCGATCCCGCTGCTGCACGCCGGGGAGTTCGATGCGGCGCCGTATGACGGCGTTTCGGACTTCGGCGGCGCAAGTGGCCACGACTTCGGGACGAACACGGCGTCGGATTCGGCCACATCGACGATCACGGATGCGAACACGCTGAACCTGTTCAGCGGACCGGGTGAAGTGACCGTGCGGGCAGCCGCTCGTGCGCTCTCGCGGACGACGGGCAGCGGCAATGTGCTGAACGAAATCCACACGACGGCTTCGGCCAACGTCGAGGTTGTCTACCGCTATCAGCCGTTGACGTGCCTGGTCGATGGGACTTACACGATCGTCGAAGTGACGCAGCCCGCGGGTTATGGGGACGGCCAGGAATCGGCTGGAAACGTGACACCGATCCCAGGTTCGAAGACGACCGACCTGATCACTGTGACGCTTGCCGGGCAGGACCGGCCGAACAATAACTTCGGCGAACTGCGGGCAAGCCTGCAGGGCTGCGTCTATATCGATGCGAACCGGAACGGGTTGCACGATGGCGGCGAAAGCGGCATCCCGAATGTGACGATCACGCTCGGGGGGACCGCGACCGGCAGCACGGCAACCGGTTCCGACGGGTGCTACCAGTTCCCGAACCTGCCGCCCGGGACTTACACGCTGACTGAGACCCAGCCACCGGGGTACGAGGACTGCCAGGACAACATCGGTACGCAGGGGGGTCAGACTGCGAACGACCGGTTCTACGACATCCCGCTGCCGGCGAACGTGAATGGGCGTAACAACGACTTTGGCGAATGCCTTTCGCCCACACCGACGCCGACGGCGACACGGACGCCGAACCCAACTTCAACGCCCATGCCATCGTCGACCGTGCTGAGCACACCGCCGACCGGGAGTGGGACGAGCACGACAACGAGCGGATCGACGCCGCCATCGGGTTCGACACCGGGCAGCAGCATCACCGGGGGCAACCAGCCAAACCCGGGCGCGCCGAGTTCGGGCAGCGGACTCTTCAGCCGGACGCCTGATGTACGAGTCGTGATCCTGGGATTCGCCATCTTCGCGGCAAGCGGTTGGATCGCGTTCCTTGCGATGGGGAGGGCGCGCGACCAGCAGGACGGCTAAACGTAGATCTGTCCACTCGGCCGGAAGTGGGAGAGCGCTCCCGGCGAGTCGATCAGCGAGGCCGGAGTAGCCGGTAACCGTGTCAACGCGTTGCAGCGCGCGGCCATCCAGGGGCCAGGCACGGCGACAGGCTACACCGGCCTTTTCCCTTGCAAAGAAAGGACGGGCGGGACGATGCGATACACGTTCCGTAGACGAGGGACAATGGACAGGGGCCGTGCTACCTTCACGTTCGCGTAAGGGTATGATAGCCTCTGTAATTCGGGGGGATTAACTGTGCGCCACCTTCTCCGGTTGCGGAACTACCTGGGTCCGTACCGTAAGCTGATATCAATCGCGATGCTGTGCACGATCATGTCGGGCGCGCTCGTGATGGTGAGCCCGCTGCTCGTGCGGTACGCGATCAACATAGGGCTGAACCCACAAAGCGACAGCAACGGAAAACTTATCGGCCTAGACGGAAACACGGGGGTCCTGATCGCTGGCGCCGCGGCGATCGTCGTGTTCGCGTTGGGCCGCGGGCTGGCCCAGTTCGGCCAACAGTACCTTGGCGAGAACCTGGGCCAGCGGATCGCATACGACATCCGCAACGAGACGTACGGCAACCTGCAGCGGCTGAGTTACGCGTACCACGACCAGGCACAGACGGGACAGATCATGTCTCGTGTTACGCAGGATGTGGAAAGCATCCGCATGTTCATCAACATGGGCGTGGTGCGGCTGATCTACATCGTGATGATCTTGTTCCTGGCCGTGGGATTCATGTTCGCGGTTAGCTGGCAGCTGGCACTGGTGAGCCTGGCCTCCATCCCAATCATCACAGTGGTGTCGGTTCGCATGGCAAACACCGTGCGGCCGATGTGGATGTCGATCCAGCAAAACCAGGCCGTGATGACTCAGGTTGCCGAAGAGGGGCTTTCCGGTATCCGCGTGGTGAAAGCGTTTGCGCGAGAGGAGTTCGAGAGCGCGAAATTCGCAAAGGCGGCGGCCGAGCAGCGAGAGCTTTCGTACCAGGCGTCTGCGGTACAGGCGCGGTTCGCACCGTTCATGATGGGCCTCGGGTACTTCCAGATTGCCGTCACGATCGGCGTTGGAAGCTGGCTGATCACGAGAGGGACGGTTGCGGAGGCGGACCTCATCGCGTTCGCACTGTGGTTGAGCCTGATGCAGCTCCCAATCCGTACGATCGGCTTCGCGGTGACGTTCGCATCACGGGCGCAGACCGCATGCGAGCGCATCTTCGAGCTCATTGATGCGCAGTCGGCGGTCCAGGAAAAGCCCGGGGCGTTCGAACTTCCGGCGGTTTCCGGTCACGTCCGGTTCGAGGGCGTGAGCTTTGGGTACGACAATCTGAGCGCGGTGCTTGCGGACATCGACATTGATGCGCCGACCGGCAAGGTGATTGCGCTGCTCGGGCCGACGGGGAGCGGGAAATCGACGGTCGTCAACCTGATTCCGCGCTTCTATGACGTGACCGCAGGGCGAATCACCGTGGATGGACACGATGTGCGCGACGTGACGCTCGATTCACTGCGCCGGAATATCGGGATCGTGCAGCAGGACGTCTTCCTGTTTATCGGCACGATCCGGGAGAACATCGCCTACGGGCGCCCGGATGCGACGAACGAGGAGATTGAACGAGCAGCGAAGGCGGCCCGGATCCACGACTTCATCGTGAGCCTGCCATACGGGTACGAGGAGTGGGTTGGCGAGCGCGGCGTGACGCTTTCGGGAGGCCAGAAGCAGCGCATCGCGATCGCGCGGACGCTGTTGCTGGACCCGCGGATCTTGATCTTCGACGACTCGACATCGAGCGTGGACACGCAGACGGAACTGCTGATCCAGCAGGCGCTCAATGACCTGATGGAAGGACGGACGACGTTCGTTATCGCGCAGCGGCTGCGCACCGTGGTGAAGGCGGACGAGATCATCGTCCTGGACCGCGGGAAGGTGGTGCAGAGAGGCCGCCACGAAGAGCTTCTGAAGGAAGAGGGCCTCTACCAGAACATCTATGAGCTGGAACTGAAGGACCAGGAGGCGGCGCTCGGGGCGGCGACAGCGAGTGCCAACGGACATCACAGCAGCGACGCGCACATTCGCGAAGCTACGACCGCCCCGGCCGCCGGGGGTGCGCAATGATGGTCCGCCACATATCAGCTGACCGGACAGGGGGGTGGTCGTAATGGGCATGTGGGGTGGCGGCGCAGGCGCAGGGGGCTGGAGTCAGAACCTCGGTGGCGTGGGCAACGCGCGGGCGGGGCGCAACTACGACGGCTGGGACGATGACTACCTGGGCAAGGTGTACGACGCGAAGGTGATTCGCCGGCTCTTACCGTACCTGGCCCAGTACAAACTACAGGCCGCAACGGCCTTCGCGATGATGGTCCTGACGGCATTGACGACGTTCCTGCAGCCACTGCTCGCGGGGCTTGCGGTGAAGGCCGGAGTGCAGCGCGACACTGAGCAACTGGCATGGCTGACAGGCGCGATGCTGGGGCTCGCGATCGTTGGCTGGCTATCGCAGATGACGCAGCAGATCGTCACGGCACGGATGGGGACGAAGCTGCTGTACCAGCTGCGCACGGAGATGTACGAGCACATGCAGGGGCTTTCGCTCGACTTCTACGACGAGATGGAGGTCGGGCGGATGATCAGCCGCCTGACCAGCGACGTGACCGTGATGCAGGAGCTGCTGACCAGCGGCTCGTTGACGTTCGCTGCGGACTTCGTCGGGCTGGCGGTGGTGGTGATCGTCCTCGTGGTGATCGATTGGCAGCTGGCACTCGTGACCTTCGCGATCGTGCCGCCGCTGCTGGCGATCATGGTCTGGTGGTCGAAACACGCACGGGCCGCGTTCATCCAGGTACGGGTGAAGGTGAGCCAGATGTACGGCAACCTGGCGGAGAATGTGTCGGGCGTCCGGGCGATCCAGTCGATGTCGCGGGAAGGGGAGAACCTGAAGCGCTTCGACACGCTGAACCAGGAAAACCGGAACGCGAACATCTGGGCGGGGATGCTGAGCGCGGCGATCATGCCGGTGATCGAGATCGCGGTGGCGATTGCAACGGCGGGTGTCGTGCTCTTTGGCGGGCTGCGGGCAATGAACGCGGATACGGTCGACGTGGCGCACCTGTTCCTCGTGTTGACGGCGTTCATGCTGTACGTGACGCGGTTCTTCGACCCGATCCGGGACCTGGTGTTGCAGTACACGATGGTGCAGCGCGCGATGGCCGGCGGGGAACGGATCTTCGAGGTGCTGGATACGCCGGCACGGATCACAGACAAGCCTGATGCCTTTGATATGCACGAGGTGAGCGGCCGCGTCGATTTCGACCACGTAGCGTTCCACTACGTGGAGGGAATCCCGGTCTTACAGGACATTGACCTGCACGTGGAGCCTGGCGAAACCATCGCGCTGGTGGGGCATACCGGTTCCGGGAAAACGACGATCACGTCGCTGATCAGCCGAGGCTACGAGGTGACGGGCGGTGCTATCCGGGTAGACGGGCACGACATCCGCGATATCAAGCGGCGCTCGCTGACGCGGCACATGGGCGTGGTGCTGCAACAGCCATACCTGTTCAGCGGGACGGTGCGCGAAAACATCGCATATGGGCGGCCCGAAGCGACGGACGAGGCAATCAAAGAGGCCGCGACGGCGGTGGGCGCCGACGAGTTCATCTCGCGGTTGGAGCACGGGTACGACACGGTGCTGCAGCAGCGCGGACAGAACCTCTCGGTCGGGCAGCGGCAGCTGATCAGCTTTGCGCGGGCAATCCTGGCGCAGCCGAGGATCCTGATCCTCGACGAAGCGACAGCGTACGTGGATACGCAAACCGAGGTGATCATTCAGCGGGCATTGCGGGAGCTGTTGAAGAACCGGACATCGTTCGTGATCGCGCACCGGCTCTCAACAATCCGGGAAGCGTCACGCATCGTGGTGCTCGATCGCGGGAAAGTGGTCGAGATCGGGACGCACGAAGCGTTGCTGGAAAAAGACGGCGTCTACGCCAACCTATACAAGATGACCTTCCAGCAGGAAGAGTCGGACAAAGAGGCGGCGATGGTGGGCGAAGACGTGGCCTTCGCGCTGCGCCGCCAGGGCGAGGTACAGGCCGCGCCAGCGGTAGGTCAGTAGCGCATCGAGGCGGCCCGTACGGGCTATCGAAGCGGCGCATTGGTGTCGAGTTTCGATCCATGGCCGATGCGGGACTCGGACGCGGACGGACGCGGAATCTTCGGGATGCGCTGCTGACTCTCGCGTTCCTCACGCCGTTAGCGCTGTTCGGCGGGATGAAGCTGTATCCGGCGATCAACGGCATGTGGGTCGCGCCGAGGGATCATTTCATCATCGTCTCGGCAACGGCGTTCGTATCTGGCGCCACGGCAGCTGCATTCCTGATTTCCATCAAGAGCCTTTCAAACACACGGTCCGTCTTCCTCGGGCTCGGGTTCGTAGCGCTGGCGCTCATCTTCATGAGCCACGGCCTGGCAACGCCAAACGTCGTGTTCGCTTTCGAAGATGGCTACCTGGACGTTGTCAGGGTATCCGCGGGGCTGAGCCTGGGCGTGTGCGCACTGTTGATCGCGCTGAGCGTGCTCCCCTGGGACCGGCTTCATGACGAGACGCTGGCGCGGGGGCGAGTGGCGGCGATTGCAGGGATCGTGGTTGTTTCGGGGTACGTGGGCTTTTCGCTCTGGCAGCCGCGTGCTGTCGGGATGCTTCCGATCAATGAGACAACGCAGCCTCTGCTGGGCGCGACCGTGGTGACGCTGTTGTTGTTCTCGGCGTACCGCTACTGGCAATCGTGGCGGCTGACGGATCTCCCGGCCCAGTTCGCGATGGTAGGGTCCCTGCTGTTGCTGGCGCAGGCGCAAGTGTCCATGGTCTACGGGACCATCTGGCGGGCGGACTGGTGGTTGTACCACGTGCTGTTGCTCGGCGCGTTTGCGTCTCTTGGAGTCGGTTGGGCCTTGGAGGCGCGGCGCGCGAAGTCACTGGTGGTGTTCGCTCGGGCGCTGTCGCTACAGGAAGCGTTGAGTTCGCTCCGCAACCCGGCACCGGAAGCACTGGTGCGGCTGGAACGGGCAATGGAGGAGCGAGACAGCTACACGCGGTTCCACATGAGCCGTACTGCGCTGTTCGCAACCGGGATAGCTCGGGAATTAGGGTGCGACGCCGTTACGCTGGCGATCGTGGAAGGCGCCGCGCGGATCCACGACATCGGCAAGATAACGGTGCCGGACTCGGTATTGTTGAAGCCGGGTGCCCTGACGAAGCAGGAGTTTGAGACGGTGAAGGGACACACCGCACGCGGGGCACACATCGCACTTTCGACCGGGTCGCTCGCGCACCTTGCGCCAATTGTGCGCGGACACCACGAGCGGTACGGGGGAGGCGGCTACCCGGATGGGTTGAAGGGCGACGGGATACCAATGGCGGCACGAATCGTCGCCGTGGCCGATACGTTCGATGCGCTGACGTCGACAAGGTCGTACCGGGCAGCACGACCGACGTCTGAGGCGTTGCGGGAGTTGTGGCGGGCAGGCGGGACGCAGCTCGACCCGCGCTGTGTCGAGGCGTTTCTGCGGTGGTTCGAGCGCGAGGGCCGGGACGAGATTGAGCCGGATGAATCGACGGTCGTGAGCATCCTGATGGCGGCGTGAGGGCCTGAGCGTTAGCCGCGAACAGCAGCCGACGGTCGCCGCCGGAGAGGATAGAGCAGCTGGCGAAAGAGCCCCTCAGGGACTGTCTCGCCAAGCACCCCGAATTCTGCGGGCACTCGCCCCACCGGCATGTAATACGTACGGAAGAGGATGTCCCAAACCGGGAGAAGGCCGGAGTAGTTCTTGTCCAGACCCTCAAGCTCGCTGGTGTGATGCCAACGATGGAAGCGCGGACTGGCGATGACTTTCCTCAGCGGGCCGAAATCCCAGGACACGTTGGCGTGGAGGCCAATCGCGTAGAGCGTGAGGAGCGGGACCACTGCGGCCAGGAGACCAGGAGAGTAGCCGAGGAGAAGGAAGGGGAGTGCCTGTGCCATGCGCTGGCCAATCTCGTTGAGCGGATGGACGCGAACAGACGAGAGCCAGTCGAGGGTCTCAGAGGAGTGGTGGACCGCATGGATGCGCCAGAGGACGCCAACTTCGTGGAAGAAGCGGTGTGACCAGTAGCCAATGAGGTCAACAAGGACAATGAGCTGAATGGCCTGGAGCCATGGTGGCTGGCTGTTGAAGATGGTTTCCCGGTCGAGCCAGGCGCGGATCGCGCTTCCGGACATACCAGCACCAGCGATGACGGCGACCAAGACCGCAAAGACGGCGACGGTGAAGACCGTCACCGGGCGGTTGACGAGGGGATCCCAGAAAAACCATGTGATGTCTGTGGTAAGCCCGCGCCGGAAACGCCGCTGACTGGGGATGGATGGCCAGAGACGTTCGATCAGTCCGAAGAAGACAAAGAGCACTACAAGCGCGATGGCGAGGAAGAGGAGTTGGAGCAGCACGGCACAACCTGGGCTTCAGGATCGAACGGAATATATCTTCCTATAAGGAAATGAGGCGGAAAGATACGCCCGAACGGGGCTTGAGCGGGCGGGAAACCCTCGCGATTCGAATGGGCCGCAGCCAGGGCATGGCATCGGGGTTGGCGATCAGAGCTTATGCGGGTGAACGGCTGGAGATTCTTGCGGAGCGGGCGACCCTCACCCTCGGTCCCTCTCCCTCTGGCGAGGGCGAGGGCGAGGGAGGATGGGGAGACGGGGGGTGTCAATCGCCGGGGTGATGCCGGGTTAGATCGCCAGGGTGATGCCGGTCTCCAGAAGGTAAGCGGTGGGGTTGCTCGTCAGGGCATGGCGACCTCCATCTGAGGCGGACGCGGGGCCAGCCTTG
>JAGQHB010000113.1 GCA_020432045.1 Dehalococcoidia bacterium | reverse complement strand
GGATCCTACAGTTTCGCCGTGGTCTACAACCACAGCCGCCAGCAGGTGAACGGCATCGACGTTTCTTCCACAAACCCGGTCGTCTTCCAGACGGGCAACGTCAACATCCACTATAGCGGCTCAGCGGTGTGGTACTACGGCGGCTACTACTCGTTCGCCACGCCTCAGGAACTTCTGCCCGGTGACATCATTGTTTACCTGTACGGGAGTCCCCTTGGACGCTGTGAAGTACCGATCACCGTGACGGCTGGGGGCCACCTCAACCAGAGCGGCGTTGTCGCGACGCTTCGCGATTCGACAAACCACGGCACTCCCGGCGGAGTCGCCACCGCCTACGTCGGCGGTTGGAAGAGTGTTGGCACCACCGATGCGGGCGGTCGCGCCTGTGCCCTCTTCAACGGCACGCTCGGAAACACCAGCGTCGCCATGGTGATCGACGGCACACGTCAGCAGATTACGCAACATCAGCCGACGAACTCCATCTACGCCTTCCAAACGACCGATGTCGCCGTGCAGCTGAAGGACAGCACGGGCACCGCGCTCGATACCGGGTCAGCCTCGTACTACGCCGGCGGCTGGCACGCGCTCGGCAATACGGTCGGTGGCGTGGTCCACGTTCAAATGCTGCCTGGCTCCTACAGCTTCGCGATGACCTACGAAGGCACGCGCCAGCAGCAGAACAGCGTCAATATCACGACCACCAACCCGGTCGTCTTCCAGACGATCAACGTCGCCGTGCAGCTGAAGGACAGCACGGGTGCCGCGCTCGATACCGGGTCAGCCTCGTATTACGCCGGCGGCTGGCACACGATCGGCAACACCACAGGTGGCGTCGCCAATGTCGAGATGCTGCCTGGCTCCTACAGCTTCGCGATGACCTACCAAGGCACGCGTCAGCAGCAGAACAGCGTCAATATCATGACCACGAACCCGGTCGTCTTCCAGACGATCGACGTGGCCGTGGAGCTGCAGGATCACAGTGGTAGCGCACTCGATACCGGCACGGCCTCCTACTATGCGGGTGGCTGGCACACCATCGGTGTCACTTCTGGTGGCGTCGTCCACGTCGAGATGCTACCCGGCTCCTACAGCTTCGCGATGACCTACAAAGGCACTCGCGCACAGCAAAACAGCGTCAACATCGCCGGAGGCTCCGTCATCTTCAAGACGACCCAGGTCATCTCCGACGCTGGCACGGCAACTGGCTATTACGCCGGGGGCTGGCAACCGTTCACCAGCGGGGCCGAACTGTTGCCCGGCACCTACACCTTCAAGTTCAGTGACATCGCGAACACGGCATACGCCGTGTCCGGGACTGACACCCACATCCACTAGCACCTGCGGCGGATAATCCGCTCGTTCAATTCAGCCCACGGCGCCTGTGTTTCCCACGAAGCACAGGCGCCGTCGGTGTTTCCGGGTCGTAGCCAACTTCGCCGTCCCGCAGTTCCGGCTCCCAGCGCAGTCTCGAAAACCGTCATTCGCTGCTTTCAGCGAGTTCGCGTATGAACGCGTCTGAGTGACCGTTGAGCGTAAGCACCACAGCGTCCTGTCTTCGTTCTATGAGCCCGACTTTCGGAAGGTCTGGGCCGGCTCGCTCCTGTTCGGTCTCGGGACATGGGTCGAACGGCTGGCAACAGGCTGGTTCGTGCTTGAGGAGACTGATTCTGTCTTCCTCGCCGCCGTCTCCTTCGCTATCCGCACGGTCCCAAACCTCGTTCTTGGCCCCATCGGTGGCGCAGTCTCCGACAGACTGCCGCGGTCGCGTGTGCTTTTGGCGGCATCGCTGGTCCGGATGGTCGCATCGGCCCTGATGGCACTCGTTGTCTTCATCGACATCCATCCGGTTCCAATCCTGCTCGCGCTCGTCTTCGTGACGGGTGCCACCATCGCGTTCCAGAACACCGCGCTCCAGCCGCTCCAGGCCGAGATCGTCGGGCCTGATCGGCTCGGCAACGCCATCAGTCTCACATCACTTGGTCAACGTGCCGTTGGCGTTCTCGGTGCCCTCGGCGGCGGCGCGTTGCTCGCCTGGAACGGCGCCGCCATCACGTTCCTGCTTGCCGCCGTGCCACTCGCCGGAGCTTCGCTCGTCTTCGCAAGACTCCAGTCGTCCCGGCCCGTCAGTCCCAGCCCCACTTCGTTGGCCGCGGACGTAGTCGAAGGACTGAACGTCATTGTCCGCACTCCGATGGTCCGGCTCCTTCTTGGCATGATGATCCTCGTGGAGATCCTTGGCTTTTCGTTCAATGGACTCCTTCCCGCCGTTGCCGAACGTGTCCTGGAGGTAGGACCTGAGAGGCTCGGTGTGCTCACCGCTGGGGTTTCCGTCGGGGCCGTCGCCGGCACCGTCTTCCTCGTGTTCGCTGCCGAACGCTTCTCTCGCGGTCTCATGTTGATCGCCGTTTTCGCGACCTTTGGGGTGCTCCTCGTACTGCTCGGCAGCTCGACGCTGTTCTGGGTTTCCGTCGCGCTCGCAGCTGGCATCGGCGCTTCTGCCGCGATGGTGGACGCGCTCGAATGGATCCTGCTCCAACAGAGCGTTCCCGATCACCTTCGCGGCCGGGTCCTCGGCGGTTGGAACTTCGCCATTGGCTGGGGCTGGATCGGCCCCATCGTGCTCGGTGCAATCGCAGATGCCTTCGGCGTCCCCACCGCACTCGCCCTCAGCGGCTCGGCACTCTTCGCTGTTGCACTCGTCGCCGCAGTCGCCGCCCCGGCCCTCCGCCGCCGCTGAGGACGGCCCGCATGAAGGTCGCCTCTACGCGTACCATGTCATCCCTACCTAACACCAAGGTGCAAAGAGGTCAGCCAATGCCCGCCAACCGCCAGGTCGTCATCGCGTCCCTTCCCACCGGGAAGCTTGAATCCTCGGATTTCTCCACACGCATTGTGGAAACCCCTGTGCTCGAAGACGGGCAAATCCTCTGCCGAACGGTTGCCTTCACTATCGGTGCAGGCCAGCGCGCCGGTCTGCAGGGAAGTGCCAGCTATGCCGGCGCTCCCGTCACAGGCGTCGTCATGGGCGGCACTGGCCTCGCCATCGTCGAAGAATCGCGAAACCCGCTTCTTGCACCCGGGAATGCCGTGGTCGCTCCCACGGGCTGGCAGGATTACTCAATCCATATGGCCTCAGCGCTGCGCAGGGTTGAAAGCGCGACAGACCCTGCCCTCGAACTTGGCGCTCTCGGCGGAAACGGACTCACTGCGTATTTCGGTCTTCTCGACATCGGCCGGCCACGTGCAGGGGAAACGGTTGTCGTTTCTGCAGCGGCTGGTTCCGTCGGCCACATGGTTGGCCAGATCGCGAAGCGCGAAAAGTGCCGCGTCGTCGGCGTCGCCGGCTCTGACGAAAAGTGCCGCATGCTCGTCGAAGACCTGGGCTTCGACGCCGCGGTGAACTATAAAGACCCTGAGTTCCGCGCGGCCTTCAAAGACGCAACGCCGGACCGCATCGACATCTATTTCGACAACACTGGCGGCGACGTCTTGGGCAGCGCCCTCTTTCGCATGAATACGCACGGCAGGATCGTCTGCTGCGGCGTCGTCAGCCAGTACGACACCGCAAACCCCGGCCCTGGCCCACGTGGTATCCCCGGGCTCCTTGTGAACAACCGCGTCCGGATGGAAGGCTTCCTTGTCTTCGACTTTCTCGAACGCTACGACGAAGCCCGCCGCGATCTCTCGGCCTGGATAGACGCGGGCGAGATCACGCCGAAGGTATCCGAGTTCCAGGGCCTTGAATCGGCGCCCGATGCCTTTGTCGCGTTACTCGCAGGGGCCACCGTGGGCACCACGCTCGTGCACGTGCGTTAGCCCACATTTCCCGCCATCCCTCTCCCCGTCGGCGTTTCCCGCGCGGCCATTTCCCAGGGCGTAGCATGCGCGCCATTCCACCAGGAGCTTCCTGATGCGCGATCATGCCCGCCGCCAGTTTGGCGTCCTCCTCGAAAAGAACGTGCCGATGGCCACACGCGATGGTGTCACGCTCTACGCTGACGTCTGGCATCCGGACGCGCCCGGAACATTCCCCGTCCTCCTCAGCCGCACCCCCTACGGCAAGGAATCAGCTGCCCAGAATCCGAACGGCTCCAACGCTTTCTTTGCCCGTTTTGGCTACGTCACCGTCATGCAGGACTGCCGCGGACGGTTCACCTCCGAGGGCGACTACACCCCCGTCTTCCAGGAAGTCGCCGACGGCTACGACGCAGTCGAGTGGGCCGCGCGGCTCCCATGGGCGAATGGTCGTGTCGGCACCTCTGGACAGTCCTACCTCGGCGCCACCCAGTATGCGATCGCTGGCAACGACCCATTGCCGCCGTCACTCCAGGCAATGGTCCCCGTCTCTGCCTCGTCTGATTTCCATCAGAGCTGGGTTCATCACACGGGCGGCGCCTCGATGTGGGGATGGCTTGTGCCCTACGCCATCTTCAAAGGCCGCAACACGCTGGAGCGCGCCGGCCGGCAGGACCTTCTCGCCAAGCTGGACGAATACGTCGACCCCGCCACGAACTTCTCGATGCCCCTCAAGGACGATTGGTTTCGGCGCCGGCCGATAAATAGCTGGATCGACCTGCTCAAGGAGACCGCGCCCTATTTCGCCGACTACATCCACGAGGCCGACGACGGTCCGTTCTGGGACAGCATCAACCTCAATATCCAGGCTCCGCACGTAAGCGTGCCCATGCTCCACGTCAGCTCCTGGTACGACATCTTCCTCGAAGGTGCGCTCAACGGATTCCAGTCCATCAGCCGCATGAGCCAGTTTCCCCGGGCACGGAGCAGCCAGAAGCTCGTCATCGGACCCTGGGCCCATCTCTTCCCGTTCGTTGTCCCCACATCCGGCGGGACGGGCGACATCGACTTTGGCCCCGAGGCGCTGATCGACCTCCACCAGCTCCAGCTTCGCTGGTTCGACTACTGGCTGAAGGATATCGACACCGGCGTCATGGACGAACCGCCGGTCAGTATCTTCACCATGGGCGAAAATCGCTGGGAAACGTTCGAAGCGTGGCCTCCCCCGAAGGTCCGCGACGTACGCTGGTTCTTGCACAGTGCCGGCCAGGCGAACACCGTGACCGGCGACGGGACGCTTTCAACGGTCCCTCCAGCGGGAGAAATGCCCGACCACTTCACCTTTCACCCTGACAATCCGGTCCCAACGCTCGGCGGCAACAACCTCGCGATCCCGCTTGGTGTCAAAGACCAGCGGCCGGTCGAAAGTCGCGCTGACGTCCTGGTCTTCACCGCCGAAGCACAGGCAACGCCGCTGCAAGTGACCGGCCCCGTTACCGTGGAGCTCTGGGCGTCCTCAAGCGCCGTCGACACCGACTTCACGGCGAAGTTGGTCGACGTCCACCCCGATGGCTACGCGCAGAACCTCGCCGACGGCATCATCCGCGCCCGCTACCGCAACTCGTCGCGACATCCGGAACCGATGGAGCCGGGGACGCCGTACCGCTTCACCATCGACCTTTGGGCGACCAGTCACGTGTTCCTGCCGGGTCACCGTATCCGGTTGGAAGTCAGTTCCAGTAATTTTCCTCGCTTCGATGCCAACCCAAACACGGGTGAATCGTTCGGCGACGCCACGGATGCGATCACTGCCAGCCAGACCGTGTTCCACCAGCCCGGGATGGAGTCATTCATCCTCCTGCCCGTGATGCCTCGCTAGCCTGGTCGCCTCGCTCTGGCGGGATCAATCGGCCACCTCAAGCGCGAGCTCAGTGCGCTGGCCCGGGAACGGGCGGCACGTTTGATCCCCCAGCCTCCTCACGCCGCTCGTGGTTTCAGTGCCCGGTGCGCATTCACCACGTACTCCGGCATCGGCGAGCAATGGGATCGTGCCTGCCCCGGCGAAGGCAGCCAACTTCGATTCCCGCCAGAATGGGCTCTCCGTCCACTCCCGCTCGCATAGCCGTATTTGCTCCGGCCCCGGGAGTACGCGGAACGCGATGGCGTTCGGGTACGATGAACCCCATGCCCGTGATCGACGAAGCCCTCGAGATCTTCCACGGCTACGGCCCTGAATTCGGGACCGGCCTCTCCAACCACGGCCCAATGGGTGCCGAAGCCCTCTGCGCGCTGGGCCGCGACGATGAAGTCCCCGCCTGGTCCTCCCGCTATCGCAAACGCCTCCGCCAACGTCCGCCCGCCGTCACCCGCATTGACGAGACGAATTGGCACGAGGCCCTCGGCGATATCACCCGCGTCACCGACTGGGAAGCGTTCATGGCGGAACAGCTCGACCAGATGTCCTGGCAGGACGCGCTCGTGCTCTGGGCGCCGCGCCTTGCGCCGGGACTCATGGCTGGTGCTACACACGGCATCATTCGCACCGGCCACGCCGTCCGCAGCCTCGCCGCCGGCGAAACCCCAGCGCGCCGGGCCGAGTTCATCACCGGCATTGCCTACTGGGCCGCACGCTACCAGCTGCTCCCCGGTGTGCCGGGCCCGGCGGCCGCCGCCATGCCGTCTTCTATCATCGGCCAGCTCCCTATCATGCCGCCGCGCGATCGGAACCGCCGTCCAACCAGTATCTTCAGCGCCGTCGCCGAACTCGACGCTTTCCCTCCGTTCGCCACCGCTATTGACATGGCCGCACCCGGAGACGACCTCCCCGCGTTCCTTTCCGACCTCACGCAGACGATGGCCGCGCTCTACCTGTCCAACGCCGGACCTGCCAGCATTTCCTACGTCCACACTGTTACCGCGCCCAGCGCCCTGCGGATGCTCGCCCCGCACCTGCCGAAGGAGACCGCCCTTCTCGCCGCGCGCTACACCTGGCAGGCCTGTGCCGCCATCCACTCCCGTGGCCACTTTCCCCACGAATTCACCATGCCGGAAAAGCCGCCCGACCGCGACGATTTGGTCGATCGCGCCGTCCATTCAGGCGACGAGCACGCCATCAAGTTCACCGAGGCCTGCCTCCGCGAATATGACCTCGTCCCCAACCCCGTCTTCCTCGCCGCACCCCTCGACCTCAGCGCCCGCTACGGCCAGAAGGCGGAGTGAGCCCGGCGACCTCTGGCTCCGGTCACCCATAGCCTCCTGCCGATGGAAGCCTTCACGCGTAAGCTCTGGGCGAAACAGGATCAGCACCCCGGTGATCGTTGGCGGCTATTCCGGGCGGTCGCGGCCGCCTTCCCTGCGACCAGGGTGTTGTACCCCGGCTCCTACGTTGACCTCGCACCGTCCTTCGTCTTTCCCGATGTGACCTACGTTGATGTGGATCGCCGTGCCGCACGGTTCTTCACGGACGAAGCTGGCGTTCGCGAAATTATCGCGAGCCACGACGGGCCGCCCTCGCCGAGGTTCCGGTTCGTGGACGCCGACTACACCGCGGAACTGGCGCTCGCCGAAGCGTCCTTCGATCTGCTCATCTCACTTTTCGCAGGCCCGGTCTCCGAACACTGTGCGCGGTACCTGCGCCCCGGCGGTTGGCTGCTCGCCAACACCAGCCACGGCGACGTCTCCCTTGCAGCCATCGATCCCCGCTATCGAATTGTCGCGGTTATCGTGGCCGAGGGCGATGAATATGCAGCCGTCTGGGACGATGTCGAAGCCTACCTCGCGCCGAGATCATCGCTACGTTACTCCCGCGAGGAAATTCTCCGACTGGGCAGGGGAGTACCCTACCGGCGCTCCGCTCACGCATACCTGTTCCGGCGAGAACTGCTATGAACGTCGCGCCAGGCCATTTGCAAACTCCGGCACCCGCCGTATGCGGGCCGAACACCAGGACCAGAGAAAACCGACGCGGTAACGCGTAGGATCTACCCCAACCGTCAAGGAGCTGCCATGCCCAAAGAACTCCCGGCCAATGATCCGTTCGCAACCCTCCTCGGCATCGAGATGTACGAGCACGGCGACGGTTACGCACGGGGTCGCGTTGTAGTCCGCCCGGAGCTCATGAATCCCCATGTCACCCTTCACGGTGGAGTCATGTACTCGCTCGCCGACCAGTCCATGGGCGCCGCCGTCTACACCAGGCTGGAACCGGGCGAATCCTGTGCCACTATCGAGATCAAGATGGTGTACATCGCCGCCGTTCGCGAAGGCACACTCGACTGCGAGACCCGCGTCGTTAATAAGGGCCGCCGCGTCGCCGTTCTCGAATCCGAGGTCCGCAACGGCGACACCCTCGTCGCCAAGGCGCTCGGCACGTTCGCCATCTTCCCCATCCCAACCCAGAGGCCGCCCAGCGCATGATCCCCTCCGTCGTTGCTGTCAGCCGCAGCGGTTCGCACACCATGTCCAAGCCCAACGAGCCCGGCATCCGCCTCGTCGCGGGCCTCGGTGTGGAAGGTGACGCGCACTCCGGCGAGACCGTGAAGCACCGCTCCCGCGTCGCCCGCGACCCCAATCAGCCCAACCTTCGCCAGGTCCACCTCGTCCACGCAGAACTCTTCGAAGAGCTGCGATCCGCCGGCTACAACATCACGCCCGGCCTTATCGGTGAAAATATCACGACCGGCGGCGTCGATCTCCTCGCCCTTCCAACGAGCACCCGCCTGCACATTGGGAACTCTGCCATCATGGAGGTCACCGGCCTGCGCAGTCCATGCGCGCAACTGGATTGCATCGCACCGGGCCTCATGGCCGCCGTGCTCGACCGCGACGCCGATGGCAACCTCGTCCGCAAAGCCGGGGTCATGGCCGTTGTCCTTCACGGCGGTGAAATCCGTCCCGGTGACCCGATCGAAATCGAACTACCGCCAGCACCCCACCAGCCCCTGCAGCCGGTGTAGAGCACGGCCGCACCCCCAACCATCGCATCCATCGCGCGTGCTCCCCGCAGTCCCCAACGATCTGAAGCCGGGCTATTCCCCCTCGCCCTCACCGAGGGAGAGGGGGCCAGGGGGTGAGGGAGCGCAGCAGCCCAACCATCGCATCCATCGCGCGTGCTCCCAGCAGTCTCCAACGATCTCAAGCCGGGCTCGCTTCCCCCTCGCCCTCACCGAGGGAGAGGGGGCCAGGGGGTGAGGGAGAGCAGCAGCCCAACCATCGCATCCATCGCGCGTGCTCCCCGCAGTCCCCGAAGACCTCAAGCCGGGCTATTCCCCCTCGCCCTCAGCGAGGGAGAGGG
>JAGQHB010000017.1 GCA_020432045.1 Dehalococcoidia bacterium | reverse complement strand
TTCGGACTGGCGATGGCAGCGGATTTGTCGCGGATCACGCAGCACGGGACGTTCGTCGGCACGGTGGCCTACATGCCGCCCGAACAGGCAGTCGGCGGCGAGGTCACGGCAAAGAGCGACCTCTACTCCTTTGGGGCGCTGCTGTATGAGGTGTTCACGGGAAGGCCACCCTTTGTGGGCGACGACCCGACAGCGATCATCTCCCAGCACCTGAACACGCCACCGGTCGCACCATCCTGGCATCGCGACGACTGCCCTCCCGGCCTTGAGCGCGTGCTCCTCCGTCTGCTGGAAAAAGACCCCGGGAAGCGTCCTGCCGATGCTGCGGAAGTGCTTGCCTTGCTGGAGAAGGTGGACCCGGAGGAGCGGCCCGTTCCCCGGAGTGAGGGCCATGTCCTCGAACGCCTTGCCCGCGGGGTCTTTGTCGGTCGCGAGAAGGAGCTGGAGCGGCTGCGCTCTTCCTTCGACGAGGCGCTCTCGGGTCATGGCGGGCTGGTGATGCTGGTTGGGGAACCGGGCATCGGCAAGACGCGCACGGCACAGGAGCTGGAGACCTATGCCCGCATGCGAGGCGCGCAGGTCCTCTGGGGACGGAACCACGAGAACTCGGGAGCTCCTGCCTTCTGGCCATGGGTACAGGTGGGACGCCACTGGGGAAGCACGAACGATGTCGCATCGCTGTCATCGTTCCTCGCAGCCGGCGGTGGTGACCTGGTGCGGCTGTTCCCGGAGTTGCGAGGAGTGGCGGGCTTCGTCGAGCCGCCGGCCATGCAGGACGGGGCGGCGGCCCAGTTCCGCCTCTTCGACGCCTTCGCCGGGTTCGTGCGGACGATCAGCGAAACGAAGCCGACGGTGATCACGCTCGACGACCTCCACTGGGCTGACAAGCCGACGCTGCAGCTGTTGCAGCACCTGGCGAGGGAACTGGGGAGGATGCGGGTGCTGGTGGTCTGCACGTATCGGGACACGGACCTGGTGCGCACGCATCCCTTGAGCGAAGCGCTGGCGAACCTGAACCGTGACCCGGGCTTCGAGCGGGTTGTCCTGCGTGGACTGTCGAAGGAAGAGACGCGGGCCTATATCCGTGGCGCCGCCAACCTGCAGCCATCGAGTGCGCTGGTGGAGCGCGTGTACGAGGAGACAGAGGGAAACCCGTTCTTCCTGAGCGAAGTCGTGAACCTGCTGACGCAGGAGGGGACGCTGGCCAGCGAGTCGGTCTCGGATATCCACATCCCCGACGGGGTACGCGAAGCCCTGGGACGACGGCTTGACCGCATCTCGGAAGAAGCGACGTCGCTGTTGCAGGTGGCGGCGGTGGTTGGACGCGAGTTCACCTACGACACCATACAGCTGTTGCACAGCGGTGACGATGACTCGCTCTTGAAGCTGTTGGAGGAGGGGCTGGAGGCGCGGGTAATCGAGGAGATGGAGCAGCCTGGGCGTTACCGCTTCACGCATGCGTTGATGCAGGAGACGCTGCTGGGTGAGCTCTCGACGACGCGGCGGGTGCGGCTCCACGGGCAGGTGGGGGAGGCACTTGAGCGGAGATGGGGAGACCGGGCGGAGGAGTTCGCGAGCCGGCTGGCGCTGCATTTCAGCGAAAGCGCGAGCCTCACGGCGGCGCATGGGAGCAAAGCTGTGTCGTACCTGCGGCTCTCAGCCGCCCACGCAGAGGCCCGCTTTGCCTGGGGTGATGCGGCCAGCCAGTACGAACGCGTGATTGAACTGGCGCGGGAGATCGGCAGCCCGTTGGATCCCGTCGATGAAGGCGATGTCCTCGTCGCAATCGCACGCTGCCATTCGGGAGCGCTGGAATCGCGACCCGCGTGGCGGTCGATTCGTCGTGCGCTCGCGCTGTACGAAGAAGCGGGCGAAGACGCACAGTACGCGCGCACGGTGGCGATGGGAATGTCCTTCCCGAGCGCCACGCTCCCACCCGCCGAACGGCGCGTGCCAATGCTCGACCTCGCGATTGAGCGAGCCGGTCGCGACGATGATCGGACGATCGCTGCGCTCTATCTCGCCCGGGCGGAAAGCGCCTATTATCTCGGCCGCTACGACGAAGCAAACAGCTTCTTGTCCCGGCCTGATCGGGCCGCTCTGACGTTAGAGTCGACCTTCTTGCAGGGCGAAGCCCTCCGCATCCGCGGGCTGCTGGTCGGGGCTACCGGAGACTTCAATCACGCGTTCCGGCTCTACGAAGAGGCCGCGGCCGTGCATGAGGGCGCGGGCAATCCGGCCCGTGCCGCGGAGGCGCTCTACTTACTGGCGATTGGCCTCCAGGGCTACGGTCGACTAAGAGAGTCGCGCCGCGCTCTCCTGCGAGAGGCGGAGGCGGGTGCAGCATCTGGCCTCACATTCTTCCAGGAGGACGCTCGCTGCAAGCTGCTCGGACACGCTGTTCTGCGCGGGGACCGTATCGAGGTTGAACGTATTCTCTCGCGGCCCTGGGAGCCCTGGGTCTGGCCGCAGGGCATCTTCGCCAGTTATTGGGATGTGCTCATTGGCGACCTGGAAGCGATGGAACGTCATCTCCCGGACCCTGCAGGCGCGGGCGGTGTCCCCTGGCAGCAGTCGAACATCCTCATCGCTCGTGCGGAGGTCTTAGCCCTGGCAGGGGAGCCGGGCAGGGCTAAGACCGAGCTCGACGCTCTCGATCAGCTTCTGCCATCCGTCGAGGGCACTTTCCGGGCGGTGGCCGTATTCGAGCGCGCCTACCTGGGAATGGCGCTCACCTCGGCGGTACCGTCAGCCGAGGCGAAGTCGCTTGCAGCTGATCCCCCGCCGCACTGGGCGGGCACTGTTCTCTTTTGGGCGTCGCACCTTCCTCGAATGCGAGCCGAAGTGCTGGCGGCAGCGGGAGAACTGGCCCGCGCTCGAGGCATCCTCGATGAAGCCCTCGCATGGTGCGATCGCGAAGGCTGTAAGGCGGAGGCCGGCAGATGCCACCTTGCCTATGCTGACCTCGAGGAGCGGCGGGGGAACATCCCGGCAGCGTTGGAGCACCTTGAAACGGCGGCGAGGTTGTTCCAGGAGTACGGTGCTTCGTTCTTTGTCCAGAAAGCGGTCGCCCGGCGCGTGGAACTACAGGGATTGGCCGGCTCCGACCCCTATACGTCCATCGTCGCGGTCTCGACCGCGGTGGGGCGTGAGAGGCCGGATGTTTCGCTGCACGCAGCCGCCGACGGCACCGTGACGTTGATGTTCAGCGATATCGAGGGCTCCACGGCGCTAAACGAGAAACTGGGCGATGCCCGCTGGATGGAGGTGCTCCGCGCCCACAACGACCTGGTCGACCGAGAGGTAGCAGCACACGGCGGGCGGACTGTGAAGACGATCGGCGACGGGTACATGGTCGCGTTTCCATCGCCGGAGGCGGGCGTGCGCTGTGCGCTGGCGATCCAGGCGGCCCTCACCCCCAGCCGCTCTCCCGCTGCCGCGGGCGAGGGGAGACGAGATGCGACGCTACTGGACGGGATCCGGGTGAGGATCGGCCTGCATACCGGGTCGGCAGTACGGCAGGGGGAGGACTTCTTCGGCCGCGAGGTGAACTACGCGGCGCGGGTGGCGTCGGCGGCGCTGGGTGGTGAGGTGTTGGTTTCGGAGGTGATGCGGGAGCGGTTGGGCACGGCGTTCGCATGGGACGGGGTGCGCGAAGTGACACTGAAGGGGTTCGAGGGGACGCACCGGGTGTTCGGGGTGATGAGGGGCTAGCCGGCGAGCGACGTAAGCAGGAAGGGCGGGACCGTCGCCGATCCCGCCCTTGTGGTGTCCGCGACCGAAGCCCGGGTCTACGAATAGATGAACTCAGGGCCGTCGAGGTCGATGGCCGGGATTTCGTCTTTTTCGCGCCAGTAGTCCTGGGTGTGCTGCCATTCGGGCTTGTCGCCACGCTTCGGGAGGAGGTGCATGGAGCGCATGAGGTAACCCGGATTGAAGTTGTTGGAATCCATCCAGGGGAGAAGTTCCATGTCCTTGTCCTCCGGGCGGAGGGTAACATCCACGCGCTTTGCGCACTTTGCGTCCATGTGGTTGAGGAGCCGGCAGACGAAGTCGGCGAGGAGGTCGGCACGGAGAGTCCAACTGGCACGGAAGTAGCCGAAGACCCAGAGCATGTTCGGGACGCCCGTGAACATCATCCCGCGATAGGTGACGGTATCGGCGAAATCCAGGGGCTTTCCGTCGATTTGGAACTGGATGTCGCCCATGACGCTGAGATTGAAGCCGGTAGCGGTGACGATGATGTCGGCCTGAAGTTCTTCCCCCGACTTGAGCAGAATACCGCGCGGTGTGAAGCAGTCGATTTCGTCGGTGACCATTGAGGCTTTGCCCGAGGCGATGCCTTTGAAGATGTCGCCATCGGGGACAAAGGCAACACGCTGCTGCCAGGGGCGGTATTTCGGGGTGAAGTGGGTCTCTATGTCATAGTCAGGACCGAGGAACTGGCGGACGCCGGCTATGAGTTCGCGCCGGACGACTTCGGGCTCTTCGAAGGTTCGCCTGGTGAAAATGGCCTGGTCGTGGAGGATCTTGCGGCGGACGATCTCATGGATCCAGGCCTCGTCGATGTCTAGTTCGCGGAGCGTTTCAGCGAGGTCGTTGCGGTTGCGGCCGGGGATGAAATACGTGGGGGAGCGCTGGAGGACGGTGACGTGGGCGCAGTCGGCGGCGATGGCCGGGACGACGGTCGCAGTGGTCGCACCAGAACCGATGACGAGGACGTTCTTGCCCTTGTAGTCGAGGTCCTCAGGCCATGTCTGCGGATGGACGATCTGGCCTTCGAACTTGTCCATATCCGGCCATTCGGGCGTGTAGCCCTCGGAATGACGGTAGTAGCCCTGACACATCCAGAGGAAGCCGGCAGTGAAGCGGCGGGCTTCGCCGGTGGCCGTGTCCGTGGCGTCAATCGTCCAACGGTTGTCTTCGCTCGACCAACGCGCTGAGGCGATGCGGTGGTTGTAGCGGATGTGCCGGGCGAGATCGTTTTCTTCGATGACGTCGCCCATGTACTTGAGGATCTCTTCGGCGGTGGCGATCGGGGCGCCAACCCATGGCTTGAAGCGGTAGCCGAAGGTGTGGAGGTCGCTATCCGAGCGGATACCGGGATAGCGATGCATCCACCAGGTGCCGCCGAAGCTATCGAGGCCTTCGAGGACTACGAAGGATGTGCCGGGCCGTTGCGTAGACAGATGGTAGGCACCACCCACTCCGGAGATACCTGCACCAACGATCAGAACGTCGAAGTGCTCAGTTATTGCGGGCTCTGGCCTTACAAGTGCATCGGTAGCAGTCATTGAACCTCACCTGTCCTGTTCACGAGTTCGATATCGTGCACCCGCGGGCGACCATGCCATCGCATCGACTTATGCAGCAGGGCCATAAGGCCTATTGGCACGGACCGAACGGCCCCGGATGTGAGCGATATCGGGGAGATTCTAGCGCAGGAACGCAAAGTGTTCGGGCGACGCGTGATGTGGCCACGGAGGAGGGCTACGGCCGGCTACCTCCGCCGTTCGATAACGGCTCGTTTGACGGAGATGAGCGCAGTAAGCGGTGACCTGGCAACAGAGGCGGCGAGGGAGAGAGCTTCCGGGCGCAGGGCGTCCGGGGCGACGACACTTGTGACGAGGCCGTATTCGAGCGCGGCAGCGGCGTCGATTGGCTCGCCACGGAAGACGATCTCGCTTGCCCGCGCGGTCCCGACGAGGTCGGCAAGCGGCCCATACATGACGCCGGAACCGAAGCGGATCTCGGGATGGCCGAACGAGGCAGCGGTGCTGGCAATACGGAGGTCGCTAAAGGCCGCGATATCGAAGCCACCGGCCATGGCGGCGCCATTGACGGCTGCGATGAGCGGTTTAGGGAAGGTGCGGAGTGCTTCGTGATAGCGGACGGAGGATTCGCTCGCAAAGATCTCCTGCATGGGTGTCTTATCGAACTCCTTGAGGTCGAATCCGGCACAGAAGACCGGCCCGTTGCCAGTAATCACCGCGACGGAAACGGAATCATCGGCTGCGACCGTCGCCAGGGTTGAGGCGATGGCGTCGCGTAGCTCTGTGTTCAACGCATTTCGCTGCTGCGGGCGGTTCAAAATGAGCATCGCGACGGTTTCGTGGCGTTGGATGAGAAGCGTGTCTGACATGCCGAGTGATCCTTTGCGGGCGCCTGTGCGTGCCCCGGCCGCGGGGATGCCCAGGCCCGGTAGCGAACGGAACGGACGGGCGGATTTTAGCACGCGGCCAGGGGGCCGTGGACACAGTCATTGCTCAGCACTCGGACTCACCAGCGCGCGGTTTCCGCGAAGAGTTCGAGGATGACCTCTGTGACGGCGGGATGTGTACCGGCAGCACGAGCAAAGCGGAGCGAGCGGCCGTCGCGGACCGTGGCGGCGCCGTCGATCTGCATGTCACCGGGGATCGTTTGGCCGACGTGCCAACCGTCTGCGATGAAGAGGGGGACCATGATGATGTCCGGCGCCTTCACGAGGCTGAAGATGTCACGCATGTTCGGGTCCTGGTCGATGAAGGCGGTAGCGACCTCCGGGAACGGGCCGAGGTTGCGGACGGCATCTGCCTGGAGGAGCGTATTGGTGACGGAACGGGGATCGCGCGGGGTCCCATGCCCAAGGATGACGAGTGCTTCGTGACCGGTGGCGCCGGACTCCATGGCACGTTCGATCAGCACGCGAGCGAGCAAGGGATGCGAGCCTATCGGAGGCGTGTAGAGGACGCGGTGACCATCGACGGTGTTCACGCGACCGGACAGACGCAGCTCCCGTGGGATGACCGTACCGGTGAAATAGCCTCCTGCAATAAAGAGCGGGACGGCGGTGATGTCCCGCACGGCCGATGTAAACGATTCGAGGGCCCTGCTGAGGGCGGGCTCTTCCTTCCAGAATGCTGCCCGGACTTCAACATCCGCGGGAAGACGTTCGCGAAGGTGACTCACGTGAGCATGGATGGGGGCGCTGGAGTCAGGGTTGAGATGAGAGCCGTGGCCAGCGAGGAGGAGGCCGCGGCTCATGGCGTCTTGTCGCGGTTGAGCGATTCACGGCGAGCCTGGCGAGCTATATCGAGGCGAACGGCCCAGCCGCTGCCGAGGTAAGAAGCCACCCTGTCGCGCACGTCCTGGGCGAGCCGGGGTGAGGCGCCACCGGTACCAACGCCGACGAGAAGGTCTCCGTCGCGGTGGAGTGCGGGCATGAAGAAAGTACTCTCTTCCTGGCGGTCGGCAACGGCGACGGGGATGCCGTGCTGCCGGGCGAGTTCCCCGACATGCGCGTTCACGTCGCGGATATCGGTGCATGCGCAAATCAACGCGTGGCCGGCGACATCGCTGTCCTGGAAGGCGCGAGTGTCGACTGTGGTGTTTGGAAGATCGGCGAAACCGGACGCTACGACCGGCGCGACGACGTAAAGCTGAAAGCCTGCCGCACTGAACTGTGCGGCCCTTCTGAGGGCGACGTTGCCGCCCCCGACGATGAGGACACTGCCGGCCGTGGGTAGCAGTTCGATGAGGATGCTCATGTGGCGACCTCGAGGACAGCCTGGATGAGGGCTTCAATAGACGGTGTACTCGCCTGGGCATCGACACGCCCAAAGGCACGAAGAACTGCCTCGGACGTGCGCGGGCCGATGCTCACGAGCTTCGCCCCCTCAGAGAGAGGTGCGTCACCGAGGGCGGCACGGAGGTTTGTGGCGGTAGAGGCACTCGTAAAGGTGATGATGTTCGCCTCGAGCACCTCGGAGCGCTGGTATTCGGCAAGCGGCTCCGCGACGTTTTCGTAGGCAGTGACCCTGCTGAGGACAGCGCCGCGGTGGGCGAGGAGTGCCTCAAGCCTGTTGTCGGAAGATGTGGAGAGCGGCAACAGCGCGCGATCGCCGGGCTGGATCGGGAGTTCAGCGGCGAGCACTTCGGATGTACCACGGGTGGGTGTGAAATCGGGGCGGATCCCGGTGGATTCCAATACCTCCGCTGTGGCGGTCCCGATGGCGGCGAGTTTAATGCCGGAAAGGGAGCGGACGTCGCTGTCGTATACCCGGAGGGACCGGATGACGGCGCGGACGGCATGGCGGCTGGTGAAGACGATCCAGTCGGGGCGCTCAAGGACAGCAGCGGCGAGATCGGCCTTGCTACCCGAAGGGCGGATGCTGATCGCGGGGGCTTCGGTGATGAATGCGCCGAGGGCTTCGAGTCTCGCTGCCAGTTCACTGAGATCGGAGCGGGCTCGAGTGACGACGATACGATGGCCGGCGAGCGGTCCTGGTTCGAACCATGTGAGATCGTGCGCGAAGGCAGCCACGGGTCCCACAACGGTAGCAAGCGGGGCGGTGAGCCCTGCCCGGGAGACCTCTCCGGCGATCGATTCGACCGTGCCTGTCACGACCTGTTGGTCAGGCCGAGTGCCCCAGCGCACGCAGGCGACGGGCGTACCGGGCGGTTTCCCGGCCGCGCGAAGGCTTGCCATGTTTTCGGCCAAAGAGGCAGCCCCCATAACGATGACGAGCGTGCTGGCCTGAGCGGCGAAAGCCCAGTCGGTGGACGGTGCATCACCGGCCTCGTGGCCGGTGACGATGAGGACATCGCCAGCCATTTGCCTGTGCGTGAGGGGGATGCCGGCAAACGCCGGAGCAGCGAGGGCCGAGGAAATGCCCGGGATCACCTCGAAGGGGATGCCTCCTTCGCGACAGGCGAGGGCCTCTTCGGCGCCGCGACCGAACAGGAACGGGTCGCCGCCCTTGAGACGAACCACGCGCTTGCCTGCGGAAGCCAGATCGACGAGGAGAGCGTTGATCTCAGTCTGCTGCCGAGCATGTGCGCCGGAACGCTTGCCGACGTAGTGGAGTTCAACCCCGGGACGGGCGTGGCGCAGCGTAGCGGAGGGGGCGAGAGCGTCGTAGACGATGGCGTCGGCCCCCGCAATCGCCTGGGCGCCAGCGAGCGTGAGAAGACCGGGGTCGCCCGGGCCGGCACCAACGAGAATGACCTTTCCGTTGCATTGGTTCATGGGTTACTCCGCGATGTCCATCTACCAGAGTCGTGGCGTTCAGTTAGGCATCCTGGCACGGCACTAACCGTACAGGGTGAGGACCCGTCTGGAGGAGCGCCAGGCGAGAGCCTCGCGCAATGCGAGCAAAGCGCGGGCCCGCCGGCCCTTAACAGCGTCCACGCTGGTTTCGAGCGCGTCCGCGACCTCTTGGAGTGTGAGGCCCTGGACGAATCGCAAATTGATGACTTCCGCGTGGCCGGAAGGGAGCCGGGCGAGCCGGGTGCTCAGGGAGTTCGAGCAAGCTCGGCCAGGATTTCGGCGGCTCGTGGGCGGATTCCGGGCCCGAGGGAAACCATGTGCAGATCCACGCCGAGCGCCGACTGGGCTGCCAGGTGAGCACGGCAGGCATCAACATCGCCGACGAAGCCGAAGTTGGATTCCAGATCTGCTGGCAGAGCGGCACCAGCCTCGGTCCGGCCACCCCGGGACCAGGCATCACGAATCAGGGCGGCTTCGGCAGCAAGGCCCTGGCGGACGAACTGGCGGTAGTAGAAGTCGCCGTTTCGGGCGATGAAGAAGGCGAGGGCGTCCCGCTGTGACTCGCGGATTCGGGCGAGTTCACCGGCATCGGTCGCAACAATCGTTGTGCCGGGCGACCTGACCGAAACCGCGGACGGTTTGCGCCCTACGAGGGCTGCCCAGCCACGGAGCTGGCGGATATTGGTTCTGACCCGGTCATTGGGAATCCAGGCGGGGATCCAGCCGTCCGCGATGGACGCTGTGAGACGAACGCTGGCGGGAGCCATCGTCGCAAGCCAGACGGGCGGTGAGGGCTGTACGGGCCGGGCGCCCATCGGGAGTGCCCGTTCGACCTGGAAGACTGCACCGTTGTGGCTGAACGGTTCTCTCTTCCAGTAGGACCGGAGGAGGGACACGGTTTCCTCAAGGCGGGCGAGCGGGGAAGCGAAGGGCAGGCCATGGAAGCGCTCGACGACGCCTCGGGCGCTGGCGCCCAGGCCGATGATGACGCGTCCGCCGCTGAGCTCGTCGATGGTGGCGAAGTGCTGGGCGAGGGCGCCGGGCGTGCGCGAATAGATGTTCACGATCGAGGTGCCGAGGCGGACGTGCTGTGTTTCGCGCGCGAGCAGGGCGAGGCCCGAGAAGGCGTCGTGGCCAAAGCCTTCATTGACCCAGAGTGAATGGACTCCAGCCAGATCAGCCGCGCGCGCGGTCGCAAGGAACGTGTCGATGTGGGCAGGGTCCCAGGCGAGTTGCAGCGCGATATTCATGCGGCGGGTGTGCTTGCGGCTAGAAGCCGAGGCCCGATTTGCCCTGGAGCGTGCGGGAAAGGTTGACCTGGCCGAGGTGGTTATTGCCGTGGATAACGACGACCTGGGCGATGATATCGAGGCGGGCCATTTCTCCCTGCGGGCGGATGGTGGTGGTCGTGGCGAGGTACTCGTCCGTCATGGCTTCAATGCGTGGGACGATGGCGGCGGCGACGTCGCGCGCGTAGCGGGCAAGGAGCGTGGCTTCCGGAAAGCGGAGTTCGTGAGCCGTGGCGCCCTCCATGCCAGTGCCCTGGTCCGCCTTGGGGAGGTTCCAGGCCTTGTCGAGTCCCTGCTGCAACCAGACAGGTTGCTGGCGCTCGAAGGCGAAGTGGACGAGGTTGTCGGCGGTTCGGGCGATATGCCAGGCCTCGAATCCGATCGAGTTCATTTCCGCGTGAGCACGGAAGTGGAGTTCACCAAGGGAGAGGTCCTCGATGGCGCGGGCCGTGGTGTTGAGAAGGCGGTCTGTGTACTTCGCCAGGAATACTGCCATGGATGAGGAGGTGGCCATTTGAAGCTCCGTTGCGTTTGTGAGCACATCGTACGGTGCTCGGCAGATGGCCGCGTGGCTAACTGGTCATGCCCTGGAGGCCGACGAGAGCGCGGCCGTGCTCGACTTCGCCCATGTGGCGGAGACCGTGCTGATAAATGAAGCACTCGAGGACTTCGAGCTTGCGGACCGGGGCATCGGGGCCGATGACGATGGCGCAGAAGATCTGCTGGGCGTTCGGGGGGAGCCTGGGGATGAGGACTTCACCCAATACCTCAGCGGTGAGCGTTTCGAGTACGGCCGCAGTGCGAGCGAGGACGGCCGCCTGGTAGGCCTTCCACGCTTCGAGGTCGGCGAAACGGAGGTGCTGCATCTGTTCGACAGTCTCCTCGCGTCCCATGGTGTCGACTGTCACTCCGATCTTGGAGGCCCAGCTGCCGCTGGCCCAAAGCGGACCTTCGCGGAGGAACGGGCCGCTAATGGACTGGTCCTGAGCACGGATGTAGTGCGAGAAACTGAACGCGAGCGGGAGGACGCCAGCACGCTCATGGTGGTTCATCTGATCGAGAGTGACGTCGCTGATGGCGCGCTCCCAAAGCGTATTCATTGCACGGACGCGGTTTCGGATCGAATCGACGAAGTCCTGTAGTTCCACGTTGCATCTCCTCGCACAGCACACCGACGAATTGGCCGGGCGGAGAACGGTAGGTGCTGGCGAGGGGATGGGCCAGCACGAACGGGATGCCGCTTGACGTGTAACGATAATCCCGTATTCTCGAACAGTGACTTCTGTAGTTGTCTCCGGCATTCTCCTTCTTACCTGAGCGCGAGCTATCTCTGTGCTCGCGCTGCAACCTCCTGGAATCGATTCGCCAGGGGGTTTTTTGTTGGTCAGAAGTTCATGTGCCGAAACTGAGCTACAGGATTTGAAAGGAACCGCCCAGATGCCACCGACCTCCGTACAGCCAAAAAGGATGCCGTTTCATAAGTACGTCCCGTTCAGGCCGCTTCCACTCCGGCTGCCGGTGCGCGAATGGCCGAACCGGCAGATCGAAAAGGCGCCGCTGTGGTGCTCGGTGGACCTTCGGGACGGTAACCAGGCGCTGATCGACCCGATGGACCCGGTACGCAAGCTGCGGATGTTCGAGGCGCTGGTGTTGATGGGATTCAAAGAGATCGAAGTCGGGTTCCCATCGGCGTCCCAGCCGGACTTCGATTTCGTGCGCCAGCTGATCGAGGGTGACCTGATCCCGGAAGATGTCACGATCCAGGTACTGACGCAGTGCCGGCCAGAACTGATCGAGCGGACATACGAGTCGTTGATGGGAGCGAAGCAGGCGATTGTCCACTTCTACAACTCCACCTCGGTGCTGCAGCGGCGGGTGGTGTTCGGGCTGGAGAAGGACGGGATCATGAAGATCGCGACGGACGCGGCGACGCTTTGCCGGCGGTTAGAACGAGAGATGCTGCAGGGGACGGATGTCCGGTATGAGTACTCGCCCGAGAGCTACACGGGCACGGAGGTGGAGTACGCGCTTGAAGTGTGCGATGCAGTTTCGAAGATCATCGAACCGACGCCGGAGAAGCCGCTGATCATGAATCTGCCGGCAACGGTGGAGATGTACACGCCGAACATCTATGCAGACACGATCGAGTGGTTCTTGCACCACCTGCCGAACCGGGATTCGGTGCTGCTTTCGCTGCATCCACACAACGACCGGGGGACGGGCGTGGCAGCGGCGGAACTCGGCGTGATGGCCGGGGCTGACCGGGTGGAAGGGACGCTGTTTGGGAACGGCGAACGGACCGGGAACGTGGACGTGATCACGCTGGCGCTGAATTTGTTCAGCCAGGGCGTTGACCCGGAGCTGGACATCAGTGACATCGACGGACTGCGGCGAATCGCCGAGTACTGCAACCGGCTGCCGGTGCACCCGCGGCATCCGTACGCCGGCGACCTGGTGTATACGGCGTTTTCGGGGTCGCACCAGGACGCGATCAAGAAGGGATTCGCGGCGCTGGGAGAGGAGTACCAGGTCTGGGAAGTACCGTACCTGCCAATCGACCCGAAGCATGTGGGGCGGACGTACGAGGCGGTCATCCGGGTAAACAGCCAGTCGGGTAAGGGCGGGGTGGCGTACATCCTCCAGGCGGAACACGGGTTGGACCTGCCGAGGCGGCTTCAGATCGAGTTTTCGAAGACGATCCAGGGACTCAGCGAGCAATCAGGGACGGAGGTGACGCCGGCTGCGATCTGGCAGTCGTTCCAGGATGCATACCTGCCGGCGGAAGCGCGCTACGAGCTTATGGCGCACGAAATGGCCACCTCACGAGGAGTGACGCGGATCGAGGCCACGCTAAGGATTGACGGCGCCGAACGGAAGGTTTCGGGCGAGGGGAACGGGCCGATCGCGGCGTTCGTGCACGCGCTCCAGTCCGACCTTGGGATGCTCATCGAGGTGCTCGACTACTCGGAGCATTCGGTGAGCGCTGGGGCAGACGCGAAGGCGGTCGCGTATGTGGAGGCGCGGGGGCCGGACGGTATCCGGTGGGGCGTCGGCATCGACGAGAGCATCGTGGCGGCTTCGCTGAAGTCGCTGCTCAGCGCCGCGAACTTGCTGGAGAACGTCAGCGAAGGCTAACCCGGATCGTCGTCTGGAAGCGGTCCGACGGTAGCATGGTGATGTATGCGCGAGAAACTAATCCTGGTGCTGGCGGTCATCGTTGGAATTGGCGTGGCCGCCGCCGTGGCGACGTTCGCGCATTCGAGATCGGTGGCCGCGGGCCTCGGGGTTATCTCCGCGTACTTTGTGTGGGGCGAGCTTGGCGACCTGTTGCGGCCCACGCCACCTGCCGTGTCCCCTACCAGCAGTGACGGGCGTCCAAAGCCGCTGTTATCAAACCCGCGGGTGAGGCGGCGCGTGATCAGCGCACTGGCGCTGCTGGGCGCGACGGTGCTGATCCTCATCGAGTTCCTGACGGGCGACCTGGATGTGGCGGACATCCGGGAGTGGATTCGCGACCTCGGGTTCTGGGGACCGATTCTCCTGATCACGATCCTGGCTGTGGCGATGGTGATCGCGCCAATCCCGAATCCGCCGTTCATGATCGCGGCGGGGATCGCGTGGGGCACGGCCCTGGGGGTTGTGTATGCGGTGATCGGGCAGCTGCTCGGTTCGGTCATCATCTTCTGGCTTTCACGGAAGTATGGACGGCGACTAATCCCACGGCTGATTGGCGAGGAAGGGGCAGCGCACGTGGACCGGCTGGCGGAGCGGATGGGGCCGCAGCTCGTATTCTGGTGGCGGATCATGCCGGTATCGTTTGACTTCGCTGCGTACGCGGCGGGACTGACAACGATGTCGTTCCGGCTGTTCGTGACATTGGTGTTCGTGGGATCGATCTTGCCGACGACCGTGGTGGTGGGGTTCGGAGATTCGTTCGGAAAAAGCTGGGAGGCGCTGGCGGTCACCGGGGGGCTCGTGGTTGTCGCGGTCGGAGTCCTGATGGTCCTTTTCTATCGCCATTTCAAGGATGAGTTTGGGCCACCAGGAGAGGCGCTGCGGAAGCTTCTCGGCGAGGCGCAGTAGGGTTGCGGTGAAATCCGGTTGACGTCGAAGCTCGACGCGGTCGTGGTGGGATCTGGGCCGAACGGGCTGTCGGCCGCGATCCAGATAGCGCGGGCGGGATTTTCTGTACTGGTGCTGGAGGCGAAGGAGACGCCGGGTGGAGGCTGCCGCTCAGCAGAACTAACGCTACCGGGTTTCGTGCATGACATATGTGCGACCGCGTTTCCGCTCGCAATTGCCGGGTCCGCATTCAGGGGCCTGCCGTTACAGGAGTACGGTGTCGAGTTCGTGCAGCCAGAGGTCGCGGTTGCTCATCCGTTCGATGACGGGACGGCTGTTGCCGTGTCCCGCGGTATCGCGGCAACCACGAGCAAACTGGGGCGTGATGGAGCCGCGTGGCGGAAGCTCTACGCACCGCTCGACCGGTATTTCGAGCAGCTGATCGATGGCGCGCTGGGTCCGTTACGGATCCCGCGGCATCCGCTGGCGATGGCGCGCTTTGGATTGGGAGCGATCCGGCCAGCGAAGGGCCTGGCGGAGGCACGGTTTGCTACTGAGCAGGCGAGGGCGGTCTTTGCGGGCCTCGCGGCGCACTCGATGTTGCCGCTGGAGACGAGGGGATCAGCTGCCGCCGGGCTCGTCCTGGGGATGACGGCACAACGAGTGGGCTGGCCGTTCGTGCGAGGCGGGAGCCAGGGACTTGCGGACGGGCTTGCGGCGTACCTCGAAGCAATCGGGGGGCAGGTAGAGACGGGCCGCAAGCTACGAACATTGGCGGATATTCCACCAGCGCGGGTGGTGCTGTTCGACCTGACGCCACGCCAGGTGTCGGAGATCGCGGGCGAGGCGTTGCCGGCGAGGTACCGTGCCGCACTCGGCCGGTACCGGTACGGGATGGGCGTATTCAAGATGGACTTCGCGCTTGGGGCGCCGGTCCCGTGGGTGGCGGATGCGTGCCAGGCGGCGGGGACGGTGCACCTTGGCGGGACGCTCGACGAGATCGCATTTTCGGGGAGGGAGGCGATGGCCGGACGAACGGCGGAGAGGCCGTTCGTTCTGCTCGCGCAACCCAGTCTTTTCGACGATTCACGGGCACCCGCGGGGAAGCACACCGCGTGGGCGTACTGCCACGTGCCTAACGGCTCGACCAAAGACATGACTGGAGCAGTCACGGCGCAGATCGAGCGGTTTGCGCCGGGGTTCAGGGACGTTGTGCTGACGCAGACGGCTCGTACTGCGACGGAGATGGAGCGCTACAACGCCAACTACGTGGGCGGGGACATCAACGGCGGAATCCAGGACCTGAGGCAATTATTTGCACGGCCGGTGGCGCGCCGCGACCCTTATTCGACACCCAACCCGCGGCTCTTCATCTGTTCATCTTCGACACCGCCGGGCGGCGGTGTCCACGGACTCTGCGGGTACTACGCGGCGCGATCGGCGATCGGGCGGCTGAGGCAAGCGAGTACATAGACGCGAAAAGGCCCGCTGCCTCGCCGGAGTGGATCCGGGCGAGGCAGCGGGCGAAACGCATTCGGACGGAGCCGAAGACTAGGCCTTCTTAGCTGCGTAGTGCTCGTCGCGGGTCTCGCGGAAGGACCACGGGGCCTTGGCGGCGGAGATATCGGTGATCTTGGACCAGTTGGCCTGGACCCAGTCAGCGTCCTTGAACCCGTGCGGGTCGTAGGTGACGCCCTCGTTGCGGACGAAGGCAATGCGGCCGTAGCGGCCACCGCTGGCTTCAATAGCGACACCGCTTTCGAGGCATTGCGGGGAGCACATGTAGGTGACGGCGGGGGCGACGTGATCCGGGGCCATGACGATGTCGCGCTCGGCCTGGTCGGTGTTGGTCTGACCGGGGAGGTTGTTGGTCATGCGGGTGGCGGCGCCAGGGGAGATGAGGTTGACCATGACGTTGTACTTCTCGCCTTCGAGCTTGGCGACATTCATAAGGCCGTACATGGCGGACTTTGCGGCACCGTAGTTGGCCTGGCCGAAGTTACCGATAAGACCGGAGGTCGAGGTAGCCATGACAACGCGACCGTATGCCTGCTGGCGGAAGACCGGCCACGCATGGCGCAGCAGGTTGTAGCACTGCTTGAGGTGCACGCGGATGACGAGGTCCCAGTCCTGTTCGGACATGTTATGGATGGTGACATCGCGAAGGATGCCGGCGTTGGCAACGATGGCGTCGAGGCGGCCGTAGGTATCGATCGCCTGCTTGACCATGTTGAAGCAGTCTTCGTAGCTGCCGACATCGCCGGCGTTGGCGACGGCATCGCCGCCGGCTGCCTTGATTTCGTTGACGACCTGCTGGGCGGGGGTATCGTCGCTTCCTTCACCAGAAACGCTGCCCCCGAAGTCGTTGACAATGACCTTCGCACCATGCTTTGCGAGGTCCATCGCGTAGGCGCGGCCAAGACCGCGGCCAGCGCCGGTGACCAGGGCTACCTGCCCATCAAGACGAACTGCCATTTGGTACCACCATTCCTTTTAAGAGTGCGGGTGCATCCTACCGGTTTCTAGGCACAGCGGCTCGGGGCGCGAACCAGCGCTGGTTCAGGGGCGTCGCACGACCTCTCCACACGCGTAGAATCGGCCGGGCCACGGAGGTACGCCGATGAAGTTCCACTGGTTCGCAGAAGTCACCTACCCGCACCTGCCGGCGGATTTTCCGCAGAAGCACAAGAGCGCGTGGGTGGACCCACCTGTGAGCTTGATGGACCCCACAAAGGTTGGGGAGATGTACCGGATGTTCCTGCGGCTGATGGAGCAGGCGGACCGGGAAGGGTTCGACGGACTTGCGGTGAACGAACACCACCAGACTGCGTTCGCGATGAGCCCATCTCCGAATCTGCTGGCGGCAAGCCTGGCAGGGACAACAGAGAATGCCGCGATCCTCGTCATCGGCGACAGCATCGCGCTCTACAACCCGCCGACGCGCGTGGCGGAGGAGATGGCGTATCTGGATTGTCTTTCGGGTGGGAGGCTGATCGCGGGGTTCGTGTTCGGGACACCGATGGACTCGGTGTTTTCATATGGGACGCCGCCGGTGGAACTGCGAGAGCGTTTCCATGAGGCACGAAATCTGATCCTGCGTTCGTGGCAGGAACAGGAACCGTTCGCGCACAACGGCAAGTACAACAAGCTCCGATATGTGAATGTCTGGCCACGGCCGGTCCAGCAGCCGAGGCCGCCCGTCTGGGTCCCGGGGAGTGGAAGCATCGAGACGTGGGACCTGGTGATCGACGAAAACTACTGCTACGGGCACCTGTCGTTTTCGGGGCTGGGGTCAGCGAAACCACTCGTGGACGGATTCTGGGAGTACGTGGACAAGCGCGGCGGCGACATGAATCCGAACCGAATGGCGTTCACGCAGATCTGCTGCGTTGCGGAGACGGAGGAGCAGGCGGAGAAGGACTACGCCGAGGCGGTGCGGTATTTCTACACGCACAACCCGACATCGCCCGCCTATGTGCAGCCACCGGGGTACCACACGCAGGCAACATTGCAGGCACAGATGGCGCGCGGAGGCGGGAGGCTGACGAACGAGGACCGGATGAAGGCGGCCCGGGGAGAGCTAAGCTTCTGGGAGTACGATGAAAAGGGCTTCATCATCGCGGGGACTCCCAAACGCGTGCGCGAGCGGATTCGGGAACTGGCGACTTCGCTGCGGGTCGGGCAGCTGATCCCGACGTTGCACATGGGCAACCTGCCGGAGGAGACGGCGGCAAAGAACACTGAGCTCTTCGGCCGTGAGGTAATCCCGTACCTGCGCGACCTGTGGGCTGACCAACCAGACCACTGGACCCCACAAGTGAGCCAGCAGCGCGTTGCCGCAAACGCCCCCACGCCGGCCGGCGTAGGCCGATAGGAAGGGTGGCGGACGTGACGTTGCGGACAGACGTGAGCGGTGGTTTTTCTGTGAGAGTTTGGACGGCGGGCAGCGGGAGCCCGTTGCTGTATTTGCACGGGCTGGAAGGGCACCCCGGCGACGCTCCATTCCTGAAGCGGTTGGCAGAGCGGCACCGGGTATTCGCGCCGGAGCTACCAGGTTACGGGGAGTCGAGCGGATTCGAACTGATAGACGGGATCCTGGGGATGGCACTTCACCACAGGCAGCTGGTGACGTCGTGGGGGGTGGGGGCCTTGGACGTGATCGGTCACAGTCTTGGCGGAATGCTTGCGGCGGAGTTCGCGGCGATCAACCCCCAGCTGACGCGGCGGCTGGTGCTGGTGGACGCGTATGGCCTCTGGATGGATGACCCACAGGTGCCCGATCCCTTTGTGCTCAACGAAACCGAGCTGAAGGCTAAGAAGTGGGCGCACCCGGAGGCGGCGGGCATAGAGCCATCGATCTTTGTCGCTGACCCGGCGAACCCGGGGGCGGCTGCGCTTCAGCGGTCCAAGAACCTGTCAGTTGCGACGAAGTTCATGTGGCCAATCCCTGACCGGGGGCTGCGGGGCCGGCTGGGATACGTAGAAGCCCCGACGCTGGTCGTGCATGGGACGGAAGACAGGCTCATGCCGGTGGCCTACGCGGACGAATTTGCGCGGCTCATCCCGGATGCGAAGGTCGCACGGATCGACGACGCCGGGCACCTTCCGATGGTGGAGTGCGAGGATGCGTTCATGGAGGCGGTGGAGGGGTTCCTGGCGGGGTAGGATCTAACGGCGACTCGCGGCGGCGGTGACCTCGGCGATTGCGGCGGCGAGATCTGGGATGGACCGATCAACCCGGGGCTGGACGAAGACGAAGATACAGCCTGCGACCGGCTGCGTTTGGGATGCAGCGAGGGCGACAGCATAGGCAGCGCCCTGGAGCCGGTGGCGTTGCATGGCAGCATCAACCTCGGCTTCGGTATCAACCGTGTCGGTCTTGTAATCCACTATGACCAGGCCCGCGGGGGTCTCGTAGAGGAGGTCGATGAAGCCTTCGACGAGGACTCCCTCGACGGTGGCGCCGACATAGACCTCTCGGAAGTAGCGCCCTGAGGCGACCGCTGCCCGGACCGCCGGCGATTGGAGGGCGCCGCGCACGAAGCGTATGACATCGGGGAGGCGGGCCTCGATCCCTTCGGCGAGCGACTGGGCAGCGGCGACCGCTTCGAGTCCGTGGCCGGTTTCAAGATCGATGCTCTGCAGAGTGGCGTGGACAGCACGGCCCACGGACGTGCCGGCGCGGCCCTTCTTCCAGGGCGCAGCGTCATCGACTGGCTCATCGGTAGATTCCGCCGGCTGCGCTGCGTGTGCGATGGCCGTCGCAGCCAGGGCCGGTTGGCGGGACATCTTGCGAAGCAATTCTTCCCGGCTGGCGATGAAGGCATCGCGGTCAGCGATGCCGAGTGGAGTTGGGTGCGGCTCCCCGGTGGAAGGTCGTTCCTGTGCGGTGGCGGGTTCCAGCGGGGCCCAGAGGTCTGGATAGCGGCCGGTGATATGGAACAGGCACTCCGCAGCGGAGCACTGGCCACGCACGTGACGGCCGGAATGATCCGCGCTCTTGGGTGGTGGTTTGTGGTGGAGGCTCACAAGCAGGTGGTCGCGAGCGCGGGTGGCCGCGACGTAGAGCAGCCGGTCCCGTTCAAGGCGTTCCAGCGTCCTATCGCGTTCGAGGGCGGCATCATAACCCGCCGTCTGGAAAATCCCGCGGTCCTTCGAGCCAAGGTGAACTTCTGGAGTACCCTCTTTACTCCACAGCAGAGACGACAGATTGTTGTTGTCGGACGCACCGAGGCCCGCGAGAAATACGATCGGGAACTCCAGGCCCTTTGACGCGTGGATGGTGAGGATGCGTACTGCGTCGTCGTCTTCCTCGTCGACGAGTGTGCTGTCCATACGAGCGTTTTCATCCGCCTGCTGCGTGGCGTAGCGGATGAACTGGCGCAGGGAACGTTCGCCGGCGGCGGAGAAGGCACGGGCCTGTTCATGGATGAAGCGGATGCGGCGCCATGTTTCGCGAGGACGGCGGCCAGCGAACGCCATGTGGAGGAGCCGGCGCTCGCGGACGACTGCATCGATGAGCGCAGCCGGATCGAGCCACCAGCGTTGTTCGTGAAGTGCATTGAGGACGGAGAACGCGAGGACCACGGGGTGCGAGGCGTCGACGTCATCCGGCGGCGGACGGCGGTAGTCCCAACGACCGCGGGCTGAGGCGAACCGTGCGAGGTCAGCGTCGGTGCAGCCAAACGCCGGGGAGCGGAGCGCGGCGACGAGGGCTACTTCGTCAGTCGGATCGTCAATCGCGCCGAGGATGGCAAGCATGTCGCGAGCTTCCTGCGTATCGAAGAGGAGGGACTGGCTTTCGACGCGGGCGGGGATGCGAGCGGCGGCGAGGGCCTGTTCGAGCGCGGGGACGACGGTGCGGGCGGGGACGAGGATGGCAATGTCCGAGAGTTTGGGTGGGCGGCCTGGGCCGTCCTTTGTGCCCACGTGCCAGGCACCGGATTCTGCCTCGGATTCGATCCGGAGGATGGTGGAGGCGATTTCTGATGATTCGCTGGCACGAATCGCGTCGGCACTGCTATCCGGCTGCGGGCCACCGAACAGGCGAACGGCGACGGGAGATACCGAGTTTTCGTGACGATATGCGATCAGGCTGGCAAAGGGGACCTGGACCACGGGTACGCCTTCCGGAGGCGAGGGCGGTTCGGTCAGGAGATCCGCAAAAACGGCATTCACCCAGGCGATGACGGACGGGACGGATCGAAAGTTCTGCGTGAGGTTCAGGGTGCGGCCGACTGGCGGCTCGCCGAATCGCGTGCGGGCCTGTTCGTAGACTTCGACGTCTGCGCGGCGGAAGCGGTAGATCGACTGTTTTGGGTCCCCGACAAAGAAGAGGCGGCCAGGAGGGATCGGAAGCTCGAACCATGTGGCCGAGGGCGTTTGGGCCGAGGCGCCAGCGGCGACGAGAGCCGCTATTTCCACCTGAATAGGGTCTGTGTCCTGGAACTCATCGATGAGGAGGCAGTGGTAGCGCTGCGCAACGCGAGTTCGGACAGCCACATCAGACGCGAGAAGATCGCGAGAGAGCAAGAGGAGGTCGTTGAATTCGAGGGTGCCCTGGGCGATGCGGTCCTCGCGATACTCACGCACGAACTGCTGGAGTGTCGTCAGCAGGAGCGGAAGGCAGCCGGCGCGAAGCATCGCCAGGATTTCGACTGCGGTGGTGTTCACCTCCTTCATCGCTGTTCGAAGGGATGCAAGGTGATCCGGCGAGGGCCAGTTCTTTGGACTGCCGAGGTTGCCGATTTTGGGGAGCGCGATGGTGCGAAGGACGCGGATCGCTTCTTCGTCGGCAAAGAGCCGTTCTTCGCGACTGGGGGCGGCGAGTTGTAGCTGTCGAACGGCGAGCACCGAGGAAGCAACGGGCTCAATCGCGGCAGAGGCTACGTAGGCTTTGTCGTCCTCGCCGCCAGGACGTATCTGTAAGCGGAGCTGAAGGACATCCTCGACGGACCGAAGAAGGCCGGTGATATCCACCTGCGGCGTACTTCCTGAGGCAAACGTGGCCTCGCAGGCGCGATCCCAGTCATGTTGGAGCGCGCTGGCTACATTTCGCAGATCGGCGGGTGTGAGGCCAAGCGTCGTACCAACGACAAGAGCGCGTTCGACCGCCGGGTCGCCGCAGCCGTCGTGGAGGAGTTGTTCGAGGAAGGAACGCCAGCGCTCTTCGAAGGCGACATTCGCGGCGACATCGTCGCGGAGACTGATTTCCGGGGGAAGGCCAGCTTCGAGCGGATGAAGGGCAAGGATGGACCGGGCGAAGCCGTGGATCGTATGAATTGGAGCCGCGTCGATGTCACCGAGCGCCTGGATGCGGAGTTCCGCAACGGCATCATCCTCCGTGGACCGGGCTTTCAGCAGCGCCTTTTCGAGTCGTTCACGGACCTTTTCTCGAAGCTGAGCGGCAGCGTCGTTGGTGAACGTGATGGCAACGATGCGGCTGAGTGGGACGCCGTCATCGACGAGAGCGAGGATGCGTTCGACCATCTCACGGGTTTTGCCGCTCCCTGCACCGGCTTCGACGAAGATCGTCTCGCGAAGTGTTGTAGTGATTTCGTCGCGGGCTGCCTGGTCAACGGGGAGTGGCTTATCCACGTGCGACCCCTGTCTGCGCGGGCTCATTCGACGCGACCTCCGTTAGCGCGATGTAGTCCGCGAGACCGGCTGCCCACTTGCGTGATTCCCATGCGGCGGCCCTGGAGGCGGATGGACAGGCTCGGTCGAAGGGACAGTACCTGCAGTTTTCGTAGGAGTTCCTGGAGGGCTTGCCGGGAACCTGGGGGAAGAGTCCGTCGCCGACCAGGCGGGCAAGCACGGCAAGGACTTCGCCCAGGTGCGTGAGCACGGCTTCATCAACCTGGTACCCATACGCCTTGTAGCCCTCCTGCTCGCTGGCGGCCCAGTAGTAAGCAGAGACGGGAGCGTTGCCAAAGGCAGCACGAGCGGCGAGTGCATAGATGGGAAGTTGAAGGTGGCGGCCGCCGGACAGGGGATCGTCGGCCGACGAGAGGTTCTTGTATTCGGAGGAGCGACCCGTCTTGTAGTCGTAGACGATGAGTTCGCCACCCGGCGAGCGGTCCACGCGGTCGATGCGTCCGCGGAAATGGACGACGTCACCGCCAGCCAGGGGAACGGCAACGGGAGGTTGGTTCGCGGACTCCTCCCCCTCTTTTGGTTGGAACCCGAAGGAAAGTTCGGCGTGCAGGAAGGCGTTGCCGGAGACGAGGCGGCGCTCGTCGTCGGCGGCGAGAAAGCCCTTCAGGTCACGGAGGATACGGGCCCGGTCGACATACCAGAGGGCAGCTCCCCCGGTTTTCCCTGCCGCTTCGAAGCGGTCGCAGATCTCTCCGGCAGCAGCAGCAAGGCGTGCGTGGTCTTCGACCGCCCAAGTATCAGACGGCCCAGGAAGACGCATCTCTGCTGCGGCATCGACGAAGAAGCGTTCGAGGGAATCGTGGACGATGGCACCGCGATCACGCGCTTCGAGCCGGTGGGTGTCGCCGGGTTCGACGGTCTCCTTGACGCGGAGGACGTTTCGCAGGAAATACCTGAAGGGACAGGTCGCGAGGGTTTCGAAGGACGTCGGGGAGTAGATACCAAAGACGCCGTTGGACAAACCGGAGGCGCCCCCAGCCCAGGGAGATAGGGTGGAGGGATCTTCGGGCGTACGCCGGGCCCAGGCAGGGAGCGTGGCTGAAGCGGCTCCCAGCCCGGACTGAAGCGAAGGGTCCTGGTCGAAGAAGGAGGGGAGTTTGCCGCCGGAAGCGATGATGGCTTCGAGTTCCCAGTCTTGGCGGGAGTTGGCCTCGCCGGGTTGCTGGTGCAGGGAATGTTCGAAGGATGTAGCGAGAGTGAACCAAGGTTGTGAGTGCAGCGTCCTCAACGATTCCACCGCCACGGGCTCTGCGGCGAGGGCTGACGCGGATTCGATGAGCCATCGCGATGGGCTCTGTCGCGCCTGACCGCCGATGTCCGACCGGGCGAACGAGAGCGTGCGGACAGGCGCGGTAGCGAGCGCACAGAGATAGTCGAAGCGGGCATTGAGTGAACGGGTGTGCCGGGTCTCGATGGCAGCATCTTCGCGTTCGGCATCGGGAAGCAGCGGGTCCTCAGCAGATGGCGCGGGGAACACGCCTTCGACCATTCCAGCAATGAAGACGTGGGAGAAATCCATGCCACGGGCGGAGCCAATAGTGCCAAGGTAGACGCCGTCGCCAAACGGTCCGAGACGCCCGTCCGGGGAGGAAAGGGCCTGGTCGAGGATGGCTGCCAGATAACGGCGGCGTTCTGCCGCCGTGGCGAGCGCAGTGCGGAGCCCGGCAGCCGGCCGGACTTCGTGATGCGATGCGCTGTCAAGGAGGTCCAGTAAGGAGGCGTAGGAGGCAGCCGCGGTCTCGTCTCCCCAGTGGCGCGCTTCTGATTCGGACCCGAGGTAGCGAAGCAGGAGCGTCCTGGCCCACGCTGCAAGTGCAGCGGAACTGCGGGCTGGTGGCGGTTCGAGATCGGCTTTCAGACGTGAGACAAACGCAGCGAGCGAACGCGCTGCATCGGCACGGGATGCTTCACGCGGTTGGCTGGCGAATGCTTCAAGGCGACGCTGCCAGTGGGCGCGATCACGGGGAGCCTGCGACTCGACGCTGATGCCGGCATCCCGGGAAATCTCATCCCACTGCGCCGAGGGAGCCAGCCGATGGGAGTCTTCGGAACCGGGATCGAGGATGGGTCCGGATGTGAGCCAATCCATGACGGCTGCGCGACGGAACCGGGTCTCCGGGAGCCCGAGGAGTCCGAGCAGGACGCGTGCGGGCATTGATGCGGCGAGCGAACGAGTGCTCCTGCCATGGAAGGGAATCCCGGCGGCGCCGAGCTGCTCCGTAAGCACACTAGGAAGGGGCCCGGACGCGGGAAACAGGATGCCAACGCGGTGAAATGGCATACCACTGCGGGCAGCTTCAAGCACGCGCCGCACGATGGCGCGGGCTTCTTCCACCGTGTCGACTGCGTCGATGATGTGTCCGGCCGAGGGCGGAGCGTGGTCGCCAGGCGGAAGCGAGACGCCGAGGCGAGTTGCGAGGGCGAGCGTGGCGTCGTCCACCACAGGGTCGCCGGTCAGTCCGAGGATGATGTCGAGCCGATCTGCTGCGATGAGTGAGGAGAGAACCCGGAACTCGGCGGGCGTGGCGGAACGGGGGAGGTAGAGGATGACGCGGCCGAGGTCGCGTAAGGCGGGTGATTGCTGTTCGACTGCGAGGGCGGCCGCATCAAGCAGGTCTTCGATATCGAAGTGGCCGGCGGTGAGGTCTTGAAAGCGCCGGTACAACAGCGCGACTGCGCGGGCCCGCCCGGAGCCGCGAGAGAGCTGTTCGAGGGAGCCAGGTGAGGCGTGGCGCAGGTCGCGGAACGTAGTATCGAGGGCGCGACCAGTGCCGGGATGGCCGGCAGCGGCGCCGAAGATGCTGCCATCCGTTTCGAGGGCGAGGCGAACGGCTTCGGCACGGACCCAGGGCGTAAGCGGACGGCGATCGGGTACGAAGCGAGCGGCGGCAAGGAGTTCGGCGACGCGAGACATCCCGAGGAAACGAACGTTGACGAGGCCGTGCTGTGTGCCAAGCAGACGACGGAGCGAAAGTCCGGCGTAGTTCGAGGGGACGACGACGGTGACGGGAGCGAGAGGATCCCCGGCGCGCGCGGCAGCGATGAAGACGCGCAGTAATGCGAGCGAGTGCTGGCCGACGGTGGCAGCGACGGCGAATGAATCTGAGGACGTCACGGAGTGAAGGATACGTGGCGCGCGCGACATGGGTTGACGCGTGGGGTGGGGTAGAGTTGGGGGGAGACCGTGTGCCGTCCGCGGAGTTGATCATGGTGAGGTTTATTCACACATCTGACTGGCAGCTCGGGATGCGTCGCCACTACTTCAGTGACGCGGCGCAGGCGGAGTTTGCGGCTGACCGAATTCGCGTGATCGGCGAGATCGGACGGATCGCGAGGGAGCGGCAATGCTCGTTCATCGTGGTCGCGGGGGACGTGTTTGAAGACAATGCGGTGGACCGGAGGCTCATTCGCCAGGTATTGGACGCGATGAGGGAGGCGCGTGTGACCTTCTACCTCTTGCCGGGGAACCACGACCCGATCAACCAGGGAAGCGTGTACCGGTCGCCGGTTTTCGACGCCGCCCAGCCGGAGAACGTCATCGTACTTGATGCGGGAAAGGCCCGGGAGCACCAGGCATCGGTGGAGATCCTTGGATGCCCGTGGCCGAACAAGCATCCGCTGGAGGACCTGGTGGCGGCGGGATTGCGTAGTGCTGCGCCACCGGCGGCGGGCCGGGTCCGAATCGTCGTGGGGCATGGGACGACGGAGGCGATGGGGAGCGACAACCCGGCGACGATCGACCTGGAGGCCGTCGAAACGGGCATTGCAAGAGGCGAGGCGCACTATGTGGCGCTCGGAGACCGGCACTCGACGACATCCCACGGGACGAGCGGAAGGGTCTGGCATTCAGGCGCACCGGAACCAACAGACTATGACGAGGTTGATGCGGGCAACGTGCTGGTCGTGGATGTCGATGAGCGGGAGTGCCGTGTGGAGCGGGCGCCGGTGGGGCGGTGGCGGTTTGTGACGCTGGATGCACCTGTGAACGGTCTGGACGACATCAAGCAGTTTGAAGCCAGGTTGGATGGGTTGGGAAACAAGCCACAGACCGTATTGAGAGTCAGTATGAAAGGGACACTGCGGCTCCCGGAACGGCTGGAACTCGACGCTGTGCTAGAGCGAGCACGCGAGGTGTTCGGGGCCTTCGAGACCTGGGATCGGCACACGGATATCGCGGTGGTGAACGATGCGGCCGACTTTCAGGCTCTCGGGCTGACCGGGTTCGCGCTGTCAGCGATGCAGGACTTGCAAAGACGCGCTTCGGGGAATGGTGCAGATTCGGAGACCGCCGAGGACGCCCTGAAACTGCTCTATCGGCTGGCCGGGGGGTAGCGATGAGAATCAACGAGATCACCCTTCGGAACTATCGTGGCGTGCGGGAGCGGACGGTGAAGTTCGCAGAGACGGGCGTGACAGTGGTGGAGGGGGAGAACGAAGCGGGGAAATCGAGCCTGATCGAGGGGCTTTTTTTGCTGCTGGAGGTGCCAGATAGTTCCAAGAGCAGCGCCGTCGAATCCATCCGCCAAATTGGTAAAGACCTTGCTCCGGAGGTGGGGGCTCGATTCCGACTAGGGTCATCGGAGATTGAGTACCGGAAGCGATGGGGGAAGAGTCCAAGTACCCAAGAGACGACGCTTTCCATCAAGGGCAGCACCACAGAGCAAGTGGCAGGCAGGTCGGCACACGACCGGGTGAGTCAGCTACTAAGCGGGAACGTGGATGAGCAGTTGTGGAAGGCGCTGCGGCTCCAGCAGGGGGCAGAGCTAAAGCAAGGGCAGGTGATGACCGGTTCGTTAGGGGCTGCACTAGACGCGGCCGCAGGCGGCGGGGGTAGCGCCGACGCGCACGGGCCGCTGATCGACCGGATCACGGCGGAATACGGCGAGTTCTGGACACCCAAGGGGCGGGAGAGTCGCGTCTTGAGCGGCGCCAGAGAGGCTTCCGAAGAAGCTGCGGCGAGGGCACTGGTGTTGCGCGGGACACTCGCAGCCCTTGAGGCGGATGCCGAGAGGTTTGACCAGCTGCGACGAGCCCGAGAAGCGGTGCGGGCCGACCGCGTTCGGAATGAGACGCGGCTCCGTGAGGTACGTGCGGCATGGGCCGCTGTCGAGAAGCAGCGGGCCGTCGTTGAGAGGCTAGGGAACGAGACCGACCGGACTCGCGAGCGCGCTGGAGCGGCCCGGGAGGCAAGCATGCGGCGGGCACAACTGGTGCGGCAGGTGGAGGACAGTGACCGGACAGTGGCTGGCGCGGAGGCAAGGGCGAAGGCACTTGAACCGGAACATGAGCGGTTGGAGCGGGAGCGTACGTCGGCGGACGGACACCACGCCCGCACCCATCAGGAGGCCCGGAGCGCCCGCGCATTGCGAGACCTGAGAGCTGCTGACGAGTCGCATTGGAACGAACTGCTATTTCTCGACCAGATGACGGAGCGATTAGCCCGTGTGAACGAGAACGAGGCGGCCGTGACGGAGGCTATGGCGTTCATCGAAGCGATCAACGTCGACGCCGACGGACTGCGCCGGATAGAGCGGATGCAGCTGACAGCGGTCCAGGCCCGGGCAAGGGCGGACGCCGAGGCGCCAGCCATTCGCGTGCGTGCGCTGCGCGCTGTCACGTTGACCGCGGCAGCCGGCACAGTGGACCTGGAAGCTGGCGAGGAGCGCGAATTCGCCGTCGAACAACCTCGTCCTCTACGAATCGCGGACCTGGCGGAGGTGTCAGTCAGGTCAGGGTCGGGTGCGGCGGAATCATTGAAGGCCGCCGTTGACGTAGAAGCAGCGTACAGCGAGGCGTGCCGCGCGGCCGGCGTACCGGATGTGGCGACGGCGCGCGACCTCTGGGAGCGACGGCAGAGGATGCAGCAAGTACTCGATCACGCTCGGGAGGGACTAAGGCAGGACCTCCGGGACCTGACGCCCCAGACGTTGGCCGAGCGAGTGGAGCGGCTAAAGAAGAACACCGCACTGTATGTGGCAAGACGTGCCGACGAGCCCGCGCTCCCGGCATCGTTGGACGACGCAAAGCGCTTGAAGGTGATCGCGGAGGCGCGGTTCGAATCCGCAGAAGCAGACGAAGCACGAGCGGCAGAGGTCTTGCGAGAGATGCTGACCGCCCTCGAGCAGGCAGGCAACTCGCGCCGGCAGGCAGACCTTGAGGTCGAGAACGCCCGAGGCGCGCTTACGCTCGCCACGTCGGCCCTGGCCGAGGCCCGGAGTGAGGTGGCTGACGAGGCACTGGAGGCCGCAGAGACGACGCTCGCGGCAGCCGCCAGGGTTGCTGAAGGCGAGCTGGCGAGCGCTGAGGGGCTTCTCAGGGAATCGAACCCAGACGGCGTGAGGGCGGAGTTGGGCAACCTTGAACTGCTCCTCGAACGCCTGGACAGCGACGCGCGAGCCCGGGACAACGAGTTGGCTGGCCTGAAAGAGCGGCTGTCGGCGCGCGGTGAAGAGGGTCTTGCAGAACATCTTGCCGAAGCAGAAACGGATGTCTACCGGAAGGAGCAGGACTGGGAGTCGATTCGGCGAAGGGCTGGCGCAGCGAAGCTCTTGTACGACGTGTTCATGCGGCATCGCGCCGAGGCGCGAAAAGCGTATCTGCAGCCTTTCAAGGAGAAGCTGGAAGCTCTGGGGCGGATCGTCTTCGGGTCTTCGTTCGAGCTCGTGTTGAGTCAGGACCTGATGGTGGAAAAGCGGACACTAGATGGGGTGACCGTCCCCTATGACAGCCTGAGCACGGGGGCGAAGGAACAGATCGGGGTGCTTTCGCGGCTGGCATGCGCAGCCTTGGTGAGTGCGGACGGCGGAGTGCCGCTCATCCTGGACGATGCGCTGGGGTGGTCCGACCCAGGGCGGTTGGAGAAGCTTGGGGCGGCGTTCAACGTAGGCGCCCGCGACTGCCAGGTCATCGTCCTGACGTGCATGCCCGACCGATACCGGAGCATCGGGTCGGCGACGGTGGTACGGCTGTCAGGCGACGAGTGAGCTAGCGGGCGGTGTAGCCACCATCGACAGGGAGGGTGACGCCGGTGATGAAGGATGCTTCGTCGCTAGCGAGGAAGGCGGCGGCGTTGGCGATTTCTTCGGGCTGGCCGAGGCGGCCCATGGGGTGGAGGTTTGCGAGGAACTGCTCGGCGCCTTCGACGTCGCGCATCGGCTGGGTCATTGGCGTGTAGATGTAGCCTGGGGCGACGGCGTTGACGCGGACGTTGTGCTTGGCAAACGAGACGGCGAACTGGCGAGTGAGCTGGACGACGGCGCCCTTGGACGCCTGGTAGGCGCCGTTGCCATATTCCATATTCAGCGGGTCCGTGGTGACGCCGATGAGGGCGACGAGGCCGGCGATGGAGGCCGTGCTGACTACGACGCCTCCGCCAGATTCGGCGAGCATGCGGCAGCCGTGATAGAGCCCGTTGTAGACGCCGGTCTGATTGATGGCGATGACTTTGTCCCAGCCAAGGCCACCTCCTCCGACGCCGGCGTTGTTGAAGACGATGTGGAGGCCACCGAGTTCGGAACTTGTCTGACGCAAGGCGGCTTCGACGGCGGCGGAATCGATGACGTCCAGTTCCAGGGCTGCGGCCGAGCCACCTCGTTCAGCGACGAGTGCGGCGGTGTGCTGAGCACCAGCGAGATCCCGGTCTGCGCACATGACTGCGGCGCCGTCTTCGGCGAAACGGAGGGCGCTGGCGCGACCAATGCCAGATGCTGCGCCTGTGACCATTGCGACTTTGCCTTCGAGCCTGGCCATGATTGCCTCCGATAGGAACGAGTTGTGCGCGGACGATACGCGGGGACGGAGCACCGCGAAAGCTGCCCCGTTAAGGCAGCGGCTCAACCTCCGGTGACGGTGACATGAATTCTTGTCGATCGTCTCATCTATGGCGGCCTTATAATCGCCTCGATCGGAGGAAAGCAGATGTCACTCGGTGGTTACGCAGGAAGAGTCGGACACGTTGACCTGACCAAGGGGACGGTGAACTACGCACCGATCCCAGAGGATTGGGCTCGCAAGTTCATTGGCGCGCGCGGGCTGGGCGTGCGTTATGTGCTGGAGCAAGGAGCCACTATCGATGCGCTGAGTCCTCAGAACGCGCTGTGTTTCATGAACGGCCCGCTGACGGGGACGGAGGCGAGCATGAGCGGCCGCCTTGCACTGGTGACAAAGAGTCCACTGACGGGAACCGTGACGGACAGTCACATGGGCGGCTGGAGTGCTGCGAGGCTGCGCTGGGCGGGCTTCGACGGCATCGTATTTACGGGCGCCGCGCAGAAACCGGTGTACGCGTACGTAGCGAACAACACCGTTGAGCTGCGAGACGCAGCGGACCTGTGGGGCAAGGGCGTCCATGAGACGATCGCGACGTTGAAGGAACGCCACGGCGAAGCGGACCTGAGCGTGATGGCGATCGGTCCTGCGGGCGAAAATAAGGTGCGTTTCGGCGCCTGGCTGAACGAGAACGACCGGGCATCGGGACGGGGCGGCACCGGGGCGGTTGGCGGATCGAAGATGCTGAAGGCCGTCGTGGTGAAGGCGGAACGGGTGATGCCGCGTGCGGTGAACCGCGACGCATGGCGCGATGCACACCGGGTTGGTCTCGGCAAGATTATGGACGAGGCGAACGTGACATCGCCAAAGAAGGGCGGCCTGAGCGTCTATGGCACGAACGTGCTGATGAACGTGACGAACACGATTGGGGCGCTGGGTGCACGAAACAGCCAGGAGACGCACTACGACCACGCGGAATTGCTGGCCGGCGAGTACGTGAACGAGCACTACCTGATCGATGACCCGACGTGTCATGCGTGCCCGGTGGCGTGCAAGAAGGAGGTCGAAATCAAGGACGGCCCGTACAAGGTGAAGATGGAGTCGGTCGAGTACGAGCCAGCGTGGTCGTTGGGCGCAAACTGCGGGAACGACGACATTGCATCGGTGGCGTTCATGATCGACCGCGCGAACGACTGGGGTTATGACGCGATCGAAATCGGCCAGGTGCTCTCGATGATGATGGAGGCAACGCAACGGGAGTACGTCCCGGCGGGCGAGGGCATCACGTGGGGTGACCGCGACCGGATGATCGAGGTCTCGCGGATGATTACGTTCCGCGAGGGGCTGGGCGACCGGCTGGCGGAGGGGATAGATTCGTTCGCCAACGGTCTCGGCCACCCGGAACTGGCGATGACTGTAAAAGGCCAGGCGACACCGGCATACGACCCACGCGGGCTGAAGGGCATGGGGCTCGGGTACGCAACGTCGAACCGCGGCGCCTGCCACCTTCGCGGCTACAGCCCTGCGAGCGAGCTTGGGCTCATCGGCTTGAAGACGGACCCGCTGGCGTGGGAGGGGAAGGGCGAACTGCTGAAGATCCTGCAGGACTTGCATGCGTTCAGCGACAGCCTGGACCTCTGCAAATTTAGCGCGTTCGCTGAGGGGGCCGAGGAGTACGCGGAGCAGTACCGCGTGATGGTCGGGCTCGATGCCTTCACGGCGAACGACGTCCTGCTCGCCGGTGAGCGGATCTACAACCTGGAACGCTACTACAACAACCTTGCCGGTTTCCGGGAAGGATCGGACACGTTGCCGCAGCGGTTCCTGGACGAACCATCGAACTCGAAGGGATCTGAGGGCGAGGTGTGTGAGCTGGACCAGATGCTGGAGGAGTACTACCGGGTCCGCGGCTGGGAAAACGGTGTCGTGCCCGAGGCCAAGCTGAGGGAACTGCAGATCGTATAACTGCGGCGTGGTGAGTGGGGAACACGGTTTGTCTGACGGGCTGTGGTGCCCCCACTCCCGGTCCACTCTGCCGTTGTCGTGGGCGAGGGAAGACGCCTGTTGCTGTTGGTGGTCTCCATAGGGTTACCCCGACAGCCCCTCCGACGAGAACGGGGTGACGTTGAAGGTGAGCGTGTCGCGGAGTGTGGGGCAATCACCCTTCGTCTCTTCATTGGCGTCTCGGGCGAGAGATGAATTTGGCCTGAGGCCGCTGGAAACATCGTCGTAACACGGTGGAAACGTGGACGACATCTGGGGGAAACGGGTTCGAAACCGTGGGCCCCTAGATTTCAGCGGAATTGCCGGAGCAGGGTGTGCCCGTCCGGCCGGAGGGGAGCCAATGGAGGGTCTGAACTACGGCAGCACGGCGTGGATGCTGGTGGCATCGGCGATGGTGTTGTTTATGACGCCGGGGCTGGGGTTTTTTTATGGAGGCCTGACCCGGAACAAGAACGTCCTGGCGACGATTATGCAGTCGCTCATCACGACCGGGATCGTGGCAATCCTGTGGGTAACTGTGGGGTTTTCGCTCGCGTTTGGGCCAGACCAGGGATTTGGGCTCATTGGGAACTTCGACCACATAGGCCTGAAGGGCATCGGCGTTGAGCCAGACCCAGTGACCGGCGTGCCCCCGCTGCTCTTCATGGCGTTCCAGATGATGTTCGCGATTATCACGCCGGCGTTGATCACGGGGGCATTCGCGGAGCGGGCGAAATTCGGGCCGTTCCTGGTCTTCACGGCACTGTGGGCGCTGCTGGTCTATGTACCGGTGGCGCACTGGGTGTTCGGGGTCGACGGGTGGCTGAGCCCGTTTGCTTCCAACGCAGACACGCCAGACATAGGGCTGAATTCGCTGGACTTTGCTGGAGGACTGGCGATCCATGTGAACGCGGGCGTTGCGGCAATCGCGGCGGTGCTGGTCTTCGGCAAGCGTAAGGGGTACGGATCGGAGCCGATGGAACCGCACGACATCACGATGGTGGTGTTGGGTGCAGCGATCCTATGGTTCGGTTGGTTCGGCTTTAACGCGGGCAGCGCGGTCGGCGCGAATGGGCAGGCCGTCTACGCTTTTGTGAACACGGCCGTGGCGGCAGCAACGGCTGGTCTCGTTTGGACACTGCTTGCTTGGCAGCTGGGCGGCAAGCCGAGTGTGGTGGGAGCCGCTTCCGGCGTGGTTGCCGGACTTGTGGCGATCACCCCGGCATCGGGTTATGTAGAACCGATGGAGGGTATGGCGATTGGCGCCGGAGCCGGGATCCTGTGTTACCTGGCAGTGCGGCTGCGCGCGAAGATGGCGTTCGACGACTCATTGGACGTGGTCGGGGTGCACGGCGTGGGCGGGCTTTGGGGGGCCCTGGCAACGGGTATTTTTGCCAGCTCGACCGTGAGCGGCCTCCCGTATGCGAATGGTCTCATCCATGGCGAGTGGCACCGGTTCACCGACGCAATCATCGGGGTTGGGGCAGTCGGCGGGTATTCGTTCGTCATCACATTCATCCTTCTCAAGGTGCTGGACGTGACGATGGGAATCCGGGTGAGCGAAGACGACGAAGAACTCGGCCTGGACGTGACACAGCATGGCGAACGTGCCTATACGTCGGACGAGGGCGGGCTGCCGTTCACGCCGGGCGCTATCCTTCCGGCTCCGGCCGTGACGTACACCGCTACGCTTTCGAAGCCGGGAGCGACGACACAGGCCCAGGGCGGAGCCCGGTAGGGCAGGAGAACCATGAAGAAGATCGAGATCATTATCCGGCCGGAACGGCTGAACGAAGTGAAGCAGGCGCTGGACGACCTCGGCATCCACGGCATGAATGTGCTGTCGGTGACGGGCCGCGGGGCACAACGCGGCGTGGTCCACCAGGGCCGCGGGGGCGAGTCGGTGACCGTGGATATGTTGCCGAAAATCAAGGTCGAGGTAGTGGTTGCTGACCTCGCGGTGGAGCGAGTGATCGATGCAGTCGTGGCAGCGGCGAGGACAGGCAACATTGGGGACGGGAAGATCTTCGTGATCCCGGTGGATGAGGCGGTCCGCGTGCGGACGGGCGAGCGGGGGGACGTGGCGATCTAGGCGGACGTTGGCCACGATTTCGGGCTTTTGCACCCCTCACCCTGCCCTCTCCCCCTGCCGGGGGCGAGGGTATTGGGTTGCCCGGTGTCGGGGTACGTAGCTGTGATGGCGGGCTTTTGCACCCCTCACCCTGCCCTCTCCCCCTGACGGGGGCGAGGGTTCTGGGTTGGTGCGACGTCGGGGTACGTGGGTGCGATTTCGGGCTCTTGCGCCCCTCTCCCTGCCCTCTCCCCCTGCCGGGGGCGAGGGTTCTTGCGACGTCGGGGTACGTGGGTGCGATTTCGGGCTCTTGCACCCCTCACCCTGCCCTCTCCCCCTGCCGGGGGCGAGGGTATTGGGTTGGTGGGCCAGCGCCTGGTTGGGGAATAACTGTCGCCGTTTGGGGCGGGAACTTTCCGTGGGTGGCTATTTGCGCATGCTCAGTGTGATCAGGCCGACGGCCATCGCGATGGCGGCACCGGCCAGGGCGAGGAGGGGCCCGGAGGAAGCTGGGCCGGGTGGGGCGGGCACACGAAGACGCTGTTCAAGGGTTGGGGCGGTGCGGCGGGCGAGTTCGAGTTCGAGGCTTTCGCGGCCCCTGGCCATTGCCCAGCGGTGATTGGCTGAGAACACGGGTTTCATCAACCAGGAGAAGCGGCGGAGGAGGGGCTTGGCGGCGCGAATCTGCCAGTCGTAGGTAACATCCGTGAAGTCGCCGTCCTGGACGAACGACCAGCGGCCGGTCCCGTTGAAGTCGCCGGAGGCTTCGATAGCGAGGTTTGCGGGATAGTCGGATTCGGTGACCTGGAAGCACCAGCGGAGCGTGTAGGGGAGCCAGCCGCGGGTGTGGAGTTCGATGACTTTGCCGACGCCGGAGGGTTCGCCGGGTTCGAGTTCGCAGACGTCGAGGTAGACAGCGGGCCACCAGCGGGGGAGACCCTGGGCATCGGAAATCACGTCGGCAACATCGGTGATCGTGGCGCGGACGCGCCAGCGGGTGACGAAGTGGTAGTCGTTGGTGGGCATGTGAGCCGTTGCCTTTCGGGACATAGTACGAGCGGGGCGTGCCTGGTGATCAGGATCGAATGACCAAGCGGGTGAGGACGATGGGCATGCTTGTCGCGACCAGCCGCGGTCGAGAGGAAACTGTCTGCTCTGCGACCAGCGAGGGGGCCTCCTCGATCCGCCCTGCGCGGAAGCGTTAAGGGCAGTCGGCCCCTCATGGACTACCGGATGTTTAGAGGGGCTCCTGACAGAAGGGTGTCAGGACGGCGCTGGTATAATTGGAGACATGGTAATGCCTCTACTTGCGCCGAACCGGGAGCGAGCCCCGTTCAAGCTGACGGCCGACTTTGTCCCGACCGGCGACCAGCCCGAAGCGATCGAGAAGCTGGTCGAGGGTGTAGAGCGCGGCGACCGCTACCAGACGCTGCTGGGCGTCACCGGGTCCGGGAAGACGTTCACGATGGCGAACGTGATTGCGCAGACAGGGCGTCCGACGCTGGTGCTCGCGCACAATAAGACGCTGGCGGCGCAGCTCTGTTCTGAGCTGAAGGAGTTCTTCCCGGAGAATGCGGTCGAGTACTTCGTCTCGTACTACGACTATTACCAGCCCGAGGCATATATCCCGCGGACCGACACGTACATCGCCAAGGACGCGGATATCAACGAGGAGATCGACAAGCTGCGGCACGCGGCGACGCGGTCGTTGTTCACGCGGCGGGACGTGATCATCGTGGCGAGCGTGAGTTGCATCTACGGTCTCGGCGCGCCGGGCGACTACCAGGAGTTCATCCTCAGCTTCAAGCGGGGTCAGCCGTTCAAGCGCACGGACGCAATCCGCAAAATGGTGGAGATGCAGTACGAGCGGAACGACATGAACGTCGTACGTGGGAAATTCCGGCTGCGGGGTGATTCGCTGACGATCCTGCCGAGTTATGACGAGCTTGCGGTGCGCGTGGATTTCTTCGGCGACGAGGTCGAGCGGATCGTCGAACTGGATCCGCTGACGGGCGAGATCATGGCGGAGCACGACGAGATCGAGATCTTCCCAGCAAAGCATTTCGTGACGAGCCGAGACCGGCTGGGCGGGGCCCTGGAAGGGATCGAGGCGGAGCTCCAGGACCAACTGAGGTTCCTGAAGGAGCAGGGGAAGATCCTGGAAGCGGCACGGTTGGAGGAGCGGACGCACTACGACATCGAGTCTCTGCGGGAGACCGGTTACTGCGCGGGGGTGGAGAACTATTCGCGGCACCTGCAGGCGCGAGAGCCAGGATCGACACCGTGGTGCCTGCTCGACTACTTCCCGGATGACTGGCTGATCGTGGTGGACGAATCGCATATGACCTTGCCGCAGGTGCAGGGGCAGTTCTTCGGGGACCGGAAGCGAAAGGACACACTGGTGGACTTCGGGTTCCGGCTGCCGAGTGCGGTAGACAACCGGCCGCTGACATTCGAGGAGTTCGACCAGCACATCAACCAGTGTGTGTTTGTGAGCGCGACGCCGGCCGACTACGAGATCCAGCGTTCAACGCAGGTGGTGGAGCAGGTGATACGGCCGACGGGACTGCTTGACCCGCAGATCGAGGTTCGGCCAACGAAGAATCAAATCGATGACTTGATGGATGAGGTGAAGCTGACGGTCGACAAGGGCCAGCGAACGCTGGTGACGACGTTAACGAAGAAGATGGCGGAAGACCTCGCGGACTACCTGGTGGAGATGGGCGTGAAGACACACTACCTGCACGCGGAGGTCGAGACGCTGGACCGGGTAGAGATCCTGCGCGACCTGCGGCTGGGCGTGTACGACGTGGTGGTGGGGATCAACCTGCTGCGGGAGGGATTGGACCTACCGGAGGTCTCGCTGGTGCTCATCCTCGACGCGGACAAGGAAGGATATCTACGCTCGAACCGGTCGCTGATCCAGACGATCGGGCGGGCCGCACGGCACATCGATGGCCACGTGATCATGTACGCAGACCGGGTGACGCAGTCGATGCAAAACGCGATTGATGAGACGTACCGGCGCCGGCGTATCCAGGAAGACTGGAACGTGGCACACGGGCTCGAGCCGAAGGGGATCATCAAGTCCATCCGCGATATCACCGATCACGTACGGATGATGGCGGAGGAGAAGGAGGAGTATGGCGCGAAGGATGCGGCTGCTCCGAAATCGCCGGACCAGCTGCTGCGAATGGTGAAGGAGCTGGAGACGGTGATGAAGACGGCGGCAAAGGCTCTCGAATTCGAGAAGGCGGCTGCAATCCGGGATCAGATCGTGGAGCTGCGCCGCGAGCTGGCAGGGACGGACGAAGATGAACTGCGGGCGCTAGCGGAAGTGGCGGGGCAGCGAGGCTCGGTGCGGTATGGGCGCAGCCAGGCGGGTGGGCGAGACCGGAGCAGGCGGTTCCGGCGGTAGGGCATCGAGACAGGCATCCAAGGAAAGGATGCCCCGAGGACGGCGCGCTGTAGCATTCGGGCATGCACAGACTGAAGCATTTCGACTGGGAAGCAGGCGTCGTCATCGTGGTGGCCGTGACGGCGCTGGTGCTGCATTTGCTGCACCTGGTGGAGGTGGAGCTCGTACTGACGATTTCGATGGTGGCCTTGGCGACGATCCTCATCCGGGACCTCGCCCGCGAGGGGCGAGAGGATCGGCTGGCTGAGTCAGTCGAGCGGATACGGAACTCGGTGGAGCATCTTCAAAGTGCCACGGCGCCAGGGGCCGTGCTGGTTGGACCACAGGATCTGCGCGCGGCGAGCGAAGCGTTCGGGCGGGGAGCAGCGGGAGACATGATCTGGTTCAACGTGTGCCTGTTGATGTTCAAGCCGCAGGTACTATTCGACCTCCTGCTGCGGCCGGCGATCGAAAACGCAGACGTGCACTCGATCCAGTTCGTGCTGGATGAGCGCGAGCGCGACCGGTGGCGGGATGATGTGATACCGAAAGTCGCGAAGTGCCAGGGAGCAGCAAAAGTCCTGGAGCCACGCTGGTGCGACCTTCACGAAACGGTGTCTTTCATCCTCGGGAAAAGCCGGATCCATGGCGGGATGGAGGGCCAGCTGAGCTTCTGGGGCGAGCCATTCATGGCAGAGACGGGTGGCGGGAGCGTGCCGAGATACGTGTTCCACCTGCCGTCGCAGTCGCCGTTGATAGGGCATCTGCTAGAGATGGACCGCCGGTACCGGATGGCGGGGAAGGCATAGGGATTGGGTTGGATGGGCGCGGCACCCTCACCCTCCGTCCCGCTCCCGCTCCCGCTGTCGCGGGCGAGGGATGTCATTGCGTGGCTGCCGGTGAGTGATTGTCGTGGTTCGGACGGACCGCGGCGAGGGGTGGGCGCGACTGCGGGGTCCAGGGATGGATGGCTAGAGTTGGCGGGGGCCGGAGCGTTTCTCTTTTGGTGGTGGTGCAATATTCACGAGACCGGCGGTTTGAGCGCGTAACCAATCCATGGCGCCGGGGGTAGATTCCCATGCGGGGCGCAGAAGTTCGGCGCAGAGGGCTGCTTCGGATTCGCCACCCGCCTCGAATTCTTCATCGAGTTCTTCCGGGATCGGCTTCGCACCGAGCATGAATGGGGGGACGTGGGCGTTGCCTTCGCGGGCGTCGCGGAGGGCGAGACGGGAGCGGTCGTCGTCGCCTCCGTGGCGAAAGGCAAAGAGGGAACGCGCATAGGCGAAGACCGGGCCGGTGTCGTCGGCGTAGGCGCGGAAGAGGTTGGTGGCGGTCTCCATGTCTCCGATGGCGAGTGCGATGGACATCAGTTCGTAGCGGGCGCCCTGATCGTCGCTGGGGTTGAGACGGAGCATCTCGGCGAAGTGCACTGCAGCGGCATCAAGGGCACCGATTTCGCGGTTGGTGCGGGCAAGAAAGCCGAGAGCGGCCATGAAGGGGCGGGTTTCGGGATTGAGCCAGAAGCCGGCGTCCACGCCCTCTTCTGAGAAGGGCGCGGGCCCGAGGGCCTCAGCGCCCGCAACGACGCCGAGGGTGAAAAGTGGGAGCGCCAGATCGGCCTGGTCGCCTGCTGAGAGGCCGAGGAGGACGTAGGCGTCGGCACAGGATGGCCAGTAGCGGAGCGCGAGGAGCGCGAGATCGGGGGCGGCGTTGTCACCGTTTTCTGCGGCATCCCAGGCGGCAGCAGCGGTTTCGGCGCCGAGTTGCTCAGGGCTGAGGCCAAGCGGTGCGGGTGGGTCGCCTACGACCTCTGCGATGAGGGCATCGACACGCCTCTTAAGGGTTGAAGCGTCGACCGTGCCGGGCGGGGTATCCGCGGGCTGATCGCCGTAGAAGATTTCCATGATGCCGAGGACGAACTCAGCGACGGGACCGGTGGCGGCGGATTCGCCGGGCGGGTTGGCCAAAAGGGCACTACTTTCCCGGCCCGGCTGAGCAGACCGTGAGGCTTGAATCCATGCTAGCCGGAGGGCCAACCCGGTGCGAACGCGAGGGATCGGCCGGAACGGGCGGTCTACGGTTCCTGGTATGCCACTGTTTTCGCGAAAGAGATCGGGACTGATTGAGCATCCCGCCGTGGAGCGAACTAAGTATGTCGCCATTGGAGTGGCAGCCTTCGTGGCTGCGCTCGTGTTTTATTCATGCATTTCCTCTCAGCGGCACGCGGGGGAGGAATCACTACGGCGGGCAGAGGCAACGGGGCGGCGGCCGTGAGGCTGCCAGGCCGGGTGCATCCGTGGCAGCTACACAACCTTGCCGTGTGGTTACTCGAGGTGCCGGGAGTGGGGAATCTGCTAATCGCTGAGTCAGCGGCAGGCGCGATGAGTCACCGCTACTGGCCTGTGCCCGACGCGAAGGTCGCGGAATGGCTCTGTGGCTGGGATGAGGGTGGAACTGGCACGGCGACAGCGTGGCGTGCCTATCAACATCGTAAACGTGTAGGGTTGGGCAATTCCGGTAGCGGCCGCTCACGCCGGCATTCGAAACCTCTAGGATTGGGCGGATTTCGATGACGCGGCAGATGGAGGCAAAGGCATGTACGAAACAGTGTTGACGGACAGGCGGGGCGAGACGGGGGGTATTCTCTGGGTAACACTGAACCGGCCGGAGAAGCTGAATGCGCTAAGCATGACGCTGTTCCGGGAGCTGCGCGAAGTGTTCGAAGCGGCAAGAGTGGACCGGTCGGTCCGGTGCGTCGTGATTACGGGCGCGGGCCGCGGGTTCTGCGCCGGGGCTGACTTCAGTGGTGGACGGCCCGAAGGTTTGAAGTATCCGTATTCGGAAGGACCGACGGACCTGGAAGGCGCAAGGCTATTCTTCCGCAACGAATCTGAGACATATTTGGCACTGCGCAAGCTGGACGTGCCGGTGATCGCGTCGGTGAACGGGGTATGCGTGGGGGCGGGGTTCGACATGGTGGCGCACTGTGACATGGCCGTGGCATCGACGGCAGCGCGGTTCCAGGTGGCGTATGTGAAGCGCGGGCTGTTCGCGGACCTTGGGGGCTTTTGGAGCCTTCCGAGGGTGATCGGCTGGCGAAAAGCGATGGAGATGATGACGACGGGACGCTTCATGCCCGCGGAGGAGGCCCACGCAGCAGGGCTGACGAATTACCTCGTCCCGCCTGAAGAGCTGGAGGCCAAGACCATGGAGCTGGCCCGGGCAGTTGAAGCCGGCCCACCGCTCGGGCAGAAGCTGGGAAAATATCTCGCGTATCACACGCAAACGATGGACCTGGAGGCTGCGCTGGAGTTCTCGGGCATGGCGTTAAGCACAACAGCAATGTCAGAAGACCGGCGAGAGGGCGGGGTTTCCTTCTCGGAGAAGCGCGAGCCGAGGTTCACTGGCCGATAGTGCCCGCGGGCGACGGGTTCGAGACCTGAACCGGGGACGGATGGACCTCCCCGAGTGACGAGGGGAAGACCAGTCGAACGGCGGCGTAGAGGCCTGGGACGCAGACCAGCGCCATGAGGGCGAAGTTGATGGCAAGGGACTCCGGGAGCCAGCCACCGGCATCGCCCGCACCGACGATTGCGCCGCCGATACCCGCGCCGCCGGCGGCCGCGAGGAACTCGGCGGTCTTCACGGATGTGGCAGCTGCGCCTTCGCTGCCTTCGGTAGTGGATGAGAGTGCGGCGAGCGAGAAGCCCGGGTAGGAGAGGCCGATCCCAGCACCTGCGATGGCCCAGGCGACGCCCGCAAGCCAGAGCGGAGCCGATCCCGTAACCGGGATGATCATGATCGTGCCGACGATGATGAGTCCGAGCCCAAGGCGGATGAGACGGCCGCGCCCAACACGGTGGCCGAGGCGCTCCATGACCCAGGATCCGCCGGTCCATGTGAGGGTGGTGATCGTGATGACGATGCCGGCGACGACGGTAGTTTGGCCGCGGACTTCGGTGAGCATCAGCGGGATAAAGGCGTCGGCACCGAAGAAGGCAAAGTTGAGTATCGCGGTACCAGCGACGGCGGCAGGCAGCCCCCGCCGGGCGACGAGGGTACCGGCCGGGAGTAGTCGCTTGAGCGGCACCACGGCGATGAGGAGGCCAACGATGATGAATGGAACGGCGACAGGCGCACTTCCGAGCGTGGGGCCAGTGAGTGCGAGGCCGGCGCCGAACGCGAGCAGGATCGACATGGGGATGAGGCTGCGCCGGTGGCCGGGTATCGCTGGCGGACCAACGGATCGAAGGCCCGGGAGCGCGAGCAGGGCAGCTCCGGCGACAAAGGGAATGATGCCGAGGAAGACGATGCGCCAGCTAAGGTATTCGGCAACGACACCGGCGACGCCGGGGCCGACCAGGCCGGGCACGACCCAGGCCGTCGCGAAGAGAGCGAGCATCCTGGGACGCAGGGAATCCGGATAGGCGCGGCCAATGGAGACGTACGCGACGGCCGGGATAGCGCCCGCCCCCAGGCCCTGGATGGCACGGGCGCCCACAAGGATGAGCATGGACTGTGCGAGGCCTCCGACGAGGAGGCCGACCGCGAACAGGACTAGGCCAAGGACGAAAGGTAGTGCCGGACCGGAGATATCGGATCGTTCGCCAGCAAATGCGATCCCGATGAGGCTGGCGAGGAGGAAGGCGCTAAAGGTCCACCCATACAGGTAGATGTCGCCGAGGTCGTCTTCGGCAGCAGGAAGCGCGGTTGCGACGGCGAGCGCCTCGAATGCGACGAGAGTGACCGTCAGGATGAGTCCAATGGTCAATCCACGAAGTCCGGGATCGAGCACTCCACGGGGTGGCTGGATGGGCATGCGGGCATGATGCGCCGCCGGTGGAAGTGCGGCCAGCGGCGAAAGGTGGAGATGTAGGCTCTTCGGGCCGACGCCGCTACGCTGCTCAGGATGGACGCTCAGAAGCCTGTGCTGGTGATCTTCCACGGCGCGACCGGCCGGGAGCCAGCTGAGCGGCTCGTGGCGCAGGCGCGAGTGGCGGTGGCGCGACGCACCGCAACGGAAGCACTGAAAGCCGGGTTCGGCGGGGTGCTCGTGGCGACCGACGCACCGGAGCTATTCGGCGGGCTGCCGGCGGGTGTTGAAATTGAAGCGGACGCGAAGGATTCGACATTCGGGTTCCTGGCACGGCTGCAATCGATCGTAGAAACGCGTGGGCTGGCACAGCCCGTGGTGATGGGATCGGGTTCGTTGCCGCTCCTCGGCGCGGCGGAGTTCAGCGATGTGGCGCAGCGGTTGTCGGCGATGCCGGAAGGCTGCGTGACCAACAACTTCTTTTCCAGCGACCTTACGGGATGGACACCGGGTGCGGCGGTTACTCGGCTGCGGGACGTACCGCGCGACAACGTGCTGCCGCGGCGGCTTCGCGACCAGGCGGGGTTGCGGGCGACGACGCTTGCGCGAACGACGGCAACGACGTTCGACCTCGACACGCCGGCCGACCTCGTGGTGCTGGCATTGCAGGAGAGCCTGGACAAGACGGTGCGGGAAGCAATGCCGGAGTTTCCCATGCCACTGGACCGTTACCGGGCAGTTATGCGCGCGGTTTGCGATCCGAATGCCCAGGTTGTGGTCGCCGGGCGAGTGAGCAGTTCCGCCTGGCAGTACCTGGAAACGGAGACAGCATCCCGCGTCCGGCTACTTTCGGAAGAGCGGGGGCTGGCGACGGCAGCCCCAGGACACCGGGCGCGCTCCGTGCTCGGCTTCCTCTGGGAATCGGTGGGCGCGGAACGGTTTTTTGAGCAGCTGGCTGAGCTCGGAGATGTCGCCGTTCTCGATACGCGAGTGATCGAGGCGCATGTGGGGGCGACGCCATCGCGCGAGGACAGATTTGAGAGCGACCTGTATCGCTGGCGGGCGATCGAGGACCCGTTCTTGCGGGAATTCACGTGGGCCGCGGGAAAGTCGAAACAGCCGGTACTGCTGGGCGGGCATTCGCTGGTGTCGGGCGGGCTGATGGCGTTGACTGACGCCGCGTGGCGAGAGAATGATCGCCGGATTTCCAACCTGCTGATCCCGCAGGACTGAGGGGCACGATGTCCACGGAAATGCCGATCCTGGAGGCTGCGAGACTGCGGATACGGCCGCTGGAGGCAGGTGACCTTGTAGAGGTGAACCGCGTGCTCAACGCGGCATGGTCGGAATCGGCGACGGTGGGCGAGCGCGAGCCGTGGTTACGATGGCAGATCGCCGCATATGAGGGCCTCTCCAGTCTCATGCAACCGCCGTATGGAGACCGGGCGATCGTATGGCAGGAGACGGGGAACATCGTGGGCGTCGCGGGGCTCGTACCGAGTTTCGGGCCGTTCCGTACCCTGAAATCGTTTGGCGGTGGGCGCTCGGTGGAGGACCGGCTCTTCGAACCGGAGATGGGACTGTACTGGGCGGTGGACCCGGACTATCAACGCCAGGGAATCGCGTGCGAGGCGGCCGAGGCGTTGATCCGATTTGCGTTCGAAACCCTTTCATTGCGGGTGATCGTGGCAACGACGGAACATGAGAATACGGCTTCGATCCGGGTAATGGAGAAGCTGGGAATGGCGATCAATCGCAATCCATTCCCGGAACCGGAATGGTTTCAGACTATCGGGGTGCTCTTCAACGATGGAACGGCGGGGCGAACCCGGTGACGGACCCTATCATCCTGTCGACAGCGCGCCTGGTGCTAAGGCCATGGCAAATGAGCGACATTGACGCGCCGTTCGAATGGGCGCAGGACGAGCGGTTCACGCGATTCCTTCCGTTACCGCGGCCATATGAGCGAGGGCACGCGGAGGAGTTCACGGAAAGCAGGGTGGGGACGGATTGGTCGATCGGCGCGGCGTTCGCGGTGACCCTCGAGGGAGCGTTGGTCGGCGACGTAAATGCGCGGATCGAACCGGTCCATCGCCGGGCCGAGGTAGGGTATGGGTTCCGGCCAGCCGTTTGGGGGAGTGGGTACGCAACGGAAGCTGCCGGCGCCGTCGTGGGCTGGCTGTTTGAGGCGTTGGGAATGGAAAAGGTGATTGCGCGGACGGATGCTGCCAACCAGGGATCGTGGCGGGTGATGGAGCGGCTGGGGATGGAACGCGAGGCATTGCACCGGAGCCACCGGGTGCTGCGAGGGGAGCGGCGCGATGAAGTGGTTTACGGGCTAGTACGACGGGACTGGCTGCGGGAGTCGCCGGGCGTCAACCGGTGATCGAAGACGAGTCTAACGCGACAAGAGCGGCGAAGAGCTCCCTATCTAGAAGTTGTGACCGGGAGTTGCGGTGTTACTCCACTGCCAGTATCCGTCGGAAAGCCGCCAGTGCTCGCCGCGTGTGTAGTAGCCTCCCGACATTGGGCTACCGCAGTAGTTGCCCAATGCTGTGGCGTAGGTGAGTCCCGGAGCCGAATAGGAGCTATACACCAGCGATGACTCCCCGTACCACGAGCCGTTCTTGTAGCACTGGGTCCTGACGCCAAGGTAACCAGCGGGGGGAGGGGAACTGGAAGTATTCAAGGATTCTGTCCAGTTCATCACGACGCCGTGCATATTGCTGTAGCTGGCCACTGTCCAAGTGTTAGGCGAAATCGTGATCAAGTCGTATCGATACCCGCTACCCAAGGTGTGGGCATGGACTGCGTGGGCGCCGAATCCGAAGGCGAAGGCCAAGACCAACGCAGCCGGTCCAAGAACAGTTCGCGCAGTTCGCGAGGCAAGACTCCTCCCTACATTCCATAGCTCAAGACAGCTCGGGGTCGTGCTCGGTTCAGCGGTTCAAATTTGACGGTGGGGGGTTGGGCTGCGGCGTACGGGGAAGTGCGCTGGCGTCGAACCCCGGAGCCTGCTCGACCTCGATGGGGACAAAGCCGTGATCGGCATAGTAGTGCCCTATGACGTTGCCGCCTGGGCGGTCGTAAATCGGCTTTGGACCTACGACCTGCCCAGGGATCTGGAACGGCTTCCCAGGCTCCTGGAGGCGATCTGGTGCGAAGATTGCCGGATAGAGGTCGTTGCGGTGCACGACACCGAGTCCGTCCTGGAACGGAATCCACTCTGGCACGAGTTCCGGAACGATCTGGCCATCCTTGTCGACCCATGCCGGCCAGTCCGGATCTTTGACAACGGGAGAGGCGGACCCGGTCGTGAGACTGAGACCCGCGGCGGCCACCATGCCCAACCCTGCCATCACCAGCACCCCAAGCAACAGGCGACCTCGGTGTGGCGACCCAAATAGTACCCGCATCTTGAATCACCCGGAGACGGATGGCCAATTGGAAGGACACGCGCCATAGAACGCATGCCCATTTCTCATGCGTTAATTTACCACGAAAAAGGGGGGTCAAGAGGTTCCTTAAGGCGCGCCGGACCGGGGTCGTTCTTCGAAGTCCGCGCGCCGTCTGATGGCATCGGAGGCGATCGGGAGCCCGGAAGGGCGGGCGAACACGAAAGACCGGACTTCCCACCGTCCGGCGGAAAAGCGGAGATAGGGAGCGACGATCTCGCGCTGTTCCGGCGTGCAGGTTTCGAGCCCGGCGGCCAATTCGCGGTCGTACTGCCAACGGCTGTCGGTCTGTTTGAAGCCGAGGGAGAGATAGGCGCGGTGGGCGCGTTCGGCAAAGGCGTTTGAGGTGAGGACGACCTGGCGACCAGGGTGATTGAGTTCCAGCCAGGGGATGAGCGTGGCGAGCATGCGGCGACAGACGCCCTTGCCCTCGTGTTCCGGGGGGACGTGGACGGACCAGAGGTAGAGGCCGGCGACGTCTTCAAGATTCACGGAGACGCGGCCCACGGCGTTGCCATCTTCGGTGGCGACGAGATGGATGTGAGGCTTCTGCTGCAACATGCGGTCGAGGGCCGGCCGCGCACGGGCAGGGTCGCGAAGGTATTCGAGGTCAAAGGCGTGGTAGGGGAAGCCGTGAAGCGACCATGCAGCCATCTGGGCGAGGAGTTCTTCGTCCCAGAGGCGAAGGACGAGCCCATGGCCTTCAAGGGCGAACGGGTCTCCGAGCGAGCCGCGGCGGCCGCGGAAGGCATCGATAAGGCGGCTCACGAGACGACCGAGCCAGCGGAAGCGTATGAGCGCCCGGGGTGGAGCACCGCCTGGAGGATGTCTGCCGGGGGTGTGAACCCGTTCCGGGCATAGAGCGTGCGGCTGCGTTCGGACGGCCAGAGGATGACCGAATCAACCGCAGCCTGGCGGCAGAAGTCGAGTGCCGCATTGAGCAGCATCTGGCCGGCGCCGGCTCCTCGGGCGGGCGGGGCGACATAGACGCTTGTGATGTAGGCGTGGCGTTCAAGTTCGTCGACAGGATTAGGGAGCTTCTCTATGAGCTGGAGCCAGAGGGAGCCGGTGGCGGCGGGGGATTCAACAACCCATGCGCGCCACGGGCCTGACGGATCCAGTCGCTTCGCCATCCAGGATTCGCAGCGCAGAAGGAAGGCGGCGGATGGCTCGGTGGGTTCGCCGAGTTCGGCGCGGAAATCGAACCGGAGGCGCGCGAGTGCGGCAGCATCAGCTGGAGATGCGCGGCGAACCGAAGGTGTCATCCGTGGAGTATGCAGAAGGACTGGCGACATCTCCAGTGCCGGGTGGGTCGACGTCGAATGAGCGTAGGATCGGGACAACGGAGGCAAAGACATGGCGGAGTACAAGAAGCCGGGGAGGGTCACGATCCTGATGGGCCGAGCGATGATGCTCGCAACGAAGATTGGATTCAGTCCGGCGGGGGCGTGGACGCTGGCGGTAAAGGGGCGATCGAGTGGCGAGGAGCGGACGGCGCCGGTGAACCCGCTCGATGTCTATGGAGTTCGTTACCTGGTCGCGCCGAGGGGCGAAACCCAGTGGGTGCGGAACCTGCGTGCGGCACCAGAGGGTGAGCTGCGACTCGGCAAGAAGCGGCAATCGATACGCGTGCAGGAATTGGCCGATTCAGAGAAGCCAGCGCTGATCGCGGCGTACCTCAAGCGGTGGGGGAACGTGACCCGGAGCCAGTTCGGGACGACCAAGGACCCGTCCGCGAGCGAGTTGGAGCGGCTGGCGAGCCGGACGCCGGTGTTTCGAATCGTGTGAGTGCTCGTGCAGGTAGGATGAGCGCCAAACAAGCCGGAGGCAGCAGCATGTTCTTGCGGGTCGTGCGGGTGACCATCGCCGAGGGGAAGACGGAGGCATATTGGACGTGGGCAAAAGACATCGTGCGTTTGTGGGACGAGGGAGGCGTGAGGAGAGCCGGTGGTCCGTATGCGCTGAAGGGGGAACGCGGCACGGACGTGGCACTCTGGCTAACTGTGCACGACGGCGAAGAGGCGATGCGTAACGAGTTCCAGGAGCTGTACGACTCGGGGTGGGGCAAAGAACTGATCGATCTGCGGCCAGGCCTGGTGGCGGAGACGCAGGGTTCGGCCATCCCGGACTGGAACCCACTGGATGGCTCGGCGCCGCCGCCGCCGCCGAGCTGGTAGCGGCGTGGCCGGCGATCCACTGGTCGCGCGACTTCGGGGCATCGTGGGCCCAGTGCAGGTACTCACGGACGCCGAGATGCGGGCCTCATACGAGACGGACTGGACACGCCGGTTTGGGGCGCCGTCGCGCGCCGTGGTACGGCCGGGAAGTGCGGACGAGGTTGCGAGCGTACTCGCTGCATGCAACGAAGCGAGGGTGGCCGTTGTGCCGCAGGGCGGAAACACGGGACTTGTTGGAGGAAGTGTGCCGCGCGGCGGAGAGGTGGTGCTGAGCACAAAGCGGATCGCGGCGCTGGACGAAATGGACCCGGTGACGGCGCAGGTGATAGCAGGAGCGGGGATGACGGCCGCGGCGCTGAATGAACTTGCATCGCCATACGGGTTGCGGCTCGGCGTTGACCTTGCATCCCGGGATAGTGCGACGATCGGCGGGATGGCGGCGACCAACGCGGGCGGCATTAACGTCCTGCGATACGGGATGATGCGGGCACAGGTTGGGGGGATGGAGGTTGCGTTTGCCGATGGGAGCGTGGTCTCGCGAATGAGCGGGGTGGGACGGGACAACACCGGGTACGACCTGCCGGGAATGATCGTGGGCAGCGAGGGGACGCTGGGCGTGGTCACGGCACTACGGTTACGCCTGGTGCCAGTGTTGCCTTCGCGCGCAGTCGCTCTGCTTGCCTTTGACTCCCTGGAAGCCGCGATCGGCGTGGCTTTGAACGCGCGCAACGAGGTGGCGGATCTACAGGCCGCGGAACTCTTCTTCGCAACCGGGTTGGAGCTTGTACTAAAGCACACGGGGCTGGCTGCTCCGTTCACGGAGCGGTGGCCATTCTATGTGCTGCTGGAAGCGGCGAGCCGGATGGATGCCGCGAGCGGGCTCGCCGACGCGCTGGTGAACGCCGCGGGAGTGAGAGATTCGGCACTGGCGACGGAAGCGCGGGACCGGATGCGCCTGTGGGCATACCGGGAGCGGCACACCGAGTCGATTAGCAGCGTGGGTGTGCCACACAAGCTCGACGTGGCACTGCCGCTTGGACGGCTAAGGGAGTTCGTGGAGCGCGTTGGTCCGTTGCTAAGCGACCTTTCAGAGAACGCGATGCCGATCCTCTTCGGGCACATCGCGGAGGGGAACGTGCACGTGAATGTCCTCGGCTTCGAGGAAGACGACGAACGTCCGGATGACGCGGTCCTGCGGCTAGTCGCGAGCCTCGGCGGATCGATCAGCGCGGAGCACGGCGTCGGAGTGGCGAAACGGAAGTGGCTTGAACTGACACGGTCGGCCGCAGACATCGCCGCAATGCGGGCGGTGAAAGACGGGCTGGACCCGGGATGGATCATGAACCCCGGGGTCATCCTTCAGCGGCATGCCGGGTAGCGCGGAGGGAGAACCGAAATGGTGGTTTCGACCCGACTGGCGCAGGCAAGGGACGAAGAGGCGGTATTTGCGCTCCTCCCGCAGCTGCTCGATGTTCCGAGGGCCGGACGCGAGGTATTCCGGCTGCTGCTTTCGAGCGACCGGGGAGCGGTGATCGTGGCCGAAGAAGGAACCGTGCTCCTCGGACTCATTTCGATGTCGTTCAACCCGGCAATCCGGTACGGCGGCAATTACGCGCAGATCGAGGAGCTGATCGTGGACGAGGCGGCACGGGGGAAGCAGGCGGGCGCGATCCTGGTACGCGCGGCGATCGCTGAGGCGCGGAGGCGTGGTTGCCACGAGATCGGTCTGTATTCGCGAGAACACACGCGGGCTTTCTACGAGAAGCTGGGGTTTGTGTACTCGGGGCCGGAAGTCCGGCTGAACCTTGGCGATTGACACTGTGGAGGGCACTGGGGCGGGCGAAAGTAAGGTAGAGAGCATCGAGGCCGTGATATCCTAATCTGTGCGCAGCGAGTTGTCCGGCTGCGATGGAAGGGGCGTCAAACATGGTGTTCCTGATCATCTTTGGCGTGGGAATTGCGCTGACCGTGGTCACGTTCGTCATCGGAGAGTTGTTCGACCTCGGAGATTTCGGGGAGCACGGGGCCGACCACCTGGGGGCGGACGGTGCATCGCCGTTCAGCTCGCGAGTGTTGTTCGTGTTCATGACCGCGTTCGGCGGCTTCGGGTTCATCGCGCAGAGTGCCGACTGGCCACTGGCGGGGTCGGTGCTAATGGCCCTGTTTGGCGGTCTCGCGGTGGGCGCGGGGACGTTCTTCATGATCATCCTGCCGATGGCGCGCCAACAGGGCACGACGAGTTTCAAGGGATCAGACCTGCTCGAACTGCAGGGAGAGGTGGTCGATGACATACCCGCCGGGGGCCTTGGTCGGGTATCGTTCCTGCCACCGGGAACGGGCGCACGTGTGAGCCGGGCGGCGAGGGCACAGAGCGGTGGCCACATCGCTCCGGGGACAGCCGTACGCGTGGTGAATATCGGGCCGACTTCGATCACGGTGACGCCGGTCGACTATTACAGAGAGAGTGCGCCCTTAGTGCGCGAGGGGTAGTTCATGAGCCCGCTGGTACCATTTGTCGTAGCTGGCATCGTCCTCGTGGTGATGCTGGTAGCAGCACTGTATTCACGTTTTTACGTGAAGGTGCCGCCTGACCAGGTCGCCGTATTCACGGGCCGGGGCGGGTTTCGCCTGGTCCGTGGTGGCGCGAGTTTTCGCCTGCCGGTGATTGAACGAGTCGACTTTATGTCGCTTGCCCCATTTGAAACGGAATTACCAATCCGCGGCGCCTATTCAAAAGAGGGCGTGCCGGTCAACCTCGACGCCGTGGCGCTGGTGCGGTTCGATTCTTCAGAGGAGTCGATCCGGACGGCGGCCGAGCGGTTCCTGAACGCGGACCGGGACCACCTGCAGCAAAGCGTGCAGCAGATTTTGGCGGGCCACCTCCGGAGCATCTGCGCCAAGATGACGGTGGAAGACCTGAACAGTAGCCGTGAAGCGCTGGTATCGCGGGTGACGGACGAGGCTGGCTCCGATTTCGCCGGGATAGGCATGAACCTCGATGTGCTGACGATTCAGCACATGAGCGACGACCAGGGATACCTTGAGAGCCTCGGGCGGAAGCGCGTCGCAGAGGTGAAGCGCGACGCGGAGATCGGTGAGGCCGAGGCGACGAGGGACGCGATGATCCGTGCTGCGGAGGCACGCCGGTTGGGCGAGACCGCACAGGCAGACTCGGATGCTTCGATAGCGGAGGCCTCTCGAGACCGCGACCTGCGGATCGCGAAGGCGAAGGCCCAGGTGGAAGCGGAGCGAGCGCGGGCGGAGCAGGCAGGGCCACTTGCCGAAGCGGAGGCAAGGAAGGAGGTCGTGCGTGCGGAAGTGGCGATGGAGGAGGAGCGCGTCCGTGCCAGCATCGCGGTTGAACAGCAGGAGGTGATGCGCCAGGAGCGGGCGCTGGAGGCGTCTGTTATCAAGCCCGCGGAGGCAGAGCGGCAGGCGGCCGTGCTTCGAGCGGAAGGCGAGCGGCTTGCGATGGTGGAGCGGGCAGAAGGTAGTTCGCAGTCCAAAGCGCTGGAGGGCGATGGCGAATCACGCAACAGAATTGCGATCGCAGAAGCGCGGCGCCGGGAGATAGAGGCGGAAGGCGAAGGCGAGGCAAGAGCCCGCACGCTGAAAGCAGAAGCTCACCGCCTTGAACTCGAAGCGGAAGGCGCCGGCCAGAAGGCAGTGTTGCTTGGTGAGGCGGAAGGCAAGGAGAAGCTCGCCGAAGCACTGAATACATACAACAAGGCAGCGTTACAGCTGGCCGTGTACCCGGACTTGATCGCGAAACTGCCGGAGATCGCGGCCCAGCTGGCGGCGCCGTTCGCACAGGTGGACCGGATTGTCCTGATGGATTCAGGAAGCGGAAGCGGCGCAGGCTCGATGGGCAAGTACGGCTCAGCAGTGCCAATGATGCTCGCCCAGGCAATCGAGACGTTGCGGGCGGTGGGCCTGGACCTGCCGGGCCTGCTGAACCAGGACGATGAGAGCGCCGAAAGGTCGGCGCCATCGCCGGCGGATGTGCCGGCCTCGGCCCGGGCGGCGCTGGACGACCTACAGATGGAAGTCGACACGCGGCCGGGTGGCAGCAACGGTGGCTGACGAGCCGCTGGCCGCGTCGACGCGCACGGGACAGCCGGGTGTGCTGGCGGTCCATTGCAGCGAACCGGGCGTGCGCGAGGTGTTCGCGGAGGTGCTGGAGAAGCAACATCCAGGACGCATCATCGAAGCGGTGAGCGTGCCAGGCGGGCCGTGGTGGGTTGCCCGGGCGGCCAGTGCGACCCGGAGCAAGACGCGACGCTGGCTGGCAGGGCGTGTCGCGGAGCCGATTGAGAGTGCCGTCCGTTCGGCACTGGGACTGCCGTCGCTGCAGGCCATCGAACTGGTCGGCCACGAGGGCTGCACGTGGTATACGCGGACGGCACGGGGGGCGACGCCAGGGGAGCTTGTCCGCCGTCAGGGCGAGGACCTGTACCTGGCGGCGGAGGAGCTGGCGCGATGGAGCCGACTACCGGTCGCTGGGAGGATCGTGTTGGCGCGCGCAGAGGGCGGGGCGGTGGTGCGGACGCTGTTTGGGTAGAGGATCCGGCGGCATTCGAGGTCGACATTTTGGAGAGACGAAGAAGGGGCCGGTGAAATACCGGCCCCTTCTTCTTGGGTTTGCCGTGGCTGGTGCCTAGGCGTGAAGGGCTTCGGCGACTTCTTTGAGGCCGAGCGCGTTGAGCTTCGCCGCGGAGGGCTTGCAGGTCTCGGTGTCCCAGTCGCAGGCGGCGAGGAACTCCTTTTCCAGCGTTTCGGTATCCAGGACGACGCCCTGGAGGGGGCCGGCGTGGGTCGCCTCGGTCGTATGGCCGCTCACACGAGTGGGGACGGCACGCTTGCGCGGGTTGCCTCCTTCGCGCACCTCATAGGCCATACGGAGGTTCGAGATGCGTTCGCCGACTTCCATGATCTCGTCGAGGTTCATGTCCCAGCCGGTGACGGCGTTGAACCATTCAGGGATATTGGAGGTGTTGGCTGCCATCATGACGAACTGACACATGCCGCCGGAGTTGACGACGTGCATGTATTCGCTGGCGCCCTTGTGATGCTCGCCGCGGCCACTGTAGACGTTGCGATCGGCGGGGGCAGCGGGGACGGTGCCGATACGCTTGTTGCCCTCGTACTGGGTGTGGCGACCGGGCGTCGGATCGAGCTTGTAGGTGGTGTGATACTCGGGCTGGAGCTTGGGGTCGTGCATCGGCAGCTCCTGGCCGCCGATGTGCATGGCGTGGGCTTCGGAGCCGCGGCCGAGCTTTTCGCCGGCGACCTTCACACCGTCGGCAAAGACGGCTCCGATACCACGGCGCTGGCCCATCTGATGGACCATCTCGACGATGGCATCGGCCCCGCCCCACCTGAGCTCAAGGCCATCGGTGTCTTCTTTGGTGAGGATGCCGGTCTCGTAGCATTCGATGGCCATGGAGACGGCACCGCCAGCGCTGATGACGTCGAAGCCATACTGGTTACAGAGGTGGTTGAGGTAAATAAGGGCATCGGGGTCGGCCATGAGGTTCATGGTGCCGAACGCGCCCATGGCCTCGTACTCAGGCCGGTGGGTGTGGCGCGGGTAGGGGTACTTCTCGTTGGTCGATTCGACGGACTCGGCGCCACAGGCCATCGGGCAACGCCAACAGCCGTAGGACTTCTCCATCTTGGGATTGATGGTGGAGCCACCATCAATGTCCTTGGCGTTGGGGAAGTCGACGATGCCGACGCCACCCCAGTTCTTGACGGGGGAGTCGCCGTTGAGGGCGCTGCCAGCAGTGATGCCGGTAGTGCCAAAGGTGTGGAAGAAGTCCTTGAGGGGCTTGACGAAGTCATCGAGGTTGGCCCGGAGCATCTTGATGGTTTCGGGCGTCTGGGCGATGACCTTGCGGTCGGTGACGACGACGACGGATTTCAGGTTCTTGGAGCCCATGACGGCACCGACACCGGAGCGGGCGGCCAGACGGCCATGGTCGTTGCAGACACCTGAGATGAGCGAGAGGGTCTCGCCGGCGGGACCGATGTTAGCAACGCTGGCCTTCTTGCCGTGGCGCTGCTTGAGCATCATCTCGTTGTCGATGGCGAGCTGGCCCCACTGGTCGGTGGCATCCCGGAGCTCAAACTTATCGTCTTCGATGACGAGGTAGACGGGCTTTTCGGCCTTGCCGAAGAACATGAAGCCGTCCCAGCCAGCGAGCTTCATCATGCCGCCAAAGTCACCGCCGCAGTTGGCATCACCCCAGCCGCCGGTGAGCGGGCTCTTGCAGACAACCTGCCAGCGCTGGCCAAAGAGGGGCGTACCGGTGAGAAGGCCGGCGAACATACCGAGCATGTTGCCGGGGCCGAGGGGATCGACGCCGACGGGGACGCGATCCCAGAGCATGCGGGCGCCGATACCGTATCCACCGAGGTAGCGGCGGTAGAGGGATTCGTCAGGGCGCTCGACGGAGATCTCACCCGTCGTGAGGTTTACGTTGAGGAACTTGCCAGTGAAACCCTTTTCAGCAAGGGTCCCGTTGCCATCTGCCATGAGGCACACACTCCTGTAGCCGGGCGGCGTCCCGGGAATAGATCGATCCTAGGGAGTGTTCGTGGTCGCGCCAATATGCCAGGCGTGGCATAACGATGAAATGGAGGATAGCGAGGAGCGATCAGCAGGTGATGTTGACGGAGCCGGAGGCGACCGGAGAACCGTTCGCGAAGGCCGTGAAGCTGTAGGTGCCGGGCGTGAGAGGGCTCACCGTCGGAAATGTCACCTGCCCGGCGGTGGCGATGCCCGGTCCGATAGAAACCGGAGCAACATCGAAAGGTGTCGGGCCCGTGTATCTGCCGGTGATGGTCGTCGCGGTGTTCACGTTGCTAAAGTTGAGGATGGCAGCATCACCTGCGCAGCTCCCGGTGAACCCGCCGAACGAATAAGAGGACTGGGCGGGCGGTGGTGTCGGGGTTGGCGGCGCGGGGGT